>JAGYKJ010000002.1 GCA_018401755.1 Litorivicinus sp.
TTAGTCATGCGAGGTCAACCGCTATTTGGCAAAAAGAAGTCAGGTGGATCGGACAACGAATCGCAGGGCGGTGGTTTTAATTTATCTCCCAAGGCAATCGGCGTGTTGGGCCTCATCATCGTCTTTGGCTACGCAGCCCTAGGGTTCTATAAGGTCGATGAGCAGGAGCGCGCTGTGGTGTTGCGGTTTGGTGAGTTTTTGGAAACAAAAACACCAGGTCTGCGCTGGAACGCGCCGATTATTGATGAAGTCAATACCGTGAATGTGACTCGTGTTCGGACACACACTACGCAAGGGGTCATGTTGACTGAAGACGAGAATATCGTCGATGTGACCTTGGGCGTTCAGTATGTGGTTTCTGATCCGAAATCGTATTTGCTAAATGTGCGCGAGCCAGATGTCACTTTAACGCATGCGACCGACTCTGCAATCCGCCATGTGGTCGGTTCTGCTGAGATGGGTGGAGTGATTTCTGAAGGCCGAGAGGTCTTGGGCTCTGATGTCCAAGAGCGGTTACAACGGTATCTAGAGAGCTATCAAGCGGGCCTCCGTGTGGTGAAAGTGAACATCGAAAACTCACAGCCACCTCGACAGGTGCAATCGGCATTTGATGACGTCATCAAGGCTCGTGAGGATGAGCAACGCCTGAAAAACCAAGCAGAAGCTTATGCGAACGGGATTATTCCCGAAGCACGTGGTCGCGCACAGCGTGTCCTAGAGGAGGCGAATGCGTATCGTGAGCAGGTTGTTGCACGTGCTCAAGGTGAGGCAGATCGCTTCTTAAAGTTGTACGCGGAATATGCCAAGGCGCCCGAAGTGACACGTCAGCGTTTGTACATTGATGCGGTACAAGAAGTCATGCAACGCTCTTCCAAGGTCATGGTCGATGTGAGTTCAGGGTCAAATATCATGTATTTGCCGCTTGACCGAATTGCAGGTCAGATAGCGCCATCTCTCGCGAATTCTGCGCGTTCAACGTCGTCAGTGACTGGATCCGGAGGGTTGAATCCAACGGATATTCGATCTTTGACTGATCAAGTGCTTGCGGAGCTTCGTGCACGCCAAGATGGTTCAGATACACGGTCATCAGGAGGGATTCGTTAATGTCGGGTCGTCAAATGGGAATATTGATCGGTGTGGTGATTCTCTTGGGAATCATTTCAAATTCACTTTACGTTGTGAATGAGCGCGAGCGCGCGGTTCTCCTCAAGTTTGGTGAAGTGGTGGACACTGACGTTCAGCCGGGACTGCATTTTAAAATTCCGGTGGTCAATGATGTACGTCGTTTCGAAGCGCGTCTTATCACACTAGATACGCCATCTCAGCGGTATTTGACCTCGGAGAAGAAGGCATTGATTGTGGATTCCTTCGTAAAGTGGCGTGTTGCAGATGCTGGTAAATACTACACCGCGACCGGTGGTGATGAATTTACTGCGAATAATCTGCTCTCTTCGCGCGTCGATAACGGACTCCGAAATAAATTTGGTGAACGGACGGTCTACGAAGTGGTGTCTGGTCAACGCGATGAGTTAATGGCCCAGATCACTGCAGAATTGGATGGTATAGCCGGCGAGGAGCTTGGAATTCATGTCATGGATGTCCGAGTAAAGGGGATTGATCTCCCTCCAGAGGTGTCCAGCGCGGTCTATTCGCGGATGAGTTCTGAGCGGGAACGTGATGCTCGTGATCTTCGGGCCCGCGGTCGCGAGCTTGCCGAAGGTATTGAGGCAGATGCGGATCGCCAGGAAACAGTGATCAGTGCAAATGCATACCGGGAATCACAACAGGTCCGTGGTGAGGGAGATGCACTGGCCGCAGATATCTATGCCAATGCATTCAATCAAGATCCTGAGTTCTATGCGTTTTATCGGTCGATAGAAGCATACCGCTCTTCCTTCTCTGGCAAGGATGATCTCCTTGTGATTGATCCAGAAAGCGAATTCTTCCGTTATCTGAACAACCCGATGGGGAATAACTAAGGCGCAGTTTTGGGGAGGGCCGCAAGGCCCTCGCCCATTTTCACAGCCCGTCCTGGCTGCAGTGCGGACAATGCAGCGCCAATCTGTTTTGGAACCATCAGAATGACGGTGGATCCAAACCTGAATCGACCAATCTCATCGCCTTGTTTAAAACTATGCTTCGATCCGCTGTGATACCGCCAATCGCTGATTGAGATTCCTGGTGGCGTCACAATCCCAGCCCAGATGGTTTCAATTGAGGCGACGAGCATTGCGCCGACTAACACCATCACAAAGGGTCCATGACCTGTTTTAAAATGAAGCACGACGCGCTCATTGCGAGCAAAGACGCCAGGAATGCGATCTGTTGTCGTGGTATTCACCGAGAATAACCGTCCCGGTACGTGAATCATTCGCTTTAGTTCCCCATCCATGGGCATGTGCACCCGGTGGTAATCTTGAGGCGACAGGTACACGGTCACAAACTCTCCGCCGATAAAGGTCGCGGTGTCATCACTGTGCCCCAGTAAACTGTCGACCGTGAATTCATGTCCTTTGGCACGTAGCGTGCCATCTTCAGTGATGTGTCCAGCTTGGTATACGCATCCGTCGGCAGGTGAAGTCACCCAATCGGCGCCAGCCAGCGTGCGCGCATTAGCTTTCAATGCACGTGTAAAAAATGCATTGAAGTGAGGATAGCCCTCGGGATCACTGATTTCGGCATCTGCGAGATCAATCTTGAAGCGCTGGATGGCAAGGTGAATGAGTCTATTTTTGACCGCAGGGATTTCGCACAGGGCGAGTTGACCCACTGTCCGTGAGAGCAGGTGTCCCGGTAATAGGTACTGAAGGGCGATTTTGACATCTTCAAACATGGTCATGCATTTCCTTCAGAAAGCGTCGATAGAATTCGGTGAAAGGACGCGAGACGCTCCTTCGATAACGTACCTTGGCGGACCGCATCTTGAACCGCACAGCCGGGTTCCTGATGATGTCGGCAATCGCGAAATCGGCACAGACCAATGAATCTGGCCAAATCAACAAAGCCTCGCTCCACTTCTTGGCGAGAAATTTGGTCCAGTCCAAAGTCTCGGATACCTGGAGAGTCAATAATCGATCCGCCGCCCTCATACGCGTAGAGGCGGGCCGTGGATGTGGTGTGTCGTCCCAGGCGTGTCTGCTGATGAAGATGGCCCACCCGGATCGTCTGATCCGGGAGTAGCGCTTGGACCAGACTGGATTTCCCGACTCCCGATTGGCCAATAAAGACGGAACTTTTGTCAGTTAAGCAGGCTGCAAGTGATTCGAGACCGCCGGCATCCTTCGCAGATGCCTCAACAATTGCATAACCGATGGATTGATATCGTGTCTTTAGTAACTCGACAGCACGCATCCCATCGCTACGCTGTATCAGTAAGTCCACTTTATTGATCACGATAAGCGGTGGAATTCCGGCAACTTCGGTAGCCACCAAATAACGATCCAACAGCTCAGGTTGCGGTGCAGGCTCCAATGCCGTCACGATCACAATCTGATCGACATTGGCAGCCATGGCCTTCAGTTGGCCTCGATTGTCGGGTCGTGCTAAGACATTGAGTCGCGGTTCAAGCGCAGTGACGATGCCTAAGTCCCCACTGATTTGATAGATGACCTGGTCGCCGGTCACTAATCCAGTCAAATTGGCGCGGCAGTGACAGCGGACCGCGGGCCCATCAGGTTGCCCAATGAGGTTACAGGGGACGACTTCCACCTGTTTTCCAAAGCGGGCAACGATGCGGCCTCGAAGAGGTTCACCGAGCGCACCGTCAGCCCACAGCTGATCCACTGTTTCAGCATGACGAGAGGCGCGGTCAAGGCGGTCTGTCTGGATTTTTTCAATCCGCCAGGCCTGTTGTCGGGTCAATTTGCGTTTGCTCATGGGTGAAGTGTAGGCGAAGCGTGACTTCACGACTATCGATCCGCATTATGTGAGCTTGAAAGGAGTATCTATGAAAGACCCCTATGGTGAGCAGGAAGTCTCACGCTACAACATGCCGGTCGCGTCGCGACAATGGTTAATGGACCTTTTAGAGTCGCACGGCCAGCCGCTGACGCTTGATGCACTGGTCGAATTAACAGGTACCCCCCAGAATTACTGGATGGTTTGCAGGCGCGATTATTTGCGATGTGTCGGGATGGACAGATCATTCAGGATCGCATCGATCGTTTTGTTCTAGTCAACCGCGCCGGTCTTGTTGCTGGCGTGGTGCATGCACACCGAGATGGCTACGGATTTTTCGTACCAGATGATGGGTCGGAGAGTTTGTATTTGCACGATCGACAAATGCGTCGGGTCTATCACGGTGATCGCGTCTTGGTGGCGCAGATGCCGCCGTCGAAAAAGTCGCGTGATAAGCGTGAAGCGCGCATTGTTGAGATCATTGAGCGCAAAACCACCCGAATAGTGGGTCGGGTCCGCCACCAAGCGGGTATTCATTTTGTGACGCCAGAAGATGATCGGTATCTTCATGAGGTCTTAATTCCAGAAGATCGACTCAATGGAGCGCGAGCCGGCCAGTTTGTGGTTGTTGAACTCGAAACCTTCCCTGAAACGCATCAACAACCGATTGGACATGTTGTGGATTTGGTCGGCTCCGCCTCTGATGCCGGGATTGAAATCCAAGTCGCTATTCGGACACATGACCTTCCCTATCAATTTTCGCCGCAAGCCCTTGCCGAAGCGGATGCCTTTGGGACCGAGATACGTCCGTCAGCGATTTCCAATCGGGTGGATCTGCGTGATCTTCCTTTTGTGACCATTGATGGTGCCGATGCGCGTGATTTTGACGATGCAGTGTGCGCTCAGGCGAAGGGACGCGGTGGTTGGACCCTGTGGGTTGCGATTGCCGATGTGGCCCACTACGTGACACCAGGGTCTGCATTGGATGAGGCAGCGATTGAACGGGGTACGTCTGTGTATTTCCCATCTGAAGTCCTTCCCATGCTGCCCGAAACGCTCTCGAATGGATTGTGTTCGTTAAATCCTAATGTGGATCGATTGGCTTTGGCTGTGCAGATGGAGATTGCCAGCACCGGACGCTTGACCAGTTACCGTTTCGAGGAAATCGTCTTTCGGTCGAAGCAACGATTAACCTACGAGCAAGTTCAGTCAGCCTTAGATGCGGTCGATTCGACTGATCTTGGTCGAAAGGAGTTGGTGGAGGCCTTGCAAAAGACGCCTGTATTCTCCTCACCAGAGATTGGAGCAGGCATTGGTGAATTGTACGTGCTGTATCGGATGTTGCGGTCACAGCGCGAAGATCGTGGGGCGCTGGATTTTGATTCGGTAGAACCGGCATTTCAGTTTGATGAGCGGGGAAAAATTTCCGGTGTTGTACCGCGTACCCGATTGGAGGCGCATAAACTCATCGAGGAGTGCATGCTGGCTGCAAACGTCGCTGCTGCGCGCTGCTTGAAGCGGCTGAAGTTACCGACCTTGTATCGCATTCATGAGGGGCCAACTGATGAGCGATTGGCGGCATTACGCCAGTTCTTGGGCTCCATGGGCTTAGGTTTGGGGGGCGGTGAAAAACCGGAGCCGTCGGATTATCAGAGCCTATTGGACCAGGCGACCAATCGTCCCGATTTCCCGTTGATTCAGGCAATGATTCTACGCTCGATGCAGCAGGCCAAGTATTCACCAGATCCGGATGTGGGTCACTTTGGCTTGAGTTACGACAATTACACGCACTTCACCAGTCCGATTCGTCGCTATCCAGACTTGACCGTGCATCGACTGCTCAAGCGTATTATTCAGACAGGTGCGCAAGAGACGCCGTCGGCACTGGATCGTGACGGTTTGCCGGATATGGCTCGGATGATTGCGTTGGGTGAACACTGCTCGATGACGGAGCGGCGCGCTGATGAAGCCAGTCGGGATGTCGGGCAATGGCTCAAGTGTCAATTTATGCGCGAGAAGCTCGGCGAAGAATACTCAGGAACAATTACCGGCGTTGCTGGCTTTGGATTGTTTATCTTACTCGATGCGCTCTTTGTGGAAGGCATGGTGCACGTCACGCAACTGCCGCCTGATTATTATGTGTTCAATGATGCACAGCATACCTTGATTGGCGAAAAGACACGTCGCGTCTATCGGTTGGCTGACAGTGTTCGTGTGACCATCGCCCGGGTGGATTTGGATGCGCGGCGCATTGATTTTGCGATCGCTGGGGATTCGCAACAGCCCCGTAAGGTCTCGATACGCGACCGGTTACGGAGCGGCGATGTGAGTAAGGGGCGGAGTGCGAAGCCCAGTGGTGAAAGTCGTCAACGAAAGAAGGGGCGCTAATGAGTCGTCGGCCATATAAGCCTGCGGGCCGGCCACCTCCCCACGACTTTGGTTCTGGGCATGTGTTGGTGGGTGGCATGCACGCTGTCCGTGCGTTGATAGAAACAGGGCGAGCGCGTTCTGTGCTGGTTCGTGCTGGGGTGCGCGAAGCCCGACTGACTGCCTTGCTTGATCGGGCGCATGCGCATGGAATCCGGATTCAGGAATTAGCGACGGATGTATTTGACCAGCAAGCGCCGTTGGATCTCAATCATCAGGGTATTCTGGCGGAGGCCAGACCTCAGGATGTGCAGCCTGAAAACGCCTTGGCACCATGGCTTGAGCCGCTGAAAAACCCCTTGCTACTGGTTTTGGATGGCGTGACAGACCCGCATAACTTTGGTGCGTGTTTACGCAGTGCTGAGGCCTTTGGTTGCGCAGGTGTCATTGTTCCAAAGGATGGTTCGGCGCCCTTAAATCAGGTGGCACGAAAAACCGCCTCAGGTGCGGCTGAGCTGATTCCGATTTTTCGAGTCACGAATTTGGCGCGATGCCTGCGGCAACTGCAGCAGGATGGGTTTTGGGTGGTTGGTGCCGCAGGTGAGGCGTCTGGGAGCCTAGCGCAGGCTGCGCATCAGGGTCCGATGGTGGTTGTCATGGGTGGCGAGGGGAGTGGTTTGCGGCGATTGACTCGTGAGACTTGCGACAGCTTGGTGTCGATTCCCATGGCAGGGACGAATTGAGAGCTTAAATGTGAGCGTTGCCACCGGTGTGCTCCTCTATGGCGTCCAATCCTTACGCGGTCAGCTGGGTCATGCACATCCGGAAGGGGTCGTCTGATGCGCTGTCCATTTTGTCATGCTGTGGACACTAGGGTGATCGACTCGCGGCTACACGCGGATGGCACACAAATTCGACGTCGGCGAGAGTGTGTCCAATGTGATCAACGATTCTCGACCTATGAGATGTATGAATTAGTGATGCCACGGATCGTCAAAAGTCATGGTGAGCGAGAAAATTTTGACGAAGACAAGCTACGCCGCGGGTTTGAACGGGCACTTGAAAAACGGCCGGTGAGTACGGTTCAGATTGACGCCTGTATTCAACGGATTAAGCGACAACTGCAGGCTGAATCCGATAAGGAAGTGCCCAGTCGTCGGATCGGAGAACATGTGATGGCGGAATTAAAGGCACTCGATCAAGTGGCTTACGTTCGTTTTGCCTCGGTGTATCGGAGTTTTAGTGATGTGACCGAATTTATTGGCGAAATTGAGAAGCTCTCACGCCATGACTGATCAATCAATGGATGCTCGAGCAATGGCTGAGGCGCTTCGTTTGGCGCGCCGCGCACTGCATACCACGCGAGAAAACCCGCGGGTTGGTGCGGTGATCTACGCGAGTGACAAGATTTTATCAGCAGGTTGGCATCAAGCGCCGGGTCATCCCCATGCAGAAATCAACGCACTTAACGCGTTACCTGATCGGGCGCTTGCGCGCGGTGCCACCTGTGTTGTGACCTTAGAGCCATGCCAGCATCAGGGCCGCACAGGCCCCTGTACACAGGCATTAATTGAGGCAGGCATCTCGCGTGTCGTGATGGCGATGGAGGATCCCAATCCGCTTGTGCGAGGTCGTGGCCGACAGGCCCTGATCGATGCGGGTATTGAGGTCGAAGTGGGATTAATGGCCACCGAAGCGGCCTTGTTGAATCCAGGCTTTATCAAACGGATGACCGTGGGACTGCCTTGGATTACCCTCAAATCGGCTGCATCACTCGACGGCAAGACAGCCATGGCTGATGGGGAGTCGCAATGGATTACCGGCTCAGAGAGTCGTGCCGACGTGCAGCGCGAGCGGGCTCGCGCTGGGGCGATTGTGACGGGGATTGGGACGTTACTTGCTGACAATCCGCGTTTGACTGTGCGGTATGCGGAAATTGGCTTAGATCCCGCTCCCTTATCGGTTGATGATCAACCGATCAGAGTCATTGTTGACAGCCGTGCACGATTACCTGCACAGACTAATTTGACCGACTGTCCTGGCCCTGTCGTCTGGGTCACGGCTGTGCCAGTTGAGAATCATCCCTTGGTGGAGACGCGCCGAGTGACGCATTGGTATCTCCCGGATCTCAGTGGCAAGGTGGATTTGCGTGCCATGTGTCAACGGTTTGCCGAGCATGGAGTCAACGAATTGTTTGTGGAAGCCGGAGAACACTTAGCCGGTGGTTTTATTGACGCAGGCTTGGTGGATCGCGGGCTCCTGTACTTGGCTCCGAAATTACTTGGGCGTGGCGCTCGATCTTTGTATGATGTCGCCCCCCCAGATCTGGCGTCCGCACCACAGGTTGTGTTCACCGATGTACGCCAGATTGGCGATGATTTGCGGCTCGAGTGGCAGCTAAGAGAGAACGAATGGCCCTGGACTCAATTGAAACGCTAATTCGGGACATGCGCGCTGGCAAGATGGTCATCTTAATGGATGACGAAGGTCGCGAAAACGAAGGCGATCTCATTTTGGCGGCGACACATGTCACCCCGGAAGCCATTAATTTTATGGCGCGATATGCACGTGGTTTGATTTGTCTGACCCTAACAGAAGATCGCTGTCGTCAGCTGGGTCTGCCGTTGATGGTGCAGCGGAATACGGAGCGGCATAAAACCGCATTCACGGTCAGTATCGAGGCGGCTGAAGGCGTGACCACTGGGATCAGTGCAGCCGATCGCGCACGCACGGTACAGGCGGCTGTTTCGCCGCAAGCGAAGCCCTTAGATTTAGTCCAACCAGGTCACATTTTTCCAGTGATGGCACAGCCTGGTGGTGTCCTGATGCGCGCTGGTCATACTGAGGCTGGATGCGATTTGGCGCGACTCGCAGGACTTGAACCTGCATCGGTGATCTGCGAAGTCATGAATGAAGACGGCACCATGGCGCGTCGTCCTGAGCTCGAGGTCTTTGCACAGGCACACGGGATTGCCATTGGTACGATTGCGGACTTGATTCAGTACCGTGTCTCCCATGAAGCAACCATCAGTTTGCTCCGGGAACAACCGATTCAGACACGCTACGGCACCTTTCTATTGCGTGTCTATGAGGATGAAATTTTAGGTGGACAGCATTTGTGCTTGATTGCCGGCCAGCCGGATCCATCACGACCGTGCCTGGTGCGAGTCCATATCCCAGACACGCTCCGTGATCTAGTGCAAATCAATTGGGCAGAGCAAGGCTCTTGGCCCTTGGATGCTGCTTTAGCGGCTGTTGCCGATGCCGGTGAAGGGGTGGTGGTGATCTTGGAAGCACGCGGGCATGAGTCCCTTGTGAATCGCTTGGATGAGTATCTCACTGGGCAGCTCCCGAACCCAGGTGCGCGTCTCGTGCCCTACCTGACGGTAGGAACCGGCTCTCAGATTTTGAAACAGGCGCGGGTGGGACAGATGCGATTATTATCACCACCCATGAAATTTGGGGCGATCTCGGGATTTGATCTCGAGGTGGTCGAATATCTGGAATATAGGGGATCTACCCATGCAAATGATTGAAGGTCAGTTTGACGATGCCAATGCCCGCTACACGCTCGTTGTGGGTCGCTTTAACCAGTTTGTCGTTGACTCTCTTGTGGAGGGGGCGATGGATGCCCTGATGCGGCACGGCGTGTTGGATGACAACATCACTGTGGTCCGTGTTCCTGGTGCCTATGAACTCCCGCTCGCTGCACAAGCGGTCGCGGAAAAAGGCGACGTGGATGCGATTATTGCACTCGGAGCTGTGATCCGTGGTGCCACGCCTCACTTTGACTATGTCGCCGGTGAAGCGGCGAGTGGCCTCAATCGTGTGCAGATGGATACTGGCGTTCCAGTTGCCTTTGGGGTGTTGACCGTGGATTCGATTGAGCAAGCCATTGAACGCGCAGGCACTAAGGCCGGTAACAAAGGCGCAGAAGCGGCCATGGTGGCGATTGAGATGGTGTCACTGTTGAGACAGCTCGGTGGCTGATACCCCGGAGACCTTGCCTGAGCTTCCCACCGCATCCCAGCGTCATCGAGCGCGTGAAGCGGTCTTGCAGGCACTGTATCAATGGCAGCTGTCTGGCTATGCCATGCGTGAAGTGGAAGCTGTCTTTCGCGCCGATAACAACTTAAAACGGGCTGATTTAGCGTTCTTTCATCAAGCCCTGATGTATATCGATACCCACTATGATGATCTTGTGGATCAGTTAACCCCGCATTTAACCCGTCCTTTTCAAGATCTCACGCCCATCGAGCGTAACGTATTACTGCTCGGTGCCTATGAACTGATCGCGCGCATTGACATTCCCTTTCGGGTGGCGATTTCTGAAGCCGTGGCGCTGTCCAAAAAATATGGTGCGACCGACGGACACAAGTTCGTGAATGGTGTGCTGGATGCGTTGGCCAGTGAGGTTCGTGAGGTCGAAGTGACCCACAGCAAGTCCCGTGAACGAATTTGAGCTGATTCAGCGCTATCTTGTTCAACCCAATCCGCCAGAGTCAGTCCGGGTTGGGAATGGCGACGACTGTGCTGTGTTTGCAGTGAACCCTGGTTATGAGCTCTGTATCAGCATTGATGCCACGATTGCGGGTCGCCATGTGCCCTTGGTGACTCCAGGGGCGTTGTTTGCTGAGCGCGCTCTCCGTCGCGCGCTCAGTGATCTTGCAGCCTGTGGAGCGACTCCAAAATATCTCCTGATTTCGTTGACCTCTGATGATTTCGAGCCGACGTGGATCGGTCACTTTGGCGAGACTGTGCATCGGTTCTGTGCGGACTGGCAAATGACTCTGTTGGGTGGAGATTTGTCGAGGGGTCCAACAGCGGCACACATCACCGTGTTGGGTGAAGTGCCTGCTGGTCAAGCGATCCGGCGTGGGGGCGCTCGAGCCGGAGATCAAATTGTTTTCTTTGGCCCTGACTGTGGTGGCGCGCGGGCCTATCTGGAAGTCTTGGCAGGTCATCAGGATGTCGCACTGTGGCAGGCGCGTTATTGGTATCCAGAGCCACAGATTCGCTGCGGGTTGCAGTTACGTGGCCAAGCCACGGCCTGTATCGATGTATCTGATGGTCTGCTCCAGGATCTCCAGCATCTGTTAGAGGCGGCTTCCGAGCCTCTTCGTGCCGCATTAAGCGGGGCTCATGTGCCGCTGTGTGCAGGCTTGGTAGAGGCGTTTGGGCGTGATCAAGCCCTGCAGATGGCGCTCACCGGTGGTGATGATTATGGACTACTTGCCACCCTGCCTGATCAGCACCCAATGATCGCCCAGGGCCATTGGCTGGGGCAGTTAACGAGCGCTGACTCGCCACATATTGAGCTTGATGGGGAGCTTCTATCAGGCCCAGAGTGGGCCGGATGGGATCACAGTCGATGAAGAGCACGTTGCAGTATTGGGTCGCCGTCGGATTCGGGTCTGGATTGACCGCCAGGGCGCCCGGTACCTTTGGTACGCTCGGCGCACTCCCGCTGGTCTGGTGGGGTTTATCCTGGTCCTTTCCGCTCCAAGTGCTCGGCATCGTCGCGCTCTGTCTGTTGGCCCGCTGGAGCATTCCAGAAGGTGGTCGGCGGCTGGGAGAACCAGATCATGGCTCGATCGTGATCGATGAATGGGCTGGATTTGCCCTGGCGGCATGGGGTTTGGATAGCTGGGTCGGCTGGCCTGTGTGGAGCCTACTGGCTGTGGCCTTTGTGGGTTTTCGGATATTTGATATTGCCAAGCCATGGCCAGTGTCCTGGGCAGAGCGATCGATCCCAGGCCCATGGGGGGTGCTGGCTGATGATCTGGTCGCAGGACTCTATGTTCTGCTTCTCGTTGGTCTATCTGCTATGATTTGGCCCCTTTAAGAGAGCCCTGAATGACCATTGAGCATATTGATCACTGCCAGTTACCGACCCGATGGGGCAGCTTTGCCTTGCATGGGTTCTTGGACACTGAGTCAGGGAAAGAGCATGTTGCGATAGTCATGGGCGATCCCGCGACCACTGCAGTGAGCCTGGTACGAGTACACTCAGAGTGTTTGACAGGTGACGCGTTGTTTAGTCAGCGATGTGATTGTGGGGCCCAGCTGGAGTCGGCAATGGCATCGATTGCCGCGATAGGGTCAGGGATCGTGCTGTATTTACGCCAGGAAGGTCGCGGTATTGGCTTGTTGAACAAGATTCGGGCCTATCGGTTGCAAGATGCAGGCGCTGATACAGTCGATGCCAATGAAGCGCTCGGATTTGCAGCGGATCAGCGAGATTATTCGATGGCACTGCCCATGCTGTCTCATTTTGGTGTTAAGCGCGTGGAGTTGCTGACCAACAATCCACAAAAAGTGGATGCGTTGGAGGGTTTGGGGATTGAAGTCGTGCGTCGTCTCCCGATCGAGACGGGCCTCACCTCACACAACCGTGAATATCTGAGAACCAAGTTGACGCGGCTGGGCCATCTGCTCAGTCAGCCGGAATCCTCTGCTTAAGCCGATCTTCAATCGCACCACGAATGCCTGCCGCGTCCAGTCCGACCCGCGCTAACATCGATTCGTGTTTGCCATGTGCCTCAAATCGATCCGGCAGAGCGAGAGCCAAAAGTGGAACCGAGTACCCGTGGTCGGCGAACCATTCTCCAACCGCGGAGCCAGCTCCACCTTGGCGTTGATGTTCTTCCACCGTGACGATAAGTGAAGCCGATGTCGAAGCCGCCAAGACCTCTGCGTCCAGTGGTTTCACGAAGCGCATGTCCCAGACCGTGGCGTTGATCACATCCGCAGCCTCGAGACTTGCCGCAACGCGTGATCCAAACGCCAGAATGACAACTTGTCCGTCCCCGGTGCGCCGTTGGATTGCCCGACCTAATGCGACCGGATCAAGATCAGTAGGCACTGGAGTCCCAGGCCCCTGACCACGCGGGTAGCGGACGGCACTTGGACCGGGGTGGGCGTAACAGGTACTCAAGAGGCGACGACACTCCGCTTCATCTGATGGACAAGCAATCACCATCCCAGGGAGTGTTCGGAGAAAGGCGATGTCATAGACGCCTGCATGTGTTGGGCCATCCTCGCCGACAAGTCCGGCACGATCGATTGCAAAGGTCACATCCAAGCCTTGCACGCAGACATCATGAATGACCTGATCATAGGCACGTTGTAAAAATGTCGAGTAGATCGCCACCACCGGCTTCAGTGACTGCGTAGCCATCCCAGCCGCAAGGCACACGGCATGCTGCTCGGCAATTGCGACATCGAAATAGCGATTTGCGAAACGCTCTGAAAATGCCACAAGATCAGATCCTTCGCGCATTGCAGGGGTGATCGCGACAACGCGCGCATCCTCGCTGGCCAGATCACAAATCCACTGTCCAAACACGTTGGAATAGGTCAAGCCTTTCGGTGCATTTGCCTCGGTTTTCGCGGCAAGCTTGCTGATGGCGTGGTAGCCAATTGGATCATGCTCGGCCGGAACAAACCCACATCCCTTTTGCGTCACCACATGCAGAAATTGTGGACCCTTGAGATCACGCATGTTCTGCAAGGTGGTGACGAGACTGGACAGATCATGGCCGTCAATCGGGCCGATGTAGTTAAATCCGATTTCCTCGAACAAGGTGGCTGGACTCATCATTCCCTTGATGTGTTCTTCCGTTTTCTTCGCAAATTGAGCCAATGGCGGCAGAGGTTCGAGGAGCCGCCGTGCCTCATCGCGACTCCGTGTGTAGGCTTTTGAACTAAGGAGTTTTGCGAGGTAATCACGGATACCGCCGACATTTCGAGAGATCGACATATCATTGTCGTTGAGAATAACCAATAAATCCGCATTTTCGGACGCAGCGTGATTCAGTGCTTCAAAAGCCAATCCTGCAGTCAAGGCACCATCACCAATGACCGCCACATGACGTCTTCGCGATCCGGTCAGCCGGGCGTCCAATGCCATGCCGAGCGCCGCACTGATGGATGTGGAGGAATGGCCCACTCCGAAGGTGTCGTATGGACTTTCCTTGCGGTCCGGGAAGGCGGCTAAGCCACCTTCTTTACGAATCGTGGGTAGCCGCTCGCGCCGCCCTGTCAATATCTTATGCGGGTATGCCTGATGCCCGACATCCCAAACCAACTGATCGAACGGGGTGTCGAAACAATAATGTAAGGCGACAGTCAGCTCGACGACACCAAGGCCTGCTCCGAAATGTCCACCTGATAAGCCCACACTGTGGAGTAGGTAGGCGCGCATGTCGTCTGCAACTTGGCGAAGCTGTGTCCAGTCTAGTTCGCGAAGATCCTGTGGCGCCTGAATCAGATCCAGCGCAGGGGTGTCTGGACGTGTTTCGGGAATAGCATGGAACAAACGCATGTGCGGCATCTTAGGACCTTCTCTCGATCGCACGGTCTGCGAGCTGTTGCAACAACATGGTGTCGCCGGAAAGAAGAGACAAGGCTTGTTTGGCGTCAGCAACCAGAGCACGCGCACGCACGCGACTTGCCTCAATACCAAGTAGCGCAGGAAAGGTGGGTTTCTCAAGCAATTGATCCCGGCCCGCATGTTTCCCGAGCTCGGCTGTTGTTGCGGTCCAATCCAAGATGTCGTCCTGGATCTGAAATGCCAGGCCCACTGCATCGGCATATCGTCGCAAGTGTTGTTCAGCCTCTTGATCAAGCGTGGTGCGCGCACTCGCACCCATCAATACCGATGCGATGATCAGTGCACCGGTTTTCTTTCGGTGCATGGCTTCCAGTTTTTGCAGTTCAACCTGGGTACCTGTCACTTCCAAATCGATTGCCTGTCCCAGTGCCATACCATCAAAGCCAACGGCTTCCCCAAGATACCGAATTTGCGCTAACGCAGAGTCGGTATGGACATCTGCGTGTTCGGCTAAGACAGTGAACGCCACGGCTTGAAGGGCATCGCCCGCCAGGATCGCGGTTGCTTCATCGAAAGCAATATGGGTGGTTGGTTGGCCGCGTCGCAACACATCATCATCCATCGCAGGAAGATCATCGTGAATCAGTGAATAGGCATGCAAGCACTCCACGCTAACTGCCGCAGGAGTGGCTTCGGCCGTGGATGCACCAGCCCATTGCGCGGCTGCATAGACCAACGCTGGCCGTAAACGCTTGCCGCCGTGGAGCACACTGTAGCGTGCGGCATCCAGTAATCGCGAGGGTGGCAGGGGTTCAGAAAGAGTCTGATCGAGAGCCGCGTTCACGGTCTCAATAGTCATTTCTAACCAGTGCTCAAAATCAACCTGCGTCATGCCTCGGGCTCAAAGGGCGCCTGTTCACCGGTCTGCTTAATTTCCGTGACTTTCTGGGCCGCTGTCTCAAGTAATTGATTGCATTCTTTGGCTAGAGCAACACCCTCCTCGAAGGCTTTGAGCGCTGCATCTAAGGGCATTGACCCTTGCTCCATTTGCCGGACTAATGCCTCTAATTTGCCAAGTTTGGTCTCAAAGGACTCAGGATGTTCCACGTCAGCCTCCGGCAAACATCAGGTGATAAATGAACCGGACGAGCACGCCCACAATCATGATTGAAATCCCCGCGCGATTAATCAAAAACTCACTGCGCTCGAGGATCATTCGCTTCTGCCAAAAAAATACGATGGCTTTCCAGTCGCCAGTCCGCCGCCAGTACCGATGAAACGACACCAGAACGACCAGTAAACCAATGATCAAAAGGGCTTGTTCGAGCCAAATCATCCAGGTCATGTTGAGGAGTCCTGTGCTGGGATAAAAGGATCAACCAAAGCATCAATCCGTGTCAGCCGAGAATTATAACGCCACTCGTAGAGGACTTGGGCAGTTAAAACGCGTTGCACGTAATTTCGGGTTTCGCTGAAAGGAATGGTGGCCACCCAAAGATCGAGTGCCATGGGAGTTTTGGGGAGCCAGGTCATGACGCGATTAGGCCCTGCATTGTAGGCAGCCGTCGCCAATGCTGGATGGCCAAAACGCTCGAGTTGTTGTTTGAGGTAATAGGTTCCGAACCGAACATTGACGGTTGGATCAATCAGGGTCAGATTTCCGCGCCAGGTCACATTGAGCGTTTTCGCCAGTGCGCGGCCTGTGGCCGGCATAATCTGCATTAAACCAATCGCCCCTGCGGGACTTCGAATGTCACGCATAAACAGGCTTTCAGATCGAGTCAGACCGAGAACCCAGGCGGGTGCAAGTTGATGGCGAGTACTGTATTGCGTGATGAGATCCGCATGGGCCAGTGGGTACCGAAGATGGTGGTGATCCGACAGACCAGATTGGTGCGCGGTGATTGCAGCACGTGAAGCCCAGCCTGCTTCGCCTGCGATTTCGGCTGCTGCTTGTTGTTCTGACTCAGACAATAATCCGGTTGCAAAATCCCACTGTCGTCGTCCTCGTACCGTGAGGCCATCGGTATGCAGCGCGAGTGCTAACTGAATGGCCTGGTGTTGGCGGACATCCTCGATGCGAGCCGCTGAGACACGCTTTCCAGGTGGTTTGATGGCATAGGGTAATTGCAAATAATCGGCGGCGAGGAATCCATACCAACTGACCTCTTCTGCCAGCGATCTAAACTGCTCGATCGCGAGATCTGATGAACCGGTCATGGCCAAGGCGCGCGCCGACCAATAGGCCCATTCCGATTCTTGTCGGACGGTTGGTGGCAGTCTGCCAATCGCATCCAGAACCGCAGGCCAATCTTGCAGGCTGAGAAAGAATCGGACCCGCCACTGATCGAGAACCGGATGTTCCGGTAATTGTTGCTTGAGCAGCGCCAAAGCGGATGGATCTCGGGCAATGGCGAGGCGACGTGCGATTGCACTGGATGCTGCTTGCTGAACTGATGGATGCAGTTTAGGGATGCTCGTGAGCGCAGTTTCTGGATTGTCCCCAGCCAAACGATAGGCCGCCATATCGACCCACTCTGGAAACTGTATTGCCATCGTCAGGAGATACTTTTCTGGATTTTGTCGGGCGACTCGCCACGCCTGGATATGGCCGTCTGCTCGACCATTAAGGGGCTTCGCGAGCCATTGTGCCAGGTTGAGCTGATTGGCATTGAGTGCGCGATCGATCCGTCGAAGTCGCACTTCATCGGTAATGAGCCCCCGTTGATCGAGCCAACGAAATAACCCATCACAGGCTTTCGGCCGGGACAGGCCATGGGTCCAGATTTGAGTGGCATCACGGGCGTCTTCAGGCTGCCAGGCACCCGTGCGGGCAAGTGCTTCAAGCCGATAGCAGCTCAGTTCTACGTCATCGGTCGGGATGGCCAATGTCAGCACATCATTCCAACGTTGTTGACGGCCCAGTTGCGCCCACTTTTGGTAGCGCAGGTTCGCGATGGTGGCGCTATAAGGATAGGTCTTGAGCAGTTGATTGAGTTGTTCGATTGACAGCGCCTGAATGCGTTGACGAGACGCTTCGGCAACCAGCTCGGCCAGCTGCGGCTGGTCATTCCATCGCGCATGCATTGCTTTGGTCACCGGCTGACCCGCTTCCACAGCACGCAAATCCATTAGAAAATCCGATGCAAAAACTGGGGTGCAGACCCCGAGGTAGACGATCGCCAAACGACCGATCCACACCTTCATCTGTGACTCCCTTGCTTCGTCAGCGAATACCCCAATGCTTAGCAGTGTGAAGAAAGCGCACGCGACACGCAACAGGGGGATGTGATGGCTGTGATTTGGGTGACTGGGGGAACCGGCTTTGTTGGGGATGCACTGATTTCGGCGCTTATTGCCCGTGGTGATCAGCCGATATGTTTAACCCGAAATCCCGAGCGGGCGCAGGCGCGGCATGGGGCACTTGCTCAGCATGTTCAGTATGTCGACCAGATTGACGCGTTTGAAGAGGTGCCTGATGCGATGATCAACCTATCGGGTGAGGGCATTGCGGATCAACGCTGGACAGACCGTCGCAAGCGTCAGTTGAGAGCCTCTCGGATTGGTGTCACCCACGCCCTGAAAGCACGCCTGGCAACGCTTGGCGGTGCACCTGCCACCGTCGTGACAGGGAGTGCAGTTGGCTACTATGGGCATTCCGATCAACCCCTGACGGAAGTTGACCCTGCTTCCCATGATTTCTCGGCACGGCTCTGTGCAGATTGGGAGGCCGAAGCGTCAGATTTTGCCAGCTTGAGCGCGCTCTATACCTTACGGATTGGCGTGGTAATGGGTTTGCCTGGGGGATTTTTGGGGCGATTACAGCGTCCATTTTCGCTCGGGCTGGGTGGCCGTTTGGGGCATGGACGGCAAATGTTGTCGTGGATTCATCGCGATGATTTAGTGGCCTTGATCCTCTGGTGTTTAGATGGTCGTGGTGCACCTGGGGTGTATAACGCGACAGCCCCTAATCCAATATCCAATGCAGAATTTACCAGGGCATTGGGGGCTGCGTTGCACCGTCCAACGTGGATGACGGTCCCTGAGGCACCGCTTCGATTGGTGTTAGGTGAATTGGCGGATTTATTGTTTCGAGGACAAGCCGTTTATCCGACAGCCGCAGAGGCTGCCGGATTTGAGTTCCGCTACAAAACGCTGGAGAGCGCCTTGTCGCAGTTATTCCGGTGAGACCCGAGCCAGTCTTCCCTGAGTGAGAACGCGGACGCGCTGGCCCACTTGAAAAGCATCGACTCGCTCGACTTCCTGAACAATGGACAGGGTTTTACCTGAGTCCATTGCGAGGGTGAGTTCGAGACCTTGGGTGCGTGTCGCGTTTTCCTCAATGGTGGAGCCGAGCACGGCGCCGCCCAGTGCGCCAAGGACGGTAAAGATTTGCTGCCCTTTGCCCTCACCCATGGTACTGCCTGCTATTCCACCGACAATGGCACCTGGTAATTGACCGACTCCAGATTGTGTTCCCTCAATCACGACCGGTGAGATTGCTGTCACCTTGCCATATTCCACTTGCTGGACTTGGCGTGTCTCACCTCGAGAGTAGGTGGATCCCTGAAGGTCTCGGACGCAACCGGAAAGCACTAAGGTCGTGCTTGTTAGCCCAAGGAGTACCCAATGGTGTATTCGTTTCATGGAAAGCCCTCCTAAAATTGTCATTCAACTGTGATTATCTCGTGTCAGTCTGACACACTATCAACCACTGCGTTTTGCCCGAGGCTGACATTTTGATGATCTCCAAAACCTATATCTTAGATACCAATGTACTGCTCCACGACCCAATGAGTGTATTCAATTTTCATGAACATGCTGTCGTCATTCCGATGACGGTATTGGAAGAGTTGGATGACATTAAAGACCGAAAGAAGAACGTGGCCGCAGAAGCGCGCTCTGCAATTCGACTGATTGACGAGGTACTTGGCTCGGCGAGTCCAGATGAAATCGCGCGCGGCGTTGAAATTCCGTTGGCCTACAAGGGCGACAAGGAGTCTTCAAATGGCACCTTGGCGATTCACCGCTCACCACTTGCTGACGAATCCCATGGCTCATTGGATGATATTGAGTCGAATGACAATCGCATCATTAACTGTGCTCTGGCGATCCAAAATGGAGATGATGCACACCAAGTCATCTTGGTGACCAAAGATATCAACATGCGATTAAAGGCGCTGGGGGCGGGGCTGCGGCGTGTGGAAGACTATCGTCGTGACCAGCTCATCAGCGATGTCGAACTCCTGCCGTCCGGACATTTGACGTTGGATGTGCCTTTTTGGTCGATGGTGTCAAATGTCGAGACCTGGGCTGAGGGCGCGCGGACGTATCATCGGATCGCCAGAAATGCACTTCCTGAGGGTGTCTATGCGAATCAATACATCATTGATTCAACAGATGAGTTCGCTGCGCGTATCAGTCAGGTTGAACCGGAGAGTCTCGTCCTGTTGGATTTGGGACGGCATCGGTTGGAGGATATGCAGGCTTGGGGGATTCGTCCGCTCAATGTCTACCAAGGGATGGCGATGCATGCCTTGCTCGATCCAGACCTTGATCTCAACTTACTGGTGGGTGCTGCAGGTTCGGGAAAGACGTTGCTATCGCTCGCCTGCGCGCTTGAACTCGTCGTTGAGCAAAAGCGCTACTCAAAAATCGTTGTGACGCGATCCACGCCTCCGGTGGCTGAGGATATCGGGTTTTTGCCAGGCACCGAAGAGGAAAAAATGATGCCTTGGCTTGCCGCCATCCATGACAACTTGGAGGCGCTCCATGAACATGATGATAATCCGGACGCGTCAATTCGGTTTGCGCTGGAAAAGGGGAATATTCAGTTTAAGAGCCTGAATTTCATCCGTGGACGATCCATCCAAGACGCCATTATTTTATTGGATGAGGCGCAAAACCTAACTCCACAGCAACTGAAAACCATCATCACTCGGTGTGGTAAGGGCTCAAAGCTCATTTGCCTCGGCAATTTGGCGCAGATTGATTCAAATTATCTGACTGCGTTGACCTCTGGTTTGACCTATGTGGTTGAACGTTTCAAAGGGTGGAGTGGCTCAGCGACGCAACATCTCGAGGGTGTGGTTCGATCTCGACTGGCCTCTTATGCGGAGCAAAATCTCTGATCTGGGGGCCAGTGATTTGGGTGATTGCCGTCACCTGCATGGTGGCGGCAATCTCGAGTACCCCAGGATGGGTGCCCGTCCATTTTGATGAGGCGCAGTACGCGACTTGGCTTCTCGATCTTGACTTGAGTTATCAAACCAAAGGGCCATTCGTGACCTTCACCCAATGGCTGGTGCAGGGATTGGCGCTGCCACCGCTGATTGCCATGCGTCTGCCTGCTTGGTTCGCGTTTATGGTTGCAGCGCTTGGGCTCATTTGGGTCGGGTATCGGACGGGGTTACGTGATCAACGACTGTGGATCTTGGTCTTGAGCCTTTCCTGCGCACCCATGGTGATCTTACTTGCGATGGTGCACACCACCGATATCTGGCTCCTCGCCATGATTATTTTGAGTCTGGGGGCGTTTGCGGAAGTTGTGCATCGTGATGGGCAGCACGGTGCGGAGATCTGGTGGGTACTGATGGGTGTCGCCTTGGGTCTCGGCGCCTTGGCGAAACTGTCCATTGCACTGATTCCATTGGCTCTATTGCCCTGGGTGATATTGCGGATGCCGCAGATATTTCTGACCGCCGGTCCGTATTTGGGTGCCTTTGTGTGTGCATTGACGATGTCCCCTTGGATAGCCTGGAATATCGATCATGATTTTGGGCACCTGAAGCACGAGTTCGGACACATGGCTGGGGGTGATGCCCAATGGTCGGATGCGTTTACCTGGCTCCCTATTTTCGTGATGTCGATCTTGCCGGTCGGCTGGCTCGCCATTTTTGGCGGACTTCGGTGGCGCGGGAATGGCACGCTGATGCTGGAGTCTGGCTATGCCTCGCGGGTTCGGGAAGCATTTCAGGTGGTCAGTGCGGTGTTGGTCGCATTTTTTGTCATCAAGGGATTTGCTGGCCCAATCTTGGTGAATTGGGTACTTCCTCTCGTGCCTTTCCTATTGTTGGGCTTTGCGGCCCGTGTCCGTTGGTCGGTCGCGCTGCAGTCGATGATTACGGTCATGCAGTGGGGAATTGTTCTGCTGCTGCTGTTCCCCTATCAGTTTGGATGGACCATGCAACGTGATGCATTCCAGAAAATTCGTGGTTGGGATACTGCAATTCAGGAAGTGGCTGCCCTATCTGGTCCTTCGGATGTCGTGAGTGCTGATCACTATAGCGTCCTTGCCTGGGCTCTTTTTTATTGGCCAGAGGCGCCCGGTGAAGCTCGTTGGTCGGGGCCAATAGGACAGGTCATTCCGGATCAATCACGGCGGGTCAATCAATACGATCAATGGGCTGTGCTGGCCGGCCCTCATGCCCGTATCGTCCATCTCGGTGCAAATACTCCTGATCGCCTCGCAGAGCGCTGCGGCCAGTTCTCGGCCTTGGGTCGTGTGTCGGTGAGGATGCCCGATGGGACAGTCCGCTCTGAAATCGGCGTTTGGGAATGTCTTGATTACGTACCAGAACCACCTTGGCCGAACATGGATCTTCACTAGTCGAGTTGTACTGAGATGGCTTGGATCATTGGCTGTGGCGGACTCTCTTCGAGAGGCTTCCAACTCAGAAGTCGACAGGCCAGCGGCCAATCCTTGTGTCGTGATGGATGCATCAGCGCACTCTCAGGGCGTGTTCGGACCAGTTGATGAAGGAGGGTTGTGAGCAACGGATCCCCGTCAGGGGTTGTCCAGACAGTGCTGGCCGAGCGAATCCGTCGACATAATAGCTGTATCAGCCACGTCTCAATATAGTGATTACCTGTCTCGCGATAGTGACGGATCAGTTGATTGGCAATGGATTGGCTGTTGAGCAGTGCTGGGAAAGTGGGGGGAAGTCGTGCGGCCTGATGGCACAGGCGGCAGACTGGTGAGTCGGTCCATTGACGGCATCCTGGGCACGGATGGCGTCGCAGTAGTCTGTCAATTATTTGCATCGATCTTTTCTTGACGAGCGCCGAGTGAGTGGGTTGAATGCCACTCTAGCTGGGCACTCAATATGGGCTGTCCGAGATCTTCCTTTGCGCAGGACGCCACCTATGATCGACTCTGTCAGCCCAATCCGCTTTGACTGGACACGTCCTGAAATCGACGCCTTGTTCCAGCGTCCGCTCCTGGATTTGGTGTATGACGCGGCGACCGTGCATCGGCAGTATTTCGTGGCAGGCGAAGTACAACTTTCCACGTTACTGTCCATTAAGACAGGTGCGTGCCCGGAAGATTGCAAATACTGTCCGCAATCCGGTCACTACCATACCGAGCTGGTGCGCGAGCCCTTGTTGGATCTAGACACGGTCGAGCGTGAGGCGAAAGCTGCGAAAGCACTGGGAGCAACCCGTTTTTGCATGGGTGCTGCCTGGAAAAATCCGCCCGCAAAAGATTTTCCAAAGGTCCTTGCGATGGTGCAGACCGTCAAAGCATTGGGCATGGAGTCTTGTATGACTTTGGGGATGCTGACGTCTGAACAGGCGGATGCGCTTGCTGACGCAGGCTTAGACTATTACAACCACAACCTGGATACGTCGCCTGAGTTCTATGGGGAGATCATCACCACGCGCACTTATCAGGATCGTCTAGAGACTTTGGGTGCGGTGCGTGATGCAGGGATGAAGGTCTGTTGTGGCGGTATTTTAGGGATGGGTGAAACCGTGTCAGATCGTGCCGGTCTGATCTGGCAACTGGCAACGCAGAACCCCCACCCAGAGAGCGTGCCAATCAATCTGTTGGTTGCTGTTCCAGGAACCCCTTTGGCGGAGCTTGCGCAAATTGATCCTCTGGATATGGTGCGTGCAGTCGCGATCACCCGGCTGACAATGCCCAGCTCCTATGTGCGTTTGTCTGCAGGTCGGGAGGACATGGACGAGGGCATTCAAGCACTGTGTTTCATGGCTGGAGCAAACTCAATTTTTTATGGTGAGCGCTTATTAACCACTGAGAATCCATCGGTCGCGCGCGATCGCGCGCTACTTGGCAAGTTAGGACTGTCCTCGGAAGTCCTCACATCGGCATGACCAATTGGATCAATCGCTGGGAGGCGCGCCTCGATGTGCTCAATAGCGCGCATCGATTACGGACACGACGGCTGCATACATCGGTTGCGCCGATCTGTTTTTGTGACAACGATTACCTGGGCCTTGCACACCATCCGAGCCTGTCAGACGCCTGGTACCAAGTGGGCGCAGAGATTCCTGTTGGCAGTGCAGCATCGCCTTTGGTCAGTGGTCACTATCCAACACATCAGACGCTTGAGGAACGTATTGCGGCCTGGCTGGGACGTGATCGTGCACTGCTATTTAGCTCGGGCTTTGCCGCCAATCTTGGATTGGCGCAGACATTGCTGACGCCGAAGACCTCGGTGGTACAGGATCGCTACAATCATGCCTCTTTAATTGATGGCGCGCGCTTGATGCGTGCGCCGCTGAAGCGTTATGCGCATTGCGATCTGGCCTCGCTAGAGGCCCGATTGCGTTCGCTATCCGGGCCCGGTGTGGTCTGGACTGACAGTGTGTTCAGTATGGATGGCACGGTGGCCCCACTGCAGCAAATCGCGGCGCTCTGTGCCCGCTATGACGCGCTCTTAGCTGTCGATGAGGCGCATGGGTTCGGGGTCATGGGCCCCACCGGCGCAGGGGCTGTCGAGGCTGCCGGATTATCCCAAGATCTGGTGCCTGTGGTGATGGGAACCTTGGGGAAAGCGGTCGGCTGTCAAGGTGCCTTTGTTGCCGGTCCATCGGCATTGATTGAGTTATTGGAAAATGATGCTCGAACACTGATCTATTCCACTGCGGAGTCACCCCGGATGTCTGCCGTGACTGTTGCTGCGATTGCGCTGATGCAGGCGCATCCTGAGTGGCGGCTTCAGCTGGAGGACAACGTGCAGTATTTTCGGGCGCGCGCGTGCGCGGAAGGCATTCCGCTGACTGACAGCAAGACTGCGATACAACCGATCATACTTGGCGCTGATGCGCGTGCGCTCGCGGCGAGTCAGGTGTTATGGACGGAGGGCTACTGGGTATCAGCGATCCGTCCACCCACGGTTCCCGAGGGCTCCGCACGACTTCGAATCACACTGAGTGCACGACATCGATTCGATCAGATTGATGGGTTGATTGCTGCGTTAGCCAAGGCTTTAGAGGTGGCAAGCCGGTGAGTGTTTTGGTGGTCGTTCCAGGATTTGCGACGCGCTCTTCGATCTGGCCGGTTAGGTTTCGGGAGGCCTTGGAGGCTCATCATCGGGTCTGCTGGGTGGATCGTGTTGAGACAGTTCATCAACGGCCGATCGAGGAGGGTGCTGTTTTAGTCGGTTGGTCATTAGGTGCGCGCGTGTTGGGGTCGCATCCCGAGGTGACTGCCGCGCGGATGCTCATCACCCTTGGATACCACCAGTACTTTGGGTTCGGGGTCCCGGTGCAACAGGTGGCGTTTGCCACATTCCTGGACCGTTATCGTCGATCTCCAAAGCCCGCGATTCGGAGATTTCAGCAATTGGTGGTGCGCGGTGAACCCAATCCAGTGGACGCTCTGCAATGCCTGGCGGCTGCGACGCAACCAGTGGCTGAGATCAATCTTGAACAGCTGGCACTGCTCGGTCTTCCGATGCCTGACTTGCCCATTCCGGTGATCCCATTAGTGGGCCAAGACGACCCGCTTTGCCAACTTCCCAATACCAAATTACCTGGCGGGCATCTTGGCTTTTTGAGTTATCCCGACCAGTGGGCTCGGGCAATCTTGGGTGTGATCTAGTGCAGTTTTCTCGAAAGCGCACGCATGCGGCTTCCTATCATGCCCATGCGTCGGTGCAGGCGATCGCTCGGCAGTGGTTGTGGTGTGACTGGCCGCGCGCTGCAAGAGGCCTTGTGTTGGATGTTGGTTCAGGACCTGTGACTGCTCCAGAAGGATTCGAGGCCGGAACCACAGCCATTGCCTTGGATCAAAGTCTGCCAATGCTTGCACATGCGTCAGGGTATACCTATCGCGTCGCTGCAGACGCTGCAGCCATGCCTTTCGCGACTGGATCCGTTCAATACATTGGTTCATCGATGGCAATGCAATGGATTGGGGTGCAGGCGCTCGCCGAATGGCATCGACTGCTCGAGCCTCGGGGCCGGATGGCGATGGTTGTTCCGATTCGTGGCACCCTTGCACGATTCCAAGCCTGTTTAGGGGATGCTGGACTCGTTCCGCGGACGCTTCCGATGCAGGATGAGCGGGTGTGGATTGCAGCCCTCCGGGAGATTGGGTTTTGGGTGACATCGGTTGAGATTCGGCATATTCAGCAGCCGTATAGCGATCGACGTCAGTTGGTTCGCGCCTTGACTCGCATTGGGGCAGCTGGGGACGCGGAGTGGTCATCGCGCGACGTCCGTCGGGCGACCTTGGCTGCCCTGGATCGGTGGTGTGCATCTGGCACTGCATGTTTGGAGTATGTGTTATTGCGTGTGGAGGGGCAAAAGTCGTGCGGTATTTCGTGACTGGCACCGATACATCGGTGGGCAAGACAGTGGTGAGCTGTGGCTTACTGGCGCGCGCACGTGCCGCCGGTGCGTCGACATCTGGACTGAAGCCTGTTGCCGCGGGTGCAGAGAGGACCTTAGAAGGTCTGCGAAATGAGGATGCATTGGCACTCGCCTCGGTCAGTACTGTGGAGCTGTCGTATGCGCTCCGAAATCCGGTGTGCCTCGCGCCACCCATCGCGCCGCATGTCGCACTCGCACACGCAGGGCAAACCCTTTCCGTGCGAGATCTTGTTGAGGCGCTTGAGCCGGCTTTTAGGCACCCTGCGGATCTCACATTAATCGAAGGTGCAGGTGGCTGGCTGGTGCCTTTAAATGCCCATGAATCCTTTGCAGATCTTGCCTGTGCACTGAAGATCCCCGTGATCCTCGTGGTCGGGATACGGCTTGGCTGTCTCAATCATGCATTGCTGACTGCCGCATCGATTGGTGCGATGGGTGCGCAGCTGGCTGGGTGGGTGGCCAATACAGTCGATCCGGGGATGGCCGAGCGGGATGCATCCATTGCGACGCTGCAGGCGCGTTTGAATGCACCGTGCATGGGAGTCATTCCGTTTGAAGTCGATCCGTCACCGGAGCGTATTGCTGGCTACTTACCCAATCTAAGTCGCGTCTTCCCCTAAGCAGAGTGGGTGCGAGCATACTCCTGAAGAAGCCAGCGGTGATCTGCCAATGGCAATCTTGGGCCGAACTGCGTCACTAAATGACTTGCGGCGTAGACGGCAAATCGAGCGGCTTCCGCAAAGCTCCAGTGCTGTTGCCGACCATAGAGAAAAGCCCCCGCAAACATGTCGCCAGCGCCATTGGTATCGACCGCTTTCACGGATCGTCCCGGAATTTGGTGGCGCGAGATTCCATCAAAGACGGTGGCCCCCGCCGCCCCTTGGGTACAGACCCAAGTCTGAGCGGTCTGTCCGAGTTGATCAAAGGCGTCTTCCGGTGAGTGCGTTTCTGTCCAGGTCATGGCTTCTTGTTCATTGCAGAACAAGAGATCAACTCCTGGACCGATTATCTCGGCGACTGCATCCCGGAAATAGGTCACCATGGCTGGATCTGAAAACGTAAAGGCCACCGGAATCTGTGCTGCGCGCGCAAGTTGGTGCGCCTTGATCGCCGCCTGGCGGGCACTGTCTGCACTGGCTAAGTAGCCCTCGATATAGACCATGCGCGATTGCGCCAGCGCCGCGTGATCCACCTCATGTGGTCCAAGATCACCAGTGATCCCTAAATAGGTGTTCATGGTGCGTTCCGCATCATCTGTGACCATCACTAGGCACCGCCCAGTACTGCCCTCCGCAGAGATCTCTTGTAAGTTCGTGGAAACGCCGGAGGCAACCAGGTCGCTGTGGTAGAACTGACCTAATGCATCATTGGCCACCTTACAGCTGTAGAACACCTGTGCACCAAAGTTTGCGGCTGCAATCAAGGTATTGGCCGCGGACCCACCGCTGGCTTGTTTTTTGAGCTCTGCATGGTCTTGTAAAAACCCATCCAAGGTCTCTAAACGCTGATCGTCGATCAGCGTCATCATTCCCTTTTCGATCCCTAAGGATGCAAGGACCGAGTCCGTGACGTGGTACTCGGTGTCCACGAGCGCATTGCCGAGCCCGTATAGGTCATAGATTGCCATTACAAAACCCGAACGATTGCATCGCAGAGGGGATCAAGGTTTGCAGGTGTAATGCCAGCCACATTGATCCGCCCTGATCCGACGATGTAAATATGATCGTCCGCACGTAATTTCAGGACTTGGGATTCTGAGAGCCCGGAGAAGCTGAACATCCCTTTTTGGTGATTGATGAAGCCGAAATCGATCACAGTTTGACGGTCAGCCATCCCTTGTACAAAGGCTTCGCGCATTGCGCGGATGCGCTGGCGCATGGCAGCAAGTTCTTCGATCCACTGAGCACGTAATGTGGGATCCCCTAAAATCATCGCGACGATGGCACCGCCATGGCTTGGCGGACTGGAGTAGATGGCGCGAATAGCTGCCTGCATATGGCTAAAGGCACGCTCGGCAAGATCTGCAGTCTCCTCAACCACGGTTAAGGCGCCGATGCGCTCATTATAGAGACCGAAGTTCTTCGAGTATGAGCTCGCAATTAAGACAGACAGTCCAGCATCCAACAGCACATGCAATCCAGCACGATCTGCTTCCAAACCATCCCCGAATCCTTGATAGGCAAAGTCGACAAGGCACAGGAGTTGATTGCGTTTGGCGACATCGGCCACGGCGTGCCATGCGGATGGAGTCAAATCGATCCCAGATGGGTTGTGGCAGCACCCGTGAAGAATCACCACATCACCTGCCGGAATACGCTCGAGGTCCGCCAAAAAACCGGCCTCATCCAGTGACTGAGTCGCTTTGTCATAGTACCGATACGCTTTGACGGAAAATCCTGCCGCTTCAAAGATGGCTTGATGATTCGCCCAAGTGGGCTGTGAGACCCAGACTGCTGCCTTCGGCACGGCGCGTTGGCAGAAGTCCGCAGCAACCCGCAAAGCACCTGTGCCGCCGGGTGTTTGTGCAGTTTTTGCGCGTCCAGAGGAAGCCAAATGATGGCCTTCGCCAAACAGTAACGATTGCGTGTGTGTGGCCAGCGCGGGTAATCCGGGAATACTTAAATAACTTTTTGTTAATTCATTCTCGAGCAGTTGATGCTCCGCTGCTTTGACTGCCTGTAACACGGGTGTTTTACCGGTCGCATCCTGATACACGCCCACGCCAAGGTTGATTTTTCCGGGATGGGTATCGGCTTTGAAGGTTTCGGTCAGGCCGAGAATGGGATCTGCTGGTGCGAGATCGAGATGAAACATGCTGATGCTCCAATGCGGATGTCATAAAAGTCGCGATTCTCGCACAGAATATAATCGCCTGTCCGCTGCCTGCATTCCTTTAAATACGATGTCTCAGGGCGTTTGGGGGCGCCGAGCGGTGATGAATGCACGCCGTGGTCGAGGGAGGCCCTCAATCGTTGATTCCGAATCCTCGGGGTCAAGTGCATGGACAAAGGATTCAAATTGCATCCAATCCGTTTGTCGTTGCTCGTCAGTCGAGGTGGTCGTTGTCCCGCGATGCTGGATCGCCTCGAACCCGAGTCGCTCAAGCCACCGAATCAGATGATCGACCGATGGCAAAAACCACACGTTATTCATTCGTGCGTAACGGGCGCCCGGAACCAGGACAGTCTGAGTATCACCCGGGATAACGAGGGTTTCCAGCACCAAGGTACCTCCTGGTTCAAGCAATCCTTGGAGTTGCTCCAGGTGGCCGATTGGATCCTTCCGGTGATACAGCACGCCCATACTCAGCACGGTATCGAAACGGAGCTGGCCTGGGTCAAACGCATCGAGGGTCAAGGGTAGGCTCGCGACAGGATGGTCGCCAAGCAGTGCCCGTACCGCAGCAAACTGACAATTGAATAGCATGCTGGGCTCAATCCCTAACACCTCACGGGCCCCTGCGCCGTAGATTCGCCATAGGTGATACCCAGACCCTGAGCCGACATCGAGTACCCGTTGGCCCTCGAGCGTTAAGAAGGGTGCAATGCGATTCCATTTCCAGTCAGATCGCCACTCGGCGTCGATGACGAGTGAACCAAATTGGAACGGACCTTTGCGCCATGGCATGAGACCACGCAAGGCTGTCTTGAGCGCGGCTAAGTGAGGTTCTGGATAGGCGGCAAGTCCCACTGCCTCGCGATCAAAGATGGGTTGGCCTGCATTGTGAGGAATGTCTGCAAGTGCCTGATTCCAGCGTTTGAGGTCACCGTGGGTGAGGCGCTGATTGATCAGGTGATGATGCCGGCTGACGCAGTCGGCCAGCCATGGAAGCTGTGGGTTGGTCCATGCATACGACACATCAAGGGTCATACCTGCGCCATCCACCCGCGGAAATTTAAGCAATGAAAGAATCCAGTGACTGTGTGAAATCCCGCAGCCTTCAGTCGGGTAATGTGGACCTCCTCGGTTTCTGGGATTAAAAAGTTCTCAATCGAAGCGCGTTTTTGTGCAATTTCTAATTCGCTATAGCCATTGGCGCGCTTGAAGTCATGATGAACGTCGGTGAGAACTTGCTGACTCTCCGGTTCTTGAACACAGGTTTTTTCTGCCAGAATCAGGCAGCCCCCTGGAACCATTGCCTCGGCCAAGCGCGTGAGGAGTGCGAGACGTTCCTCGATCGGAATGAATTGTAAGGTGAAGTTGAGGGTCACCACTGAGCAAGGTGCATAGGCGTAGTCGCGTGCATCCGCTTCAATCCAGTCAATCGGGATATGTGCATCTGGCGTGTCCGCGGCGATTCGCCGAGCTTCCGCCAACATGGCTTGGGAGGGATCGATCGCGCCAATCCGGCATCTGGGTTCCGTGACTTGGGTGGCGAGCGCCAATGTGGTCGCGCCCAGTGAACAGCCGATGTCGTAGAGGTAGGTCTCAGGCTGAGCAAAGCGCTTTGCGATCAGGCCGGAGAGCCCAACCACGTGCCCATATCCGGGGACGCTGCGGCGAATCATATCGGGGAAGACCTGAGCTACGGCTTCATCAAATCGAAACTGTCCAAGCTGTTGCCAGGGGGTGCTGTAGAGGGTATCCGGCTGATCTGTCACTGGTTGCTCTCCGTTGAAGTCTGTCATGATACCGGAAGCGATTGAGGGACAGGCATGGAGTTAATTGTAGTTTTAAGCATTGTGGCGATCTTTGGCTGTGCAGGCACCCTGTGGTTCGGACAGCGCTACCTTCGCGCCCAACGGGGATTGGATCAGGCGTCAGCACAGTTGCAAGCAGTGAGTCGTGATGAAGACCGTATGAAGCTCATGAAGGCGGAGTTTGAAGTGCTGTCGCAAAACCTTTTGGAGGCACGTGCGACACAATTGAAGACTCAGCAGCAAGACGGGTTAAACGCCATTTTGTCCCCGTTGAAAACGGAGCTTGCGCAATTTAAAGCGCGCGTTAATGAAGTCTATGAGCGTGAGACGCGCGACCGAATGAGTTTGCATCAGGAGATCCTGTCTCTGAAGGCCCTTAATCAACAAATGAGCACCGAAGCCAACAACCTCACCCGCGCTCTGAAGGGCGAAAATAAAACCGCAGGTAACTGGGGAGAGTTGGTTTTAGATCGGGTACTGACTGCTTCGGGCTTACGCGAGGGTCATGAGTATCTTCGGCAGCAAAGCCTGCAGGGTGAGCAGGGGCGTTTGCAGCCGGATGTGATCGTCAATCTACCGGATCAGAAATGCCTGATTGTGGATGCTAAGTTGTCACTGAAGGACTACGAACGGGCGTCATCGGCTCTGGATGATGCCACCCGGAGTGAGGCACTGAAAGCGCACGCGCAGTCAATGCGAACCCACGTACGGGGATTGTCGGGAAAGCAATACAGTGGTTTATCCGAGCTGACGACAGTCGATTTTGTCATCATGTTTGTTCCTGTGGAACCTGCCTTCTCGGCAGCATTCGATGTTGCACCCAGTCTCTTTACCGATGCGCTTGCACAAGGGGTGGTGATTGCCTCGCCGACCACTTTGTTGGCATTGCTGCGGACAGTCGAGCACGTGTGGCGCGTCGAGCATCAGAACCGCAATACCCGCGAGATCGCTGATCTGGGTGGGAAGCTGTACGATCAATTTGTGTTGTTTGCGGAGAGCTTTGAAGAAGTCGGTGATCGCATTCAGCGTAGTCAGGATGCGTATGAAAAAGCACGAGGGCGCTTGAGTACAGGTCGCGGTAATTTAGTGCGTCGTGCAGATCAACTGCGCGCTTTAGGCGTCAGCACAGCGCGCGCCTTACCAGACGGACTCCGACAGGATCAAATTGATTCTGATTAGAGTTGCCGCTCTGCGACTGTCACGATGCCTGACGCGCAATGGTCAGTGAGGCGAATGCGACAGGCCAGCCGAGAGTCTGGCGTTGGGTCGATGACAAAACTGAGCATATCCAGCTCGCGATCGTCGGGTGGTGGAAGATGTTGCCACTGAGGATCGAGATGAACGTGGCAGGTCGCACAGGCGCCGCCACCGCCGCACTCAGCCAGGATGCCAGGCACCTTGGCTCGCATCAGCGCCTGCAACAGGCTTTCTCCTGGTAAAAACGGGACGTCAACCTCGGTCTCATCAGGGGCGATACAGCAAAGATTAAGCACCTGAGGGACCCGATTCGTGCCAAATACGCATGAATTCATCCTCTGATTGGCGTCATGTCACGACCATAAATCACGGTACAGTACGACTCATTGATCAAATAGGAGTCTGGCATGGAACGTGAAATTGTTCGAGTGGTCCGCGGGCGGCACGTCACTGACGGTGCGGGTGTCAATATTTGTCGGGTGATTGGAATTCCGGGGGCGGACTATGTCGATCCGTTTCTGATGTTGGATGATTTCCGAAATGACGACCCAGATGGCTATATTGCTGGATTTCCACCGCATCCACATCGTGGTTTTGAGACCGTGACTTACATGTTGAAGGGCCGTATGCGGCACCGTGATTCCGCAGGGAATCAAGGGTTATTGGAAGGCGGGAGTGTGCAATGGATGACAGCCGGTCGGGGCATCCTACATTCAGAGATGCCCGAGCAAACCGATGGAGCGATGTGGGGCTTCCAGTTGTGGCTCAATTTGCCGCAACGCGATCAGATGGCACCACCGGGTTATCAGGATATTCCAGCAGATCAAATCACCGAATTTGAGCATGCAGGGACTGCAGTGCGTCTGGTCGCTGGAGACTTATTTGATCAGGTCGGGCCTGCCAAGACCTTTTACCCAGTGGTGATGGCGGATTTGTCTGTCCCCGAGGGCGAGACAGTTCGGGTGCCATTACCTGAGGGTGACACGACCATTGCATTTTGCTTTGCCGGTGAACTCAGGGTGGGCGATCGCGTCTTGGTGGATGGGGATCTTGCCATGGCAGGTCGTCAGGGCGATCTCGTCTTGCGTGGCGGATCAGGTGGGGGCCGTGTACTCATTCTGTCTGCAAAGCCACTGGGTGAGTCGATCGCCCGCCACGGGCCTTTTGTGTTGGCGACTGATCAAGAGTTACGCCAGGCCTTTCTTGACTATCAAATGGGGGTCTTGGCGCCTAATCAGGCGGCATTTCTGGCAACGGGTGGCCGCGGGTAACATCCCCGGTCACCAGTAAGGGAGCGGCGTCGAGATGTTTTGCTCCCATCATTTCTGCGACTCGTTGCAACACGAACACCACTTGATGCTGTTCCCAGTTTTGTAGGCTGTCGAAACGCATGATGAAGTTTTCTTGGAGCGGCTTTGGTGCGCTTGCCAAGACCTCGCGACCTGTGTCGGTAATGGCGAGAAAGACTTTGCGTCGATCACCACCAGAACGCTGCCGCTCGACCAGCCCGCGGCGCTCGAGACGATCCACGATCGAGGTCACGGTTGCCTGAGACAGTGTCACTTCGGCGGAAATCGCCCGAATGGGTTGCTCGGGCATCACGGCGACTGCTTGTAGCACCAGCAGCTGAGGCGTGGTTAACCCAAACTCTTTCCCGAGTCGATTCGAGTGTTGATCGATTGCTTGCACGATCCGTCGCAGGGCGACTAAGACGTCCGTTTCCAGTGGGTGCACAGATCCTCCTTGCTGATCTGATGAATGTTTCGTGATGTAAGTTTCGTTGACGAATTATTTGAGACTTCGATCCTCTTTGCAATAGAAATTAAATTATTGAAAAATAATAATAAAATATGAAATTTGTGGTGAAGCCCCTTCTTGAGTAGACTTAAAAATGTTTCGTGTCTAAATGATTTGATGCGAACTTCACACGTAAAAAACAATTGAGGTTACAACATGTTTAGACAAACAGCAGCACGTCTGGCAATGGCAACGGCTGGTCTGGTCGTCAGTGGCGCAGTCCTGGCGGGCGGTCATTCCGGCGCTTGTGGCAAGGTCACCATTGCAGAAATGAGTTGGGCAAGTGCGGCATTTCTCGCACACATCGATGGCATTATTTTGAAAGAAGGCTATGGATGTGACGTGGAAATGGTGCCAGGAGATACGGTACCGACCACCACATCAATGGCCGAGAAGGGCATGCCCGATATCGCGCCAGAACTGTGGGCAAACTCGGCCCGGGTGGTCATCGATCAGGCCGTCAATGAGAATCGTTTGGTCAAACTCAATCCAAAGCCGATTACTGGTGCAGGGGAAGGCTGGTTTATCTCTGGCGCGATCGCGAAAGCGCACCCTGAGTTAAAGACGGTCGACGACGTCTTGGCACGTCCTGACCTATTCCCACACCCCGAAGCGCCGAGCAAGGGTGCTTTTCATACCTGCCCAGCAGGCTGGGGATGCGAGATAGTCAACACCAACCTGTTCCGTGCATTTGATATGGAAGCCAAGGGGTGGATGCCTGTTCTCCCAGGATCAGGCGCAGGCTTGGATGGCTCGATTGCACGCGCGGGTGAGCGTGACAGCGCCTGGTTTGGCTATTACTGGGCGCCAACAACCTTGATCGGAAAGTATGGTTTCCAGCCTGTTGATTGGGATCGTAGCTACGACGCAAAGAATTGGGATGAGTGCATCGCGTTACCTGAAGACCAGTGTGACGACCCGAAAGAGAGCAGTTGGACGGTCTCAGAAGTGGTCAGTCTTGCGACCATTGATTTTGCCTCGAAGGCGCCTGTGGCGGCTGAGTATGTGCAAAAACGGGCGTTTGATTTAACGCTTCTTGGCAAGTATCTCACCTACATGGATGCCAATCAGGCTGCAGGGGAAGATGGGGCGATTGAGTTCTTGCTCCAAGAAGAAGCGATTTGGCAGCAATGGGTTACCCCAGACGCCGCCCAAAAAATCAAAGCGGCCCTTTAACAGAGCGCAGCTGAGGGGTGCCGCTGTGCACCCCTCACAGCGAGGTATTCATGGAATTTTTAACTGAATTTCCGGCCCTTGGTCGACGAGATCTGCGTGATCTTCGTTTGGCCATTGATCAAAGCTTCAAAAACTTTTCGCGCGAATATGGCGAACAAATTGAAGCGACTTTTGATCCATTACTCCAATTTTTGATTAGTTTTGAGCGGCTATTACAGTCCACTCCGTGGCCGGTTTTTATTGCCGTGGTATGTGGTTTGGCATGGCTTGCCAGCCGCAGCATTCGGATCGTCATTGGCACCGCGATTAGCTTCTATCTCATTGGCCTATTTGGCATGTGGGAAGACACCATGAGTACGGTGAGTATGATCGCTGTCTCAACACTCCTGTGCATCAGTGTCGGCTTGCCGATTGGCGTCCTGATGTCACGGTCTGATCGGGCGCAATCCATTGTCACGCCAATTTTGGATGTGATGCAGACGATTCCATCGTTTGTGTATTTGATTCCAGTGGTGATGTTGCTCGGGATTGGCAAAGTGCCAGGACTCATTGCGGTGGTGATCTATGCCATCCCCCCGATGATTCGCCTGACAAATTTGGGAATCCGGTTGGTGGACTCAGAGGTGCTTGAGGCTGCTGACGCGTTTGGTGCCAATCCATGGCAACGCTTGACCCAAGTCCAGATCCCGCTCGCCCTTCCCAATATTTTCGCTGGCGTGAACCAGACCATCATGATGTCGCTTGCGATGGTCGTGATTGCATCGATGATTGGCGTCACCGGATTAGGTCAGCCAGTGTTAAAAGCAGTCTCAAATCAGTATTTGGCCATGGGTTTATTCAACGGAATGGCGATCGTTGCTTTGGCGATCATTTTCGATCGTATTAGCCAATCCTACGGGCAACGGCTTCAGAAATTCCGCCAGAATGGGCAGTAACATGACGACCAAAATTGAAATCAAATCACTTTATAAGATCTTCGGATCAGATCCGGCGGCAATGATGGAAAAGGTCCGTGATGGGATGACCAAGGAGCGGCTCAACGATGAGTACAATCACGTCCTTGGCCTGAATAACATCAATCTGGAGATCCCAGAACAAGGCATCCAGGTGGTGATGGGGCTATCGGGATCTGGGAAGTCGACGCTGATTCGGCATATCAACCGCCTGATCGAGCCAACGTCTGGTGAAGTGTGGATCGACGGCGTCAACGTCCTCTCCATGAGCGAGTCTGAATTGCGCGATTTTCGGCGTCAGCGTGCATCGATGGTGTTTCAGAAGTTTGCGCTCTTACCGCACAGGACGGTGCTGGAGAATACCCAGTATGGGCTGGAGATTCAGGGGATGTCCGATAAGGAGGCGCGTCAGCGTGCTTGTCATTGGATTGAGCGGGTCGGTCTAGCGGGCTATGAAGAGAATTACCCAGGTCAACTCTCTGGGGGCATGCAACAGCGAGTTGGATTGGCACGTGCACTGGCCACTGATGCAGATATCTTATTGATGGATGAGGCGTTCAGCGCATTGGATCCATTGATTCGGACAGATATGCAAAATATTTTGCTGGATCTGCAATCCGAGCTAAAAAAGACCATTGTGTTTATTACCCATGATCTCGAGGAGGCACTTCGAATTGGGGACCGCATCGCAATTTTGCGTGATGGGCGCGTGATTCAGCAGGGCACACCCCAGCAAATCGTGCTGAAACCGAAAGATGATTACATTGCCGATTTCACCAGAGATATTAATCGTGGCCGGGTAATACGGCTCAAAACGATCATGAAGCCAGATAATGGACAGCCAGGTCCGGAGTTGTCAGGTGACATGCTGGTGGAAGATGCCGCACAATTGGTGACAGAATCGCCATCCTCCCATGCACGGGTCATGGATGGTGATAGTCAGTGTGTCGGCGTCGTCAACATTACCGATCTCATTCGGGCAATGGCGCGGCCAGATATCGAATCACGGATAGAAGATTTGTAGGCATGTCTAAAGAGACTCGGCTCGTTTTTTCAACCGAGTCGGGTCGTATTCGATCTGACTCAACACCTGTTCCGATTGCGAACCCGGCAGATTCTGTCTGCAGGGTACGTCGTGAGATCAAAGGGCGGGGTGGTAAAGAAGCGACTGTGATTTGGGACGTTCCTGGTGGGCCGGATGAGCTTGTGACGCTCGCGAAGCGCCTCAAGCAGCGTCTTGGGACGGGTGGGTCGGCAAAAGATGGGCAGATCGTGATTCAGGGAAATCGGGTCGATGCAGTGCTTGAGGCACTGAAAGCATGGAATTTTAAAGCGATCAAGGCGGGTGGATGAGCGTATCAATTGAAGCATTTAAGGCCACTCTAGGTGGATTTCCCTCTGGTGTGACCGTTGTGACGGCCTGGGATCAGGCTGGTGTGCTCAAGGGGATGACGGCGAGCGCATTTTGCTCTGTGTCTCTGGATCCCCCGCTGGTATTAGTCTGCCCATCGAAGCATGCAGACTGTTATGCGGCTTTAACTGAAGCGCATATGTTTAGCATCCACATTTTGGGAGGCGATCAGTCAGGCCTTGCGTGGCAGTTTTCCAAATCGGGGAGCGAGAAGACAGTGGGGATCGACGTCACCCAAGGGCCTGAGGGAGCACCTCGACTACCCGGTGCCTTTGCGTATTTAGTCTGTCGACCCTATGCCCTCTATAATGGCGGTGATCACGGCATTTTAGTGGGTGAAGTGATCTATGTAGAGCCCCCCGAAGCGACCCAGTCACCCTTGGTCTATTGCCGCGGTCAACTTGGCGCCTTGCCATCGCTTCGGGATTAGCGAATCTCGCGATCTGACCTTGCAGGACGCGACCCTGACCCCATACCTTTGGTAAGAGAGCCCGGGAGGTTGTATGCGAGTCGTGCGTCGCGGTGTTGGTGTAGGGATGCTGGTGTGCGCGAGTGCAGTCTTGGCGGAAACCCCTGTGGATTTGCACTACACGGTCTCATTAGGCCCGGTGGACCTCGCTGATTTCCGAGCCGCATTGGTGGATATCGACGGACTGCAGTCGGTGCAGGTGCAATTTGCCACCCGTGGTGTGGCGTCTTGGTGGTCAGATGCAGAAGGCTCGCTCGAAGTGATGGCGCTTCCGAATGCGATGCGAACGCTCAGTGGCTTTGGGCAATGGGGCGATTATTCGAGTCAAGTCGATGTCCTCTGGCCATCCGCTGATCGGCAACCTCAAGTGGAGTTGATCCGTAGTCGACCATCCAAGTATGCGTTGACCCCAGTTCCTGAGGACTCGACCGCTGGGACGGTCGATCCTTTTGCGCCAGTCTTTGCCCTCAGCCGTCAGTTGGGGCTTGGGCAAGCTTGTGACGGTCTGTTTCGTGTGTTTGATGGGATTCGCCGCTATGACGTGCGAGTGACGGATCGCCAGCAACAAGCAATCCAGGATGATCCCCCGTTTTTTTCAGGCATGTCGCGCGTCTGTGATGTCTCTATTGAGCGTATCGGAGGGTTCTCTGAGCGTCGTGGCTTGTTTCGCTTTGGCGAAGAGGAGATCTCTCGCCGTGTATATTTCTCCGAAATTGATGGTCGCTGGTGGCCGGTCCGATTTGAGCTGACTTCGCCATTGGGTGACGCGGTCGCCCGCTTACGGACCGCATTCGGTGCCGTCGCTCAATCAGACTGAAACACCCGGTAGACCGTGAGTCCGACCCACTCGTGGATCAGCAGCGTGGCAAGGGTGGCACCATCGAGTAGATTGAACCACCGACTATCCGATGGGTGCATCGAGCGGTAGTCGACGGGGTAAGGGATTGTCGTGAGGCGCGTATCTGAGAAGATCGCATGTGCCCGAGGCATGTGAAAGGCGCTGGTGACCAGCAGCCAGGGATGCGGACTCAGATCGGCAATTAATGCCTCTGTATAGCGCGCATTTTCGACGGTATTTCTGGATTGGTCTTCTAAGATAATGCGATCGGTGGATCCCCAGGTTTCGTCAAAGAATTGGAGGGCGAGATGCGCTTCTGACGCGCCACGTGGACGTAACTCGCCCGAGTACCCACTAAATACGACCGGAACATTCGGATAGATCCGCATGAGGGTGAGGGCCTCGGTCATCCGTTCGGCGGCACTGTTGAGTGCGACGACGCCGTGTTGCTGATGAATGCCTCCAGAGTCAAGAGCTCCACCGAGCACAATGATCCCGGCAATCTGATCTGGAAGTGTGGTAGGCCGAACCTTCTGTTGCTCTAATGTTCCGAGCAGGGTGTGCCAGAGCGGGAGAGCTCCGAGGAGCACCCAACTGACCAGTAGACACAGCACTCCGCTTCGGCGTGCGCGTGGACGCCAGCGACTGAGTGTGACCAAAGTCAAGCCGGTCATCAGACCAAGCGCATGCAGTGGTTCGAGAAAGAATCCAACGAGCTTAGAGGCCCAAAAATACAGATCAGCCATCTCGGCTCCTTACTCTCGAAATTGAAACCCAATGGATGCTGGCATGGCATGAGTTTGATACAGTCCGTGTCAGGGTCAAGCAACGGATGGCGGATATGTTTAAGTTTGGTGGGCCTGATTGCAAAGTGTGCCGGCTTGTTCGGGTCTATTTGATGGTGGCCGTCCCAATACTGATGATGATGTGGCTGCAACCTGAAGTACGCTTTCCAGTAGGTATCGACGCACGCGCGTGGCTTGGATACGGGATCGGGATTGCTTTGGTGGTGATGATTGCGTGGCGCGTTTACTTTGATTATTACCGGAAGCGACGTTGAGTGACGCGGGGCCCAATTGCTGGCAATGCCGATTTTTTGCGGTGAGTTGGGACCCAAAGTTCCCCTATCGCTGCGAGTCCATCGGATTTAAGAGTCAAGGATTGCCCTGCCTGCAAGTGTTACGAATCGACGGACGTCATTGCCAAAGTTTTCAGCCAAAGACAGAGCGCCATGAACCGCTGACGGACCATCGACCTCCTGGGAAAGATTCGGGTCGACTTGCCTAACGCCCTTGAATAAGCAACACCGGTTGAGGGATCTCGACTGATTGCCGACAAGACACCGACCCTTGATACATGTACACAGAACACCCAAATCGTTCACCGTGCCATGAACTTTCTTGTAGCCAGTAGTTTTCGGTGGAGAGCCCAGGAAAAACATTGGGGTTCACCGCAGGACTTTTACAGCTCGGTTCGATAATTGCTTTGACTTCGTTTTTTGTGGGTAACCGAAACGGCATCCCCACTTTTTCAGAAAAATCACGGGCGAAACTGTCGGCCTCTGAGCGGGTCAGATAGACTGGGTCCCCAAGGCATCGTTTGCCACGGAAAGTCTGTCCGGCTTTGCATCGATACCACACATTGCCTTGCGCATCAGTTGCAAGGCCCTGATTTGTATCAACGAGGTATTTGCCATAATCAGTGGAGTCAAACTGCGTTGTGCAATTGGGAAGATCGATGTTTCGATCGCAGCCAGCGAGGACGAAACAGAGGCCGAGAGTCCACAGGGATGCTCGCATACTTTATCCTCCTACAACGTGCTTTGATGTCATTTAGTATATCGGGATTGGCTTGTAAAATTTGAATCAAGGTAAATTTTCCATGATTCGGGCCGATAAGTGTCAAACGGGTTCCGCTTGAGTCAGTGGCTCACAAACGAGGTTAAGCATGGATATCGCAAGTATCATCGGGTTGATTGGGGCATTGGCACTCATCGTCATGGCGATGGGCGATCCAACGCCCTTTGTTGACACCCCGTCAATGTTGATTGTACTGGGTGGATCGATCATGGCCACCCTGTATCGGTCGACCTTGCCTGAGTTTATTGGCTTTGCGAAAGTCTTTGGGAAGGTATTCGGGGGCTACCCTGATAAGCCAGAAGATTTGATTGTTCAACTGGTGGAATTGGCGACGATTGCCCGAAAAGACGGAATGATTGCGCTCGAAGGCCAAGATATCAAAAACAAGTATATGGCCAAGGCGATCTCCATGCTGGTCGACGGCACGGACGGCAAATTGATTCGAGCGTCTCTCGAGCGCGAAAATGAGCAGATGAAAAATCGGCATACAGCGGGTGCTAGTTTCTTTGCTGCTTGGGCTGAGATTGCGCCGGCGATGGGAATGATTGGCACCCTCGTTGGGTTGGTGTTGATGTTGGGGAATATGTCCGATCCAAAATCGATCGGACCCGCGATGGCGGTGGCCTTGTTGACAACGATGTATGGGGCCATTTTGGCGAACGTTGTGTTAATTCCTTGCGCAATGAAGCTGAAGACGAAAAGCGACATGGAAGCACTCAATAATGCATTGATTATTGAGGCTGTCATGTTCATCAATGAAGGTGGTAACCCGCGTGTCATGGGCGATGTCTTGGGATCCTTCCTTGATCCAAAGGCTCGCGAAAGGGCCATGGCTGCTTCGGCAAGCTGAGGATAAGTCACAATGGCTGAAGAAACCAAAGGGCCCGACGAGGCTGAACTGGCGGCAGAAGTGGCTGCCGCACCAGTTCCTGCTGCAGTGGTGCTTGTCGAGGACGAACTGCCACCGGACGATCCGCCGGAGGAAGATCCCCCGCAGAAGTGTGAGGAGTGTGCGCCCTGTAAAAGTGGTGCACCGGCCTGGATGGCAACCTTTGCGGATATGGCGACGCTATTGATGGCCTTCTTCGTTTTGATCCTTTCGTTTGCTGAGATGAATGTCCCGAAGTACAAGCAGATTTCTGGGTCCATGCGATCGGCATTCGGTGTACAGCGGTTAGTTCCAACTGTTGAGCCACCCAAAGCGCAAAGTATGATTGCAAAATCGTTCTCACCGGCTGTATCGCAACCCACACCAATCCAGACTGTTCAGCAGAAGACGACTGATCAGACCAAAAAGGAAGTGGAACTTCAGACATCGAACAAAACCGAAGATTTTAAAGACAACGCGGACTTCAGGACGGTCGAGAAGTTACTTGCGAAAGAGATCGCCGAAGGTCAAGTGGAAGTGAAGGTCGAGGATGAAAAGATTGTTGTTGAACTGACATCGCCCGCGACCAGTGGTGGTGAAGGAACGACCGATGACGGCCGTGCCCAAGGTGGGCTGGTCTCGCAAGAGACACTCGAGATATTTGCCAAAGTCGCTGACGCGCAGTCTCAAGTGGCCAGTGAGGTTGCTGTCCGTGACCAGTCAGAGTCGGGGCAGCAAGCGGGCGATCTTGCCCAGAGCGGTCAAGCGCAGGGCGGAACTGGCGGATCGAATAGTGAGGAGCAGCTCCAAGATAAACTCGAACAAATTCGGATGGAGCTGTCTGACGATATTGCAAAAGGCTTGGCTGAGGTGGAGCGTGAGGGGGACAAAATTATTGTTCGCCTGGCTGAACAAGGATCGTTCCGGTCAGGGTTTGCCGATCTGCAGCCTGCGTTCTTGCCCTTATTGGATCGTGTTGGCAGTGCGGTGGCGCAAACCAACGGGACGGTGACCATTGCTGGGCACACGGACAGTGTTCCAATTGCCTTCAGTGAACGCTTCCAATCTAACTGGGATTTATCAGCGGCCCGCTCAGCGGCTGTGGCAGACTATCTGCTTGGAAATACCGAGTTGCAACAAGGAAGAGTCACTGTTGTTGGATACGCAGATACAAAACCTTTGGATAGTAATGACACGGCCGCAGGTCGTTCGCGTAATCGGCGGATTGAAGTCATTGTTGACGGGGGTTAGGCGGGTACTCGCGTGCACCGTACTCGTCGCTAGCACGCTGAGTTTTTCCGCCGAGACAACCGTAGAACCTGGGGTTCGTGCACTGGAGCGTGGCCATTATTCAACGGCCATGCGCTCCTGGTTACCGCTTGCACGAGAAGGACTCGCAGAAGCTCAGAATAATGTGGGCCTCATGTATGAGCGGGGGCTCGGCGTGACGCAAAATTATCCGGATGCGATGAATTGGTACCGACAAGCGGCCGATCAGGGATTGGCTGAGGCCAATTTGAACCTTGGCCTGTTGTATTACTCCGGGTACGGCACTCAAGTCAATGACAGAGAGGCATTTCGTCGCTTTCGAGCTGCCGCAGCTGAGAAACTCGCTGAAGCGCAATACATGCTTGGTCTGATGCACTATGCAGGACGTGGAACCGCGCAAAGCTTTATCGAAGCCTATCGAGGGTTTTTGGATGCAGCAAAGCAAGGCTACCCCGAAGCACAGTATATGTTGTCCTATCTTCTTCTGTCCGGTGATCTTGGAAAGATGCAACCAGACGCGTCTTACGTGTGGTCAAAAATCGCGAAAGATCAGGGATTTGCGGATGCCGAAGAGCTGAATTATCTGGCGACCCTTGAGTTGAACGAGAGTGCGATCCAGGCCGCTGAGGCTGTTGCGATTCAATGCGCTACCTCGAATTATCAAAATTGTCCGGAATAATCCAAAACCGCTAAAGAAGTCCGTCGAGCCACCGATTTATGTCTTACAACAAGATGTGAACCGAAGGGGATTCTTCATGGCACTTCGCAACAAAGCGCTCGAAAGTTACGGTGAAGTCAGCGTTCGAGCTGGCACCGCGTACGCAGACAGCGTGCAACTGATTCAAATGCTGTTTGACGGTTTGATTGATTCTCTGGCCACGGCTGAAGGACAAATTGAGCGCAATGAGATCCAAGAAAAGGGAGACTCACTGTCCCGTGCAATCCGCATCGTCTTAGGTCTTCAAGGCTCTCTCGATTACGAGCGTGGTGGCGAAATCGCAACCAACCTTGGCGATCTCTACGACTACTGCACGCGTCGGTTACTGCATGCCAACCTCCGAAACGACATCGATGCAGTGCGCGAAGTCAATCGCTTGATGAGCGAGATTCGTGATGCCTGGCAACAGGTTCCCGAGTTATTGGCACAGCGTCCGATGGCTCAGGTGAGTTAAGTGCAGATGGACACTCAGTCGATCACCGCGGGAATGCATACGGCCGTAATGCCTGAGTTACAGGGGCCATTTCGTGGTCCTCTGTTCAAAGAGCTGTTTGGTGAATTCCCGGATATTGAGTCGGCTGACCAGCCTGTTCGACTGGAGTCTTCGGTGCGCTCAGGACTGTATGCGCATACAACAGACGTACAGTCATTGGAGCAGTTTCTCGGGCTGAAGGAGTTGCCCACCCGGCAGGGCTCTGCCTACCATCACAAACAATACATACAACATTTGCCAGACTAAATCTGGCAATCTTGCCGGATGAATTGACCTGCGATCGCAGATGCCCTAGGTTTTACTAGTCGACATCTGACAGTTCATAAGGAAAGTTGAGTACGGTATGGCTCTTGATCAAATTATTGGCTCAAGTCGTGCCGCCTCTGAATTACGTGGATTGATTCGCCAAGCGGCCCAGTCTGACGCCAGCGTGCTGATTCTCGGTGAAAGTGGAACTGGTAAAGAACTGGTTGCTCAAGCACTTCACAGCCTATCCAACCGCCATAAATCTGCCTTCGTCCCGGTCAACTGTGGTGCCATTCCCAAAGACTTACTTGAGTCCGAATTGTTTGGTCACAAGAAGGGCGCCTTTACTGGCGCGATCTCTGATCGCGTTGGGCGGTTCGAGTTGGCGCATAAGGGCTCGCTGTTTCTCGATGAAATTGGGGATATGCCACTGGAAACACAGGTCAAGCTACTTCGGGTACTCCAGGAGCGCTCGATTGATCCCATTGGTTCGACCCGTTCAGTGAGCGTCGATGTTCGAGTTGTCGCGGCAACACACCGTGATCTTGAAGTTCGGATGGAAAATGGCGAGTTTCGTGACGACCTGTTTTACCGTCTCAATGTCATTCCAATCATTTTGCCGGCGCTGCGTGAACGTGCGCATGACATTCCTGAGTTGATTATTCATTTCTTGAAAAAGTTCGCCGTTGACGGCGAGGCATCAAGCTTCGATTCGAGTCTCATGAAGGCGCTATGCGAGTATCGTTGGCCGGGAAATATCCGAGAACTCGTGAATGTCATTCAGCGATTGTCATGCTTTTATCCAAAGCAGCGCGTGTCACTCGCTCGGATTCCGTCAAGCCTGTTGCCACGCGATGTGGCGGCGAAGGGCGCGGCAACGGCACACGTCTTTAACGAAGGGAATCCGATTCAAGAGCAGTTTGATTTTGCGCTGTTGGACGATGAGGGTGGTCTTGATCCGGTGGAAGAGACCATCATGCTTGCGCAGGGGTACAGCTCAATGCCGGCACGCGGTGTGCATCTCCGTGACCATTTGGCAGAGATTGAGAAAACATTAATTCAGCAAGCGTTGACAAAGGCCGGTGGTAACGTCTCCCAATCGGCCAGGATCCTCAACGTACAGCGCACGACACTGATTGAAAAGATCAATAAATATCAATTGATCTAGGCTGTCGGATTCCCGTCAGCACCAGGCTTTGCCGCTTTGGACCGGCGCTTGCCGGAGGCGGAAATGGCCGTATTCTGCCGCTTTGCCGGCGTTGGCATGCCGCTTGCAGTCCCTTGGATGTGACAAAACCAAGTGGAGCCAAATTTTGAAACAAACATCCCGAAACCTCATTGCCTTGGTCGATCCAAAATGGCCTGCAATGTCCGATATCGAACGTGTGGTGTTGAAGCTTGGATTCGAAACCGCACTGGTCCGTGATACCTCGAGTTTGGGGCCATACAGCAAGCGCCTTGCGGCCATCATTATTGATTGCCCGGCAGACCAAAATTTATCGCGTGTCTTACGGACGGTGAAACAGTTCACCGCAGAGGCGCGTGTCGTTTTCCGAGTGGAGCCCCGCGACGAAGCCTGGATTCAGCGTCAAAACATCGATGCAGGTTACGTGGCGATTGGCCAGATTAATGAGCAGCATTGGCAGGATGTTCTTCAGGTGATGCCTGAAGTGATCGATACAGACGAGGTGAGTGAGTCTGTCGCTGCCAACTCGGTGCCTGCTCATACGCCGATGGATACTTCGCAATTTATTTTTATGGATCCCAAGTCTCAGCATCTATTAGCCCTCGCAGAGCGGTTAGCGCGTACTAATGCGGCTGTCTTGCTCAATGGCCCAACCGGGACGGGGAAGGAAGTGTTGGCTCGGGTTATTCATGTCCTCTCGCCACGCAGTCAGCAGCCATTTATCGCAATGAACTGTGCAGCGATGCCAGAGCACTTGGTGGAAGACATGCTTTTTGGTCACGAGAAGGGAGCCTTTACCGGCGCGGCTCGTGAACTCCCAGGTATTTTTGAACAGGGACATGGCGGGACAGTCTTCTTGGACGAAATTGGTGAAATGCCCATTCAACTGCAAGCAAAGTTACTGCGAGTCATTCAAGAAAAAGAAGTGACACGACTGGGTGGTCGCGCCCCGATACGCCTTGATTTCCGACTGATTGCTGCGACCAACCGCGATCTCAAAAAAGGAATCGAAGAACGCCAATTCCGGGAAGATTTGTACTATCGGATTAGCGCATTCAAATTGCAGATCCCGACATTGTCAGACCGTCCAGGCGATATTCTGCCATTGGCCAAGAGTTTATCTGCCAAGCATGGTAGTCCGCATGTGCAGTTTACCGATGCAGCACTCCGACAACTGTTTGCCTACCACTGGCCCGGTAATGTCCGAGAGCTCGATAACGTGATTCAGCGCGCCTTGGTGTTTTCGGAAAACGGCCGTATCGATGCGGAACATATCTTGCTAGACGAGCCGATTACCCGGACCGAACCACGTTATACCCCGAGCTACGCCTACCCTGAACAATTTGAGCCTCGTCGAGAACTTCCACAGTTCTCGGATGTGCAACCACAGAATGGGACAGATCTCCAAGCGGCGGTGCGTGCCAGTGAACAAGAGGTGATCTTGGAGGCGATTCGATCCACCAAGACGCGCGATGAAGCAGCGAAAAAGCTAGGGATCAGTCCACGGACGCTCCGCTACAAGATCGCCAAACTTCGCGATTTTGGGTCAGCCCATGTGTCGCAATCCAGTTTCGCGTGAGGGGTGAGTCATGATTGATAAAACAGCAGCACTCGGCGCGCAATCGGTCATGGACCAGGTTCGGGCCTACCAAAATAAGGTTCAGGAGACACGTGTTCCTGAGTTACAGATGGAGACGGCAGGCGTCAATAAGCCGCAATTTAATGATGCGGTACGAGAACTCTTCAACCAGGTGAATCAGGCGCAAATGGAATCATCCAATCTGCGTGCTGCTTACGAGCGTGGTGAGGACATTCCACTGACGGATGTGGTCATCAGTATGCAGAAGTCTTCGTTGGCCTTTGAGGCCACGCTGCAGGTCCGTAACAAGGTCCTTAAAGCGTACGAAGACATCATGAATATGCCGGTATAACGGAGCGATAGCGCATCATGGCAACGACAGCAAATGAAATGCAGACCTTGACCGCCCAGGCCGCTCAGTCAGGGCAGGCTCCTGCAGTAAAAGATACAACGGGATTGACTGCCTCGGCCGCACCGACTGGGATGCAAGCGCGGCTGATCGAAATGTTCCCGAGTATGAAAGATATCCTGCTGGAACCTGCGGTCAAAAAAGCCACGCCAGCGGTGATGATGTTAATCATCTTCTTGGTGTTTTTTGTGATCTACACCGCCTTGCAAGAGCCGGTCTATCGTCCGCTGTTCCCTGGAATGACAGACACCGATCGGCAATCGGCGATGGAGTCCCTCAAGGAAGGGGGCTTTACCGGAATGATTAATCGCTCGTCTGGGCAGCTTGAAGTGCCTGCTGAGCAATTTCATGAAGCACGGATTTATCTGGCATCGAAAGGGATTCCCGCTGAAGGCGGCGCGCTCGGATTTGATGCACTGAAAGAGTCTGCCAACATTACCACCAGTCAGTTTATGGAGCAGGCGAACTACGCGGCGGCTGTCGAGCAAGAATTGGCGAAGAGTATTGTGCAGATCGCTAGCATTCAGCATGCGCGCGTGCATTTAGCGATTCCGCAACAAAGTGTGTTTGTGCGCGATCGGACGCCACCGAAAGCGTCGGTCGTTCTGCGTCGCTACCCAGGCCGTCACATTGATGACAGTCACGTGCGTGCGATCATTAATTTGATTGCTTCCAGCGTGCCCTATTTATTACCTGAGGACGTCTCTGTCGTTGATAACTTGGGTAATCTGCTCAGTGACTCGGCGCGCGATAGCGCATTGGGGATGACAGCCGCACAGCTCCAGCACAAGCAACAGATTGAAGACACCTACCGCAATCGTATTTATCAGCTACTTGGTCCGATCTATGGTGAGGACAATGTGCGTAGTCAGGTTGATGTGGTCCTGGATTTCACAGAAACAGAGAGTACCTTTGAAACCTATGATCCGAGTTCGAAAGGATCCGTGACACGTTCTGAGGTGCTTTCATTGGATCGTACGGCGCGAGCCGATGCGGAAGGTGTGCCTGGCTCAACCACGAACCAGCCGCCAGAAGATGCAGAATTTAGTCTCGATGGGTCTGCGACAACCAAAGGTGGTGCGAATATTGGTGAGACCATTTCCAGTCGGACAACGCGTAACTATGAAATGGATCGGACTATTCGGACGGTCCGGGACGCATCCGGGGGAGTGAAGCGAGTCTCAGTTGCTGTTGCGGTGAACCGCTTTGCGCCTGGAGAGTATCCGGTTGCCTCAGAAGGAATGGATCCCGCTGATTTTGAGGGGCCTGATACTCCAGAAATCTCCTTATCTGAATTGACACGTTTAAATGATTTGATTCGCGGCGTGGTGAATTATGATGAGACTCGTGGTGACGTTGTTGCAGTTGTCGCCACCCCGTTTAGTGTGGATGCCAATAAGGAGCCTGTGATGCCCTGGTATGAAAATGTACTCCTACTCAATACGATTGAAGGTGGCTTGGCGATCCTCGCATTCTTAATATTGATCTTCGTAGTCGTGCGCCCAATTGCCTATAAGTTGCTGAGTATTCCGCTGCCCCACGAGCGCAAAGCAGTGGCTGCCGCGCAGGTGGAGGCGCAGGCGCAACAATTGGCGATCGCTGCAGCCCAAGCGGCATCAGGCGAAGACGCGCCGAGTGGAGACGAGATTGAAATTACCGAAGGTGAGACCTTGGAAGAGATTCGTGCCAAGCTGAAACCTAAGAAATCCTCGATTTCCATGGATATGTTAGACACAGCCAACTCATATGACGACAAAGTCGCGTTGATCCGCATGCTGGTTCAAGAAGATTCGGGACGCGTTGCCAATGTGTTGAAGAACATGATTAAGGCCAGCTAGGAGCGAACCCATGGCGGACGAGAAAAATCAGGATCCGTTTGCATCCCCGGTCTTATCGGACAAGGTGCGCGAGGAGATTGAGGGCCTGACATCCACAGAGCGAGCAGCTGTGTTGCTGCTCCTACTGGGCGAGAAAGAGGCTGCTGGGATCATTAAGTATATGAATCCTAAAGAAGTACAGGCGATTGGTGCTGCCATGGTCAGTGCGTCGGACTTGTCTCAAGAAGCGGTCAACTTTGTTTTGGATCAGTTTGTTCTGACTTTGAAGCAACAGACCAGTTTGGGCCTTGGATCATCAGATTATGTGGAAAGTGTCCTAAAGCAGGCGCTTGGCGAAGATAAGGCTGCCTCGGTCTTGGGCCGGATCATGCCAGGTCAGTCCAGTAAGGGTCTCGAAATATTGCGTTGGATGGATGCGCGAGCCATTGCCGATATGGTTCGTAATGAACACCCGCAAGTCGTCGCGATTATCTTGTCTGTACTCGAATATGAAGTGGCAGCAGATGTATTGAACTACCTGCCGCGAGAGACACGTGCTGAAATCATGCAGCGGGTGGCCCGTCTTGAAACAGTCCAGCCAGCAGCCATGGAAGAGCTTGAGGCGATCATGAAGAAGCAGTTCAGCTCAAATTCGTCTGCGCGCTCATCGAGTGTTGGGGGTGTTGCCGCGGCGGCAAAGATCATGAACTTTGCGAAAGTAGATCTTGAAACGCAGGTGATGTCGGGGCTGTTAAATCTAGACCAAGAGATTGCTCAACAGATCCAAGACAACATGTTTACCTTTGAGAATCTGGTCGATGTGGATAATCGTGCGATTCAGGTGATTATGCGGAATGTCGAGCCTGATCTCTTGATGACAGCGTTGAAGGGTTCAAGTGAGCCCTGTAAAGAGAAGTTCTTTGGCAATATGTCATCCCGTGCCCGCGTCATGTTTATCGATGACATGGAGGCGAAGGGACCGATTCGGATTTCTGATGTGGAAGATGCGCAGAAGAAGATTATGCGGACGGCCCGGAAATTATCAGATTCAGGCGAGTTAGTCCTCGCGGGACGCGGTGATGACTTCGTCTAAGCGGGTCTACATCTCATCAGCGGAGGAGGAGGTTGTACCCTTCGCGCTCGATGATTTACTCAATCGTGAGATCGATCAGACCTTCGAGGAAGCTGCCTGGCGATTGGCGGGCGATGAAGTTGTCTTTGAACCTCTGGCGATCAAAACCTTAACTGCTGAGCAGCTCGAGCGACTGAATCGCGGAGAGCCTTGGCAGCCCGAAGTTGACGAATCCGACGTTGATTCGATGCAGGAGTCTGTGGATTCCGATGCAGACACGTTATCGAGTGATCTAGATCAGACTGACCCAGAGATTTCGGATGAAGCGTCCGTTGAAACTGTGGTTAACGAGCCAGATCCTGAGTGGTTGGAATCGCAGTTAGCGCTTGCCCGTGCTGAAGTTGAGGTGGCCCTTCGTGTCGAATACGACAGCCGGATTGAGGCACTGGAAACAGCGCTCACCGCGAAGGATACAGAACGTGAACAGGCAATTGCTGAGACTGAGGCACGGCTTCGTGAGGAAGCGGCCCAGGGCATGGCAGATGCAAAGCGTGCGCTGTCTGAGCTCACCACAAAAGTGACGGACGCATCCCAGCAAGTGGGCCAGTTTTTTGAACCGCTTTCGCGGTTGGCCATCCATGTCGCGAGCCAGTTGGTTCGCGGCGAGCTGACATTGAGTTCAACGGCCATTGCACGCTTAGTGCAAGGTTGTTTAGACCATCTTGAAGGACAAATTCCAGCTCGCCCACCGGTGTTGCGACTGCATCCGGATGACCTTGAGCGTTACATGGCCACATTGGGCGGTACCTTAGACGGCTTAGAAGTGCGTGCAGATCCATCATTGGCGCGTGGCGATGTGTCAATACAGATGAATGACTCCGCCATTGAAGACCTAATTCAGCACCGATTAGATCAATTGGTCTCGGTAATCTTTGGTACCCAGCAACCCTGGGCACAGGAGATCTTTACTCAAGAATCCCCTCAAAATGCGCAAGATTGGCCGCCTCCACAGGAGGCTTCCGCGTGGTCCGCCGAAGCCATGACCGCGGATGCGGAGGTCATTGTGGATTGGGAGCCGGTGACAGAGGAGTTGGTGACAGAGGAGTTGGTGGAAGAGGAGTCGCTCGCACAGGACTTGGATCTCGAGAATTCCTCTGAAGAGATGGTTGAAGAGACCAGGCCAGACGAATCAGTCACTTTAGATGACGCTGCCAATGCAGACCTTGGGGCCGTTGCCTGAGACCGATGCAGACCCGCAGGATGATTCGGATTCCAGGGTATGACGGAGTTTGGTCGCTGGGTTGAGACTGTCATTCCACAAATGAAACCAGCCTATGTTGAGTCGACTGGGACCTTGGTCCGTGTCGTTGGATTAATGCTTGAGGCGCGTGGTCTTTTGGCGCCCCTTGGCGCCCTATGCCGTATTGAGGGCCTTGACCATGCGGCAATTGATGCGGAGGTGGTCGGTTTTCAAGACAATACACTCTACCTCATGCCGTTTAATGAGCCCTCAGGTGTTGGCCCAGGTGCCCGGGTTCGGTTAATCAGTGCGACGGCAAAAGCGCGGGTGGGTCATGCGCAACTGGGTCGTATCTTGGATGGCTTAGGACAACCCTTGGATGGGAAACCTGCACCACAGTGTGAGCGCACCCTAGGGCTGTCCGGATTGCCCGTGAATCCTATGGAGCGAGGTGCGATTCAGGATGTCCTCGATGTCGGTGTCAAAACGTTAAATGGCTTATTGACCATTGGGAAGGGGCAGCGGATTGGCCTCATCGCCGGATCTGGTGTTGGTAAGAGTGTGCTGCTGGGAATGATTACCCGATTTACCAAAGCAGATGTGGTCGTGATCGGACTCATTGGCGAGCGCGGTCGCGAGGTTCGAGAATTTATTTCCGAAACTCTCGGGCCTGAGGGTCTGAAAAAATCGATCGTCGTTGCCTCACCAGCAAACGAATCTCCTGTCCTGCGCTTAAGAGCCACGCATCTTGCACATTTGATTGCCGAGTATTGGCGTGAGCAGGGTAAGGATGTGTTATTGCTGCTGGATTCTCTGACTCGCGTTGCCCATGCGCAGCGGGAAATCGGTCTTGCAGTGGGTGAACCACCCACCACCAAGGGCTATCCACCGTCTGTCTTTGCCTTACTTCCAAAGCTGATCGAACGCTCTGGTGTTGGACGATTTGGTCATGGATCCATTACTGCGATCTACACAGTGCTCGCCGAGGGCGATGATCGATCGGATCCGATCGTCGATATTGCACGCGCGTCCCTGGATGGCCAGGTGATGATGTCTCGAGAATTGGCGGACGCCGCTTTCTATCCGGCAATCGATCTCACGGGGTCGGTCAGTCGTGTCATGAATGCCTTGGTTGACCCTGCCGACTTGACCCGAGCCAACACTTTTCGTCGATATTGGTCTTTGTACCAGCAAAATCGGGATTTGATTCAAATCGGAGCCTATCAGCAGGGGACTAACCCCGAGCTTGATCAGGCGATTGCGAAACGCAGCCAGATGGAGACATTCATGCGGCAAACGATGAACGATCACTGCGATTTGGCGGCAACGCGGCGCGCGTTATCGAGTGTGCTCTGATGGCGCCTTGGCAATTACTGAAATCTCGTGAAGAGCAGCGCCGTGATCAGCATTCGCAAGTGGTGCAATCCCATGCGCAGGAAGTGGAGAGGCTCAAAGAGACGCTGGCTCGGATTGAAGCCATTCTGGCGGACTATGTGAGCCGGTTGGCAGAGATTCAGCGGGCACCTCACCAAATGGCAGATATTCGCATGTACCAAGAGTCGATTCGGCAAATGCGTGCAGTCGAGCGGCAAGCGCGGTTCCGGATGGCGCGTGCGGAAGGCGATCTCATTGGATTACGAAGTGAGCTGACACAACTCGAATTAAGCTGTCGAAAATACACCAAGCTTTGCGAAAGAGAGCTTGAAATTCAGAGGGTTAGCGAGGACCAGCAGGAGACCCGAGAGCTCGATGAAATAGCCACGCAAGGACATTATCGCCGCACTCGCTAGAACTTGGCGCGCTGCTTGCTTAGCTCTTGAAGCACAGGCTGTTTTGAGAGGGTGATTGCCAGATGGCGACCGTACAATCCATGAATCCGATGCTTCCAGCATCGCAACCGTCTCAACCGTCTCAACCGTCACAGACTCCTGACTCAACCAATGAACCTGGTGGACCGCGTGGGTTTGGGCGTCTTGTTGAAGATGCACAGGATGCTCCGCCACCCCAGAAGCCGACCTCGGCGTCGGCTCCGGCTGACTCCCGACCCGCAAACGAAGTGACCCAAAGCTTTATCCCGGTGATCTCGCATGGGCGAATACAGCACCTGGGTGAGATTGAGTTGATTGTCGGTGAGTCGGATGTATCGGCTGAGTCACTGGTCGAGTTTATGCGCTCCCAAGGGTTTTCAATTGGTGATGCCAAACAGGTACTCGGGCTCCAAGAGGGTGAGTCTGTTGCCGTGACCAATGAGCTTGGCTTGCCTCAGAAATTCCAGAAAGGCCACGGAGTGCTGTCCCTCTCCCAAGCACTATTGAATCAAATCATGTCGCCCACGACGTCGGATGACACCTTTTTCATCCACGAAATTGTGATCCCAAAACATGCTCTCGGCGACTTGAAAGCACTGCTGGATCAACCCGCACGATCACAGCAGATGATAAGTGACTTGCTCAACGTGTTCGATGAGGGGATGGTGAGTGACGCTGGTCGCGCAAATCTGACGGGATCTGGAATGAGTCAGGAGGAGGGGCGATCCAATGCGTTCTCTCAATCCAACTCTTTTGCGCGACAGCTTGATTTACAAAGTGGTCCGCAATTGACGCAAAATTCCGATTTTCGGAGCATGATTGCTGATTTTTTGAGACGTTCGGATAATTTACAGCAGCTATCGGATCGCATGGGCCAAATGATGGCGGCCCGGATGGCCGGCCAGATTGGACGGGGTCAGTGGTCTCTGGAAATGACGTTGCACCCGGCACAACTGGGGCGTATTGAGATTGATATGGAAATGACTGAACGAGGTCTTGAAGCCCAGTTCAGAACAACCCAAAGTGTGACAAGAGACCTGTTACTGGAATCGATGCCACGTTTGAAAGCATGGTTCGAAGAAGGTGGCATTAATGTTGCATCGACTCTGGTCGATATGGGTTTTCAGCGGAATAATGGCGAAAACCCGACAGCACGTGATGAAGTCGCATCTCGTGATCCATCTGTCGGAGTTGACGAAATGGATGATGGGGTTCTGGATCCGGAAGCGGGTTTAGATGGCCAGCACGGGTTGAACATACTGGTTTAAAACGAGGAAGAAGCGATGGCTGACGAGCAGCTGGACGACGAAGAGAAGAAAGGCGGTAAAGGCCTGATCAAGATCATCTTGATCGTGGTTGCAGTGCTGGTTCTTGTCGGGGTGACAGTAGGTGCCACCTTGTTCTTTACTGGATTTTTTGATCCAGCGCCTGAAGAGGCCGCTGAAGCGCAAATCCAACAAATTGAAACGGAAGCAGAGGCCGCAGCCGCTGTGACTGCAACGCAGCCTGCCAAGATTCAGCTTGCAGCGCCACAAATTGAGAAATTCGAGACCGTCTATTACGAGCTTGAGCGAGAAATGATCGCCAATCTTGCGAACTCACGGAAGGTCATGCAGGTGAAAGTCGCCATCATGACCCATTACGACGAGCAGGTTGTTTCCAATATTGAGAAGCACACCTTTGCGATTCGCTCCGCGATCATGGATTTGATGCGGCAGGTGAGTGAACAACGCTTAGAAGAGCCAAGCTTCCGAGTTGAGTTTGCGGAAGATATTCGTCTCGCGATGAATAGTATCTTGGAAGAAAACGAAGACTTCGGGGGCATCGAACAGGTGTATTTCTCCGAGTTTATTGTCCAGTAAGCGGGAGACCCCTCATGGCGTCGAATTTACTGACACCTGAAGAGCTGGCTGCGCTGGCCGAAGGTGTCGATAGCGGGGAACTCGCAGTCGACACTGGTTTTAATATGCAGGCTCGGGTCGTCAAACATGACCTGGCGTCTGAAGACTCGACACTTGGGATTAACCTCACGTCGATTGATATGATCAACGAGCGGTTTATTCGGATGTTCCGATTAGGCCTTCTGGAAGTGCTGCGAACCAGTCCGCGGATTAATCCTGCGCGCGTTCGCATCCTGAAATTCGGTGATTATTTAAAGGATCTAAAACCCCCGTTGTCAGTGACCACATGTCGGACACTGCCGTTACGTGGGTACAGCATGATTATCATCGAGCCGAATATCATTTTCAGTTCACTGGATAATTTCTTCGGCGGCTTTGGCAGAGGCATTGGCGCGTTACCGCCCGGCCGTCTGTTTACGCCCACTGAATCACGCATTATCAAAATTATGTTGGACCAGCTCTATGGCGCACTGCAAGAAGCTTGGGCTCCACTCTTGCCCGTTCACTTCGAACATGTGAGCTCAGAGATCAATCCACAGTTCGCGCAAATCGCTGATGAAAATGATTTGGTCATTTTGTCTCGGTTTGAAGCTGAAATCGGGGATAACGTCAAAGGGTTTATCGATATCGTCTATCCCTATGCCTCACTGAAGCCCATTCGTGAGCTTTTGCGGAGTCGGTTGCAGACCGGTGATGGGCAAGAGGAGTCTGATAAAATCTGGACTCGCAGTATGGAATTGGCGGCAGGCGATGCTCGGCTTAGAACCAAGGTTGAACTGGCTAAGGTCAAGGTGAGCTTAAAGGATTTTGAGGAATTAGAAGTAGGTCAGGTGCTGTACTTTAAGAAGCCTGACTACGCACGCTTGATTGTTAACGATGTCCCGATTTACGCGTCGATCGTTGGCACCCATGGTAACCAGGTCGCGATCCGGATCGAAAATCCGATCAAACCTGAGTCGACGAACTAAGGAGAGCAACATGGCTGACTTTATTGAAGAGAACGATGAGGTCGTGGAATCCCACGGCGGAAGCCCTGAAAGCGCTTCAGAAAGTAAAATGAATCGGGATGTGATTGAGAATATTCCTGTGACATTGGCAATCGAAGTCGGACGAGCGACTCTGAAGATCCGTGACTTAATGCGGCTGACACAGGGAAGTGTGGTTGAGCTGGATCGGTTGGCGGGTGAGCCATTAGATATCGTGGTGAATGATACTGTGGTCGCACAAGGCGAAGTAGTTCTCGTCAATGACCGTTATGGCGTACGATTGACCCAAGTGATTTCCGCGGCGGATCGCATCAAGAACCTTTAATAGCCGCATGGAGGATCGGTGGGTATTATTGATTGGGCGTCGTTTGCTGCCAGTTTTTTCCTTGTTCTGATCCTTCTTGCTGGGACCCTGTTTGCGCTGAAGCGCATGCAGGGCCTGAATTTCTCCAAACAACGCAACGGTCAGTTGCAGATTAAAGACAGCATTGCCCTTGGTACACGCCAGAAGTTGGTACTTGTTGAAGTAGGTACCCGACAGGTGTTGGTGGGACTGTCTCCAACCCAAATGACGCGCCTTGGTGAGTGGCGCACAGACAGTGTTGATTTTCAAGGCGTGATGCAACAGGTACGAGAGGAGCCTTCTTCATGATGGCCCGTATCTGCGTCCTTCTATTTGCATTGATGCCGGCTGTGAGTGTCGCGAACTCCTTGCCGATTGTGACAGTAACTGAAACAGATGGAGCGACTCAGTACAGCCTGACACTGCAGTTACTGGCGTTGATGACGCTATTGACCTTACTGCCTGCGATGGTGCTAGCGCTGACGTCATTTGTCCGGATCATCATCGTGTTGTCCTTACTCCGCCAAGCCTTAGGTACCATGCAAACGCCTCCCAACCAAGTGCTGCTGGGGTTGGCGCTTGTTTCTCACGTTTTTCATCATGGCTCCGGTATTCTCAGACATCTATGATCAAGCGGTGGTCCCATTTTTGAACGCAGAGCTCCCGATCGAGCAAGCTATTGCAGCGGCGGAAGGGCCGCTTCGTGGGTTTATGCTGAATCAAACGCGGGAAGAAGATATTGCCATGTTCGCGCAGATTGCACGTGCGGAGGGCTTTAATAGCCCTGATGACATTCCATTTTCAATTTTGGCGCCTGCCTTTCTCACCTCGGAGCTCAAAAGTGCATTCATTATTGCCTTTTTGATCTACATCCCTTTTGTCGTGATTGATCTCATTGTGGCGAGTGTGTTGATGTCGATGGGGATGATGATGTTGTCGCCAATGATGATTTCGATGCCATTTAAACTCATGTTATTTGTGTTGGTAGATGGGTGGACTCTCATTATGGGTTCACTGGCTGCCAGCTTTGCGATGCCCTAGGAGGCAGTATGGATTCAGCAATGGTTATGGACTTAGGACGCGAGTCACTCTGGGTCGCTGTGATGATCGCTGGACCAATTTTGTTAGTTGCTCTCGTGGTCGGCTTGGTGATTGGCATTATTCAGGCGGCCACCTCCATCAACGAGATGACGTTGTCTTTTATTCCAAAGTTGGCAGCGATGGTAGCAACACTCATCTTGGTCGGCTCTTGGCAGATTGGGATGCTCGTGGAATTTACCCGACGGATGTATGAGCGAATCCCCGCGCTCTTTATGTGAGGCTGGCTGTGGAGCTGTTTGTTGCCGACTTGGTTGAACGCTTCTACACCATTTTGTGGCCGTTTTTGCGAATCGGCGCACTATTACTGACGGTGCCGATTTTGTCGATTGATGCGGTTACTGTCCGAATCCGGGTGCTGTTGGCTGCATTGCTGACTTGGATGGTCTACCCCTTGGCGGATTGGCCTGTGATTGACCCAGTGTCAGCCGAGGGTCTATTGGAAATCGCCAACCAGCTGTTCATTGGCATTTTGATGGGACTCATGTTGCAAGTGGTGACGGCCGCCGTGGTCGTCGGTGGACAAGCGATTGCGAATTCGATGGGACTGTCTATGGCCACCATGGTGGATCCAGGTCTCGGCAACGTGCCTGTGGTGTCCTCTTTTTTACTCATCATTGCCACCCTCATTTTTCTCTCGGTCGGCGGTCATATGCTGATCATCGGTATTTTGGTTCGCAGCTTTGAGACCGTTCCGATTGGTGCCGCACTGATTGGACAGGTGGCGATTGGGAACCTGATTGAATGGAGCGCCATGATCTTCTTAGGCGGTGTACTCATCGCCCTACCGGTCATGGTGGCGTTATTGTTGGTGAATATTGGCGTTGGCGTGATTACCCGTGCCGCGCCGAGTTTGAACATCTTTGCGGTCGGCTTTCCGGTGTTCTTTCTGACTGGATATGCTGTCTTGGTGATTTCCATGACCAGTATCGGCGCCCGTATCCAATGGTTGTGGCTTGAAGGCATGGAGCAAGTGAAGACCTTGGTCAGTGTCCCTGGAGTGTTGTAGTGGCTGAAGAATCCGCAGACGACAAAACCGAAGAGGCCACTGCCAGGCGTCTGGAAAAAGCGCGTGAAGAGGGTCAGATTCCGCGATCTCAGGAGCTGGGTGGCGCAGCGGTGATGATCACAGCCATGACGGCGCTCTATTTGACCGGCCCTTGGATGATGACCAATCTCTCGGCGTTGGTTGCTTCCGGGTTTGTGTTTGACCGGAAGGATATTTTTGCTGAGCGACTAATGCCACTTCAGTTTGCGGAGTTTGGGCTGTCGGCGTTAATGCTGATCGTGCCGATTCTGGGACTCACGGTGATCGTTGCGATTTTGGCCACCAGCCTCATGGGTGGATTGAACTTTTCTTGGAAAGCGATTGAGCCTAAGCCGAGCAAATTGAGTCCGTTAGCGGGTTTCAAGCGGATGTTCGGCATGAAGGCCCTGGTGGAGTTGCTAAAGGCGATCTTGAAGTTCCTGCTGGTCGCCTCGGCGCTATTGTATTTCGTGTGGGCGTTTTCCGAAGAGCTGATTGCCTTAGGGCAGATGGCCTTTGAGCCTGCGATGGCGGCTGCTGGGGAAATGATCGGGTGGACAACTTTGATGGTGACCGCGACCCTTGTGATCATTGCCGCGATTGATGTGCCCTATCAGAACTATGAGTTCTACAAGCGCATGCGGATGACTAAGCAAGAGGTGAAAGACGAATTCAAAGACGTTGAAGGCCGTCCTGAAGTCAAAGCAAAAATTCGTCAGCGTCAGCGAGAAATGGCTGAGCAGCGGATGATGCAACAGGTGAAAGAAGCCGATGTGATCATCACCAACCCAGAACACTTTGCGGTGGCGCTGGTCTATGATCCCGAATCCGACGGGGCGCCCATTGTGATCGCAAAAGGTATTGATCATTTGGCGCTTCGGATTCGAAACGAAGGATCCGAGAATGGCATTCCTCAGGTCGAAACCCCACCTCTGGCGCGGGCTCTGTATTACACCACGGAAGTTGATCAGGCGATTCCGGAAGATTTGTATTACGCTGTCGCGCAGGTGATTGCATATGTATTTAGCCTCTCCAGTGTCCGGCGTGATGGTCGGATGGCTGAGAAGCCCAATCCAGAGATTCCGCCGGAGTATCAATTCGATACTGACGGTAATCGACAAGCGTAAGGATCCGCCATGACTGACTTATTTGCAGAAGGGTCGTCCGATTTAGCCGAAGTTCTGCTGGCAGGTGATTATTTTTTCCGCGCATCAGATGCCGATCGCATGACCCGTGTCGCACATGATTTGATGGATGCGAGAAAGCATCTACTGATTACCGGAATGTTTGATGGGATCGTGGATCATTACGGTCAGATTCTACTCAAACGACTGAAAACGAATCCTGGTCTTGTTGTTGAGATGTTTCTCCCCTCAAGTATTGAGTCGATGGTGGAGCGTTTTAATGAATTACTGGCCCAGATGGATATGGAAATGGCGCGAGGAGAGCGTCCCTCTGATGCACCAAATCGTGTGTTAGTGATCAATGATCCGCAGGTACTTGAAGGCGAGAGTTGGTCATTACTGACCCGAATGGTGACGGATTTTCCTGGCTTAAATATGCGGCTGATCTTTCTATTGGACCGTCTCAGCGTGCCTGTCGATCGGGCCTTAGACCGATTTGGCTCACGATTGATCCGCTGGGAGGTGGCGCCACCGAATGATCAAGAGCAAATTATTTTACGGAAGACCGCCTTGGGTCTTGGGCTCGAGTTTCAGGTTGAGCGTGTACTGACTCGTATCAGTAAAGAGATCATTCGTCGGCTTGAGCCGGAGGTGGATCTACCAAAGGGATCAACTGAGCGTGCCGCTCCAACTCTCGACGAAGCGGCTCTTGATGCTGTCGATGAAGCGGCATCAAGCCCCGAGGCTGAGAGTCTTCGAGTCTTGTTTGAGGACAATACGCCGAAGCCAAAGCGGGGGATGGGATTATTTTTTCGGACACTGGCCATTTTGGTTCTCGTCGTCATCGGTATCGTGGTCTTCAAGCCTGAGTTGCTCTTTGATCCCAAGCCCTCTGTATCGATTGGACCGCCGTCAACATCGCCTGTGCTCGATGCTGCGATTCGGAATCAAGACTCTGTGTTGGTCAGTCCGCCCGTGACCGAGGCATCATCGACTGAGCGCCCAGCCGAGGGGTTGATAGCTGATTCGGCCTCGATAGCTGCGTCGGATACGCCGATGCCTGCGCCAATCGAGACCCCAGTCATGGCAGGTCCCGCGATCCCGGACAGTCCTCCTGAGTCGCCAGCGGCTGAAGCAGCCTCGATACCCCCCGTGGCCTCTCCAGTCATCACTCCACCGGCTCCTGAGGCGCCGCCACCAGTAATCGCACCTCCTGTCGCACCTCGGCCCCCAGTCGCCCCAACTCCGCCGGTACCGCCGCCGGCACCTGAACCAGCGACCTCGGCGCTGTCCGAGCTAGTCGCCTCGCCTGATAATCTCCGCGTTGTGCAGTTGATCGTGCTGACCAGTGCCAATGCGGCACGACAATGGATTGCAGAACGTCCAGCAGTCTCAGATGCCATCATTGTCCCCATGAATGTGGGATCCCGGGTGATGTATGCGGTGGTCCTTGGTCCGTTCACAACCGAGCGTGCGGCGCGAGAAACTATTCAAGGAAAGCAGGTTCAGGTCGATTATTGGATTAGGTCGGTGGGCTCTTTGAAACAAGTGCTTGCTGGCGCCAATTAGGAGACGGTATGGCTGGTGGTGAGATTTTTCGGCGGGGACAAGACGGCAGTCAAGAACGTGCTGTTGTCAGTGGCCGGGTAGCGACACGCCCGGCAACCTCAACGCCAGGCCCTGTCGTTCTGGCAGAGCAGTTTCGGGACCGTTTCGTGACGAGTCCAGAAGTGGACAAAATTCGTGATTTGCGCGTCAAGATTGAGACCATGTCACAACATGCATCTCAAGACGTGGCTGCATTTGGTGCGCGGATTGAGACTGCTCGGCAAGCACAGACTCTGACGTGGACACCGCCGGCTTGGAAGCCGACCCAATTGAGTCACGTTGTTCTGAGCCGTCTAGCGGCTGTCCAGAAGACCAGTCGTACCACGCACCAAACCGCACAACGGATTGCGCTGTCGATCGAGGCACTTGATCGCACGCCCCAAGACGAACAGCAGGAGACGCCCGCATGAGCACTGAAGAAACCCGGGATCCAAAGACCCTCGACACAGACGTGACTGCATCTGAGACACCCCCTGAGGACACCCAAGAGGGCGCGCCAGAGGCGGCAAAGCCGGTGGGGGATCTGCATTTGGTGGAAGCCCTTGCGATGGCCGATGAGCTTGTGAAAACCCGAATTGAAAAGATTCATGAGGCGGGTGAGAAGATGGTTTCTGAAGCGGTAGAATCGATGGAGTCGTTAATGAACTCTGTATTGGATACTGCTGAAGCGGCGAATCAGTCGGCGGCAACGGCCAATTTGTCGACACAAAATTTAGTCAAGTCTGCACGAAAACTCGATGATGCCTCTTTTCGGAGTCAGAAAATTTCTACCATCGTGATGAGCGTGGGTGGTGCGCTATTGTTGGTCTCGGTGGCCATCTTTGCCTTTATGTCAGCGCAGTTGTCGTCGAAGACATCTGAGGTGGAGAGCATGGTATTGGCCGTTGGGAAGCGCGTGATAGAGATGAACGTATCGTTGGGTGAGTTCCGTCAAATTAATCAAAGCATCGAGTCGTTGCGGGTCACCCAGGAGACCTTCCGTGACGCGCAGATTGCGCTTGCGGACCGGATGTCCAACCTCGCTGAATCGGTGCAAATGATGCAAACCGAGTTACCTGCTGCGGCTGCTGAGTCGGTCGGGATGCAGTCAGAAGTGTTTACCAACCGTGTGGACCAGGTCGAAGAACAGATTCGTGAGCAACAGCAGTCATTGGCTGCACTCTCGAAGAGTTTAGAAGGTGTGGGCCAGCAGGTGGGCAGTCTTCGTGGGCAACTACGCAATGTCAGCGAGTTGAACAAAGACGTGTCTGCATTGGTGACGTTGCAGCGTGAACGGTATCTGGAATTACTGCAAACACAAGCTCAGGCGTCAGTGGTTCCGCCCGTACCGGAGGTCTTGATTCAGTATCCGAATCCAGAAGCTCCGTTGCCAAAACCTGCTGGTGTCAATTAAGTCTTGGTCTGAGCTGATGCGGCGTCGGCCGCATCATCATCCAACTCGGGAAGTTCGCCAAAATCGTCATCATCCTCGGCAGCAGTGGCGGAATTGACTGCGACTGGCAATAAAAATTGCGAAAAGGGTTTTTCGACCGCTAAATGACACACCTCAAATAATTCAGCGACCAATCCGTCAAGCTCATCGGCGATGTGATCCCGCTTTTTAGGATCGACAGTTGCGCTTTGAAAACCCAGCTCATACAGCCGTTGGGCCTCTGCAAAGGGTAAAAATGATTCAACAGATCCTCTCAGCATCGGCACCCTTAGTAATGTAGATGCGGATTCGCGCTTGCCTGCTTGGCCATCAAAACGGCCCTCATCAAATAAACTTTCGATATGCCGAGTCAACACCATCTTGTAGCGAGAACGATAGCCATCGATCTCTTCAGCTTTTGCGCCGAGCGCTTTACTCCAGGTCTCAGCAGACATTGCCTTCCAGAGCTTCTCGCCAGACAGAGTTCCAAAGGGATTTGGACCATGGGTGATGTACTCATCAATGGTCTCACTGGTGACCTTTGGGCTGATTCCCGACATTTTTTCGAGAAGCCATACGCGAGACGCGAGGTAGACGACATAGATACAGGCTGCACCAATCGTCATAATCAGAATCAGTAAGAATATTTCCATGAAACAGGCTCCTGCTTAGGAGGCATCCGATTCGCTTGACCCGGATAGGGCTGCTAGCTCTGCCTCAATATCGACGCCTTCTTCCATCATTTGATCGCGTAAAAACTGAAGGGCAGTCAGAGGATGTTCAACTTTGAGCTCGAAACTCACAGAGTTCGCAATCTGTTGCACGGCCTGAATGGCCTGGACAGCTGTGCACTCCATGGTTTGATAACGCATGCCATAACGGAACACGACTTCGGCGTATTCTTCTGGGAGATACGACGTCACTTCGCCACTGGCGGTTTTGATCTTCATGTACTCCGATGGCTTGGGTGGCGTGGGCTTGGGCTTTCCCTCAGCAATACAGACCAAGACTGCATCGTTGTAGAGCTCGGCACCTTCCGCACCCTCGATAAATAATTTATCGATGTGGGCGCGGCAACGCAGCGCAACCTTCATTTGATACGCCTGCTCCTTCCGATCATCGCCGCGCAATGTACAGGCTTTGTCATATTCGCTCTTTGCAGTTTTACGAACGTCTGTTTTGCTTCGACCGAATAGTGCCATCAGTGATCCTCGTCTAGCGATAAGCGTAGCAGAGAGCGCAGCTTTTTCACGTTAGCGGTCAAAATCTGACTCACTCGTGATTCGCTAACCCCCAGCACAGCGCCAATTTCTTTTAAATTCAATTCCTCAGTATAATACAAAGCCATGACTAACTGATCACGTTCGGGAAGTTTCTCGATTGCGGCGGTGAGCGAATCCATGAGCTCTGCATCGCTGACTTCTTTTTCGGGCTCAAACGCGTCGGTCGCAGCGACGCTGAGCAGCTCATCTTCGGCGGCCTCAGAGTCCACCATTTGCATTTGATGCGCGTGGGTGCGTTCTTTTTGGTACTCGTCGACATCTTTTCCCATGTAGTCCGCGAGCTCGGCCTGTGTCGGTGTGCGTCCTAACTCAGTGGCTAACTGCTGGGATGCGACATTGGTGTTGCGAATATGCGATACCGCGGAGCGGGGCAGCACCGAGATCCGGCGAACCTCATCCAGAATGGCCCCACGGATTCGGGTGCGTGCAAAGATTTCAAATTCAACGCCACGGCTGTTATCGAAGGATTGCGTCGCTTCGATCAGCCCAATCATCCCGACTTGGATCATTTCTTCGACATCCATGACTTGCGGAATCCGTGCGCGCAAGTGCAGGGCGGTGCGTTTCACCAAACCCATGTGAGCAAGGATCGGATCCTGCCCATTGTTTTGCACCTTGGCATACAGCTCGATATCAGCCACGGTCGGTCTCCTTGGTAGATTGATCCACCAATCTTTCGATAAAGAACTGTAACCCATGCGCCTTATGATCGGAAATCGGCATGATCTCAATCGCCTTAGCCAAGGCCCTAAAGTCCCGTGCAGCGCGCGAAGCGGGGGACGCTTGGAGCACGGGGGAGTATTTTCGCAATGAATCCAAGATTGCATCATCCGCTTCGATCGACGCGATGTATTCCAGATTCACGCCCAAAAACTTAAGGCACACTGCATTAATGCGTTGATAGAGCATCTGTCCAGCGCGATGATCAGGCACCATATTGGGGATGAGCCCGATATCCTCGACCTGATAATCCTGACTCAGTACCTTGATTGTTCCATAGGCATCTGCAATCGATGACGGTTCGTCGCGAACGACGATACCCACTTGATGGCATGCGCGGAGAAAGGTAATCACCGATGGACTGATTCCCGCAGCGACGTCGACAATGAGATAGTCCAACGGCTTCTCGAATGTTGAAAATGCTTGAATGATCCCCTGGATTTCCGCCATCGACAGGTCAGCCATTCGCCCCACCCCGGATGCACCCGGAGCCACAAAGAGTCCAGACGGTCCCGTGACGACAATTTCATTGAGCGTTTTTTCGCCTGACACCACGTGGCTAAAATTGAATTCTGATCGAATCCCCAGCGCAATCTGGGCATTTGCCAGCCCCAGATCGGCATCAAACAGCATCACCTGTTTGCCACTTTGGGCAAGCGCCACGGCCAGATTTGTCGACACAGTCGTCTTGCCGACGCCACCCTTGCCACTTGCGATACCGATGATGCGCAATTTGTTCATAGGTTCCCTTCTTCCCGACCGTGCCGGATCAATGCCGAGAGTTTCTTGGGTCTGTTACGCGATCAGCTGATGTGACTGAGAGACCGTTTAGAAACTCAATAGTAGACAGTTCTGAACGCCCTTGTCGACTGTCCTCAGTGACCGGTAATACCGGCTCAGACGGTTTTATCGCGTCGTGTAATTCAAGAGTGCTCATGGTCGACTCCACCAGTGCCCGCAGCGAAGTGCCAACGATCGGTGCAGTAATTAACGGGCTTGCTGAGCATCCGCTAATTGCAAGATCGGACATCCCGATCAGTGCGTCAATGACATTCCAAAAAGCGGTGGATTCATCCATTTTTGTTAAGTTCAGACTGTCCCACACGCCCTGACCAAACTGGCATTTCCGTAAGGTGGTCTGCGAGGTCTCTGCGGCCACTAAGACATGATGTAAGACATCACCATGTAAGGCATCGAGAACGTTCCGAGTGGTCATGAAATCAACACCCGCTGTATCGATCAGGACGCAGCTACGATCACTGAGCTCATCAATGAGCGTCTGCATCATGTCTGAGGAGGTGACGCGATAACAACGAATACCCGCTTCCGCGGCAATCATTTGGATCTGATTCCAGGCGCCAAGCTTGTGGTCCATGTGACTAATCAGGACGACTTGATCGGTGCCAAATTGGGCTGCGGCTGCCACTGCAAGCTTGCCCACGAAGGTGGTCTTGCCAACCCCTGATGGGCCATAGAAGGCATGGATTCCACGATAGTCTTCGAGATCAAATTGGCTGACAGCGAGCTGTTCAATCAAGATGTTTTGCAGCTGGATAGTTGCCGTCTCACAGGAGGTATGCTCCGCAATCGCTTCGACCAGCAGTGTTTTCAAGCGCCCCGGAATGGGCTGATACATCAACTGCTCAGCGAGAGGATTCAGTGCATTTTCCGTATGTACGCGCGACCACCAGGGTGCAGTTTGATGTTGTAGCTGAATTTCTTGACGCAGTATTTGGATTTCAGAGCGGATCAAGTCCACCACTTCGCGTGCTCGAAAAGCGTCACGTGCTTGCTCGGCACCATTGCGTGATTGCATCGATGCAGCCACCTGACGCGCCAGGGCTGCTTGGGTCTCTGGGGTCTGTTCGGGGTCAAACAATACTTTCCGAAAAATCGGCGCAGTCTCATCAGCAATCGAAGAACTGCGCTCGGAGGATGTCGTGGATGCGATCTCGCTGGTCGAGGAGGTGCTGTCGACGGCTGCCAATGGCCATGTATCCTCATCATCGCCCGGTGGGTTGAGATCGGGTTCAATGTCGACTGCCACAATCAGTTCAAACTGGTTCCGTACTCGGTGTCCTGAGACCACCAGGGCGTCCGGTCCATAAAGCGCCACAACCTGATCCATGGCGGTCTTATTGTCTTTGGCGATTACGCGTTTCAGTTCCATCGTCGTCCTCGATTACGCTTGGGGCTCTGCCGAGACAGTAGCAACCACGTTGACTGCCTGATCTTCCGGAATTTCCGTGTAAGACAGGACTGTTAAATCCGGGATGCGCGGACGCATCAAACTGGCCAACCAGGGCCGGACACTCGGTGACACCACCAAAATAGCGGGATTGCCGGTGTCTTCAATTTGTTGTGCTTCTTTGCGAACGGATTTAAATAGCCGCTCGGCCAAACCTGGGTCGATCGCCAACCCTTTGTTTTGGTGACTCTGCTGCACGACGTTGTGCAACATCTGTTCCAACTCTGGATTTAATGTCATCACAAGCATCTCTTGGCTGAGATCAACCAAACTCTGCACGATCAGACGACCCAGTTTGGGACGAACCAGTGCGGTCAGTTCGTCAGGATCCTGAATACGTACACCTTCCTCATTGAGGACCTCCAAGATGGTGCGCATGTCGCGCACTGGGACGCCTTCGCGGAGTAGGTTTTGCAGGATGCGAGTCACAATGGCGAGGCTCAGACGGTTCGGCACCAGGTTCTCTACCAGCTTCGGTGAGCGCTCTGTCACTTTATCCAAGAGTTGTTGGACTTCATCATGGCCAAGCAGTTCGGGTGATGCCGTGTGCAGGATGGTGTTGAGATGCGTCGCGATCGCGGTTGCGGCATCCACCACGGTGTAGCCTAGCGCACGCGCCTGATTGCGATCTGCAGGATCAATCCACGTTGCATCTAAACCAAAGGCAGGCTCTTTGACGTGAGTACCCGACAATGGGGTGGTGATATGGCCTGGGTTAATCGCCAGTTCCTGGCCAACGCGAGCCTCACCGCGACCGCGGATCACACCATTCACCAGAATATGATAGGTGTTGGGTTCAAGATCGAGGTTGTCACGGATCCGGACCGGCTGTACTAGGAATCCAAACTCAGTGGATAGCTTTTTGCGAACCCCTTTGACGCGCGCTAAGAGCTGGCCACCGGCATCTACGTTGACCAATGGAATGAGTCCATATCCGATCTCAATTGAGATGAGGTCGGTTTGACTCACATCCGTCCAGTCAATGTCCTGATCTGCGGCAGTGGTCGGCGCCTCTGCGGCGTGCTCAAGTTCCGCCGCTTCTTGAACCTTTGCCTTCGCAGTGCTCTGCACTAAAAAGCCAATTCCGCCTGCGAGGGCTCCCAGACTCAGAAACACGGTATGTGGCATCCCTGGGATAATCCCCAATAGGATCAGAATACCCGATGCGATAAACAGCGCCTGAGGATTGGCAAGCTGGGTCGCTGCCTGATCCGTCATGGATTCGCTAGTGGTCACACGGGTGACCACGATGGCGGTGGCCAAGGACAGCACCAGAGAGGGAATCTGGGCGACCAGGCCATCGCCGATCGTGAGCAACACGTAAATGCGACCCGCCTCAGAAAATGACATGTCGTATTGCGCCATGCCGATAATGAGACCACCCACAATATTAATGATTAAAATCAATAAACCGGCGATCGCGTCACCGCGAACGAATTTAGAAGCACCATCCATCGAACCAAAGAAGTCAGATTCTTGAGAGATTTCGGTACGGCGTCGCTTGGCTTCCTCTTGATCGATCACGCCGCTATTGAGATCGGCATCAATCGCCATCTGCTTGCCGGGCATCGCGTCCAGAGTAAAGCGAGCAATCACCTCAGAGACGCGGCCAGCGCCCTTGGTGACCACCACAAAGTTGATGATCATCAGAATGCCAAAGATGATGAAACCGACTAAGTAGTTCCCGCTGATCACGAAGTTCCCGAAGGCTTCGATCACCTGGCCTGCCGCATCAGTTCCTTCGTGGCCATTGACTAACACGATGCGCGTCGAGGCGACGTTTAATGAAAGTCGTAACATCGTGGCGAACAGCAACACAGCAGGGAAGGATGAGAAATCAAGCGGCTTTTGGGTATGGATCGCAATCATGATCACGATGAGCGACGCCATGATGTTAAAGGTAAAGAGGATATCGAGTAGAATCGTGGGCAGCGGCAGGATCAACATGGCGATGATCAACAGCACCAGCGCGGGAATCCCGAGGGCGCGATAATCCACCTGAAGAATCGACTGTCGAAGATCTGACAGGGCCAGTTGCACGGTTTCTATACTCCAAAAATCAACGGGTTAAAGGTTTTGCGGCCTCCTTGTGAGAGAGCGCGTCATTGACTATGCAAGGCCGATGCCAAGATCGATTTTGCAAGGGGAGGGCAGCCTGTGTTTTTCCCTTTGGTCAGAATGTTTAAACATTTTCCGTGCCGAACCGATAATGCGTAAGACAGGTTTATTTTTGATTGGCATTGGAATTGCTTAATGTCAGCCAGACACAGGGAGAACCAAATCGTGGCGAATACAGTATTACAACGCATGTACCTGCTGGCCGGCTTGACCGCCGCGGTGGGACTGGGCGGATGTTCCGTTTCAATGCAGCCCACTAATCCACAAGCATTAGTGCCGATGGCACCGCCAGCACCCATGGTCGAGCGCGTGGTAGAAACCAAGGCAGTCCCTGTGATCGAACGCCGGAGTGCGATTCGGGCAACAGGATATGCCGTCATTAGCATTCAGGCGTCGGATGTTCCGGCGCAGCAACGATTGCTGGCGATTCGGGCATCAAAACTCGATGCCTATCGAGGTTTAACAGAACAGGTCTATGGCCAGTACTTGGATGCCACCACAACAGTGGCTGATATGTCCGTCATGAGCGACACCTTCCGCGTTCAAGTTGAGGGCGTCATCTATGGTGCGCGGGTGGTCAGTATTGCCCCTGTGGGTGAAGATACCTACGAAACCACACTGTCTCTAGATCAGTCTGTGGTCGATGACTTGCGCTCTTTGTATCTCGCGCAAATGACGGCGGGTCGATCGTAATCATGAGCATTCGCGGATCGCTGGTAATGGTCCTAGTCGGCACTGTGATGGTGTCGGGAGGGCTGTGGGCGGGCGGTCATGGCGAAGTGGGTCCGACCGATGACGAGGTCTTGGTGGCGATAAAGGAAGCCTTGGTTGATGAGGCTCGCGAAGCGGAAACGCGGGTTGTCAATCTCGCATGGCTGGATGCCAAAGGGCAGATGCATGAAAGTACCATGCTGCAATCCGATACACGGGTGCGGGGTGTGCAGGTCAAGCGCTATCTCGACGAGGCGGCCAAGCCGCGCATCGAAGTTGCCTTGGATGAGAAGCAAGCGGCAATCCCAGCATGCTTTGCACACGATGATCATTTGACCCGTCTGGTTGGATTTTCTGCGCAGGTGAGTGGAGATTCGCCTGGTGCACGGAATATTGCGACCCAGATGATGGATCAGGTGTCTATGCAACTGCGTGCGGGGCTGGAACGCTCGAGGTTTTGGACGTCCAACGCCCAACCGATTGCGCTGGATCGCTATACGGCACTCCTGACTGGTCACCGAAATCGGCCAGCACACTATCAGTTAGATTTAGAGGTTACGGCGGTGCCTCGTCCTGCATCGGCACCACCGACAGCGATTCCGGGCAGTGATCCAATCAGCACCTATTTTTGGGGTCGACCCAGTGTGATTGCGGATCAATGGATGCAAGCGAGTCTGCAACTGACCGATATCCGCACCGACGAGGTACTGTGGCAGGCAGCCGAATTCATTCAGATTCCGCCTCGTCCAGTCACCTACGGCGGTGACGCCTTGCCGGAATCGGCAAAGGTTGTCCTTGAACAAGCGATGTGGCTGTGGCTTGCTGAGTTAGATGCATTTGCGGAATGTACACCCTTTCAGTTGGCGTTAAAGCCGTTTGGGACTGATCGTTTTGTCATCGACGGTGGCCAAGCCAGCGGGATGTCGATCGGCGATCGCGTCTTAGTGATGGATCGTCGACACATTCCAACACGAGTCCTTGAGCCCGGTGCGCTCAGTACCCTGGCTCTCGCACGCGTCGTTCGCGTGTCAGAAACACAGGCGGAAATTGTTGCAGTCGCCGGCGCACCCTTGGATGATTTAGAGCATAAAGTCGCTTTACCGTTTTAGAGGAAATGAACATGCGTTGGATGTACATCGGATGCGCGCTGATCTGGTCTGCCGGCCTTGCAGCACAAGACATGTCGGTGGAAGAAGCCATGCGGCATTTGCTGAAGGATTTGGAAAAAACACAGGTTGTGACAATTCCAACCCCTGCACCCGTTGTGCAAGGTGCAACCACATCGAGGACTCGAACATCTGCAACTGCAGCACCAGCAAGCGTGCCACAGACCATTCGTGTCGCGCGCGGACAAACGCTGGATCAGATTATTCAGCGGCTGATGCCAGCTGCACCTGTACAAATGGATGTGATTCGTCGTGCCTTTGTGAATGCAAATCCAACTGCATTTCGTAAGGGTAATCCGAATTGGCTGTATGCTGGGGTTACGCTGACAGTGCCGACACTGGACAATTTCCGGGCTGTGGTTTTCAAATCAAATGCGCTGGATTTGAAGAAAAACGTGTCTGACGAAAAGGCCACTTGGGTGCGGTTTCCATGATATGGACGCTTTGCAGCCCATTCGGACGGTCCATTTTGTCAGTCCAGTGCATGAAGTGGTCCTCCAGGTCCACTTTCAATCCCAGCATGCGGATCGTCTGCGCGCGCACTTAACGCAAATCCCACCGCCCGCGATCTCGCTGGAAGTAACCCCCACATCGATTGCCCTCACTGTGCATCCTTCCCATCGTCACGATGGAGTAACGCTTGCGCCGGTTCGTATCCCGTTACCCATAGCGCCTGCTCTGGCGGCGGAGCAGCGTCTCGAGCATTGGCCAGTCCGAGTGGAGTCTGTCGGTGGGCAATGGTTATTTCGGGCGTCTGCAGCGGACGGGCGCGTATTGGTCATGCAATGGCCGGATCCATCAAAAGGTCTTCCTGCCTCGTTATCTCCCATCGCCTTGTCTCTTGAGACGTCCTTGCCCGATCGCTTACAGGCCTTATTCGGAATAAGCGCGGACACCGTGACTCGACTGCTGCAAGGGCGGCCGGTCTCACAACAGTCGAGTCGATTGATTCCAGAGCCCTCGACTGCCTTACATGTCAATCAGAACCGTGCCATGATCGTAGCCGAGACAATACGGGAGGTCAGTCGCCCAGCCATGTTGATACCCGATATTTCCCTAGCCATTCTTCGACCTGTATCTCCTGATGCTCTGCCAAGTACGGTCCAAGTGCGTTTGCCAGCTGCCGATGAGTTGGGTTTGCGCCCGGGGCAGGTGATTCAGGGATTGATCGCCTCGAGTGGTGAGAAAATGGCGTTGACCCTGAATCAACAGTCGATTCCACTCCCGCCTGGTCGTTGGCTCGAAGGTCCAGTGCAAGCGCGCGTGGTCGCCACTGCCCAAGGGATGGCGTTACAGCTGATTCCAGAGGGCGCACGACAAGTTGCTGTGTCGGCCAGTGGAACCTTGAGCCCCGCCTTGGCACAAACACTAGGTCGTGTTGGAGTCGGTAGTCGTCCAGTACTATCCCAGTTTTTTTCGCCCGGTGGTTTGTTATCCGCAATTGTTCAGGAGTTTCCTCAGCTCAGTCGGCAACTGAGTCAATTCCAAGCACGTTCTGATCAGATCACTGGTGCAGTGATTGCCCAGCAGTTCCAGCGCAATGGATTGATGCTGGAGGGTCGGCTGGCACAGGGCGTGCAATTGAATCAAGAGCAACTCAAACCCTGGCTGCGCCAGCTGCTGCAACTGCTCCCGTCGCAGCATCGATTGCGTTCTGTTGTCGAGTCGGCGGTGATGGACTTAGATGCAATTCAGCTCGAAGCAGCGATCCAACCGAATGCGCGCGATGGTCATCTTGCTGCTCTCCTCTTATGGACCGATCAAGCGCCAGTCGAGCTGACCATTGAGCGTCGTGAAGAAGAGCGTGCAGAGGGCATGCAAGCAGTCTGGATTGTCGACTTACATACCGAGATCTCTGAGCTTGGAGAGCTGTGGTTATCCAGCCGTTACGATGGTCATCAATTGGATCTGACCATGTGGGCTGATCGTCCAGACACTGTGGCGCTCGCACGGACGAATTTGACGGATTTACGTGCGGAACTGCAGTCGCACGAACTCCGTGTTGGAGAGATGGTGGTCTTGGCTGGGCCGCGTCCGGTGAGTCAGGCGCTGCGTCATGCCACAGATCAACACCTGCAGGTGGATGCATGAAAAAGCCGGTGAAAGAAGCCATTGCGCTGGAGTACGGTCAGCATCAGGTGCCGAGTGTTGTCTTGAAGGCCGATGCCGAGTTGGCTGAGCGGGTCATTGCCGAAGCGCGTCGACAGGGGATTATGGTCACCGAGGATGCAGAGTTACTCTCGGCGCTTGCCAACGTCGGCCTACATGAAGAAATTCCGCCGGAGTTGTACCACGCGGTCGCGGTTCTGTTGTCCTGGGTCTATTGGCTTAAAGGCCTGACTCCCGATGATGCACCTACACAGAATGGTTAAATCCGCTCTTGACGGAGTTGCTGATCGAGCGGGACTTCGGTGACTGATTTTTTGATCAACGGCTGTGCATGCGGCGGGAGATCTCGAGTTTTGAACAGCCAGTCTGCAACAGCCGGTAACCAAGTGGGTTTTAAGGCACTCATCGCAAGCCACAGAGGCACCGATCAAAGCCATCAGGATTAGGCTGACGCGACTTTGCAACGATAAGGGTTGATCCGTATCTGGTGTAATCAGTCCAGTTGAGACCCATTGGATTTGTCCCGGTGGATCTCCAGCAAGTTGGCTCCATGCCCCAAATACGCAGACGACCAGGGCTGGATCACCCGCATTGGCTTGGGTTAAGACTGTTGAAAAGACGGTCGGTAGATCTCGCAGATTGACCCGATCGGCGTTGATTCGTGCCAGTTGATGTACCTCGACGCCCTGCTCACAGGGGATATCTGGTCGACTGTGCCATTGGCTGCTGGAGGTCTGAATGATCTGCGTGAGTGCGATGACGAACACGAGCCCGCTGGCAGCGAGCATGATGCGGCGATGGAGTGGGGCGATTGGGGTTTCAGGCATCTCCAGACAAGACCGACTTTCTGCTTGAACGAACTTTTCCGAGTTTATCATAGAGTTCGAGCGTCGAGCCTGGGTCTTGTGATTGGAGTGTTGCCAGTGCCCCACGAATTGCGTCGAGCTGGCGTGAGATCAATAGTTCATTGCGCTGGTGTGCACGCTTGCACGCGTCTAACTGATCTTGAATACGATTCCAGAGTGGATTTTTGGCAAGCGAAGTAAGCGCCTGGCGGTCTTGGGTATTTTGAATGACGGCCATGAGTTCTGGGCGCGCCAATGCCTCGAGGGTCTCCCGCTTCTCTGCTTGGAGGGCCTCGAAGGCATCAATCTGTTGTCCCTTGAGTGCTTCGAACTCTTGGGTCAATAAGGATTCGAGACGGCGAGCGGCTTCAGCGAGTTGCTCAAGCAGTTCCGAATCCATATTTGCTTACAACAGCTTTTCGATGGATGCGAAACTTTCAGCAATACGCCGTGGATCGATCGGATAACTCCCATCAGCCAAGGCTTGTTTAATTTGCTCAACTTTCGCTTGGTCAAACTCCGCGCGACTCAAATCCTGCTGAGCAACCGCACTCAATTCCACTGTATCCGTGGCATTGGATGGGGCTGCCGCCTCACTTGTCACCAACCGCAGACGATTGTCTTGGTCTGCTTTACTGGCGTCTGGCTTGACCGCAGAGGTGAGACGTCCGGCTACGCCAGAAATCAAATCAGTCATGTCAATCTCCTCACCTTTCAAAGGTTCTCAGCAAGAGAATCGGCTACTTCTCAAAAAACTTTAGCACGAATATTCAATATTTTTACGACGACCTAAAGCCCTCGTGCTCGATGCCGTCCCGTGACGATCCCTTGGATCACCTTGCCACTGTCAGGATTCTGTAAATTCACCTGTTCTCCCAACTTACCATCACTGAGTGCCACCGTGCTGACCGTGATCGTCAACGCACCCTGACGAATCGAGAGGGTGACGGATTCGCCCTTACGGACCAAATCCGCCGCCATTAAATCTGTGCCGAGGACAATGTCGCCGGCACGCACGGTACGAACTGTTTGCAACCCAACTGCGGCTTCACGGCGCTGTACCGCAGATTGCGGGACCTGTCGGGAAGCCAACACGCGTGGTTGCAAATCAGTCTCTGCAATCACCGTGCCACGGACTAAGGTCTCCGCAGCGACCCAAGCTGTCACGCTACGATCTATATCGGATGTTCGGAGCATTTCTCCAGCGGCTAGATCCCGCGTTGCGAAGACGTCACCCGTCAGTGGCCAGGTCGTCAGTACATCGCGAGGCAAATCGCGTCGTTCATCTTCGCCTCGCTTGAGTTGGTCGAGTGCAATGGTCTGTCCTGCGGCCACTGCTTGAGTCAGTTCAAACCACGGCGAAAGTTCCGCTAAATCGCTCTGTCGTAACGCCTCTCCTGCCGACACGTTGCGATTGAGTCGTTGCCCAGCAGCTTCGCCTAAATCTCTGATGACATCGGTTGCCGGCCGTGCAATCGGCATGAGCGCAAGTGACTCTTCAGTTAACAGCGTACCGGATGCCAATGCGTCAATGGTGACCACCACGGTTTCGGTCGGGACGATATCTGTTCGAAGGAAAAACTTCCAACTGGGTTGATTGCAGCTGACTTCAAGGGTCCGCTGGTTGCCTCGAAACGGAAACCGAAACAACAGCGCGTCCTCACACGGTCTCACCACAGCACGATCGTCGGGGCGAATCACTTCAATTGCATCAATGGGTTGTCCAGTGTCAGCCGCGATCCATTGGCGCGATTCCTGCACCAACGCATCGAGACCACCGGGAAACGCGATGGAGAGTGTTGCTGCGAACAGCGCGAAGCATCCTGCGACCAGTCGTTGAACGTATTTCATAGGAAGAGTATGCGTCGCCGCGTAGGACAACGCAAAGCCGATCCCTTGCCGTGTCAGGCAAGGGGTTGCCGGCAAGGCCTTGCGAGCCCCTGAAAATGAAGCACTTTTCCTTTGGCACATCCTTTGCAAGGACAGACCTGTCAAACCATGGACTGTCAGAAGATCGGCAGGTCCACTGAAAACTTGAGGGTGGCTAATGAAATTGCTGGAAAACCCATTTGGGATACATGAACGGGCGCTGGCTGTCCGTAACCAGCGACTGGAGTTGATTGCGGGCAATATTGCCAACGCAGATACCCCCCATTTCAAAGCTCGCGACCTTGATTTCAAGAAGATTTTAGCGTCGGAGAATCCGACGCCCATGGCTGCGACCCATGCAAAGCACTATCAAACCGGCGAGCTCGAAAACCCAGGTGGCTTGGTCTACCGGGTGCCTTACAACTCGTCGGTCGACGGCAATACCGTCGAGATTAGCGTCGAACAGGCGAAGTATGGTGAGGCGGCTGCAGATTACCAAACCACCTTGCAGTTCTTAGAAGGTCGGATCTCCGGCATTCGTAAAGCACTGCGTGCGGAGTAGGGGTGACAGATGAGTATTAAAAACATTTTTGGAATTGCTGGGACTGCGCTGAACGCGCAAGTCATCCGAATGAACACCACTGCGTCGAACATTGCCAACGCAGGGACGGTCTCACCGACTGAAGCGGAGGCTTTTCGTGCCAAGCGTCCGGTGTTTAAGGCCCTGGTGGAGCAAGCAGATCTCAATCGTGGCGCACCGCACTTGGGTGGCGTTAAGGTCAAAGAGATTGTCGATGACACCTTACCGGTCCGCAAAGTGCATGACCCCGGGAATCCTGAGGCAAATGAAGAAGGCTATGTCTTTCTTTCAAACGTCAATGAAGTCACCGAAATGGTGGAAATGATGGCGGCATCCCGCTCGTATCAAAACAACGTTGAGGTGGTGTCAACCGCTCGGCAGTTGATGATGCGCACACTGGAAATTACCAAGGCTTGATGATGGAAACGACAGTCTCACTTGCAAGTACCGGCATTCTGACTCAGCGCGACTATGACGAGCAGCAGCTGGTCAAGAATGGCAAAGACGACAGCTTGGATCGTAACGCCTTTCTGACGTTGTTGACCACGCAGTTACAGAACCAGAACCCGCTGGATCCGATGAAGAACGAAGAATTTGTTGCACAGCTTGCACAGTTCTCTCAGTTAGAAGGAATCACCAACATGTCCACGTCGTTAAGCGACGTGGCGGATGTGATTCGGTCCGATCGGATCATGACTGGCGCGAATCTTGTTGGGAAATCGGTGTTTGCAGCCACGGGTCGGATTGATACCGATGGTCAAACGCCCTCGGCGATCGAGGTGGATCTGCCGTTTGGTGCTGAGCAGGTTGATGTCGGTATTTACGATGCCACCTCAGGTGCACTCCTGCGTTCAATTGTTGCTGGCCCACAAAGTTCCGGTGTACTTGAAATGACCTGGGACGGTCGTCGTGCTGATGGCACGGTGGTGCCTCCTGGGTCTTACATTATTCGTGGCACGAAGACAGTCGGGGGGAACGCCACTGCGGTCGAGCCATTCACTTATGCCACAGTCAAAACCGTGAGCTGGGACAGTCAAGCCGCTGATCTCAGCCTGAATTTATCCGGTGGGGCGGTTCTACCGCTCGCCAATGTGACCCGTATTGGTCAAGCCTCGGCCCCTGTGACGACAGCGCAGGCCGAATCTGCATCCACTCAAACCGCGCAAATTGAGGAGTAATCCATGTCGTTCTTTACGTCGCTTACGGGATTAAACGCAGCCACCACACAGCTGGCCGTCACATCGAACAATATTGCCAACGCCGGGACCACCGGCTTTAAGCGTTCAAGATCTGATTTTGGCGACATCTTTGCGACCTCGCCCTTACAGAAGGCGTCCAACGTGGTTGGACAGGGGACGACCTTGAAGCAGGTCACCCAGGAGTTTTCGCAGGGCAATATCGTCCTCTCTGGAAACTCACTTGATTTGGCGGTGACTGGAGAAGGCTTCTTCCCACTGCGTTCGGCAGACGGACAGGAGCTGTTTACGCGGAATGGCTCCTTTTTATTAGATGAACGAAATAACGTCGTCAACTCTTCCGGACAGTTTCTTCGAGTGGCCTCTGTCGACTCTTTGGGTAAAGCAGATTTTGAAGCGGATTTGATTCCGCTGCAGATTATACCGCGGACCGTGGGTCAGGCTGTTCCAACCTCATCGATTGATTTACAAATCAACTTTCCAGGTGGATCTGATCCAATCATGGAAGCCGATCCGGAAACAGGGGCCCAGACTGTGGTCGCCTTTAATCCGAATGATCCAAATACGTATGCAAAATCCGCTGCAATCACCATTTTCGATGCCAATGGGGAAGACTTTCTATTGACCTTCTACTATCGCCGGACGCAAGGGGCGACGGCGGATGACCCCTTCAGTAAGTGGCAAACCCACATTATTTTAAACAACGAAGAGCTGACGCCGACCTTGTCGCAAGCGACCGATGCAGCGGGCAATAAGTTGTTTGTCAATAAGTATGGCGTCATTAAATCCGAGACGGATTCTGAGGTTCGGGGATTTACCACCAAGACCTTCTTTAAAAAATATAACCTCGATGATTTAGGTCCAGTGCAAGCCTCGAGGCCTGCCACCGCGATCGGCAGTGTTGCTTCAGGACTGGCTTATCAAAGGGGTGCTGAGGGTGTGAAATTCTCGCCTGTCGCCGCGACCTTGGATGCCGATCGCGTTGATCTCACCACGCCCCCTGGGACTGTCTCCTTCGACGTGGTCATTGACGGGGTCTCGACAACAGTATCGCGTATCTTTGCAGGCACGCCCACGATCGACGAACTTGCTGATGCGCTAGACGGTGCTATTGGAGCAACCACTGGCCTTGAAAACATGCGGGTATCCGTCGTGGATGACACGTTGCAGTTCAGTCATGAGGACGGTCTGACCTTTTCCATTGCCAATATTTCTTCTGGCGTATTTTCCGCCACGGGCGTTGCTGTGGGCGGCGAAACAGCACCTGATTTGTCCAGCGCCTTTAGTCTCTTAATTGATGAAGATCTGGATAATCCAGTCGCAAACCCAGTTGCCATTGATCTCTCAGCCTTAACCAAGGCGACAAAGAATCTCAACGGTCAGGAAGTTGCAACTTTGATGACCAATGAGATCAATCGGCAATTGGGTGACGGCAAATACTTTGATTTGCGGACCAGTGTTGCTTCTCGTTCGTTTACCTTGGACTGGACAAGTGGGGCTGGCACGTTGCAAAGCGTGGATGTCGCGCTTGATGCGGTGCAAGCCACGCCAGAAGCCATCGCCTCGGCGATTCAGCAGCAGATCCGGGCAGCAACACAAGATCGGATCGACGTGGAATATAACTATGCATTGAAGCAATTCACCTTCAAAACGGGTGACTTGACCGATAGCTTGGTGTTAAAGAACACCGGTACGAACATCAATGCACTTTTTGGCCTGACATCCTCTGGCCGGACCTTAACCATTGATCCTTCATCCGGTGCGCCAGGCGTTGAAGTCTTACCCCAGGGGTCAGTGATCCTGCCTGAAGTCCAGCAGCGAACAGGTATCAAGGTGGAGTTCTTCCCGAACTCAGAAGCAGGTGCCATCGATGGTCATTTTACGATTTCATCAGGTTCTACTGGTGACAACTCGTCGATCCAAGTCAGTGATATTTCGGATGAGGCGCTGGCCTATTTTGGGTTCGATATCAATGCAGTCACGGTTGAGCGTCCCTTGTCGGTAGGCAAAGAAGACGGTGATGAGGCCGTGCGAGGTGTGGACTCCACGTCGGCACGTGTGTTTGGAACACCCGTTCAGATTGACCCTGATGAGACCTTCTCGGTCGATGAACTCAGTAATGAATTCACCATCACCATCGACAGTATTACCGAAACCTTCACTTTGCCGACGGGTGATTACAACCTGAACTCCTTTATCACGGCGCTCGAAGATCGGATTAACTCAATGGCCGACAGCGCAGGCCGGAGCATCTCCGGCGCGCGCGTCAATTACGACGAAACCCTGGGTGTTTTCACCATTACCTCGGGGATCACCGGGGATGATTCGTTTGTTCAGGTGGAGGGCTCGCCAAAGTTTGGATTATCCGATCTGAGTTCGGCGGTCGGATCGACGGGCAGCTTTAGGCGCCCTGTCGCTGAGGTGACTGATGCAAACAATCAGACTGTCTTTGTGCAGCTCGAGCAAACCGAAGGGGTTGCACAAACTGAGAGGATTTTCTTTGAGTATGACCGTGACCCAGATACTGAGAACCCAGAAATGCCCACGGGTGCCGATGGGTTGGACAGCGAAACGGAATGGCGTCCGCTATTCTTGGATAAAGGCGAACTGACCTTTGATACAGCAGGCCGTTTGGTCTCGCCACAGGGCGGGGTCAATCTCAGTAATGTAGTGGTCGGGGCTGAGAAGGTCTCGGTCGACTATGCGGGGTCTACCCAGTTCACTAGTGACTTTACGGTGAACACCCAGTCCCAAAATGGTCAGCCCAATGGCTCTCTTGTGGCTGTGGATATTGCAGATGATGGTCTGGTGACCGCGTCCTATTCTAATGGAACCCAGGATTTAAAAGGCAAGATCATTCTTGCAACCTTCTCAACACCCAACGGCCTACGTCAGTTGGGAGACTCCACATTCTTGGCATCCAATGAATCCGGCAATGCCGTCTTGGGAGAGCCAGGCGGCGCTGGGTACGGGACCATTCGGGCGGGCGCGCGTGAACGAGCCAACGTCGATTTGACCTCGGAACTTGTGGATTTGATTACCGCGCAGCGGAACTTCCAGGCCAACGCGAAAGCGATTGAGACCAGTTCGACGTTGACGTCCACCATCATCAATATTCGAAGCTAACGCTAAGGGGTAGTTCGCTATGGATCGTCTGATTTTTACCGCCACCACCGCGCTCAATGAGTATCGGTTGGATCGGCAATCCCTGACGCATGAGCTGGCGAACGTCTCAACCACAGGCTTTAAAAAGTCTTATGAGGTGGCGAATCGCTCGGTACGGGTGGAAGGAGATGGTTTTGATTCGCGGTTTTTGCCGCGTGCATTCACCATGAATCGCGTGGATCTCACCAATGGACCCCGGACCTTTACCGGACGCCCCCTAGATATCGCGCTGGATAATCAAACCGTCCTGGGTGTGCAAGCCGACAATGGCAATCTTGCCTTTACTCGGCGTGGCGATTTTCAAGTTGGTCCGGATGGATTACTTCGGACTGGTGAAGGCCACCTGGTTCTCAATGAGGATGGTGATCCAATCACGCTCCCTGTCGGTTCTGTGACATACAACATCGGTGCCGATGGGGCGCTGTCATTTATGGACCCTTCCGCCCCAGAACTAGGCAGTACGTCAATTACCCGCTTATTCCTCCGAGATGCAAGCGAGACGCCGCTTTCAAGGCGGGAAGATGGTCTCTTTACCCCCTCTGAAGGAGGCCCTGATTTCGAGAATGGCACGGGGGTTGCATCAGTCACGGCAGGTGTTTTGGAAGGCAGTAATGTGAGCACGGTACATACCCTGGTGAAGTTCATCGATCACATGCGCTCATTTGAGATGCAGACCAAGGTCATCAAAGAAATGAAAGACAACGACGCTCGGGGCGAAGCCCTGATGCGCTTGTCATAAAGGAGCATTCTGATGGAAGCCTCATTGTGGGTCGCTAAAACTGGACTCGACGCGCAGCAGATGCGCATGACAGTGATTTCAAACAACTTAGCCAACGTGAACACCACGGGGTTCAAGCGCGATCGCGCAGTGTTCGAAGATCTGTTGTATCAAAACATTCGTCAGCCTGGTGGGACAACCGGCGGTGATAATGCGGCGCCGACCGGTTTGATGATGGGAACCGGTGTGCGGATTGTTGCGACCGAGAAGTTGCACACCCAAGGCAGCATGATTCAGACCAAAAATGCCTTGGATGTCGCCGTGCAAGGCGAGGGGATGTTCCAAATTCTCCAGCCAGACGGCACCATGGCCTACACCCGAGATGGGTCGTTCAAAATGTCGGTGAACCGTGAGCTGGTGACAGCCAATGGTGAGCCACTGCAGCCGTCCATTGTAATTCCCCAAGATGCTGAGTCGATCTCGATTGGCGAGGATGGGGTCGTCACTGTGCAGCCCTATGGAAATGCGCAGGAAACAACGGTCGGTCAGATTCAGTTGGCACGGTTTGTGAACTACGCCGGTCTCGAGCCTGCGGGACGTAACCTGTATCGCGAGACGGCCGCCTCGGGTCAGCCACTCGTGGTCAATCCAACCGAAGATGGTGCTGGTGCGCTTGCGCAAGGTGCCTTGGAAGCAGCCAACGTCAATGTGGTCGAGGAAATGGTGAATATGATCGAGACGCAACGCGCGTATGAGATCAACTCAAAAGCCATTTCGTCGGTTGACAGTATGTTGCGCTTCTTGAACCAGAATCTGTAACAGGTGATTGAGATGCGGATTCTTGGATTGACAGTGTGTGTGATGCTCCTTGGAGGATGCGCCAGCCAACAAGTGGCTGGACCGACTCCTGAGTTCGCACCCATTTTTCCAGAAGAGCGCACCGAACCGCGTATTGCGACAGGATCCATTTTTATTCCTGACCAAGAGAACGACTGGTTTGGTGAGAAGAAAGCCTACCGGGTTGGGGATTTGGTCACCGTGATTCTCAGTGAGCAAACCCAGGCGGAACGCTCTGCAAATACCAGTGCCTCGCGTGAGACCGGGAATGACGCCCTGTCTGCATTGCAACTGGCGCGCTTTGGCTCCAATGGCGGATTGTTATCGAGCGACTCGACCTTGGGAAGCACCATTGAGTCGACCGGCTCGGGAGAAACAGATCAGGCCGCCAGTTTGAGTGGATCGATTTCGGCCACAGTTGAACGGGTTTTGGCCAACGGGAATCTTGTGATTCGTGGCGAAAAACTGCTGACTCTGTCTGAAGGGACAGAAGTAATTCAGGTGCAGGGAATTATTCGCCCTGACGACGTGCAACCGGATAACACGGTGTTGTCGCGTCGCATTGCCAATGCTCAGATTTCATATAAAGGCACTGGCCAGTTGGCCAATGCGCAGCGGGTCCCTTGGGGGACCAATTTGTTCTTCAGTCTGTGGCCATTTTAGGGAGCATGATGATGCGTTATCTGGCTCTATTGACACTGTGCCTCTCGCTCTCGGCGCAGGCTGATCGGATTAAAGATCTGACCAACGTTGCGGGTGTCCGGAGTAATCAGTTGATTGGCTATGGTCTTGTGGTGGGTCTTAATGGGACCGGCGATGGTGCCAATATTTCCTTTACCGGCCAATCCCTCAAATCCATGTTGAGCCGCTTAGGTGTCAGTGTGGATGGGGTGATTTCTGATTTCGATATCGCTGGGACGCAGGCATCAAACTTACCGGTGGATAACGTGGCAGCCGTGATGGTGACCGCCGATTTGCCACCCTTTGCAAAGCCCGGTCAAACCATTGATGTCAATGTGTCGACCATCGGTGTCTCAGAATCACTGCGCGGCGGAACTCTGGTCTTAACGCGCTTACGTGGCGTGGATGGCAATGTCTACGCCCTGGCGCAAGGTGCATTGACAGCCACTGGCGTTGAGGTCAACGCCGCAGGCGATGAAATTACCATCGGTGTGCCGACCTCGGGGCGGATTCCGAATGGCGCGTCGGTCGAGCGGATGGTGGAGACACCCTTTTTACGCTCTGAGCATGTTGTTTTAAATGTACGCTCGGGTGACTTCACAACGGCCAAGGCCATCGTTGACAAGATTAACGATACCTTTGGCCCTGAGACGGCGCAGGCAATCGACGGTGTGTCGATCGCTGTGCGTGCGCCGACTGAATCCAACCAGCGCGTCTCCTTTGTCTCAATGGTTGAGAATCTCGAGGTGACTCCCGGTGAAGCCAGCGCGAAGGTGGTGGTTAACAGCCGCACCGGAACCGTGGTGATTAGTCGCAATGTGCGGGTGACCGCGGCTGCTGTGACCCATGGCCCGATTTCTGTCTCGATTGCAGCGACCAATGAAGTCAGCCAACCCAATCCCTTTACCGACGGACAGACTGCGGTTGTGCAAAATGCCGGCGTCGCGATTGAAGAGCCGAACAATAAAATGTTTTTGTTCCAGCCTGGTGTGGATTTGCGTGACATTGTCGATGCAGTTAACCAGACCGGTGCAACACCCTCATCGCTGATTGCCATCTTAGAGGCCTTGAAGACCTCTGGCAGTTTGCGCGCTGAGCTTGTGGTGATCTAGATGGATGCCATCGGGCCCAAGACATCCTTTGACTTCAGCGGAATGGGGGCACTCAAAGCAGAAGCCGCCCAGCAGCCAAATAGTGAAGCCGCCATTGGCAAGGCTGCTAAGCAATTTGAAGCGCTGTTTATTCAGATGATGCTGAAGTCGATGCGTGATGCGACACCGAAAGGTGGACTCTTTGATAGTGAAGCGACCAAGACCTTTGAACAGATGTACGACACCCAGATTGCGTTGGCGTTGTCCGAGCGGGGTGGGACAGGGATTTCGGAGATGGTCGCGAAGTCGATTCGTCAGATGCAGGGCGATTTTGAAGCTTCTGACATCAAAAAATTTGCTCTAAAGAATGATCCCACCGATCCACTCCGCCTGATCAATACATCGGACGTTTTCCCGATGTCTGAAGGCTCCACGCAACAATTTTTATTGCAGCGTCGTGGTCTGAACCTGGGAGGGTCTAACTAATGTCTGACCTCCTCGGAATTGGTGCATCTGGAATCAGTGTCTATCAACGGGCACTGTCAACGGTTTCCAACAACATTGCCAACTTGGGGACCGATGGGTATGCCCGTCAGACCACCGAAATCAAACAAAATACGCCACAACAAGCGGGTCGAGGTTATATCGGCACGGGCGCCTATTTTGACCGGGTGGCGCGACAGTACGACAGTTTCTTAGAAGCATCGCTGCAGCAGGCGACCTCTGATTTGGAGTCCGAAGGGGCGACGGTGGAATACACCACGCGTCTTCTCGATTTGCTTGGTGGCGAGCGCTCTGGATTGACCTCACCGCTCGACAGTTTCTTTGCGGCAACCAAAACCTTATCAACCGAACCTGCAAGTACTGCCTATCGGAGTTTGATGCTCCGCAAGTCCGACGAGCTCATCGGGCGCATTAATGGGCTGTCAGATGACTTGGACGGGTTGGGAGAGCAGGCGTACTCCGCGATGCAGTCGGATATTCGGTCAGTGAACGGGTTGGCGACTCAGTTAGCAGGGATTAACCGGCAACTCCTCAACAAAAAGAATGAGACTGATCAGCCACCTGAGTTGCTCGATCAGCGCGATAAGTTGCTTCGTGATCTGGCGCAGTACGTCAACATCACCACGCGAACTGATGAGAAGGGTCAGGTCGATGTCTCGCTGAGTGGGTCATTTCGGCAAGGGGTGTTGGTGAATGGGGTGGTTGCAGGCAGCTTGGCCGCATCGCAACCGGATCCGCAGGCTGACGACATTAGTTTTGAGGTTCAGGGTGGCGCGGGTGCTGGCACTCTATCCGGAGTCAGTTCTGGGTCGATCGCGGGATATGCTCGATTTGTCGAATCCACTGCGGTCCTTGCGCGCTCGCGTCTGAATGAGCTGACGATCGTATTGGCTCGGGAAGTGAATGCGATCCAAACTGCGGGATTGGATTTGAAGGGCTCGATCGGAACAGATTTCTTTGAAATTTCACCGCAGATCTCGATTGACAAGAGCTCTGCGCGCGGTGAATTCGACGTGAATCCGACCTTTACATCAGACGCCACTCTATCCAACGTCACCCTCGATGTTGTCTGGGACGAACGAGCTGACGCATGGCGGGCGACGGATCCAGCAACGGGCCAGGAAATCCGAAGCACCAGCAGTAATTTGATTCAAATTGGTGGAGTGCGCTTTCAGATGAGTGGCACCTTCGTGGAAGGCGATCGCTTTACAGTGACTGCGCGCAACAATGCCTCTGCAGGCATTCGGGTCGCATTGACCTCTGGGGACCAAATTGCGGCTGCCTCATTGTTTCGGGTGATTCCTGGGGAAACAAACCTGGCTGGTCTCAACCCAACCGTATCTTTCACTGAAAGTGAGGGACTCTCTGGGTATGACGCAGCACCCTCCATACTGACCACCACCACCGCAGACACCACGACCCCCTTGGGCGTCATCGCTCCAGGGCAGGATTCTGTATTGATCACCTTGGATCCGGCATCTGCATCCTCCGCCGCGCTGCAAATTTTGACCCGCGATGGCCGTCATTTGGTCGGAACCAGTACCCCAGATTTTAACTCGATGCTGGCGGATTCCGACTTTTTCGTCACGGGCTCAACCTACAGTGATAGTTACCTAAACAAGTTAGACGCGACCGATGGCTCGTATAAAGATTTTACACTCGAGTACGGCGCCTTAGCGGATGCGGTGGCAGTGACCTTATTGACGCCACTGACTGGCTATCAACTCGATGCACCATCAACGACAGATTTTGCAGATGGATTTTTGCAACTCACATTGCTTGGTGCGGGCGGTAAAGCGCAGGTTCAACTTTCTGAATCAGACGCAATCTCGGAGACAGCTGGTGAGATCTCAATTGTTGACGATTTCGTGTACATCGGGACTGGCAGTGCCAGTGAGCGCGTCGGTGAGGTTCGCTATCCATCCAGTAATGATGAGGGCGCGAATCAAACAGTCTTGATTTCGTTATATGCAGATGATCCAGATGATCCCCGCTCGAGTACGCTCGGTGTGGGCGTCTTATCAGAGCTGGCGACTCGGTTATTGGTCGATGATGGCCGTGATTTAACCTTGGGTGGGATGCCGATCGCGGGCCAGATTTCCGTGAAGGCCGTTGATGGCACAGGGGCGGGTCAATATTCTGATGTATTGATATTGAACTCAACTGCACTTGTGAGCGCGGGCGCATTGGTGTCGTCTGGTGGTATCTATCAAGCGAGGCTCACGGTCGATGATTTCCCACTTGCGACTGCAGCCGGCGCGATCGTGAGCTCTGGTCGAATTGAGCTCAACGGACAAGCGCTCGGAGATCTCACTGTCGGTTTGTCGGGTGTCGAGGGCTATGGTGCACTCTCTGCTCTGGATATTAAGGCGTGGATTGACGCAGCAGCGGCAGCAGATGTGGAAGTCACCACGCGCAATGAGATCCAAGTGGATGCGGATGACATTGCTTTGGCGGATCTTGGACTGTCTCTGAATGCCGTCACGATTACATCCCTGTCGACCGGATCGACCACTGAGTTTACAGATCTGGACGATTTGGTGAATTCCATCAATGCGCAAACGAGCCTGACGGGTGTCACGGCCTCTGTGAATACGCGCGGAAATCTCCTACTCGAAAATGAAGATGGTGCTGGCGCGAATATCGTCGTGAGCTCATCGGTTGATGAAAACGATGACAACCTGCTGGGAATTAGTAACGGGACTTACTCTGGGAGTTACGCAGTGACCCAGCGTGGCAATGCTGAGTCCGCTCTCTTGTTTGCACTTGTTGGTGATGGCACGCCTGCTGATTTGAACGCCGTTGGTCTCGACACTGTGATTCGGCTGCAAGGCAATCTGGACGAGGAGCTTGGTATTTTCCTGACGAATGGTGAGGCCGATGTCTCTGTTGTCAGCGTGTCAAATGGAACGTCATTGGCGAATGGTCTCCGGGATCGATTGGTCGTATTTTCGGTCGATGAAGACGACATCCTAACCATTACTGATCAAGCAACTGGATCAATTCTTGCAGAGCGGGTCTACGCCGACGAGCTACTACTTCAATACCAAGGACTCACCGTGGTGCTTGATGAACCCGCAGTAGCAGGGGACACCTTCGTCGTCGATGGTAACAATACCGGTGTCGGTAAGACTTTTGATGCACAGGGCAACAATGCAAATTTATTGCGCATGATCGCACTGGAAAGTGACGGTGTGATGAGTTCAGGTCTGACCCTTGGCGAATCCTATTTGAGCCTGGTCGGTGATACCGGGAACGTGGCGACGCAAGCGGAAATTTCTGAAAGCGCGCTGACTGTCTTGAAGCAGCAAGCAACCGAAGCACGCGACCGAATTTCTGGCGTCAGTCTTGATCAAGAGGCTGCCGATCTTATTCGTTTCCAACAGGCGTATCAGGCTTCCGCGCAAGTGATGCAGGTTGCGACACGTTTGTTCGACGTCATTCTGCAAGTGCAGTAGGAGTAACCCATGACGATTTCGACCAGCCTGTTTTTTAGCCGTGGCGTGGATCTGATGTCTAAGAGTCAGACTGATCTCGCGAAGCTCCAAGAGAAAGTTGCCTCAGGCAAAGAGCTCGTTCGGCCTTCCGATGGCGTGGACCTCGCGTTGAATATTTCCCGGTTGAAATCATCGATCGCCAAACTGGATTCTTACAAAGACAGTTTAAATGCGGTCAATGACCGACTTCGGATTGAAGAGTCCTATATGACAGGGACCTCTGACGTTCTTCGCCAAATCAAAACCCTGACGATACAGGGTGCAAACGCATCCTTGAGTTTGAGCGACAAAAATGTGATCGCCACACAAATTGATGAATTGATTAATGAGTTGGTGAATCAAGCCAATGGCGCAGATGTGAATGGCAATTTCTTATTCGCGGGAACACGTGTCGCGACGCGACCCTATCAACTTGATGACAGTGGAATCTTTCGCTATCAGGGTGATCAGGTTAATACCTCAGTGGATTTTAGTTCTACGCGCCAAACAGTGATAGGCCGCTCTGGTCCGGATGTTTTCCGATCTGTATTTACAGGGGAAATGCTGAATGTGGTCCCTGGAATCTATGATGTGGAACTTACCGGAGCGGTGGAGGCAGGCGATGTATTTCGGGTCAGCCTCGATGGCGTGACTTACCAATATACTGCTGAATCCGGTGACTCAGCCGAAACAGTCCTTGAGGCGATTCAAACAGAGATTGAGACAGCCATTGCGGCAGGGACGCATGAGTCCATCACCCTGTCTGTCGTCGACAACACGCTGACTATCACAGCGGATGATGGCTATGAGCGTCGCATCATTGGAACGACCATCAACGCATTCGATGGAGTCGAGTCGCAGGGCCTGACGGTCACTGAAACACAGACTCCTGATCCAGGCCGCCCTGAGAAAATTGAGTTCTTCCAGAGTCTGCAAGAACTCACAGATCTTTTGCGTATCGGCGATCAACAATCGGTGCAATCCAAATTGGATGAGGTCGATCAGATGATTGATCAAGCCACCCTCGGTTTGGCAGGTATCGGGGTCGAGATGTCGACTATCGATGCGCAAATTGCAATCAACGAGGATCTAAAGCTCGGATTGCAAATGGCGCTCTCTGGAAAAGAGGATCTGGACTATGCCGCTGCGATTACCAAGATGCAGGCACAGATGCTGTCTTTGGAAGCTGCGCAGTCAAGTTTTGCAAAAATCTCCCAGCTCACCCTGTTTGATTACATACGGTGATGAAAATGTTGGTTTTACTGGGGTTTTTTGAAGGGACAAAAATTGCCGGTTTTCCGGCACCTGCGGCAACCGCCTTGTTGCCGGTCCCGACGGCAAGTTTTGAGAATTCAGTAAATAACTGTTTTATAAAGGAAATTATTAAAAATGAAGGCTTGTAAAACAGTGTCAGAAAAAGTTGGCATCGTTTGTGCTTATACCTCTACAGAGAAGTTTTTTACACCGAACGATTATTTAAAGGTGTTTGTTAGGAGAGCATTCTCATGGCATTAACAGTCAATACCAACGTCTCGGCGCTCAATGCGCGGCGACATACAAACGACTCGCAGCTCGATATGGCAGTGGCCATGGAGCGGCTGGCGTCTGGTAAGCGAATTAACTCTGCACGTGATGATGCGGCTGGGTTAGCGATTGCTGGGAGGATGGAGGCGCAGATCTCTGGGTTAAACCAGGCTGTCCGAAACTCTGCTGATGCGATCTCGCTGGTTCAAACCGCAGAAGGTGCTCTCCAAGAGTATGGTGAAATCCTGCAACGGATACGTGAACTGGCGATTCAGTCTGCGGGTGGCGCACCGTCGAACTCCGACCGTGTCAACCTGCATAAAGAAGTGGAGCAGCTGCAACAGGAACTGAACCGGATTGCAACATACCACTCGATTTAACGGTGGTTTGTTGTTGAACGGGACCTTCCTTGATCAGGATTTCCAGATTGGTGCCTCCAATCAGGAAGAGATCCAGGTCAGTATCGAAGATCTTCGCCCAGAAACCATTGGAGCCTGGACGCAGACGTCTATTAGTAACGTGGGTATGGTTGTTGGGGCTGCGACTAAGACAAATATATTTTCCGCAACTTCCGCTGGTGCAACTCTGGCGAACGGCGTTGTTGCACAAACGATTACGGTTGGTGTCGGGGAAGAAACACCGCGCACGGTGGCAATTGACGCCGGTGCGAGCGCACGTGATATCGCCGATGCCTTGAACCAGTCTGGCGCCATGGTCAATAGCCGTGCAACGACAACGATTGATGTTTACTTTACAGGTGATGACGCGGATAGTGCGGCATTCACCTTTGAGCTATCCAATAGCGCGAATCCAGATCTGACTACCACGGTGAGTGTGGGCAGTGGAACATCGAATCGCGAAGAAGCCATGGCTGCATCCATTAATGCCGGCTACTCGAGTCATAACATTTCCGCCACTGTCCTAACTGACGGCAGCGGTAATAAGTATGTTCAGATGTATCAGGCGAATGGCTACGACATCATTGTCGATGAATACACCGCTGGTTCGACAGACATGAAGTTAAATTTTGGTGGCTATGTGGATGAGTTTGTCCTCGATGGCACCGCGGGTGCATCTGCCATCGTTGTCGGTGGTTCGATTATTCTGGATGCGCCTGAGAGCACGCTATTAACAACTACAGATACCACGAACTCTGTTCTTGTGGGCACACGTGCAGAATTATCGTTCCCAGAAATTAATACTGTTGGTTCGAACTGGACTGGTGAAACATTTAACCTAGCTGTGGGTACCACGAGCGGAACCGAATATGTGCAGATCACGTTTGATTCCGGTGATGCCGCTTTTGTTACGACAACACCGGCTTACGATGAAGACGATTTCACAACCATTGTGGCTCAAATTAATGCTCAGCTTGCCGCAGCAAAGAACGCTACGCCACCAACTTTGAGTGTATCTGTGGCTGCGACCTATACAACCGGCTCGGATACTCTCTCATTCGCCATCACAGATGGCGTTTCAAACTCGGATAGTTCGTTAACGATCACAGAGGCAGATGTCAATGGCCTTGGGGCAGGTACTACAGGTCTCCTGGCCGCGCTCAATATGACTGAAACTGCGACTTTCGTAACAGGCATCGGCGGCGGTACATCGCCCACTGAAGAAGTGCGCTACGTGAGCGAAATCGATATTTCGACGCATGCAAGTGCACTGTTGGCGATGACAGTTGTGGATGCAGCCCTTGAGACTGTTGCTGCCAACCGCGCAACGCTTGGTGCTGTCGCAAACCGCTTGGAATCCACCATTCAGAACTTGATGACAACGTCCGAAAACACGGCCGCTTCGTTATCGCGAGTGATGGATGCGGATTACGCTGCGGAATCTAGTGCCTTAGCAAGAGCCCAGGTACTGCAACAGGCCTCGATTGCCATCCTGGCGCAAGCAAACGCAACTGCTCAACAGGTGCTAAGGCTTCTTGAGTAACGTCCGATAATAGAACTTATTGGACCTTACTTGAGAAGTGGAGACTAGAACATGGCCACGATTGATTATGTCACTGCAATGGGCGCCGGTTCTGGAATCAACACGACCGAAGTAGTAGATGCCCTTGTTGAAGCACAGCGTGCGCCGCTGCAACAGTCGATTGATCGCCTCAAAACCAAAGCAGATGTGCAGATCTCGGCGTATGGGTATGTCAAATCCGCGTTAACCACTTTGAAAGAGGCATTTGATGCGTTGAATGACGTCTCGGAAGTCTACGATTTTGCTGTCTCCTCCTCTGATTCAACTGTCATCTCAGGAGTTGCAGACACCGATGCCATTGCAGGTGACTACGACGTCGTCGTGTCGACCCTTGCCACCCGATCTGTCTGGAATTCATCCGTCCTGTCGGTTGCTGATTCATCAACATCAACAGGCTCTGGCGCTTTTTCCATCACAGTGGGCTCGTCTACAGTGTCTGTGACAACCGATACCCCTGATGGGATTGTTGATGCGATAAATTCCGCGGGCTTGGGATTAACAGCAGGTCTGATTGATACCGGCAACGGCTTTGTGGTCACGATCGCATCTAAATATGGCGCTGCCAATGAGGTCTCCATGTCGTCATCGTCAGGAACCCTGACATTGACGCAGCAATCTGTTGCAGTTGATGCGGCACTCACCGTGAATGGCGTCTCTGTTGCAGCCTCTTCAAATACTGTGGTGGATGCTGTGCCCGGTGTAACGCTGTCCTTAAGTAAAATCGGCTCAGCAACCGTGACGGTCTCTGAAGAGACCGATACCTTGGAAACAGCGCTCCGCAATCTCGTTGCCGTATACAACTCAGTGGATGAAATATTTGATCAGCTCACCTCTGGCGCTGATGAGGAAGATGCCGCTGTTGGCTCGCTAGCCACCGACTCCACCTTTCGATCGTTGAAGAATTCGATACGGACGATTTTGACGACACCATCCTCGACAGCGTCGGGTAATATTAATTACTTGTCAGATATCGGACTCCAGTTTCAGTTGGATGGCTCGCTTGTTATTAATGAGACTCGCTTCGAAGCGGCTTTGGCCGGCGAGTATGAGAATATTGTTCAAGCCTTAACTGCGGGTACGGATGATCAGACTGTCTTTGGTGCTGCAAATCGGGGGATAGCCGGGGATGTGAGCGCCCTGTTGTACAACATGCTGAAGTCGACTGGAACAATTAGCACCGTGATTTCAGGTGCAACATCCGATTTAAGGGATTATGAAACAAAACTCCTGGACCTCGATGCTCGGATGGAGCGCGTGCGTGAGCGTTACATTACGCAGTTCTCCGCCATGCAGTCCTTGGTTGATCAGATGAATTCCACGCGGGATTATCTAAAGCAGCAACTCGATAATTTACCGTTCACCTCAAAAGATTAATTTTTTCCTAAAGTTTCTCATTGCGCTGCCGATCTACAGATTGTCAGAGGAGACTTAGTATGGATATTCCAGCGGTTGATCAGCAAATACATGCGCAGACACCTGCGAATTTGAAGGTGCCGGCACCTAGTGTCAAAGAGGTGGTTGCGAAAGCCCCTGCCGAGCCCTCAAGTTTGGCGGATAGTGAGAGCACGCATGAAGTCAGCATGCATCCTAGAACTGAGCAGCTGAATCAAGCTTTGAGAGATGCCGGCGCTACTGAGTTGAAAGTTGAGTTGTTAGACTCTGGCCAGGGTCCAGTGTTTCATATTGTCGATAAAAATACCGGGAAAGAATTATTACAGATTCCGTCCGAATACAAGCTGTCGATTGAGCGTGCCGTCGAAATGATTCGTGGGGCATTATTCGACTCGAAAATTTAATTTTTGGTATCAAAATTGCATCGTCGAAGGCAATGTATTTGTTGACGCGAGGCACGACACGTGACCCTATCTCATTCCGGAGATCAGACATTCGTTGATCTTCCACCGAACCTAGCTCAACAAATTGAATTCATTCAAAAGCAGGAGTGTCCAGTCACTCGGAAGTTCTGCTCTGCTGCTCCTGGTGTCTCAAGTTCAGCCAATCTTAAGCTCACTCTCTCCACCAACGATTCGATTCATCGTCAATGCCCTAGTCAATTCAGGTGAAGATTTGTTGGCTCGCGAAATCCTCGTGAAGTTTAGTCATGCCACAAAGAGCCGTTTGTCTGAAATCGACGATGTGCGGGCGCTTGCGAATTTATGTCGAGCGCTTGGGGACGTTGAGACTGCGTACGGTCTCTACGAAGCCGCGTTGGAACTCTTTCCCCAGCCCGAAGATCAGCGACTGCTCTTTCTCGAGATTGCTGGTGCACTTGAGGATAACGACGAGCACAGTAACGCCCTTGAGGTCTTGCATCAGTTGCTTGTTAAGAATCCTCATGATTCTGATGCGCATTCACTTGCGATTAAAATTTTGAATCGAATGAACCTTCCTGAAGATGCCAGGGTTCACGAGGAATTTCTTGCGAAACAGGGATTACAACTGGCTCCAGAACGGATTGCGATGGGGTATTGGGCGGCAAGCAAGGCAGGCACTATCGAACGACAAGAAGAGCTGAGGGTCCGATATTTAGCCGCTCTCGATGAGGATCTGGAACGGACGAACAGTGCGCCTTTTTCAATACTTACTGCGAGCGATGATCCGAATCTTTTATTGCGTGTGCATCAAAACTTTTCACGACAGTGCACCTACAATCGGTTCGCTGCAGTGGGCGATGCGAAACAGATTCGGGTGAATGATTCTGAGAAAATTCGGGTTGTGTACCTCTCTCCAGATTTTCGGGAGCATGCGGTTTCTTATTTGATTACTGATTTAGTCGGGCTGCATGACAGAGAGAGTTTCGAGATTTTTGGGGTTGGACTCCTTCCTCCAGATACCTCAATGATTGGCGTTCGGATTCAGGATAACTTCGATGAATTCTTTGATCTCAGCCATATGCGAACTGCTGATATTGCGGCTGCGGTCCGCGCGCTCAATCCACACATCGTGGTCGATCTCTGCGGATACACGCGAGGCTTTCGTCCAAGCCTATTTGAGAGGTTTCCGCAGTCACTGGTCGTCAATTATCTGGGCTACCCCGGAACCGTCGGCTCGCCTTACCACGATTATATTTTAGGTGATCGTATAGTGACCCCTGAGGGGTGTGATTCTGATTATAGTGAACGGGTCATCCGGTTACCGTGTTGCTATCAATCCAATTCGCCATCGAGGGCGATAACTCCAGTCGATTTCCAAAAAACGGGCTTGCCAACAGATCACTTCATTTTCTGCAGCTTCAATGGTCGGCAAAAAATGAATTTGGAGACCTTGAATGCATGGGCAGAGATTCTGGATCGTTGTCAGGACTCGATCTTGTGGTTACTTGATTGTGGGCCATCGAACAAAGATATTCTTGCGTATTTTGGTGATAAAGCGTCCCGAATTCGATTTGCTCCCAAAGCGCGCAATGCCGAGCACTTGGGCCGATTAAAACATGCACATCTCGCACTCGATACTTTCCCTTATGGTGCACATACCACTGCGAGCGATGCACTCTTCGCCGGGGTTCCAACGCTGGCGAGACTTGGAAGGAGCTTTCAATCACGCGTTTCTCATTCCATCATGACGCATGCTGGGGTGGAGTCATTATCGGCCAGCTCTTGGCCTGAATATATCCAACATGCGGTGGATGAGTATTCAGCTTTCGAAGGCGGGGCTTCGCGTTATTCGGGCACTCTCTTGAATCTAACCAAGAGCCATCCCTACAACATCTCATTTACCACCGCGTGTATAGAAGCAGCATTTCGAGATATTGTCAGTGAGCGCCGGGTTTGACTCCAAATGCCTGGAAAGCGAACCACAACCTTGGGGCATTTATGCCCTCAAGGTTGTGTAATCTCACATGATCAAAATATTCTGCTCTAACGAGATTATGCTGAGTGCTATTACTGAAGCAGTGTCAGAACGTACTGGCTGCTCGCATTAGCTTGAGCGAGCATTGCGGCTCCCGCTTGCTGGAGTACCTGGCCTTTGGCGACGTTTGCGCTCTCAGCTGCATAATCAGTGTCGTTAATTCGTGAGTGTGCTGCCGCAGTATTCGCATTCAAAATCGACATGTTATTCAGCTTGTATTCCAGTCGATTCATGAACGAAGCGAGCGTCCCTCGATCTGCTGCGACAGAGTTTATGTGATCTAAAGTCGTATCTGGATCGGTACCTGCAAAGTCATCCATTTCAGGAATTGTCAAAACAGTTGTCGTACCGTCTGCATAAGCAGCAATGGTTACGGCTGTGGCGGCAGCCATGAGCGCAACAGTGTTAAATTTGGTATTCGCTTTGATGTCTGCAATTTCTGAGGTTAGTTGTGTGATCTCAGAAGTTATGTTGGCTAAATCTGTTGTTGTGTAAGTGGTTGAGTTTGCTTCTTGAACATGGAGCTCATACAGTCTTGACAACATATTTTCGACTTCAATCAGAGCGCCGTCAGCGACCTGGATTGCGGAAATCCCATCTTCAATATTCCGCATTGCCATAGCAGACCCTTTAATTTGTGCCATAAGACGCATGGAAATTCCGGCGCCCGCCGCATCGTCAGCTGAAGAGTTAATTCGACTTCCTGATGCAAGGCGCTCCATCGCTGTTTCAAGGCCATCGCGCGTGGTTCGAACATGATGCGCTGCCATCAGTGCAGGAACATTAGTATTGATTACGATACTCATTTAACACCTCACTAAGTCCTCGTTATGGACTCTTTATTTCAAATTAGGATTTCTTACTGAAGAAGCGTGAGCACGTATTGGCTGCTTGCATTGGCTTGGGCGAGCATCGCGGCCCCAGCTTGCTGCAGTACCTGGCCCTTTGCGACGTTTGCACTCTCCGCAGCGTAATCCGTGTCATTAATACGGGAATGTGCGGCAGCGGTATTTGCATTTAGAATCGATAAGTTGTTGACCTTGTATTCAAAGCGGTTAATGAAGGAAGCAAGTGTTCCTCTCGCAGAAGCGATGGAATTAATTCCGTCTAAGACCGCATCCGAGTCTGAGAGCAGACGTAACTGATGCCGATGTTAAAAATGTCGGAATGGTATAGGTGACTGCGCTACCGTCATATTCTTGGGCAACGACTAACGGGCCTGCAGAAACGGCTCGTCCCGTTAAACTTTAGTGTTGGTCGCGATCGCTCCAATTTCCTCAGCGAGCTGATTCATTTCGGCTTTGATATTGTCCACGTCCGTCGTGGTGTACGTCGTAGCACTCGTCTTTTGTACAGCCAGCTCGTACATACGCGTCAACATATTTTCAACTTCCACCAGCGCACCATCTGCGACTTGCATCATGGAAATTGCGTCTTCCACATTTCGCATGGCCATTGCTGACCCTTTGATTTGTGACATGAGTCGCATTGAGATCCCTGCACCCGCCGCGTCGTCGGCAGAGGAATTAATTCGACTACCCGATGCTAAGCGTTCCATTGCAGTTTCTAGACCATCACGTGTTGTGCGAACATGATGTGCCGCCATTAAAGCTGGTACGTTTGTATTAATCACAATGCTCATTGCGTTGTCCTCTCGCTGATCTTCTCGTTGATGACCCGACATTTGGTCATACACTGATCTCGATGATCTGGTGCATCAATTCTTTCTGGAAACTATCTCAGTGACTATGAAATCGGTCCTACGGCGGCAAACTTTAGCCGCAGGGTGGTAATGATTGACCTGGCAGTGAGTTGCCGGTCCCGGACCCGCCATTTTTGGTGGGATTTCTGACTAGGCGAGCGAATTTGATCTTATCTCAAAAGCTAAAGTTTGCCGCTTATTGACCGATTCCTCGTTGATTTCTCGTCTTTTTTGGGCGCCTATGGTAACTTTTTCGCCGCATCTAATTCGGAGAAGTTGCCATGGGCATCGCCCTAAGCACGAATGCGCCTGTGCTGATACATCATGCAGAAAAAGCACGGGTCGGCTATGAAACAGCGATGGAGCGATTGACTTCAGGTAGTCGAGTCAATTCCGCTTCAGATGATCCCGCAGGTCATAGCGTATCTAGGAACTTAATGGCCCAGATTCGTGGGGCGTGACATGGCAATTCGTAATGTGGAAGATGCCATGTCAATCATGGCGGTTGCAGATGGAGCTCTAGTTGAAGTTGAGGATATGCTCACCCGAATTTATGAGTTGTCCGTGCAGAAAGCGAACTCCAGTTACTCAGCAACAGACGTGACAAATATTAATTCAGAAATCACCCAGCTGATGAGCGAGATTGGTGATTTGGCCGCGAATACAAAATTTAATAATGCAGCGGTGTCCGGAACAAATGTGGTGGTAGGGCAGGAATTCGATGGCTCCACAGAGGCGTACCAAATCCCCACTTTCTTGGCAGAGTCAGATCTCGATTCCTCCAGTACAGCCACTGATATCTATTCCGCCATTGGCTCGGTCTCAGGATTTCGTGGGACGCTTGCATCCTATATCAATCGATTTGAGTACAAGATTAGCGCGTTGTCGTTGTTGTCAGCGACGACTTCGGCGGCACATTCGCGCATTATGGACGCGGATTATGCGGCTGAGAGTGCAGCACTTGCCAAGGGGAAGGTACTTCAACAGGCGTCAGTTGCAATGCTTGCTCAGGCCAATGCGAGTGTAGACTATGTCACTAGCCTACTTCGATATCGGCAACTTTGATGGCCTTCATTTCGCCGCGTAAGTAGTCTTCCACCATTGCTCGGTAGGCACTTTCGAGTTTTCGAGTGTACCCGTCAATATCATAGGGACCCCCTGGCTGAAATGTTCGCAATCCTTTTTTGATCCGATCTAAATACGATTGATTGTTATAAATAGAAATTGCCTTCTTGACGTAGTCTTCCGTCGTTCGGCAGATCAACTCTTCCGCTCCACTGAAATGCATCAGCGAGGCTGCGACCCTTGACTGGAAATAGTTACCTTCAATCGTCAGTGTGGGGACTCCCGCGAAAAGAGCGTCTGAGCAGGTCGTGTGTCCGTTGCACGGAAAGGTATCTAGACAGAGATCAGCGTGACGCAAGCGCTCCAGATGCTTGTCAATATGAACAGGATCTGTGGTTACCAATTGGTGGCGGGCAATACCATAGTTCGCCATGATTTTACTAAGGTCGATATCTTCCGGCGCTAGAACCCAGAGCACGGCCCTAGGACATGCGGCTAGAATTTCGCTCCAGGCTTGTATTAAGTGGCTCGGTGAATTTGGTGCAGTAATTAAAGTTGGCAAATACGAACCAGTCGTTGTTGAGCTGATGGTCTGATCGCGATGTTTGTGAACTCATCCGACGGTTAGGGTCGTTTGGTTGGTAGCAGCACGGGAGTTGAACGATATGCTCTGTGTACCATGGGGCATGCTCAAAGGGTGTGACGACAGGATCCCCGATAATATAGTCAATTGCTGATGACCCCATCGTTGCTGGGTATCCAAGAAAATTTACTTGAATTGGGGCAGGTTTTTTCAACATGATTTCAGGGCGAGATCCTTTCGTATATCCCTTGAGATCAACAAGGATATCAATTCCGCACTCCTGAACGAGCGTTGCCGCTTCGGCATCACTCTTCTCATGCAGCTCATGAATTTCAGTTAAATGATCTAAGATTTCTGACCGATAGCTTGTAGGGTCTTTTTTCTCTGTGAAATCAAAGCCAATAATCTCGAATTGCTCCCTGTCATGATGTTGTAGCATCGCGCGTATCAGGAACCCTGTTGCATGATGTGTAAAATCATTACTGAGGTAGCCTAGTCGGATCTTTTTGCCAATTGGTCTGTGAATCCGCTCTTTCGGAACAATCCTAAACTTTGCGGCGTTGCGTTTGTTGACGTCCTGGATGATCGCCCCATCATCCGTGAGCATTAACCATGGAAATGGTTCAATAAAATCAGGCTTGATCGATGTCAACTGACTCTTCAAAAGATCGCCATATTTTTTTGATCGCTCGAAATCTAATAGCTTAATTGAGTAATAGTACAAGAGGGCGACATTCGTACTGGTAGGATCAATTAAAAAAGCACGTTCCATGTGGTGAAGAGCCAATTTAAATGATCCATACTGTTGCAGTAAACCGGCTAAATTGTGATGAATAATAGGTGAATCCGGATTCAGGCTCAGCGCATCCTTAAACGCTTGAAGTCCATCTAAGATACTTCCTCGTCGATGATATGCAACTCCCAGTAAATTATGAAACTGCCATTTGCTGGGGTCATCGTCGATTGAAACGTTTGCCCACTCAATAGCCTCGTCACAAAAACCTGCATTGAGAAAAAAAGTACCGATATTCTCTGCGAAGGGCAAAAGTGTAGACATTGGCTGATGTTTTATTAGTTTTCCTAAAATTGCTCCTGCTTCTGTGTGTTTTGAGGTCTTTAAAATACACTCTACAAGAAGCAAATATGCCTGCGGCTCCGAGGATTCATCTAAGACTGCTAATCTGAGCTCAGCAATTGCGTCCTCTAGATGACCACTTTGTAGTGCACATTTTGCTCTGAGATAGCAGATTTCCCAACAGTACTTCAATTCAGATGGTAATTTGTTTAACTCTGAAAGAGCTGCATCTGGATTGCCAGACTCAATGTCTCGTTGAGCTCTCTGCAATATCTCTGGGATTTCTTCCATGTTCTTATTTACCCTGAATCAGTTTAATGGAAAAACGTATTCAATCTTAATGATAATAATGGGTATTTAACATTGGTACGCACCATCCGAAGCGTTTGGGTGGACTCCACTCGGTTTTCTTGTTTCGCCCGCACTGCTGCGAATTGTATCAGTTTGTTCTGCCCCAGTTTAGATGGTTTGCTTCTTCATATTGATTAATCCTTGTAATATGCCGCGCCATTCGACGATTCGTTTTTCCCAAGTCCAAAATCTCTTGAAGTATTGCTGTTGGTGAAATAAGTGCTCTTGATTGATTGGATCCCAGTAGTGAGCGATAGCTTTTTCAAGACCGTAGGCATAGGAATATTTTAACGATTTGTAGTTTCTCGAAAACTGCACGAAATTTGCGTATGGTCCACAGGTCTCAGGCAGCGCGCCATAGTTTGTCACGAGCATACTCAGTCCTGACAGACCAGCTTCAATGGCACTGACACAGGAGGTCTCAGCCCAGATGCATGGGTATGCAAATATGTGTGCGGTGCGCATACTGTCCCTGACTTCTTGATTAGGTACGTAGCCCCGACAAGTGACACCCCGCATCTGTGATGCTCGATCAAATAACTCCGTGAAGCGGTGCTTATTTTCACGGTGAAACGTTGACCCATAGATTTCTGTTGAGGAGAAGATCTCAAGTTCAACCTCATCGTTGTCTAATAAGTTCAAAGCTATCGATGAGTAACTCGAGTCCTCGCCATGGGGTACTCACATAAATAAGCTTAATCTTTTTACCCCGCATGTTGGCAAGGTTCTAGATTTTCCTCAATCGCATTCTGAATCACCACACAGTTATGTATTGGTAAGTCAAAATGCTCTAAATATCTTTGGAACTGCCAATGTGATACAAAAACAATGAGATCATATTGTTCCATATATTCTTTAGAGCGAAATCTGGAGACTGCAGGTTGATCCACATCATGGTGATTCCATAATATATTTATTTTACTGGGGATGATGCTTTTGAGGGCTCGTTTCGCTGATGATCAGGTTAATTCTATCTTGATCGATCTGGTTAAAATTCAGCTTACGCCGTAGGTTAGCCTCAACAACCTGCGTCCCTCCGGCTGGGGGCCAAAAATTCTCCGTGGGGGCAGTTGGCATGTTTTCTCCCGAGGCTTCCTAGTTCACCAAAATGTCGAATTACGCGATCATCAAGATACTACAGTACCGCATTAGGCAGCGATTTCGAGGCCGCCAACTGCGCTGTGTTTTGCAAAATAGCGAATCGTCGATTGAAGCCCTGTGAGCAAAGGGGTGCTTGGATTCCAGTTAAGCAGGGTCTGTGCCAAAGTGATATCGGGTTTCCGTTGCATTGGATCGTCTTGCGGCCTTTCTGAGTGTCGCCGGATAATTTTGGTGTCGGTTAATGCGCCAATGTATTCTGCAAGTAGATTGATGGTCACTTCCGTTGGGTTACCTAGATTGCATGGTCCTTGGAAAGTAGACGGTCCCTGCATAAATCTGAGAATCCCGTCGACAAGATCCGTGACGTAGCAGAATGACCTCGTTTGTTCGCCGGTGCCAAATATAGAAATTGGTTTGCCCGATAACGCCTGAGTGATGAAATTACTGACGACACGTCCGTCGTTGGGATGCATAAATGGGCCATAGGTATTGAAGATTCGAGCCAGGCGTATATCTACGCTCATACTGTGCTGCATATTCACGAAAAATTGTCTCGGCGCACCGCTTCCCCTCGTCATAGCATGCCCTCGGGCCGAAACTATTAACGTTACCTAGGTATGTTTCCGGCTGAGGATGTACCTGGGGATCCCCGTATATCTCGCTAGTCGACGCTTGGAATACCTTCGCTCCACAGCGTCTTGCCAGTTCAAGAACGTTGATAGCGCCCATCACGTTTGTGTTAATTGTCATTACGGGGTCGCGCTGATAGTGGACCGGTGACGCGGGGCACGCCAAATTGTAGATTTCTTCGAAATCATCCATACCAGAGAGCGGATACCGCACATCGTGATGTATAAACTCGTATCTTGGATGCGTTTTGTAGAGGAGCGCATGGCTGGGGTCTGATGTGTAGTGGTTGTCGATAGACACTACGCTATCGCCTCGGTCTAACAATCGAGGCACTAAGTGTGTGCCGATGAAACCACATCCTCCGGTGACAAGTATCCGTGCCATAATTCTGCTCCCTGTTTGCTCAAGGATTGAATCGGCATAAATGGGATTCTCTTTAGCAGATAGGGCTACCCAAATGAGATAGCCCTATTCGAAAGAGATCGGCGTTTGTGTTTTACTGGAGGAGCGTCATCACATATTGCGAGCTTGCGTTAGCCTGCGCCAGCATTGCTGCTCCGGCCTGCTGTAACACTTGGCCTTTTGCGACGGCAGCACTTTCTGCGGCGTAATCTGTATCATTGATACGCGAATGCGCTGCAGATGTATTTGCGGACAGAATTGATAAATTATTGATTTTATATTCAAAGCGATTCATGAATGACGCGAGCGTGCCCCGAGCTGATGCGATAGAATCAATGGCTGTGCCAATTTCCGTAATGGTGCTCGCGTTCGTGAGAGATCCTGCGGCTAAAAATGTTGGAACCGTGTAGGTCTCTGTTGTCCCGTCGAATTCTTGAGCAACCACCACCGCTCTGCCTGATACGCTCGTTGTATTGAACTTCGTGTTGGTTGCAATCGCGCCTATCTCAGTCATTAGTTGGTCAATTTCATTGGTAATGTTTGTCACGTCTGTCGCTGTGTAGGTTGTCGCATTCGCTTTCTGAACTGAGAGTTCATAAATACGTGACAACATGTTTTCAACTTCGACAAGAGCCCCGTCAGCCACCTGCATCAACGAGTGAGCGTCTTCAACATTTCTCATGGCCATATCGGCGCCCCTAATTTGGGACATTAGTCGCATTGAAATCCCGGCCCCAGCCGCATCATCTGCTGCAGAGTTAATTCGACTACCCGAAGCAAGGCGTTCCATTGCTGTCTCAAGGCCATCTCGAGTCTTTCTAACATGATGCGCCGCCATTAAGGCTGGCACGTTAGTGTTGATAACGATGCTCATTGTGAATCTCCAGATTCTGCCGTCGTGTGGAATAAATCGGCCACTGGTCGGCAAACTTTAGCCGGATTTATACGAGCAAATGCTTGAGATCCTCCTCTCGCGCAAAGGGACCCAAAATACTTCTGTGATCTACAAGCAGAGGTTCTACCTTTTATGCCGGACCTCTGCTTGAGACTCACTCCTGCCCGCTGACATCTGGAAGCTATATGACACGCCTATCGCTCATGCAACGCCTGTTTATGGCGATCGAGAAGTTCTAATTGGCAGGGTAGTCGTGTAAAAGATTCTGCGCTGCCTTTTGAGTGGCATCATTATTCGTATATAACTGATGCAAGAGCTGACGTTGCTTTTTGCATGCGGATGTAATTTCAAATCCAACTGCATTAGCGCGAATGATTTCAAAGTCTCTATTGATTTCCGCCTCGTTTTTACGTGATGTACACCCCAACCAAAACGCAGCTCTCTGGTACTCAGTTTATCTAAAATCTGTGTCTTCCGTTTAATCATGTGCACGTTCCATGGCGCATAGCCAAAGTGTGAAAGACCATCAGCTCTAATACCCTGAAATGGCTGTCTGGGTGAAATGACTGGTGCCGCCCAGAGGTGGTACATGCCTGTAGCACAACGATGAAAAAACGATTTCGGTATGGAGACGCCGGGAGCCCAAGGGAAACTCTGTTCGTTGAATTCCAAGAATTTCGCTATCATCAATGCCCCAATGTTTTTAGCTCTGTGGTAAGGAGCAGATCCTTTTAGGCTTCTATTTCAGGATGATTGTCGATAACAAGGATCCCAGAGGCTGAGCATCCTTCTCGACCACTCTCGCTTCAAGCTGGATTCGATGTCACTTAAGGACATTGCTGGCATCAGGAATTCAGTAACATTAAGACAATTTCCACCCTAGCAGATCTTTCTCATAAGTCATCACCTCGAAGTCTGTTAAATATGGGTCAAAGTGATTTAGTTGACTGCGAACCAATCGCCAATGAGGCACTGCCTCCCGGCTATAATATCACCAGAATCATCGGTCGATCCATGATCGATCATTATTCCAAAATCGAATAATTTCGAATGGTGTTTCAACCACCAAGGCAACAAGTAGGCCTCGTTAAAAAATGGCAAATTACGCTACGCATGTCGTGGATTCCACCGCCGTTTCACATTTGTTCCATTTTAGGGAAATAAGAATAAAATATTGACCCTTGTGGAACACCAATGTGATTCAGTTTGGCGATGATCTCTGCTTTGAAATTCCAGGCCGTTATAATGAAGAAGGTAGGTTGAGTGAGCTCTCCGCAAACATTAAGAGATTCAATCTTAACATCGATGCCAGGCGGGTATGAACCGATTTTTAGACTACTTTCATCAAGGAATCGATCTGGCCGGATCCCACAAGCATTGATAACAGTCATAGCCTTGGCTGCCGCCCAACGAACACAATGCCGAATCCCTGTAGCCGACGATGGACTACTTCTTCTCTAAGTTCCAGCAATATTTCTTTTACGCGAACACGGAATTTATCGTAAGTTTGCCAGTGAAATAATCCAATTGAAGATTCGTAATTCACGAGATCCTCGTCTATCCGAAATTCGGTATCGTCAAAAGCACGTAATAAGGAATTCATTGGTCGCGCATTTTGATGGCACAGAACAGAGGGGGCTATCTCCATGTATCTTAAATAAAAGGTATGGGCTAACTTCAAACCTACTGATTCTGCAAGCCTACTAATTGATTTAGTGTTGAAAAATGAAATATGCCTCATGATAGCAAGTATCGAACTCGTTATTGCTAAACATTCTTGCCTGCGAAGTCTGGATCAGCACAACTCCTCCTCGCTTAAGTTTTTCGCTGCACGCTTTCAAGAATATTTTGGTTCATCCACATGCGCTAAAACGTTCATACATACGATAGCGTCAAACTTGTGTCGTATCTTGTAACTTGCGTCTGGCCAATATCCTTGAATGATAGGGATGCTATTCATTATTGCCTTTTTCACAATATTTTCCGCTGGATCCATTCCATGCAGTCAATGCCCACTCTTCGCATTTCTACAAGTAGGCTTCCGTCATTAGAGGCTAGCTCTAAAACCCTGCCTTTCGGCGGTAGGATAGTTAGCAGTGATTCGGAGAACGCCTTGAAAAATCGACGGAGGGTATCCGAGGTGCCGCTAACATACCTGTAATTTGAGAATATTTTTCTCCGATCGACACAAAATGTTAACTGAGCGTGCCAACAGTCCGCGCATATGTTTAGTGCGAGCGGATATTCCTCTCGGGAAGTTTAACATTTTCTAAAATTGTTTGCGGGTGGCTGGGTTCCAAGGGGTCTAGGATGGTCCTTAAATTGGCCGAACCTGCAACATAGGCATTTTTGCAGGAAACGGTTCATACAGATCTCCGTATATTCGAATTATAGTGGTCTATAAAATCATGGCATCTCTGATCAAAAGAAATATGCACAAGATCGTTCTTGCAAAGAGCTTGCATCCGAGAGGTATTCATAGTGAAACTATATCGAATCAGTGGACTCTTGGTCTACCACGGTCGCCCCCCATACCCTCGCGATATTAAAATGCTAAGTCACTAATGGTCGAGGACAGACTTCCGACGATTAAAGATACTGGTGCTTGGTCGGTAAGCAGGAGCTTCTTTACCAAAACCCAAGAGATCGTCGAGATATAAAATCGTGCGCCAAGAATTGCTATTCCTTAAATTCACATAACCGCGCTCTGAGGCAGAAATATTCATCGCATTAAAACAAGCTCCGGTCTCAGGTTCGACTATAGCCAGAAACGGTTCCCAGGCGAAGCGTGTAGAAGTTTGACAGAAAGTTGTTGGCAAGATAGTCAAAGCGAATTTTGAAGCATCATATGCATTTGAGACTGACTTGTAATTATAGTTCCTTCATCGGCCGGCTCCATGTGCAAATTTTTGTTGAATAGATGGATCCTGCTGAGGCATAAATTAGTTTGGTACCAGGTTTAAGCTGCTTTGCGAAGAAGGATAATAAATTAAGACAGTTATTAAGTAATGCGCCTTGAGGGTCTCCTACAGATCGAGAGCACGCTTGAGTGACTGCAAACCAAAGCACACTATCAAAATTCTTAAGATATTTGCTTTGTAATTCATTGTAGTTTCTTTTATAATTTCGATGTTAGTGGATTTCTCATCTAGCCTATCGACGATAGTGACGGGCCACCCTTCTTTTTTGAGCTGACCATAAATATAGGATCCAATATACCCGCACCCGCCAACTAATAGAATTTTTCGAAGCGCAGTTTCTTCTGGGGGAGCTTTGAATTTCACAAGTTATACCTATCTCCATGATAATTCTTCGGTAAGAATTTTTAACCCAAGCAATCAATGAAACATTTTAAATTTGTTTTTTATCATTTCAACGTACATGCTATCAACTGCGCGTGGCAGTCGACAAATATCACCAAGAGAAAAACCTTTGTCCTTAATAAGGTCTTTACCGTAGTCCGAAAGAATAAATTCTAACTTACCGGTGATAAGTTTATAGTCAAACCAATTGAGATACCATGCCCATTGATCATAGTAGATCCAAGAGTTTTCGTTAAAAGCTCTAACGTGTGTTGGATCTTGCCAAGCCCCTAAGGGATAGATCATAGGGTACATGGATCTTAAGAATTCCGTGGACTTTTAATAGTGATTTAAGGTTTGACATTGTTGTGACTAGGTCGGCGACATGCTCCGAGCACGTCAAATACGAGGATTTCATCAGCGATACCGGTGTAAGGGCCATTGGACCAAGCCTAGTATAGAAAATTTCCGTTGGAAGATCTTTTGATATATCGGCAACAATATCAGGGTTCGTGAACGCTTGAATGTCAACGTTCAAACATTCTTCCCGAAATCTTTGCCAGACCTGATGTTTATGATCATTATTGTGCCTCTGAAAATAAATTTGCAAAATCGGGCCTATGGATTTTGATCCAAGCCATTGCGTCTTGATGAAGCTTTTGATGGTTTTGCCCGGACTGTTTGTGAGGCCAAAGTGATGACGGTATGCGGTAGATACGGAAATGGCGTAACCCTATACTATCCATATCTAAACACTGGATGTCATCGGAGTACCAATTAATAGGCGGAAATCAATCCAGCAGTCGAGGAGCAATCAGTCCTAATACTGGGGAGATAACTGGGACTTGAAAGACTTTTCCTCCGATTCGAATTTTAACCCATTAAAGCACGACTGTTCCCAGTTATAGCGAATATTCTGATGTAGCCTAATATAGTTAGACCTTGCAGCCAACCACCCAAGCTCGAAGTCTGAGTCTATCAAATGTTTGGCAATCAAATAATCATTATACATCTTAATTATAGTATCTTTTCAGAAACTATATCATCGTTCATTCAACATCAAATACTTCGGGGTAAGCCTCCTAGCCATAGAAACAAGTTGATTGTAGGCGTCGCTAAAATTATCGGAGTTATTTACCATTAAAAATGTATTTCGGATTGGGATATGAGAGGGCATTTCATTCAGAGGGACGCTTATGATGAGTGTTATATTCGGATTGAAAATACTTAGTGATGTGAGGAGCAATTCGAGATTCGACTTCGATAGTGATGCGACCAAAAATATAGTGTTTTCATCACTTGGCCCTCCTGATGGGATTACATTTGTCTTGTATACTACCTTCTCATGGCTACCGTCCATTTCTAAGTTCTCCTAGTTCCACACCATAGTAGCTGGGTATGATAGGCAATCCAGGCGCCTCGAGATATTTAGAGACCTCTTTGTTTTGCCACTGAATTTTGCACATTGGTTCTTGGCTCACTAATTCGAAAGTTATGCGGATTCCAGATGTCTTAACTCCCGGTTCTGGAGTTCTCATACGATTTGCGCGGTCAAACCAAATGCCAGCACTTTGCTTCGCGCGAAGGATTAGCGCGAAGGATTTGTCGGGCTGTCACATCCGTTGTTATTGAGCGCGCAACATGAAATGTTGTCGTACTCACTATGCTGTCAAAACTCATGGTCTGCTTTCCTCGATCTCGTGGGTCGCACCAGGGGCTAGCATTAATGATGCCAGCTTTACGGGTCAGTCTCAGAGCCTTTGCTCGGGTTCATTTGGAGCTTGTTTATCTATTATTTGCCCATACACTGTAAACCGATAAGACGTACCGAATGGAGACGTAATTTTGGCTAGAAACCTTGTTCTTGTGGTTGATCATTGCGGCGGTCCTCTTGACCGTGTTCAACAATTTCAGCGTTGAGACGCAGTCTCAACAGGTCAACTACTCGCAATTTGTTGACGAAGTGAACCGCGATCAGATCCGTCGCGTGGTGATTGACGGGCAGTCCATTATCGCAACGCGCTCGAATGGCGATGTGTTTGAGACTGTGCGGCCAACGATTGCCGATCCTAGGCTGATGGATGACCTTCTCGATCACAACGTGATTGTGGAGGGTAAAAACCTGAGCAGCAGTCCATCTGGATGCAGCTCTTAGTGGCTAGCTTCCCGGTACTCATCATCCTCGCGATTTTCATGTTCTTTATGCGCCAAATGCAGGGAGGCATGGGCGGTGGTCGCGGTGGTCCGATGTCCTTCGGTAAATCCAAAGCACGCTTGATCGGCGAAGATCAAATCAAGACCACCTTCGCCGACGTGGCGGGATGTGATGAAGCCAAGCATGATGTTCAGGAGCTCGTCGAGTTTTTGCGCGATCCCGGAAAGTTTCAGAGGCTTGGCGGTCGTATCCCTCGTGGCGTCTTGATGTCGGGGCCTCCAGGAACGGGTAAGACGTTGCTCGCAAAGGCGATTGCAGGCGAAGCCAAGGTTCCATTTTTCACGATTTCAGGATCTGATTTCGTGGAAATGTTTGTCGGTGTGGGTGCGTCTCGTGTCCGCGACATGTTTGAGCAAGCGAAGAAGCAAGCGCCTTGCATCATCTTTATCGACGAAATCGATGCCGTTGGCCGGCAACGTGGTGCCGGTTTGGGTGGTGGTCATGATGAGCGTGAGCAGACGTTGAACCAGTTGCTTGTGGAAATGGATGGTTTCGATGTCAATGATGGGGTGATCGTGATTGCTGCCACCAACCGTCCTGATGTGTTGGATTCCGCATTATTGCGCCCAGGTCGCTTCGATCGTCAGGTGGTCGTTGGCCTTCCAGACATTCGTGGACGCGAGCAGATCTTGAAAGTGCACATGCGTAAAGTGCCGATCTCTCCTGAAGTTGAGCCATCGCTCATCGCTCGCGGGACTCCTGGATTCTCGGGTGCTGATCTTGCGAACTTAGTGAATGAGGCTTCTTTATTTGCCGCTCGCTCGAATACACGCGTTGTGACCATGACGCACTTCGAGATGGCAAAAGACAAGATCATGATGGGCGCAGAGCGCAAGTCCATGGTCATGAAGGAATCTGAGAAGCGCAACACCGCCTATCACGAAGCGGGCCATGCCATCGTCGGGCGCTCGATGCCAGAGCACGATCCCGTGTACAAGGTGTCAATCATTCCGCGCGGTCGCGCATTGGGTGTCACGATGTTTCTGCCTGAAGAGGACAAGTACAGTCATTCGAAGCGTGGGTTAATGAGCCAAATTTGCTCACTCTATGGTGGTCGGATTGCTGAGGAACTCACACTTGGATTCGAAGGCGTGACGACGGGTGCGTCCAATGACATTCAGCGTGCAACCACGATCGCCCGCAACATGGTCGACCAAGTGGGGTCTGTCTGAAAAGATGGGGCCGCAGATGTATGACGACGAAGAAAACGAACCTTTCTTAGGTCGCTCCATGAGTCGTCCAGCCCATGGGCAGTCCGATGAGACTGCGCGCGAAATCGATGCGGAAGTGAAGTTGATTCTGACCACCTGTTATGACCGGGCAAAAGAAACCCTGGTTGAAAACATGGACAAGCTGCACTTGATGGCCGAGGCACTCATGGAATATGAAACCGTTGATGCAAAGCAGATCGATGACATCATGATGGGTAAGCGCCCACGTCCACCAGAAGGTTGGGATGATCGCGATAAGCCCACGGGTGGAGAGTCTACTGATGATTTATCAGAAGCAGATCCGGCGCCTCCTGAGACCGGCGCATCATCGGACGGTCCTGCGACGCAACACTAATGCCTAAGACACTTTGGGCGGATCTGGGGTTCCAAGGACCCCAGATCATGGCCATCCTCAATACAACCCCCGATTCTTTTTCAGACGGGGGTTCGTTTTTTCAAAATAATGCACTGCAACTTGATGCGGTGTTGCGCGCCGCAGAGGCCGCTATTTCTGAAGGTGCAAGCATCTTGGATGTGGGTGGGGAAAGTACACGCCCTGGCGCAGCATCGATTACTGTTCAAGAAGAGCTTGACCGAGTGTTACCCGTTGTAGAGAGGATCTTGCGCGCGTTTGATGTCGCTGTGTCTGTCGACACATCCACCCCAGACGTCATGCGAGAGGCGGCAGTCGCCGGGGTAAAATTGATCAATGATGTCCGTGCGCTCTCCCGTGATGGGGCCCTTGAGGCAGCGCTTGAGACAGGACTGCCTGTCTGTCTCATGCACATGCAGGGATCACCGCAAACGATGCAAACGAACCCGTCCTATGACGATCCAGTCTCAGAGGTTCTCGAATGGCTGTTGGAGCGTGCCCGGCAATGTCTTGCCGCGGGGTTTTCCCAGGGGCAGATTCTGTTAGATCCGGGCTTCGGATTCGGGAAAACACTGGCACATAATCAGGCGTTATTTCGTGCACTTCCTCAGTTTGTGGCATCAGGATTCCCAATTTTGGTCGGTGTGTCTCGCAAAACCATGATCGGAGAGATCACTGGACGTCCTGTCAATCAACGCGATGTTGGAAGCGCAGTGGCGGCTGCCATGGCCGCGGCTTCCGGCGCGGCCATTGTTCGAGTGCATGACGTTGTCTCGACCCGAGATGCGCTCCGTGTCGCCTCAGCGCTTGGCGATCCTCGGTCACTTGAGTGTTGGGGGTCGCATGCGTTCCAAGTCAAGTAAAGCCTGGTTACAGGAGCACTGGAATGATCCCTATGTGTTGCGAGCAAAGGCTGATGGCTATCGGGGGCGTGCAGCCTATAAGTTACTTGAAATCCAAGACTCTGATCGACTGATTCGGCCTGGTGATTGCGTGGTTGATTTGGGCTGTGCGCCAGGAGCTTGGTCGCAAATTGCCTCACGGGTCATTGGTGATCAAGGCCGCTTGGTTGGGTCAGATATCCTTGCCATGGATTCGATTGCGGGCGTGTCCTTCATTCAAGGTGACTTCACAGAAGAGTCGACGCTTCGTGCCATTCTCAAGGAGCTTGGAGGGCATCACGCGGATGTGGTGATCAGTGATATGGCTCCTAACGCGTCGGGCAATCGATCCTCTGATCAAATCCGAGCGATGTATCTGTGTGAACTCGCGTTAGATTTTTGCCAGCAAGCGCTGAAGCTGGATGGTGCGTTGTTTATCAAAGTGTTTCATGGTGAAGGGTTCGATGCATTTTTTAAGCAACTGAAAACTGATTTTTCGGTCGTGAAAACCCGAAAGCCTGAGGCCAGTCGCGCACGAAGTCGTGAGACGTATTTATTGGCGACCGGGTTTCGGGGGCGATGAGGCAATTTCTGAGACCCGCGACATCGAAAGATTCCGCATGATCCCTCCTCAAATGTAGAATAGAGCCTTCAGTATTTAGCGAAGAATGGAAATGAGTCGACAGTATTTCGGAACAGATGGTGTGAGAGGCCGGGTTGGTGAGGGCTGTATCACAGCAGAATTCGTGCTGCGCCTCGGATGGGCATTCGGCGCAACGATTCGCGAAGGCGTCTCTCACCGTCCTAAAATTGTCATTGGCAAAGACACTCGACTCTCGGGCTACATGTTTGAGACTGCTCTGGAGGCGGGGCTTATTGCCGCTGGATGTGATCCAGTGATGTTAGGTCCGATGCCAACGCCTGCAATCGCCTATTTAACTCGAACCTTTTCAGCGGACGGTGGCATTGTCATTAGCGCATCCCACAATCCGTACCATGATAATGGGATTAAGTTTTTTGATGCGAACGGCACAAAGTTGCCGGATGCGGTCGAAGTTGCGATTGAGGCACGACTCAATCAACCGCTAGCGACTGTTGACGGCCCCTTGCTGGGTCGAGCCTCGCGCGTCAACGACGCTGCGGGTCGCTATATCGAATTTTGTAAACATACCTTACGTCTCGGGACGGATTTGTCTCGATTTCATATTGTGTTGGATTGCGCGCATGGCGCTGCCTATCAAATCGCACCGAAGGTCTTTCGTGAACTCGGAGCCAAGGTCACGACGATTGGGGTCGAGCCAGACGGTCTCAATATCAATGATGGTGTCGGATCGACAGCGCCGGGTGCATTGATTCAGAAGGTCTCGGAAGTCGGCGCCGATCTCGGGATCGCATTGGATGGCGATGCCGATCGCGTTGTGATGGTCGATGAGACCGGTGCGACACTCGATGGCGATGAGATCCTCTATCTGATCGCAAGAACGCGGCATGAGCGTGGTCGCATGGAAGGGGGTGTGGTTGGCACGCTCATGACAAATTTGGGTCTTGAGCATGCCTTGGACGCGATGCAGATTCCGTTTGTACGAACCCAGGTGGGGGACCGTTATGTGATTGAAGCCATGGAAGCACGAGGCTGGACCTTGGGTGGAGAAACATCGGGCCACATTATCTGCTCAGATCTCACCTCGACTGGAGATGGTGTGGTCGCAGCGTTGCAGGTCGTCAACGCACTGTTGTCATCTGGGGTAGCTCTGTCTGTTGCCCGAAAAGGGATGACGAAATACCCCCAAGTATTGGTGAATGTTCCGTTGGTCGATCGAGCCCATTTGATGCACCCAGAGGTTGTGCAGGCGGTGGCGGCGACTGAACAACTGTTAGGACAATCGGGTCGCGTTGTCTTGAGACCGTCTGGGACTGAGCCTGTGGTGCGGGTCATGGTCGAAGGCCGTGATGCCTCTGAAGTGCAGGCCGCGGCGCATCGGATTGCCGAGGCAGTGGAAAAAGTGGCAGTGATCGCGTAAGGTACGCGCCCGAATTCAGGAAGCTCGTGTAGTGATTCTCGGCAACTGGAAAATGCACACGCTGAAAGCGGATGCGCTGACATTGGCGGCTTCGATGCGGACGGTGGCAGAGGCGACAGACACCCTCATTGGGATTTGTCCGCCGAGCCTCTGGGTCGACCAGATCGTGACCGAAGTGGCTGATAGTCGGCTGATGGTTGGCGTTCAGGATTGTGTTGCAGATGACTTTGGCGCACATACTGGGTGCATTAATGCAGCCATGGTCGCTAATGCGGGTTGTGCATTTGCGTTGCTTGGACACTCGGAGCGACGAAAGCGCTTTGGGGAGACGAGTCAAACCATTGCGCCGGCGGTTGGGGCGATTTTGGAGACAGGACTCTTCCCAGTGGTATGTGTCGGGGAGACAGAGGTCGATCGCGATGCAGGTCGGGCGGATCAAGTGGTGGCTGAACAGTTGGCCCCTTTGGTCGGTCAAGGGTTTGACCTTGATGGTGTTGTGATTGCCTATGAGCCCGTTTGGGCGATTGGCACAGGTCGAGTGGCAACGCTTGCTGAGATTGTTGCGATGCATCGTTGGATACGAGAGGTGCTTGAGCGACCTGAGTTGGTGGTGTTGTATGGCGGCAGTGTGTCGCCAGAGACGGCGTCATCTATTTTTTCGTCTGATCAGGTCTCAGGGGCACTGGTTGGTGGGGCATCGTTGGATGCAGATAAATTTGCAGCGATCGTTGCTGCCTGGGAAACGCGTTAATGGAAACAGTACTTTTAATCGGTCACGTTTTGGTGGGTATTGCCGTCATTGGTTTGGTCTTGCTACAACAGGGTAAGGGAGCCGATGCGGGCGCCTCATTCGGTGGTGGTGCATCTCAGACGGTATTCGGATCTGCAGGATCTGGCGGGTTTTTGGTGAAACTCACTGCAGGGCTGGGTGCAGCGTTTTTTATTACCAGCATGGCGCTTGCCGTCGTTGCCAATAACAAGGCATCTGAAGACGGTTTAATTGGCCTACCACAGGTGCCTTCGACGGTTGACGATTCTGCACCGGGAACGCCAAAAACGGTCGACTGATTTCTTGCAATTTGAGGGCGCGATCTATAATCTGCGCGTCCCCTTGCCGAAGTGGTGAAATTGGTAGACACGCTATCTTGAGGGGGTAGTGAGCATAGCTCGTGCCGGTTCAAGTCCGGCCTTCGGCACCAATTGGATATCTCTTTTTCTGAGTTTTCTAGATCACTCACACGAATGCGTGCTCGCCTGAATTTACCGTAGCGAGTCGGTGATCAGGTCGCCAGTCAATGTTAGATTTTTAGGTTTGAGTTGCGATGATCAGCGCGTTATCCAATTCTCAAGTTCGAGTCCAGGTACTCGTTCAAATTCCGAGACATTGTTAGTGACAAGTGCCAGTCCTTCGCTTCGGGCGTGTCCCGCAATGTGTATGTCGTTTACCCCGATGGGTTGACCAAGTTTTTCAAGACCTGCGCGGATAGCGCCATAGTGTTGGGCTGCTTTCTCACCGTAGGGCAGTACTTCGAGACGACTACAAAAATCGTCAATCACCTCAAGGTTCTCAGTCACGCGGTCACTTTTTTCGGCACCATGCGTCAGTTCGGCCAAAGTAATCGATGAGATGGCCATACGATTGGCATTGGCATTAAATGTGGAAAGTATCTCGAGTGGGCGGCGTTTTAAGATGTAGATAACGATGTTGGTATCGAGCATGTAACGAAGGATCAAAAGGCTTCTCTCTCTACCTGCTGTTGTGAGGCGCGCTCGGGTAAAAAGTCATCACTCGTCATCGGTCCGTTGATAAAAAAGCTGTCCCAGCGGTGTCCAAGGGGCGCGATAATGCGCTCCCTCCCGTTCACCCGAATGTCGACTTTGTGCACGCCCTCCGGCAGGCGGACATCCAACGGGAGCCGCACGGCTTGGGTGCGATTGTTGACAAAAACGGTACCAATCGCCACGTCAGGATCCTTTGAAAAAGCCTATACGGCAAGAGTATATAGCGAACCTGTGTTCGTCAAGTTGCGCCCAGTGTCCTAAAGGTCACTCTCAATCTCTTCTGGTGTTGCATTGCCGTTCTGAACGCCCACGAGCACTAGTGCCCTCAGAACTTCTGGGCAATGATTCTGGATTGCTAGCGACTTGCAGGAGCTCTTTGACCAGCGTGTCGATGGAAGCATTTTTTCGAATCACGCTCATCTACTCTTTCAAATCCAAAGAAAGCCAGTCAGTTTGGATTTAGGCGAAAAACGGACAATTCTCCCACGCACTGCCATGTGCATCCTTGCTCGCAAGAATCGGCTCCTGTTGCATGGGCCAGGTGATGCCGACGGTTGGGTCGTCCCATTTGAGCGTGTACTCCGACGTCGGATCCCAATACTCGCTCGTTTTGTAGAGAATATCCGCAGACTCCGACAACACCAAAAATCCATGGGCAAAACCAACCGGGATATATGCTTGACTGTGATTGTCTGAGGACAATTCAAACCCAACCCAGCACCCAAAGGTCTCGGATGAGCGTCTTAAGTCGACTGCAACGTCGAAAATGACCCCAGATAAGACCCGAATCAGCTTTGCTTGCGGGCAGTTATATTGGTAATGCAGGCCTCTCAATACCCCAGCTGCTGATCGAGATTGGTTGTCCTGCACAAATCCGTGCTTGATACCGGTGCTCTCGGTAAAGCGTGCTTGGTTAAAGCTCTCAAAAAAGTAACCACGTGGATCTTTGAATACATCCGGTTGAAGCAACAAGACATCTGGGATCTCTGTAGGCGTCACAGTCAGTGCCATGCTTAAGCCTTTTGAATCAGTTGAAGTAAGTATGCGCCATAGCCACTTTTTTGAAGTGGCCCCGCTAATCGCTCAACATCACTTGCGTCAATCCAGCCCTGGGTGAATGCGATTTCTTCCGGACAGGCGACCATGAGCCCCTGTCGTTGTTGGATCGTTGCGATAAAGGCTGCTGCATCCAAAAGCGAATCATGGGTGCCGGTGTCAAGCCATGCGTATCCGCGTCCCATGATTTCGACGTGCAGTGCTTTTTGCTCGAGATATGTCCGGTTGACGTCAGTAATTTCAAGCTCGCCGCGTGCAGAGGGCTGCACCTGTGATGCAATTTCACAGACGTCTTCGTCATAGAAGTACAGCCCGGTCACTGCATAATTGCTGCGCGGTGTTTTCGGCTTTTCCTCGATCGAGATTGCCTGTCGGGTCTCATCGAAGGCAACCACGCCATAACGCTCTGGATCTTTGACATGATAGGCGAAAATTGTCGCGCCAGACGTTCGTTGATTCAGCACTCGCAAGCTCTTTGACCAAGTCATGACCGTAAAAAATGTTGTCTCCAAGGACTAGGGCACAGGGTGTGTCATTGATAAATGGCTTGCCAATCAGAAAGGCTTCCGCCAGGCCATTGGGATGAGCTTGCACTGCGTACTGAATATGCATCCCCCATTGGCTGCCATTTCCCAAAAGCTCCTGAAATCGGGGCGTGTCTTGAGGTGTGGAGATAACTAATACATCCCGGATCCCTGAGAGCATCAAGGTCGTGAGAGGGTAATAAATCATCGGTTTGTCATACACCGGCATGAGCTGCTTCGAGACACACTGAGTGACAGGGATAGAGGCGCGTTCCTGAGCCTCCCGCGAGGATGATGCCTTTGCGCGTGGTCGTCATAGCGAGGGTTCCATCCACTGAAGTTCCGCATCGACTAGAGTCTGCCATGGCGGAAGGGTGACTTGAAAAAACGTCTGTATTTTATCCGTGTTGAGCTCTGAATTGTGGGGGCGTCGAGCGATGGTTGGAAAAGCGCTTGATGCAACTGCGTCAATGGCCTGGTCATCCACCTGAATGGGCCAGCCGTGCGCGCGCGCCGATTGAATCGCATAGCGGGCGTAGTCATGCCAGGTTGTCACGCCAGATGCGGCCATATGGTAGATGCCTCTGAGTGCATGCGCCCGATTCTGGAAGTCAGCATGAGCAAGTAGGTCTGCCACTGCATTTGCCAATGCGCGGGCAGATGTGGGTGCACCCTGTTGATCGGCAACCACCTGTAGCCTGTCGCGTGTGCATGCCAGCTTTAACATGGTCGTCAGAAAGTTCTGGCCTGCGGCATCGAAAACCCAGCTGGTTCGGAGAATGAATGCATCCGCTCCGGTCTCGAGGAGTCGCAGTCTCACCATCACGTTTGGTGCGTCCATACACGTTGAGCGGTGCGGTGGGAGCGTCTTCGCGATATGCGCCTTGCTGGTATCCGTCAAACACATAGTCAGTGGAAAAATGCACCACGCGAATGCCGCGTTGGATGGCAAGCTCACCGATGATTGCGGGCGCACGTGCATTGATTCGCTCCGCCAAGTCTGGCTCAGACTCGGCGCGATCAACCGCTGTGAAGGCTGCGGGATTGATGATGACATCAGGCTGATGGACATCAATCGCTGAGCGAATGTGTGCGGGTTGTGAGAGATCGAGGGCCTGTCTGTCCAGACCAATGACGTGATAGTGCGGGGCGAGCCGCTCAACTAAGCGACGCCCGACTTGCCCTGAAATGCCTGTGATCATGATTTTCATGGCCATTGTGTATCACACTCGCACCAATGCTTCCTAGATGGCCATCGGATTCAGTGTGGTTGCGTAGCGCCTCCTTGCCAATTTCTGTCGTGGTTCGCCTGAGAGCAGGTCCTTGTTTGAGGATTGCGCGACCTGATGCGCAATGCACCGCACCACCGCCCTTCGACCATTCAAGGTTGCGCACGCGGCGTTTTTTCCTTAGCCTCACCCTCCCGAAAACAATAACCCCACATGGAGACGACTCAAATGATGCGAATCAAACGGCTTGGCCGTCGAAGTTTTGAAGTCTTCAAGAATGACCTGCCGATTGGCATTGTTCGTTTTCAGCGTGATCCCCGCCAATGGATCTTCCGGAAGTTTCCGAGTGCTGGTGAAGCTGGCGAACAACAAGAGCGTCGAGGATTACGGTTACGTCAGTTGTTGTGCGCAAATGGCGAGCGTTGCACCGTGGAGCGCATGCAAACCGCGTAATGCGGCGTTGACCTCTCGCAGTCCTTCGGACATAATACTGCGACTTTTTGCGAGGGGTCTCCGTGAATTCTTCATTCACGGAAGCAGCGAGAAAGGAATGTGCAGGCCATGAAACCCCGTTTGGGGTTTTTTTATTTCTGGCGGGATGGTGATGACGCCAAAGCAGCACGAATTAGCAACCTTGTTGCGGCCCTCGATTGAGGCGCTGGGCGTGGAGCTTTGGGCGATCGAAATGATGGGCAAGGCACCGCGTATTACGCTACGGATTGTGTTGGATCATCCGGATCGGTTGGTCACTGTGGAAGATTGTGCGGCGGTGAGTCGACAGGTGTCGCGAGTCTTGGATGTGGATGACCCGCTGCCGGATCGATACACCCTTGAGGTCTCCAGTCCTGGTTGGGAGCGGTCTCTGTATGAGTTATGGCATTTTGAACGGTTTGTCGGGCACAAGGCGCGCGTCAAACTGAAACTCCCTTTCGAGGGGCGTAAGCAGTTTACGGGCATGATCGCCCGACTAGAGGACCAATCGGTGGTCGTGCACGTTGGAGAAGATGAATTTGTCTTCCCATTTGAGCAGATCGAGCGGGGTCAATTGATCGTGGATGATGGTAAATCGGTTAACGGAACGAAACGACATGGGAATGGGAAGTAAAGAGATCCTTCAGGTAGTGGAACTGTTCTCGAATGAGAAGGGGATTCCAAAAGGCGTCGTGTTTGAGGCGGTCGAGCAAGCGCTGGCGACCGCAACACGGAAACGCTACGAAGGGGAAGAAGCCGATATTCGCGTCACCATTGATCGCGTTGCCGGGACCTATGACACATTCCGTCGGTGGTTGGTTGTCCCAGATGACCACCTGGCGATTTTGGGCTCTGAGCTGACCACTGAAGAAGCTCTGGAGATGGATCCCAGCTTAAACATTGGCGATATCCACGAGGTTCAAGTCGATAACGTCGAGTTTGGACGGATTGAAGCCCAAACCGCCAAGCAGGTGATTGTGCAGCGTGTCCGTGAAGCGGAGCGGGAAAAGGTGGTGGCTGATTATGCCAACCGTCTGAACGGCTTGATTAACGGATCCGTCAAGAAAGTCACACGCGACGCCATCATTGTGGACCTGGGCGGGACCGCTGAGGCATTGTTGCCCCGGGAAAATTTGATTGGCCGTGAGATCTTCAGGATCAATGATCGTGTCCGTGCTGTATTGCACGAGATTCGGAGTGAAGGGCGCGGTCCTCAGTTGATCTTATCGCGGAACTCGCCGCGCTTTTTGATTGAGCTGTTCCGGATCGAAGTGCCCGAGATTGCCGAGGAGACCATCGAGATTCGGGGTGCCGCACGGGATCCGGGTCTTCGGGCGAAGATTGCCGTGAAGACCAACGATGGACGGATTGATCCGATCGGTGCCTGCGTCGGGATGCGTGGTGCGCGGGTTCAGGCAGTCTCAAATGAGTTAAATGGTGAGCGGGTCGACATCGTGTTGTGGGATGACAATCCCGCGCAATTGGTGATCAATGCGATGTCTCCTGCGGAAGTCTCCTCAATTGTCGTTGATGAGGACAGCCGGTCTATGGATTTGGCTGTGACCCAAGATAATTTGGCGCAAGCCATCGGTCGAGGCGGCCAAAATGTCCGCCTTGCCTCTGAGCTGACCGGCTGGAAACTCAATGTCATGAGTGAAGAGCAAGCCGAAGAGCGTCAGGAAGCCGAGTCTGAGAAACTGGTCAATATGTTTATCGCGCGCCTTGATGTGGACGAAGAGCTGGCACGTATTCTTGTGGACGAGGGATTCACCTCGGTCGATGAGGTGGCCTATGTCCCTGTTGAAGAAATGCTCGGCATTGATGGATTTGAAGAAGAGTTGGTTGAGACTCTGCGGACCCGTGCACGAGATGTCTTGTTGACCGCCGCCTTATCAGGCGAGGACAGCACAGGTGAGCCTGCAGATGATTTGTTGGCCATGGAGTTCATGACGCCCGCACTGGCCTATCAATTGGCAGACCGCGGTGTTTGCACCATGGAAGATTTGGCCGAACTGTCAGTGGATGAGTTGACCCAGTTCGATGGTGTCGATGAATCCTTGGCCGCCGCCCTCATTATGAAAGCCCGTGAGCCTTGGTTCGCGGACGAAGACGCACAGGAAAACGAGCAGGAGTAAGCCGTTGTCACAAACTACAGTTAAACAACTGGCCCAGGTTGTCGGCATTCCCGCTGAACGCTTATTGGCACAAATGGCGGAAGCCGGGGTGTCCAAGCAGTCGGAAAATGATGTCGTCACGGATCAGGAAAAGCAGGCTCTGTTAAGCCATATTCGCGCCGGAACGGCACGAGTATCGGCTGAGCCCTCGCAGGTCACACTCCGTCGAAAGTCCACCAGCACACTCAAAGTGGGTGCAGGGTCGGGTGGTTCGAAGGCAGTCAATGTTGAGGTTCGGAAGAAGCGCACATACGTGCATCGTGATTTGACGTCTGACGCAGAGAAGCAGCGTCAGATTGACGAAGTCGAGCGCGCAGCGCGCGAGGCTGAAGCCGCAGAAGCAGTGCGTCTTGCGACCGAAGCAGAGGCCGCACCAAACCCTGTTGTGCCCGACGAGGCGCCCGCTGAGGTGGTCGATCCAATAATCATCGAAGCACCTGTCGATATCTCCGGCGTGTTGCAACCGATGCCCTTGGAGCCCGGTGAACTACCGAAGAAAGAAGTCGATGCAAAACGGCATCACAAGAAAGACGATCGGGAGCGGGATGAAGAGCGTCGGCGGCATGGTAAGCCAGCACCCAAGCGTGTTGCGGCGCCCGTTTTGGATGATGAAGAACGTGGCGGTACCCGGTATCGGCCAAAACGGAAACCCGGAAAAGCGACCGAAGCCTTGTCTCACAAATTTGAAAAGCCTGCCGCACCTGTTGTCCGCGGTGTGACGATTTCTGGCCCGGTGACGGTTGCCGAGCTCGCCAGCCAAATGGCTGTTAAGTCTGGTGAACTGATTAAGATTTTGATGAGAATGGGTGTCATGGCAACCATCAACCAGATCCTCGATGAAGACACCGCGGTGCTGGTGGTTGAGGAAATGGGGCATACCATCACCATCGTGGCCGAAGATGCCATCGAGCAAGACATGATCGAAAGCTTTGGGCAACTCGAAGGTGAGCAAAAGCCGCGGGCGCCCGTGGTCACCGTCATGGGGCACGTCGATCACGGTAAAACCTCGTTATTGGACCGTATTCGGAAGGCCCGTGTGGCCGCAGGCGAAGCTGGCGGTATCACACAGCATATTGGTGCCTATCACGTCACCACCGATAACGGCATGGTGACCTTTATTGACACACCTGGACACGCAGCCTTTACCAACATGCGTGCGCGTGGTGCGAAGGTCACAGATATTGTGATTCTGGTGGTGGCAGCTGACGACGGTGTGATGCCACAAACTGAAGAAGCCATTCAGCATGCGAAGGCAGCGGGTGTGCCCATTGTCGTGGCCATGAATAAGATGGATAAGGAAAATGCGGATCCAGATCGTGTTAAAAACGAGTTGGCTGGTAAGGACGTGATTCCAGAAGAGTGGGGCGGTGATACGCAGTTTGTTCCAGTCAGTGCACACACCGGTGACGGGATCGAAGCACTGTTGGATGCGGTTCTCCTCCAGGCAGAGTTATTGGAACTCACTGCAGTGCATGATGGTCCAGCACGGGGTACCGTGGTGGAGTCACGCTTGGACCGTGGGCGTGGTCCCGTGGCCACCGTGTTGATTCAGAATGGTCAGCTAAAAGTGGGTGATGCCATTTTGGTGGGTGAGCAGGTCGGTAAAGCGCGAGCGCTGGTCGATGAAAACGGTAAGCAGGTCAAGGTGGCTGGTCCATCGATCCCGGTCGAGGTATTGGGCCTCTCTGGAACCCCTGATGCCGGCGACGAACTGATGGTACTTGAGAGCGAGAAAAAGGCGCGAGAAGTGGCTGAGTTCCGGTCGTTACGGAAACGTGATACCGAACACAAGCGGCAACAGGCAGCAAAACTCGACCAAATGTTCGCCAATATGACGGCGGGCGAAGTTGCGAACTTGAATCTGGTGTTAAAAACGGACGTACGGGGCACCTTGGAAGCCTTGTCATCAGCCTTAACCAGACTGTCCACAGATGAGGTGCGCGTCAGTATCATCGCCAATGGCGTGGGTGGAATTACCGAATCTGATGCAACCCTCGCATCATCAGCCGGGGCGATCATTCTTGGCTTTAACGTGCGTGCCGACGCCGGTGCGCGTCAAGTGATCGAACGTGATGGGGTCGAGCTTCGCTATTACAGCGTGATTTACGACATCGTGGACGATGTGAAGGCGGCCATGAGCGGTCTGCTTGCACCGGAGCTTCGTGAAGAGATCGTCGGCATCGCTGAGGTCCGTGATGTCTTTAACTCACCGAAGTTTGGGCAAATTGCCGGCTGTATGGTGGTTGAGGGAATCGTCTATCGGAACAAGAAGATCCGGGTATTGCGCGATAACGTCGTGGTTTACGAAGGGGAGCTTGAGTCTTTGCGTCGCTTTAAAGATGATGTGGGCGAAGTCCGAAATGGCATGGAGTGCGGCATCGGTGTGAAGAACTACACGGATGTCAAACCGGGCGACAAGATCGAAGTATTCGATGTGCGCAAGGTCGCTCGGGCGATCTGATGCCGGCTGAATTCAGCAGAACGCAGCGATTAGGGGAGCAGATCCAACGGGATCTTGCCACCCTGATCCAGCGTGAGTTGAAAGACCCCCGATTGGGGATGGTCACTGTGAATTTCGTGAAACTCTCAAAAGACCTGTCCTACGCCGATGTGAATGTCACGGTGCTCGTTGCTGACGATGCACCTGAGCGGATTGCAGCCTCGCTTGCGATCTTGAACCAAGCCAGCACGTTTTTGCGAACCGAGCTCGGCCGCGGATTGAAGGTCCGCAAAGTGCCGAATCTACGCTTCCATTACGACGACTCGTTAAAACGTGGCGCCGATATCAATGCATTGATTCATCAGGCGCGGGCGAAAGACCAAGGCCGCTAATCCCATGGCGAAGTCCGTCAAGGGCCGTCCTGTGCATGGCGTTGTGCTGGTGAATAAACCCTCTGGACGGACCTCCAACGCCCTTGTACAACGCATTAAGTACCTCACCAAAGCCCGCCGTGTGGGCCATACCGGTGCATTGGATCCGATGGCCACCGGGTTATTGCCGATCGTCTTTGGTTTTGCCACGCGATTTAGCCAATACGGGCTTGATGCGGATAAGGGCTATGAGACCCTGGTGCAATTGGGAGTGACCACCACGACGCAGGATGCGGAGGGGGCGGTACTGGAGACCTGCCCAGTTCCGCACTTTGATCTGCTTGAACTTGAGGCGGTGCTGGCGCGGTTTCGGGGACAGATTGAGCAAGTGCCACCTGCGTACGCGGCTCTAAAAAAAGATGGGAAGCGCTGGTATCGCTTGGCACGCGCCGGGGTCGAGTTTGACCGGCCGACGCGGTCAGTGACGATTCATCGGCTGGATCTGTTGCACTATGACCGCGAATTAGGCCAGCTCCGGCTTGCAGTTGCTTGCTCGAAGGGAACCTACATTCGGGCGTTGGCCCACGACATTGGCGCAGCGCTGGGCGTGGGCGGCCACGTGGCGGAATTAACCCGCACGGCGGTGGGTGACGATACCTTGGCCGATGCGGTGGATTGGGCTGAGTTGGAGTCTGCCTGTGTCGACGATCCAGAGGCTGTCGATCAGTGGTTACGTCCGATTGATGCCTTGGTCGCTCGTCTACCGCGACTGGAGGTCACTTTGGAGGATGCCTTTTTACTGTCACAAGGCCAAAAACTGTTCAGAAACAACATAGATCCGTGTCATACTATTGCGGTTTTTGCGTCTGATCACGGGTTTTTAGGGATTTGTGCCATCGATAAGGATGGTCGGCTCTGCCCTCGACGGATGTTGGCTTCGATCGCTACAGGCATGCGTGGCGAAGCGGGGATTGGGCCCTTTGGGTCGGGCATGCCAGATGAGGAGTAAGACATGGCTTTGTCAGCCGAACAAAAATCTGAGATCTGTACCAAATTTGGTCGTGGTGATGGCGACACCGGATCCCCAGAAGTGCAAGTAGCACTCTTGACTGCAAACATTGAAAGTCTGCAGGGTCATTTCAAGAAAAATATTCACGATCACCACAGTCGTCGGGGTTTGATCCGGATGGTCAACCAGCGTCGTAAACTCCTCGATTATTTAAAATCAAAGGATGTGGGTCGGTATAGCGCCCTGATCAAGGAACTTGGTCTGCGTCGTTAAACGCTCACTGAGAACGGCCCCTCTGGGGCCGTTTTCGTATTGAAGCCGGATGGCCGGCATTATTGGAAGTAGGAAACAGAGTGGAAAATCACGTGATACAATTTCAGTTTGGTGGGACGGAAGTCACACTAGAAACCGGCGCCATTGCGCGTCAAGCCACTGGTGCGGTCATGATCACCATGGGCGACACCCAGATTTTAGCTACCGTGGTGGGCGCGAAGAACGTCAAACCCGGTCAGAGTTTTTTCCCGTTATCAGTGCACTATCAAGAAAAGACTTATGCCGCTGGAAAGATCCCTGGTGGATACTTCAAGCGCGAGGGACGACCGACTGAAAAAGAAACCCTCACATCGCGTTTGATTGACCGCCCCATTCGTCCGTTGTTCCCAGATGGGTTCATGAATGAAGTACAGGTCGTGCTCACCGTCATGTCGGCGTCAAAAACCCATGATGCTGATATCGCAGGGATGCTGGGTGCCTCTGCTGCAGTTGCGATTTCAGGGATTCCATTCAATGGCCCACTGGGTGCCGCCCGCGTTGGCTTTGGAGAAGATGGTCAGTACATGCTGAACCCGTCGTTTGAGCAGTTGACTGAATCACGTCTCGACATGGTGGTTGCGGGTACCCGCGATGCGGTCCTGATGGTGGAATCAGAGGCTGATGAATTAACCGAAGAGCAAATGCTGGGTGCGGTCATGTTTGCCCATCGCGAATTCCAAGTCGCTGTTGATGCCATCGATACCTTTGCGAAGGCGCATGGAAAGCCGGCATGGACTTGGCAAGCACCAGCGATTGACGAATCCCTGTATGCCTCACTCAAAGAAGCCTATCAAGGACGCATCATTGAGGCTTACCAGATCTCTGAGAAGATGGATCGCTACACCGCTTTGGGTGCAATTCGGACAGATGCCGTGGCTGCCATGGGTGGTGATGACGGCAGTCGCGCCGAGGACGTCGGTGAGCTCTTTAGTAAGCTTGAGAAGTCTGTGGTTCGTGGACGGATTATTGATGGCATGCCTCGGATTGATGGTCGTGATCTCACCACCGTGCGTCCGATTACCTGTGAAGTGGGCAAGCTCAAGCGGGCACACGGATCCGCTGTGTTCACCCGTGGCGAGACCCAAGCCATTGTGGTGACGACCCTTGGTGCCTTGCGTGATGCGCAAATCGTGGATGGCTTGGGCGGTGACGAGAAAGACACCTTCATGCTCCATTACAACTTCCCTCCATACTCAGTCGGTGAGGCTGGCATGATGTCTGGACCCAAGCGCCGCGAGATCGGTCATGGCCGATTAGCACGTCGTGGAGTCTATGCGATGCTGCCAGACGAAGAGACCTTCCCGTACACCATTCGGGTGGTGAGCGAGATCACCGAGTCCAACGGTTCCTCGTCGATGGCGTCCGTGTGTGGCGCATCCTTGGCGTTGATGGATGCCGGCGTTCCTTTGCGTGCGCCAGTGGCCGGTATCGCCATGGGATTGGTAAAAGAAGACCATGGATTTGCGGTCTTGACCGACATTCTCGGCGATGAAGATCATCTGGGTGACATGGACTTTAAGGTGGCTGGATCTGGGGATGGTGTGACTGCCCTGCAGATGGACATCAAGATCCAAGGGATTACCGAAGAGATCATGCGTGCGGCCTTGGCGCAGGCCAAAGATGCGCGGTTGCATATCCTGGGTGAGATGAACAAAGTCATCGACAAGGCACGTGATGAAGTCGCGGATACTGCGCCGCGGACCTACAGCTTCCGGATTGATCCTGACAAGATTCGTGAAGTCATTGGTAAGGGTGGCGCGGTGATTCGGAACATCTGTGAGACCTCTGGTGCCACAGTGGACTTGGATGATGATGGTCTGGTGCGTGTCTATGCAAGCACCAAAGAGGCTGCACAAAAAGCGATTAGCATGATCGAAGCCATCACCGCCGAAGCGGAAATCGGGGGCATCTACAAGGGCAAGGTCGAGCGTATCGTGGATTTTGGTGCCTTCATCAATATTCTCCCAGGCAAAGATGGATTGGTGCACATCAGCCAAATCTCTGAAGAGCGGGTGGAGAACGTTGAGGACTATCTGAAAGTCGGCGACATGGTGAAGGTCAAGGTCTTGGATGTCGATGCCCGTGGTCGGATTAAGTTAACCATGAAGGATATGTCATCGACCTAAGGTCCTTGGCACACTGAGACTCGGAAAAGCCCCGTTCAGTCGGGGCTTTTTTTAAGTGTCACCACGAGATTATCAATCAGCCGTGCTCGACCCAGTCGTGCTGCCACTAAGACCACTGCACGGGTCGCATTGAGCGAGCTTTGGGTGAGATCATCGGCATTCCGAATTTCTAAGTAATCAAGTGCAAATCCAGCACCCTTCAGGCGAGCCTCCACGGCACGTACGCTGGCCGCGACACCTGTGTCTGTGCGTAATGCAGAAGCGATCTCTGTGAGGCCTTGATAGAGCAAGGCGGCCGTGTGACGTTCTGACTCGGATAAGTAGGCATTGCGACTGCTCATGGCAAGCCCCGAAGGCTCTCGGGTCGTATCGTGGCCGACGATCTCAACTGGCATCAGGAGGTCAGCGACCATGGTGTTGATGACCTGCAGCTGTTGATAGTCCTTGTTACCAAAGACGGCCACATCGGGCCGCACGATATTCAGCAGCTTATTGACGACCGTCGCCACCCCTTTAAAGTGACCAGGGCGATGCTGTCCACACAGAATAGTAGAGAGGCTCGGAATATCGATTTCCGTATTGACCCCTTTGGGATAGACCTCCCGAACCGTGGGTGCAAAGACCACCGAGCATCCTGTGCCTGTGAGTGCCTCAGTGTCTGCCGAGAGTGTGCGTGGGTAAGCGTCATAGTCCTCATTCGGACCAAACTGCATGGGGTTGACGAAGATGCTGACAACAACACGATCGGTCAGCTCAGCAGCCCGAGTGACGAGATCAAGGTGACCTTGATGCAGATTACCCATGGTCGGGACGCACCCAATGCGTTGCCCGCGCGCGCGCGCCTGATCGAGCTGATCGCGTAACTCAGCGACCGTGGTAATGATCTGTGGCTTAGTCGACAAAGCAGTGCTCCGGTGCTGGATAGGCTCCTGATTTGACTGCCTGATCGAAAGCGGACAGTGCGGCCTGGATGGATGCTGATCCGGACAGAAAATTCTGCACAAAGCGCGCCGGTTTCCCTGGCGTAATCCCTAAAAGATCGTGTAAGACGAGTACTTGCGCGGTCGTCTCGGGGCCTGCACCGATGCCGACCACGGGTGCTTGGGTGACTGCCATAATCCGTGCAGTGACGTGATTTGGGACGCATTCGAGCAGTAACATGTCGGCTCCCGCTGCATCCAACGCCTGTGCATCTGCAACCAACTGATCTGCAATTGCCTGCGTGCGCCCTTGGACCTTATAGCCACCAAAGCGATTGACAAACTGTGGGGTGAGTCCCAAATGGCAACACACAGGAACCCCTTGGTCGGCGAGGCGTTGTACTTGCCCGAGTAATTGGGCACCACCTTCAAGTTTGATCATCTGTGCACCGGCTTGCATCAGTAAGCGCGCGCTTCGCATCGTGTCTTCCAGTGTTGCGGCCGCCATAAAGGGCATGTCTGCAATCACAAAAGCACGTGGTTTGGTTCGCGTAACACAGGCCGTGTGATAGACCATCTGTTCCAGAGTGACCGGTAAGGTTGAGTCGTGACCTTGCAAGACCATCCCCAGCGAGTCACCAACCAAAAGCGAGTCAATGCCCGCATCACTGGACAATTGCGCAAAACAGGCATCGTAGGCGGTGACCATGCTAAAGCGTGTGCCAGCCGCGCGATGCGCCTTTAAGTGGGAAAGTGAAACGTGGTGGTGCATGGGCATCCCTATCCAAGGTGTCACGGCCAATTAGGCCAGAAGTTCCAATCCAGCGTCATCGTAGCGACTTCGGTCGATGGGGTCACCTGTGGGCGTCTCGCCATTTGGGCGGAGAGTCAACAGTGGAATCATCACAAAGCCACGGCGAAGCGCTTCGGGATGCGGGATCTGTAGGCGTGCAGAGTTGAGGTGTACATTGCCGTAATACAGAATATCGACATCCAAGGTGCGTGGGCCCCAGTGGATCGTGCGTTCTCGACCATGTCTGCGCTCCAGCGCTTGGCAGTGATCCAGTAATGCGTCTGGCGCGAGGGTTGTGTACCCGCAGACCACGGCATTAATGAAATCAGGCTGCGCCACCGGGCCGACCGGTCGGGTCCGGTAGAGGGGCGAGGCGCGATAATCCGACAGCAGCTCGGCAAGCTCTTGCATGGCTCGTAGCACCTGATCACGGGGATCCGCCAGATTGGCGCCGAGACCGAGATAGACTTCAGTCTTCGCGGGGTCGGGCATTCGGGCGACGGCGACGGCGTGGCTTGGACGCGGCGTCTTCTGTGTGCTCAGGGGGGTGTTCCCGGACCTCTGCGATCAGTGCACGGCGCTTCGCGTCATCGGCGACTTGATAGGCTGTCCACCAGGTGCCTAGACCTGGCGGTAATTCGCCAGATTCTTCGCGGAGTAGCAAAAAGTCATAGCCGGCACGAAAACGTGGGTGACTCAAGGTCGAGTCGGGGCGGCGTCCGTCGCGCCGTTCAAGCTTCGCTTGCAGTTCCCAAATCTCACGAATGCCCTGGGTAAACCGCTTCGGGATGGCGACATAGGCTTGATTTCGGTCGATGGTTTCGGATCCAGCAATGGCGAGCGCTTGTGCCCGTGGATTGCCTTCGGCTTCCCGTTCTTGCCAGCGTTGGTGCACAGACGGCCAGTAAATCGCGGCATACAAAAAGGCGGGCGTCACAGATTTCCCGGCATTGAGTCGTGCATCGGTATTGGTCAACGCGATATCAATCAGTCGGGCATAGTGCGGATCGTCGCCACGGCTGAGGAGAGTCTCGGTTTCTGGGAATAACTGGCCAAACAAACCATACTCTCGTAAGCAGTGATAGGTCGCCCGGCCATAGCCGGCTTGTAACAGTTTCAAGACTTCATCAAACAGCCGAGAGGCTGATACGTCACGCAGTAAGCCCGCTAACTGTCGGATCGGTGCGGCGGTTGCTGGATCGAGATTCAGTTTGAGCTTGCCCACAAAACGGGCTGCACGCAGCATCCGTACTGGATCTTCGCGGTAACGGGTTGCTGGATCGCCAATAATCCGAATGATGTGATCTTCCAAATCATCATACCCACCGACAAAGTCGATCACATGATGGGTTTTGGGGTCGTAGTACAGGGCATTCATGGTGAAGTCGCGCCGAACCGCGTCGTCTTCAACGGTCCCAAACACATTGTCGCGAACCAGCATTCCCTGGGCATTGGTTTGTTGATGGTGGCTGTCTTCGGAGCGACCACGGAAGGTGGTGACTTCAACGATCTCTGGACCCATCCGTACGTGCACGATTTGGAAGCGCCGACCGACTGCTCGGGCACGCTTAAAGAGTGCTTCAATCTGGGCCGGCGTGGCATTGGTAGCCACATCAAAATCTTTGGGATGTTTATCCAACAGGAGATCTCGGATACCCCCGCCCACTAAATAGGCTTGAAAACCCGCGTTTTGCAGGGTTTCGATCACGCGAAGGGAGCCCGGCGATAAATCCGCATGCTGGATGCCGTGGTATTCCTGCGTAATGTCATCACGAAACACCTCAATGGGTGCGGCAGGCGGTGGCGGTGCCACCAGACGTTTAGTAAATTTTGAGAACATCGGTATCCGGGCCAGTCAATGCGGATAGAGTGTACCAGAGCAGGGCAATAAAAAAGGGCCTAAGGCCCTTTTGTAACATGTCTTTCGTTATTCTTATTCGAGACACTTTTTTTCGAAATTACCATTCACTATGCAATCTAAACTCTAGGCCTTAATTCCACTAAGGCTGAGACCATTTGACCTGTACCGGCCTTCTTATTATTCGGTCTTGGGATGCCTCCTGCATTCCCAAAGTTCAGTTCTCACAGTGAACCGTACTCTCATCCGGCGTGCTGTTATTATTGTCTTGCCGCAACACGTTCTCGCTTATTGCTTTTATGGCGAACGCTTACAATGGAAGCATCTTCTGTGCCACCTTGGTGCGGTGCACCTAAGGGCTTGCTATAGATCAATTTTTTTATTCCCATTATGGTGCAAAGCAACATAATGGATCGTTTCGACACACCAATGTGTTACTAAAAGTAAATAATGTAGTGAAAGGTAACTAAGACTTAGGGTGATTCGTCATCCGATTTCCGTCTCGGAATTCCCAAACGTTGTCGCCGCTCCCACAGGCTTTTACGACTGATCCCCAGTCGCTTCGCCAGCTCGGTTTCGCTCAGTTGATCCTGATGAGACATCACAAAGTGCTGAAAATAATCTTCAAGGGACATGGTGGGGCGCTCAGAGAGCGTCCGCTGGGTGCCACCCACAAACTGAATGGGCCGCCCCTGAATCCCCAAATCGTCAGGATGAATGTGGGCTGACTCAGCAAGCACCGCCGCCCGTTCGACCGCATTTTGTAATTCGCGCACATTGCCGGGCCACGGATGGGCGGCGATGGCCTGACGGGCATCCTCTGTCCAGCGGAGCTCTGGCCGCTTTAAACGCCCGCGGACCTGCTCCAAAAAAGCGTCGGCAAGTAACACCACATCCTGGTCACGTTCGCGTAACGGGGGACAATTGAGGGCAATGACGTTCAATCGATAATAGAGGTCATCACGGAACCGGCCCCGTTGCACCATATCGATCAGGTCGCGATGGGTGGCGGCGATCAGTCGCACATTGACATGGGTGCGCTCGGTCGAGCCCACTCGACGAATCTCACCTTCTTGCAGCACTCGAAGCAGACGTGCCTGAGCTTCCAGTGGAAGCTCGCCGATCTCATCTAAAAATAGGGTGGATGCATCGGCGGCTTCGATCAGGCCCGCCCGGTCCGAAGAGGCCCCGGTGAACGCCCCTTTCACATGACCAAAGAGTTCGGCTTCAATCAAGCTCTCAGGGATGGCAGCACAGTTCACCGAGATCATTTCGCGGCCATGACGGCTGCTTGCGTGATGAATGGCTTGTGCGACCAGCTCTTTTCCGGTCCCTGATTCACCGCCGATCAAGACCGTGGTATCCAGCGGAGCCACCCGTAAAATTTGCTTCCGAAGCCGACCCATGACCTCGGACTGACCAAGCATGGTCTTTGCTAACGGATCCAGCGCGTCAGTGGCCGGGACGGCGCGCTCCATGGTGCGCAGCAGTTCGTGTGCGTCGATGGGTTTGATCAAGCAATCAAAGGCACCTTGTCGCATCGCGACCACGCCCTGTTGAATGCCTGCTTGGCTGACCATCAGGATCACAGGGTGCGGTTTAAAGGGGTCGATTAACTCTAAACCGGATTCTTGATTGAGCCGTAGTTCTGCTAAGACGGCATCCACCTGGCCACGATATTGCCAAGCATCTGCCAGACAAGGCACGGTCGTCACGGTGTGTCCACCGTGCTCGAGGTTGTAGGCAAGCGACTTTTTGACGATCGCTTCATCGGTCACAAGAAGAATGCGGGCCATGGCTGTTCCGTTATTTTCCGAAAGTGTAACCCGATTACTCAGGCGATGGGGATGTTCTGACGCATCTTGGGCCACCAGCTGGTCACGTCTCCTTGTGCCAGCCACCAATCCAGCCAATCTGGGATTGGAACGCCTGCATCGGGTGGCTCTGGGCGTTCCAAGATGGTTGCGAGTTGCCTAAATACCTGACCAGGTTGGCGAGGATTGATACCTGGCGCCCCATGTTGTTTCGAGAGTTTGTCACCCTGATGGCCAACCAGAACGGGAAAGTGTCCGTAGGTCGGTGGCGTGAGATGCAAGTGATGCATCAGATGCCGCTGCCAGAGAGTGGATTCCAGTAAGTCGACTCCCCGGATCACGTGGGTGATCTGATCCATCGCGTCGTCGACGGTACAGGCCAATTGGTAGGCATAGAGTCCATCGGTTCGCCGAATGATCGGGTCGCCAGGGTGGGGATACATGCAGTGGCCCATGATGATGTCATCGAGTGTGCACTGAAGACTGGCGCAGTCCACCCGAATCGCGCCTTGGAGGGGAAGTGACCTGCCTAAGCGTCGCCGACAGGTGCCAGCATAGGGACCTGGGGCGCGTGATTTTCGTGAGCAGGTGCAGTGGTAGGCATGCGCACTGAGTTGCGCGAAGGCCTCGCCATAGGCAATGATCCGATCTGATTGATAGACAATCGGGGTATCGGAAGTCAGCCCAAAGGCAGCGAGCGTGGCAATAATCGCGTCCGACCACTGCGGATCACAGCGCTGCGCATCCAGGTCATCGATCCGAATTGACCAGCGTCCACAATGCTGTCGTGCGTGCACCCAGCTGACCAGGGCTGCAAATAACGACCCCAGATGCAGAGGGCCGGTGGGCGAGGGGGCGAAGCGCCCACGGTATGCGTGGACGCGCATCCTTAGGCGCCGGTCTGGCGTTCCTTGAGTTCATCGAGCGTTTTACAATCCACGCACTGGGTGGCTGTGGGGCGCGCCTCAAGGCGGCGTAACCCAATTTCCACACCACAGGTCTCGCAGAATCCGTAATCGTCGCTGTCAATCGCCTCAAGGGTTTTATCGATCTTTTTGATCAACTTCCGTTCCCGGTCCCGTGTGCGTAATTCCAAACTGAACTCTTCTTCTTGTGTGGCCCGATCGGCAGGGTCGGCAAAGTTTGCTGCCTCTTCCTTCATGTGAGAGACGGTACGGTCCACCTCTTCCATCAGATTGAGTTTCCACTGATTGAGGATGCGTGTGAAATGGGCACGCATGGTCTCGCTCATGTACTCTTCACCCTCTGCTGCTGAGTAGGGCTCAACGTACCCAAGCAAGGATTCGCGTTGCTTCGTTGCCATCGTGGCTGAACTCCCGGTGATGTGAGACGCGGAAAATTAGCAGAACATTGCCATCAGTACCACCATCCTCTCGGAGGAGTTGTTGAATGGGTGATAAGACGCCTGCAATCTCGCGCCGTGTTGCGGAGATTCCGCCCTTTTATGTCATGGACATTGTCCGTCGTGCGCAGCGACTCGAGGCAGCCGGTCGCGATGTCATTCATTTGGAAGTTGGGGAACCCGACTTTGCCACGCCACCCGATGTTCTTGCAGCTGGAACAGCGGCCTTAGCGATGGGACGGACGCGCTACACCGAGTCACAAGGGTTGCCTGAGTTGCGTCGAGCCATTGCGACGCGGTATCAACAGACCCAAGGTGTCCAGGTTGATCCGGATCGGATTCAGGTGACAGCAGGGGCATCCGGTGCCCTGTTACTTGCGACTGCGGTGAGCCTAGATCCAGGCGAAGGGTTATTGATGGCGGATCCTGGATATCCCTGTAATCCCTGGTTTGCGAAGACTGTGGGTGCGTCTGTGCATCGACTCACAACCACGGTTGCAACAGCCTTCCATCCAACACGGATGCAGTGCGAGGCCGAGGCAACAGAGCATGATCGTGCGTTATTACTGGCCCATCCAGCGAACCCGACTGGTCTTGCTGTGCCGTCTCGCGCTCTGGTCGAGATGTTGGCCTGGTGTACAGAGACTCAGCGGACAGCAATTGTCGATGAGATCTATTTTGATTTGCTATTTAACCCAGGTCACCCAGGGAGTTTGCACTTTGGTTCGGCGCATTGGGTGATAGGGAGCTTCTCGAAGACCTTCAATATGACAGGCTGGCGGCTGGGCTGGGCGATTGTTCCCGAAGGTGCTGTTGAGGCCACGACCAAGCTGGCGCAGCATCTATTCATTAGTCCACCGAGTGTCGCGCAATATGCGGCCTTGGGATGTTTTACCGAAGACACGGCGCGTTTGGTCAGGCAGCGACGCGCGGAGTTGGCCGCTCGTCGCGATCAGTTGGTGCCTGCGTTGAAGGCACTGGGGTTTGCCGTCCCGGTGTTCCCGGATGGGGCCTTCTATGTGTTTGCGGATGCATGCCGCTGGACCTCGGACAGCCGAGCCTGGTGCTTAGAGATCCTAGACGCCACCGGGGTTGCGATGACACCAGGGGTGGATTTCAGTGATCGACTGTCTCCAACCTGGATTCGGATTGCCTACACACAGCCTTGGGATCGACTCGAAGATGCGCTAAATCGCTTGGCGGGTGTGCTGCGATGATCTACGACCCAGCGCTTCTCGAGGTCCGTTTTGTCCGTCGCTATCAGCGCTTTTTTGCCGAGTTTGTGACCATCGATGGTCAGCAGCGTATCGCACATTGTGCAAATACGGGTCGGATGACTGGCTTACTGGAGGTGGGTGCACGTGCGTGGATTCGTGTGCAACCTCCAGGCCGGAAGCTTGGGTATGCTTGGGAGTTGGTTGAGACGACGACTGGCATGGCCTGTGTAAATACCGCGCGCGCCAATGGACTGGTGGCGGACGCTGAACCACTGTCTTGGTGGGGGCCTGTCACTGGGGTGCGTCGCGAACCTCGCGTTGGTGCGCATCGTTTTGATTTGGCTTATCGCACCGGATCTGGACGTGACGCGCTGATTGAGGTGAAAACCGTCACTTGGGCAGTCGATGGGATTGGCTATTTTCCAGACGCACCCTCGGCGCGTGCGACCGCTCATATTCGATTGCTGACCGAACTGGCAAGTCACGGTCAGCCTGTGGGGGTTCTGTTTGTCGCCATGCATACGGGGATCTCAGACGATTCGGCCGGCAGCAATGATCGACCCAGCCTTCACGGACGCGCTGAGACAAGCCGCTGCTGTGGGCGTGCAGATCGGCGCACGGCGGGTGGCCGTCACGCCATCTGCGCTGACCTTGGATGCGGCACTACCGGTGGAGCTCACTGCTCCCGCATAATGGCTCGATAGCCAATGTCGCGACGGCATTGGGCACCTTCAAATTGGATCCGGTCCAGTCGCGCATAGGCACGCTGTTGTGCCTCCCGCACGGTCGCGCCGAGCGCTGTGACACACAACACGCGACCTCCTGAAGTCACTGTCTGACCATCGAGACATTGCGTGCCCGCATGGAACACCTGTGTGTCGACGCTGTCCTCACCGAGGGTAATGGGTGCGCCGGTTGGATAGTCACCAGGATAGCCTGGTGCCGCCAACACCACGCCAACTGCGGCGCGTGTATCCCAGGTGGCAATCGATTGGCCCAGCCGGCCGGTACAGGCTGCTTCAATGAGATCGACCAGGTCGGTTTTCAGTCGCATTAGAATGGGTTGGGTCTCGGGGTCGCCAAAGCGGCAGTTAAATTCCAACACCTTGGGTGTTCCATCGGCGGTCACCATGATGCCGGCATACAAAAAGCCGCGATAATACAGCCCATCAGCATCCAGGCCCGCGATTGTCGGTCGAATGACCTCGGTCATGATGCGATCGTGGATCTCTTGATCGACAACCGGGGCTGGGGAATAGGCTCCCATCCCCCTGTATTCGGGCCTTGATCGCCATCGTAGGCTGCCTTGTGATCTTGTGACGAAGCCAATGGCAGAATGTCAGTGCCATCCACCATGACGATAAAGCTGGCTTCTTCGCCCTGCAAAAATTCTTCCACCACCACGCGATGTCCCGCGTCCCCGAATTGATTATCGGAAAGCATGGTGGTCACTGCCGCAATCGCTTCGGCTTCGGTCTGTGCCAAGATCACGCCCTTGCCTGCTGCGAGTCCATCTGCCTTGACCACGATCGGTGCGCCCTGTGCACGGATATACGCAATGGCTGCCTCAACCTCGGTGAAGCTGGCATAGGCCGCTGTCGGGATCCCATGACGCTCAAGAAAGGCCTTACTGAAGGCTTTGGAACCCTCCAGCTGAGCCGCCGCCTGACGCGGCCCGAAACAGGCAAGACCGGCTGCCTCAAAGGCATCAACCAGACCGGCGACGAGCGGTGCTTCCGGACCCACAACCGTCAAGGCGACATCGGTTTCTTGGGCAAATGCGAGCAGTGCCGAGAGATCTGTTGCCGCAATTGCCACATTCTGGATCACGCCTTCGGTGGCTGTGCCTGCATTCCCAGGCGCCACACTGACGCGGCTGACACGGGGTGATTGGGCAAGCTTCCATGCCAGCGCATGTTCACGGCCGCCGCCGCCAATGACCAAAATATGCATCAGACCTCCTCAGTCTTTTTATCAGTGACGGAAATGGCGCATGCCGGTGAAGACCATCGCCATGCCGTGCTGATTTGCAGCCTCGATCACCTCGGCATCTCGCATTGATCCGCCTGGCTGAATCACTGCTTGAATGCCGGCATCGGCCGCTGCATCGATGCCATCACGAAACGGAAAAAACGCATCCGAGGCCATGACGCTACCGGCCACTGTCAGCCCAGCATCGGCCGCCTTGATCGCGGCAATCCGGGCGGAGTAGATACGACTCATTTGACCCGCGCCAACGCCGATCGTCTGACCGTCCTTGGCGTAGATAATGGCATTTGATTTTACGAACTTGGCGACTCGCCACGCAAAGAGCAGATCCGCACGTTCGCTGGCGGTTGGTGCGCGCTCGGTGACAACGGTGAGGTCGGCATCCTCGATCTGCCCTAAATCGGTGTCTTGCACCAACAGTCCACCTTGGATTCGGCGGATATCCCGTTGGGGGTGTGGCGCCTGCAGTGCGCCAACAGTGAGTAAGCGCACATTGGGTTTACCGGCAAACAGCGTCATGACGCCATCCGCGACGGCTGGAGCAATGACCACCTCGACAAACTGGCGTCTGAGAATGGTCTCAGCCGTCTGCGCATCGAGGGGGTGATTAAACGCAATGATTCCACCGAAGGCACTGGTCGGATCAGTTGCGTAGGCGGCTTCGTAGGCCTCGGCAAGTGTTGCTGCAATCGCCACACCGCACGGGATTGGCATGCTTCACAATGACACAGGCGGGTTGCGCAAATTGGCGCACGCACTCAAGTGCTGCATCGGTGTCGGCAATGTTATTAAACGACAGTGCCTTGCCCGCCAATTGCGTTGCGCGACCAAGTGTCCCAGCGGGTGCGTCAAGATCGCGGTAGAAGGCGGCAGTTTGGTGGGGGTTTTCGCCGTAGCGTAGGATCTCGACCCGTTCGGCATGAAAAAACAGTTGCTCGGGGTAGGCCGGTGCTTCTGCCGATTGACCCAGATAGTTGGCGATGGTGGCGTCGTAGGCGGCGGTGTGTTGAAACGCTGCTTTGGCAAGCGTAGCGCGAAAGTTGAGATCGAATGCCCCGGAATCCAGTGCTGCGATGACCTCGGCATATTGGCTCGGTGCGGTCACAATCCCCACCCAGGCATGATTTTTTGCGGCGGAGCGAACCATTGCTGGGCCACCAATGTCAATTTGCTCGATGGCCTCGGCATGACTGGTCTCGGGTCGCGCAATGGTGGCGGCAAAGGGATAGAGATTCACGCAGACCAAATCAATTGGCAGGATCCCATGCGCAGCCATCACAGCCTGGTCCTGATCACGTCGCCCTAAAATCCCACCATGAATCCGGGGATGTAAGGTTTTGACGCGCCCATCCATCATTTCTGGGAAACCCGTGAAATCAGCGACTTCAGTGGCAGGGATACCTGCTTCGGTCAGTGCCTTGAACGTTCCTCCGGTTGAGAGGAGAGCGACGCCGCGGGCGTGCAGTGCACGGGCAAAGTCGAGCAGTCCGGTTTTGTCAGAGACACTGAGTAGGGCCCGAGAGACGGGAATACCTTGAGCGGCCGTCATGGCGTGGTTGACTCCTCGCTGGAAAAGCGCGCGAGTATACCAGCGCCGGCCTTAATCGAGTATGCCGTAGCGCTTCATCCGCGTTCGGAGTGTATTGCGGCTAATCCCCAGTGCCTCAGCGGCACGGGTTTGGTTTTGGTCGCAACGCGCGAGAACAGCAACCAACAGGGGCTCCTCCGCTTGCGCTAACACCAAGGTGTAGAGGTCATTAGGCCACTCACCATCGAGGGTTTCAAAGTAGGCATCCAAGGATTCTGCGACCCGGTCTTTTAAACTCTGCGACATGCCAGTCGGCCCTCCGCAGCTGCCGCCAAAAACAGGCGGTGCTGTCTCTCTAGATCAGTTTCTCGACACAACTGTTGCCAGATTGCAGCGCCACCCTCAAATCGGGCCAGAAACCAACACATGTGTTTTCTGGCCATCTTAACCCCAGTCACTGGACCATAAAATGCATGAATGGCAAGAATCAGATCGGCCATGAGTCGCACCTGGGTTGGAATATCGGGCTTGGGGATCGGTGTCGCCATCAGATCCGCCGCGATCTGACCTGCCAACCAAGGATTCCCTTGGGTTGCACGGCCAATCATCACGGCGTCAGCCCCTGTTTCAGCCAGGACTCTGCGGGCGCCTGCGGCACTGTCGATATCTCCGTTGGCAATCAGCGGAATCTGCAGACAGTCGCGGGTGCGACGGATGGTGTCGTATTCCACCCCGCCTTTAAAGTAGTCGCACCGCGTTCGACCGTGCATGGTGACCGCTTGCAAGCCGAGTGCTTCTGCCATTTTGGCAATCTCAGGTCCATTTTTATGGGCGTGATCCCACCCGGTACGCATTTTCACTGTGACGGGCACTTGGACTGCTTTGACCACCGCCCGAAAAATATCTGCGACCAGGGCTTCTTCGCGCATGAGCGCAGAGCCTGCTGCTTTTTTTAGGACTTTTTTGGCAGGACAGCCGAGATTGATGTCAATGATATCCGCACCACGCTCCACGTGCGCACGCGCTGCATCGGCCAGCATCGCTGGATCATAGCCTGCGATTTGCATTGAGATCGGCCCTGGCTCTGTGGTGTGATCCAAGCGTCGACTGCTTTTCGGGGTGTTCCAGAGCGCGAGATCGGCATGGACCATTTCTGAGACAGCCATGCCAGCGCCGAGTTGGCGCGCGAGTATCCGGACAGGCCTGTCTGTGACGCCTGCCATAGGCGCGAGCCAAACGGGGTTGTCAAATTGTAAGTCACCAATGCGCATGGCGCGCAGTGTATCAGAGCGGGACGCAGTGGCCCGATAAACGCGTCCATCCGTCTCGTGAGACAGGCGGATCCCAAGCAATGGCGGGGTAGGCGGCCTGCACTGCGTCGGCTTGGTGATCCAATAACCCAGCCAGCACCAGCGACCCTCCGGGGGTTAAGGTGGCCATCAAGGTCTCAGCCAGCTCAATTAAGGGGTTGGCTAAAATATTCGCAATCACCACATCAAATTGCTGGATCGGCAGTGCGTCGGGCAGACAGCATGTCAGTGACAGATCATTGAGTTGGGCGTTGTGTGCACTGGCATCCAATGCTTGTGGATCAATGTCGAGGGCCACTAAGGGGGATGCGCCGCGTAAGCCGCCAGCGATGGCAAGAATGCCTGAGCCCGCGCCAAAGTCGAGGAGCGCGCGCCCCGCGAGATCTGCGCTTGCCAGCCACGCTAAACAGAGTGCTGTGGTTGGATGATAGCCAGTCCCGAAGGCCAGTCCTGGATCCAACCGCAAGACCGGACCATGCGCATGATCAGGTACCGCATGCCAGGTGGGAACGACCCAGAATCCACCAATCTCAGTGGGTTGGAATTGATCCAAAGAGATCCGGACCCAGTCTTCATCAGCAATCACTGTGAGTTGCTTGGGTAACTCAATTTGCAGGCCTGTGGCGACCAAGCTCCGACTCAGGTCGGCAAGGATCACTTGATCTGATCGTGTGTCGTGATAGGCCGCGATGACCACAGTGCGTGGCCAGACGGGATGGGTGCCCAGTGGAGGCTCGAGAATTGGGGTGTCACCGTCGTCATCGAGCGTCACAGAGACCGCCTCAGAGAGAAAAAGGATCTCTTCCAATAGGTCAATTTGATCGCCATTGGCCACCACGCGTAGTTCGCGATAGGCGGTCATTGCACGCCCAGTTTTTTCTCGAGGTAATGAATGCTCATCGGTCCTTCGACAAAGGCATCGTCTGTGACGATTCGGTTCTGCAATGGAATATTGGTTTCGATCCCGTCGATAAGGGTTTCTGAGAGTGCAATTTCCATTCGCTTTAACGCATCACGGCGCGTATCCGCATGGGTGATAACCTTGGCGATCAAGGAATCATAGTGGGGCGGCACGGTGTACCCAGAATACAGATGGGAATCGACCCGCACGCCTGGCCCGCCGGGCGCGTGATAACGACTGACGGTTCCGGGGCTGGGAAGAAATGTCGTGGGGTTTTCAGCGTTGATTCGGCATTCGATGGCATGGCCAGTAATGGCAATGTCTGCTTGTGTGATCGACAGCGGCAGACCGGCCGCTACCCGAATTTGCTCGCAGACAATATCGACCCCAGTCACCATTTCTGTGACAGGGTGCTCCACCTGCACCCGAGTATTCATCTCGATGAAGTAGAACTGCCCATCTTCGTAGAGAAATTCAAAGGTCCCAGCGCCGACATAGCCCAGATTTTTGCAGGCAGTCACACAGGATTCGAGGACAGCATCACGTGCGATCGGGTCAATGTTCGGTGCAGGGGCTTCTTCCAAAACTTTTTGGTGGCGTCGTTGCATCGAGCAATCGCGATCATAGAGATGCACTGCGTGACCCAGCGTATCGGCCAAGACCTGAACCTCCACATGTCGTGGACGCTCTAAGAATTTCTCGAGGTAGACCGTGTCATCGCCAAAGGCCGCTTTCGCTTCACCTTTGGTGACTTGGATGGCATTGAGTAGGGCTGCTTCGGTGTGGACCACTCGCATCCCACGTCCACCGCCACCAGCAGCGGCTTTGACAATGACCGGGAAACCAATCCGACGGGCAATGGCTACGGTGGCTTCACCATCGTCACCCAATGGACCATCGGACCCAGGGACCGTTGGTACGCCCGCTTTTTTCATCGCCTCAATCGCGGCAACCTTGTTGCCCATCAGCCGAATGACTGCTGCTGATGGCCCGATGAAGGTAAAGCCAGATTGCTCCACCCGCTCTGCGAAGTCCGCATTTTCTGCGAGAAACCCATAGCCTGGATGAATCGCTTGCGCATCGGTGATTTCGGCAGCCGAGATCAGCGCTGGGATGTTGAGATAGCTTTGATTCGATGGATTTGGACCGATGCAGACGGTTTCATCGGCCAAGCGGACATGCTTGAGGTCGCGGTCACAGACCGAGTGCACGGCGACGGTTTTGATACCCAGTTGCCGACAGGCGCGCAGAATTCGGAGGGCGATTTCACCTCGGTTCGCGATGACGAGTTTTTCGAACATGGGCTTACCCAATAATCATCAAAGGTTGATCAAACTCGACCGGATCACCGTCCTCGACCAAAATGGCGAGGACCTTCCCACTGAAGTCGGACTGAATTTGGTTCATCATTTTCATCGCTTCGACAATGCACAGCGTGTCACCCACTTGAACCTCGGAGCCTTCTTCCACAAAGCGCGCTGAATTCGGAGCGGGAGATCGATAGAAGGTCCCGACCATTGGCGATTTAACTTGGTGGCCAGCCGGCAATGCGGGTGCAGACGGTGCTGCTTGCTGAGGCGTTTCGGGCGCCATCGGAATGACGTGTGTCATGGCTTGCATGGGTTGGGGTGCGGCAGTCCATTGATGGGGGGTTCCGCGGGTAATCCGTACACTCTCTTCGCCCTCAGAAATCTCAATCTCGGCGACGTCTGTATCGTGCAGCAATTCGATCAGTTTTTTGATTTTACGGATATCCATCTCGTTAACCTTGGTTCAAGTTGGCAAGTAGCGTAATCATGGCGAATTCGTATCCAAATGCACCGCAGCCGGCGATCACTGCCAGCGCCTGATCTGAAAAATAGGAATGTGCGCGGAATGGCTCGCGGCTATGAATATTGGTGAGATGCACTTCAACGAAGGGGCATTCAATTGCGCTCAGTGCGTCGCGGATTGCAACGCTGGAATGCGTCCAGGCACCGGGGTTAATAATGATTCCACTCGGTGGCTGATCTAGGACGCTGTGAATGTGATCGATCATCACGCCTTCGTGATTGGTTTGTAGCCAATCAATCGCGACACGTGACGCGTTGGCTTGTGTTCGAACCCGCTGCTCGATGTCATCAAGAGTCATGGTGCCATATAGATGCGGCTCGCGCCGGCCAAGCAGATTCAGGTTTGGGCCGTTTAGTACCAAGATGGACGCCATGAAAATCTCCCAAAATGACGCAAAACAGACGCTATCATGCAGAAATTATCGTGAAAAAGACAGTTCCAACTGCATCGGTGGATAACAGAAGCCTGCATCCGCACAGCCCTGGTATTCGACCTGAATCGGTTGTGTCGACGCACGAATCGTGAAACTGATTTGGCCGCGATGGACCGGTGTGAGTCCGAACAAGGGATCATCCAGTGGTTGGCCCTCAGGCCGTTCGACAGTGATAGGTTGGCCGTTAACGCTGAAGTGGGTTTTGGCATCATACAAATAAACCTGATCAGCAATGAGGACCTCAATCGTGGTCGCATTTGGGCGTTGCCACTGAAACGCCAGATCGGGGGGTGGAATGGTTGAGGACGGTAATGGGGTGAATAGACCCGAGAATCCAGCCGCGTGTGTGACAGCACTGACCCCCATCGCCATCCAGAACCCAATGATTTCCCGACTGATCATGCCCGCTCCCTCGAATTTCCGATAGCATAACGGAATTCTGTGCAACCACCATCTGAGGAATCATGTCCATTCGCGAACGCCTGCCTTTGCCGCCACTGTCCTTATCAGGTCGATCCCGCTGGGTGATCCTTGGCATCGGGACGGTGACCCTGTACCTGGTCGGTGCACTCTTGCTCGGGCTGCATTGGAGTCAGCCCCCGGCTCGCACCTCAGTGGCTCAGGTATTGAGTCAGGCCTCCGGGAGTGGTCAGGTCCCGCGCACTGGCACCGCAACTGTCGGAAGTTTGATCTATGTGACGGAGACCCTGTTGGCGAAGCCTGGCGGATATTTGAGTAATGACATTACGCCGCCAGGTGTGTGGTTAGACAACATGCCGAACTGGGAATTTGGTGCATTGGTGCAGGCCCGTGATTTGGCGCGTGCCTTGCGGAAGGACTTTTCCCGATCACAGTCGCAGTCGACTGAAGACAGTGATTTGGTTGTTGCTGAGCCGGCGTTAAATTACGACAGTGGAAAATGGTTCCCGTCGGCTGAGTCTAGTTATCGGAAAAGTGCGCGCGCACTCCAGGGGTATCAGCAGCGGCTGGCCATGTCGGATAATCCGGCGCAGTTCTATGCGCGTGCCGACAATCTCCGGAACTATCTTGTGGATGTCGAAACTCGACTTGGGTCACTGAGTCAGCGGTTATCAGCCAGTGTCGGGCAGGTGCGCTTTGACACTGATTTGGCGGGTGATCCTGCGGCGAGTCAGTCCACCGCTCAAGCCAGCGAACGTCGAGTCAAAACGCCTTGGATGGAAATCGATGATGTGTTTTACGAGGCCCGTGGGAGCGCTTGGGCGTTGTTGCAGTTTTTGGAGGCGATCGAGCACGACTTTGCCGGCGTCCTCGACAATAAGAATGCGCGCGTCTCGCTTCGTCAGGTGATTCGTGAATTGGAAGCAACGCAACAAACGCTGTGGTCGCCGATGATTCTCAATGGGTCAGGATTTGGCGTCTTTGCGAATCATTCGTTGGTCATGGCGAGTTATATCTCCAGGGCGCACGCAGCGTTGTCAGATCTGCGTGCACTCTTGGCGCAAGGTTGATTACTTCGCTGCTTCGACCGACGCAATCACTGCGTCACGCGCAGCATCCGATCCTCGCCATCCGTCGACCTTGACCCACTTACCTGGTTCAAGATCTTTATAGTTCTCAAAGAAGTGGGAGATTTGATCAAGGAGGAGTTGGCCGAGATCAGCCGGTTCTTTGACATCGCGATAGAGCACAGAGAGTTTGTCGTGTGGTACCGCAACCACTTTCGAGTCGCGGCCTGCCTCATCACTCATATCCAGAATCCCGATTGGGCGGGCGCGAATCACCGAACCCGGCATCACCGGGTAGGGTGTGACCACAAGGACATCGAGCGGATCGCCATCATCGGCTAGGGTATTTGGAACGTAGCCATAGTTCGCCGGATAGAACATCGGTGTGGCCATGAACCGGTCTACAAAGACGGCATCATAGTCCTTTTCGATCTCATATTTGATCGGGCTGGAGTTGGCTGGGATTTCGATCACCACGTAGATGTCGTTTGGAATGTCTTTACCGGCTGGGATATCGCGAAAGCTCATGGGTTCCTCTGTGTGCGTGAATAGTCAAACATTAAACGCCGGGAGTCGTTTCGGCGCGAAGGTGTATTCCACACGAACATAGCGTGGAAGACCATCGTGAAATGGTGGAAAGGCTTCGCCCTGGATCAGTGGCAGAAAATAGCGGCGTGCTGCCTCGGTGATACCGTACCCATCGGCTGTGATAAAGCTCTCGGGCATGGTGCGCTCGACGTTGGCAACTTGCGCCAATTCGACTGAGTCCAATGCCCATTGATAGGGTGTATCGCTCAGTCGTTGAATGATCGGCATCACTGCTGTACGACCGGCCTCGGCGAGCCGGGCGGCATGTGCACCCAACGCATAGGCTTGATCCACATCGGTCTGTGACGCGATATGACGCGCAGCGCGCTGCAAGTAATCGGCAATGGCATAGTGATACTTCAGGCCAAGACGGGACTGAACCAGTTGCGCCAAGGTGCTGGCGACACCGCCAAGTTGCGCGTGTCCAAAGGCATCACGATGCCCTGTTTCTGCCAAAAACTGGCCGTCTGCATTTTTGATCCCCTCACTGGCGACAATGGCACAAAAGCCATCACGTGCGACCACTGCGTCAACAGTTTTGAGGAAGTCTTCCGGATCAAACACGCGCTCAGGGAACAAGATGATTTGGGGTGCGAGGTGGCCATCCGCTTTGCTCAGTCCCGAAGCGCCGGCAATCCATCCGGCGTGGCGCCCCATGACTTCTAAGATAAAGACCTTGGTCGAGGATTCGGCCATCGATTCAACATCTAGTGCGGCCTCCCGAATGGAGGTGGCGACGTATTTTGCGACCGACCCAAAGCCTGGACAGGCGTCGGTAAATGGAAGGTCATTATCGATCGTTTTGGGAATGCCGATGCATTGCACAGGAAAACCCTGCTCCCGGGTGAAGGTGCTGACCTTGTGGGCAGTGTCTTGGCTGTCACCACCCCCGTTGTAGAAAAAATAACCAATGTCGTGGGCCCTAAAGACATCGAGCAGTCGCGCATACTGTTCGGGGCGCTCGTTGGGGCTTTTCAGTTTGTACCGACATGAGCCAAAGGCACCGCCTGGGGTCTGCGAGAGTCCGGCACGCGCCTCTGCGGACATTGCCGAGACCTCGATGAGCTCTTCGCGTAAGGCGCCTAAAATGCCGTTCTTGCCAGCGTAAATCTGTCCAAAGGTGTCCGGATATGACTCAATGGTGTCAAACAGACCCGCGGCGGAGGCATTAATAACAGCCGTCACGCCACCGGACTGAGCATAGAATACGTTACGACCGGCCATCCGATCTCCTTATGGGTTGGGTAAGTCAAATTGTGCAGAAGCGAGACGAGAGATACCAGTGCATTGTCATATTCTTGGAGTTTGCGGGACCTTTATGGGGGGGTTGGCTGCCTGGTGTGTGGCCGAAGGCTGGACCGTGACAGGGTCCGATCACGCTGTTTATCCACCGATGTCGGATCAACTGCGCGGGTTGGGAATCACACTCTCAGAAGGCAGCGATCTGACCCAATTACAGCCTCGTCCCGATCTGGTTGTGATTGGGAATGCGCTCTCGCGCGGTCATCCTGTGGTCGAGGCGGTGCTCGATCAAGGCATTCCGTTTCTCTCTGGTCCAGCACTGTGGGGTCAGTTAACACGCGATCGGATCGTGCTGGCGGTATCCGGAACGCATGGGAAAACCACCACATCCAGTCTGTTGGCGCATATTTTAGATGTCGCCGGCCTCAACCCTGGATTTTTGATTGGTGGTGTTCCCCTGAATTTCGGGGTGAGCGCACGCCAAGGGACGGGGCCGGTGGTGGTCGAGGCGGATGAATACGACACCGCTTTTTTTGACAAGCGCTCTAAGTTTTTGCATTACCACCCGGATGTCTTTGGGATCAACAACCTAGAGTTCGACCATGCCGATATCTTTCCAGATTTGGCGGCGATTGAGCGGCAATTTCAGCATGGATTACGTGTTGTACCCGGGCAAGGCCATGTGGTCGCGCGAACCCAGGAGGCAGCTATTGAGCGAGTGCTCGCAGCCGGCTGTTGGTCGACGCTGGTGCGCGTCGGCATGGAGACCGATTACCAGTTCGCTATCGACGGTGATGTCATCTGCGACCAGCGCACAGGGCAACGGGTGGGCTGGGTAATGCGAGGGCAGCACAATGCGGCCAACGCCGAGCTTGCGGTTGCGATGGCTGTTGCTGCTGGCGTGGCGCGTGCAACTGCCTTTACCGCCTTGGGGTCCTTTCAGGGAGTGGCTCGGCGACTGAATTGCCTCGGTGTCGCAGGCGAAGTGACGGTGTGGGACGATTTTGCGCATCATCCAACGGCAATCGCGTTGACTCTGGCAGCGGTTCGGGAGGTGGCTGGTCCGGCGCCTGTGACTGCCGTGATTGAGTTGCGCTCAAATACAATGAAGGCTGGGGTTCATGCTGAGGCGCTGCCGGGGGCGGTGCAGTTGGCTGACGTGGTGCATTGGGTGGTCCCAGAGGCCGCCCCGTTGCTTGCGACCTCCCTGGCAGATCAGTCGCGTCAGCGCCATGTCTGGCATGATCTTGAGGCCCTCATCAGCCGACTGTCTGATGCCTCGGCTGGGCATTTGGTCTTCATGTCAAACGGGGGCTTTGGCGGGATTCAGGAACGTGTCTTTAATAATTTGAAATCGGCCCAACATTCCGGACTATGACATTAAAGCCTGTGATTCAAATCGAGACGGTCGCGCGTCCAGTCTTCCCGTTGCCGCTGGTGCTCTTCCCAGGTGGCCGTTTGCCGTTGCAAATTTTTGAGACCCGTTATCTCGATATGATTCGCCAATGCATGCGAGAGCAGTCGGGGTTTGTGGTGACCATGGCGCGTCAAGAGGGTTTTTCCGATTTGGGCTGTGAGGTCGCGATCACTGATTTCGATCAGCTCGATAACGGACTCTTGGGCGTGATGTGTGTCGGGCAGCAGAAAATGCAGCTCTTCAATCCCCGGCAGCAATCCGACGGGTTGTGGCTCGCTGACGCCGCACCTGTTCCAATTGAATCCGCGCAGGTGGTGGATGATGTTCACTTGGTGCTGGTGGATCTGCTGGGGAACTTGCAACGTCATCCTGCTGTGTCGGGTCTTTACCAAGAGATTGACCACACCGACGCGTTTGAGGTCGGTGCACGGCTTACCGAATTATTGCCCTTTGATTTAGAGACCAAACAAGCCTTGTTTGAGCTCTCTGATCCAGTGCGTCGACTGGCCGAGATCGAAGCCCAGGTGCGAGCACTCGAACTCCGTGGTCGCCGCTAGGTCCCTTGGGGTCTCCGCGGTATACTTGGCCACCTGAGGAGAACCGCATGCCCTACAGTCACATCGGATCAGCGGCTCGTGCCGCCGCGTCAGCGATCGCACAGGCAAGTACGGCGCAGAAAAATGCCGCGCTGGTTGCCTTAACGCAGCAATTGGATGCGTCACGCGCTCTGATTTTACAGGCTAATACGACCGATATGGCGGCTGCGCGTGCGGCACATGTGGAGCCGGCATTGTTGGATCGTTTGGAGCTCACCACCGCCCGTATCGAGGCGATGATCGCTGGCGTGCATGAGATCATTGCATTACCAGACCCGATCGGTGCGATCGATCAGCTTCGTCGGCGACCTTCGGGGATTGAGATTGGTTTGATGCGCCAGCCGTTGGGCGTTATTGGGATTATTTTTGAGTCTCGACCGAATGTCACAGTCGATGCGGCAAGTCTCTGTTTGAAGTCAGGGAATGCCTCGATTTTGCGCGGCGGACGGGAAGCCTTTGCCTCCAATCAGGCGCTGAGTCAGTGCATTCAAGTGGCGTTGCGCACGGTTGGCTTGCCTGAGACGACTGTCCAGGTGGCACCCACCGCCGATCGTGATTTTGTCGGGGCGATGATTGGCTCGCCGGCGATGTGCGATGTGATTATTCCGCGTGGCGGGAAGGGCTTGATCGAGCGGATTGCTGCCGATGCGCGGGTCCCGGTGATCAAGCATTTGGATGGGAACTGTCACGTGTATGTGGATGCCGGGGCGGATCTCGAGATGGCCTTGGCCATCTTGGAAAATGCCAAAACACACCGCTATGGGGTGTGTAATGCGGCAGAGACTTTCTTGATTCATGCAGAGATGGCGAGTGCTGTGTTACCACAATTAGCGGTCGTTCTGGCGCGCCATGGTGTGGAAGTCCGCGGTTGTCCGATCACCCGCCAGTGGATGCCGGATGCGCTTCCAGCGACTGAGGACGATTGGCAGACCGAGTATCTCGCCCCGATTGTGGCGATTCGGGTGGTGGATTCGATGGAGACTGCGATGACGCACATCAATCATTACGGATCCCATCACACCGATGCCATTGTGAGCGCTGATTATGGGCGGATTCGGGAGTTTATGCGGGCGGTGGATTCTGCATCTGTGATTGCCAATGCATCGACCCGATTTGCAGATGGCTTTGAATATGGTTTGGGCGCAGAAATCGGGATTTCGACGGATCGTATCCACGTGCGTGGCCCAGTCGGCCTTGAAGGGCTGACGAATCAAAAATGGGTCGTTTTTGGAGATGGACAGGTGCGCGTCTAGTGCAGGTGATCTTCGGTGGCACCTTTGATCCGGTGCACAGTGGTCACTTGGCGATGCTCAGTGCAGTGTGCGAGACCTTCTCAGAGGCTCTAGTGCGTGTGATGCCGAATGGAGATCCGCCTCATCGTCAGGTGAATGCGTCGGCCAGTCAGCGTGTCGAGATGTTGCGGCTGGCAATGCCCGCCCATCCGCGTGTGATTCTTGATACCCGAGAAGTGGGATCTGCTGGGCCGCGCTACACCGTCGACACCTTGGCTGCGATGCGCGACGAATATGGTCCCGACGAGTCTTTGGTGTTTTGTTTGGGCCGGGATGCCGCAGCTGGACTATTGAGTTGGGGACACCCTGAGCGTGTGTTGGATTTTGCTCACTTGTGCATTATGCACCGCGCTGGCCACCTCGAATTACCGGCTGAGGTCAGTGCGTTGTGGTCGCATACTTACGTGTCTGAAAACGCGCTCTGCACAGCCCCTTTTGGCAGGGTCTGTGAACTCAAAACACCGGATGTTCCGGTGTCATCAACGCAAGTCCGGGCCCTTGTGGCTGCCGGGCAATTTCCACTTCCGGTTCCGACAGTGATCGCAGACTATATTCGGGACCATGGACTTTATTTGGATACGGAATGATTGAAGAACAAGAATTAGCCACACACATCGTCAGCGCCCTTGAAGATATGAAGGCACTCGATATTCGTCTTGTGGATGTGCGTGGGCAGACCTCAGTGACTGACTGGTTGGTGATTGCCAGTGGCACCTCGAGTCGCCATGTAAAGTCGCTGGCAGATCATGTGATGCAAGAATTAAAACAAAAGCATGGCGTCGCATCTCTGGGATCGGAGGGTCAGGATGCGGCCGAGTGGGTTCTGGTTGATTTTGACACGGTAGTCTTGCATGTGATGCAGCCACCGATCCGTGAGTTCTATGATCTTGAGCGTCTTTGGGTGCGGCGATCGCAGCGGGAAGAGGGTCCAGGCAGCGATGCCTGATTTACGCATTTTGGCCGTTGGTCAAAAGATGCCTACGTGGGTTCAGGCAGGGTGTGACACCTACTTGCCACGATTTCGGCGCCAATGCCGCGTTCTTCTCGAAGAAATCCCAGCCTCGCGGCGTGAAGGCGCTGAGGCCCAAACCGAGCATGGACAACGTCTCCTGGATCGTCTCAAGCGCGACGATTGGTTGGTGCTCTTGGATGAGCGCGGTCAGCAGTGGTCCACAGAGGAGTTGGCAGAGGCGCTGACACGCTGGGAGATGACCGGTCGCTCGATTGTCTTGGCAATCGGTGGAGCCGATGGCTGGAATGAGGCCACTCGTCAACGCGCGGATGTGCAATGGTGCCTGTCACGCTTAGTCTTTCCGCATCCCTTGGTCCGTCTTATTGTGCTTGAGCAGCTCTATCGGGCAGACTCGGTTCGCATTGGGCACCCTTACCACAGGAGTTGAGGTGCAATACAACCATCCCCGCACTGAGCGCATTCTGACCACCCAGCGGGTGATCATCGCTTCCTTGGGTTGTTTGGCGCTGTTGATTCTGGTGTTTGGTCGGCTCGTGTGGCTGCAGATTATCGAGCATGATCGGTTTGTCACGGCCTCTGAGCGGAACCGTTTGCAGGTGGTCCCGGTTGCGCCACCTCGTGGGTTGATTCGTGATCGACAGGGGATTTTGCTTGCCGATAATCGTCCGGAGCTTCGGTTGGTTATGATCCCCGAAGAATCCGCTGAGTTAACAACCGTACTGGATGCGATTGACAAGCGGATTGGCTTGACCGGTGACGAGCGTGCGCAGTTTTACAATCGTCTGCAAAGCCGTCGCCGCCCCTATGATCAAGTGGTCGTGAAGACCCAGTTATCGGACCAAGATGCGGCGATCATTGCAGTGGAGGGGCATCGCTTTCCGGAACTTCAATTTGATGCGACACCTCGACGTGAGTATTCCTTTGGCCATCTGACCGCGCATGCGGTTGGCTATCTTGGGCGAATCAACAGTAATGAACTCCAGAACGTTCCGGAAACACGGTATGCGGCGACTGATGTGTATGGCAAGCTCGGCGTGGAGCGTGCGCACGAGCTGACACTGCATGGCAACGTTGGGTTGGAGCGGGTAGAGGCCAATGCCCGCGGTCGCATCATGCGAGTCATGTCGCGGGATGACCCGACACCGGGAACTGACCTCACGATTCATTTGGATATTGGCCTGCAGGCCAAGGCCTATGAGATTCTCAATGGCCGTCGTGGAGCCATTGTGGCCATGGACCCCAAGACTGGAGGGATTTTGGCGCTGGTAAGCCAACCCACCTTTGATGCGAATCAGTTTACCCGAGGAATTTCTTCGAGTGCCTATCAGGCGTTGCAATCTGATCTGGATCTTCCGCTATTTAATCGTGCGCTGCAGGGCCAGTACCCGCCGGGCTCCACCATCAAGCCGATGCTGGGGTTGGTGGGTTTAGATCTGGGTGTGGTCAAGTGGTCAGATCGCATCCAAGATCCTGGATTTTTCCAGTTGCCGGGGATGGAACGGCGCTATCGTGATTGGAAGCGATGGGGCCATGGGACTGTTGATTTGGCGAAGGCGGTGATCGAATCCTGTGACACCTATTTTTATGAGATGGCGGTCGAGTCGGGCATTGATCGGCTGTCACCTGCGATGGGGCTGTTTGGATTTGGCCAGACAGTGGGCCAGGACGTCTTAGGGGATGGCTCTGGAGTCTTGCCGAGTCGTGCTTGGAAACGCGCACAGCATCGGCAGGCATGGTTTCCTGGAGAAACCGTCATTGCTGGCATCGGTCAAGGCTATTGGACCACAACCCCAATTCAGTTGGCGATGGCCACCACGGCGCTTGCAAATCGTGGCACGTTAATGGCGCCCCAATTTGTGCAGGGGTTGGATCCGGTGTCGCGAACGATCGACCTTGCGACGCCAGCCGACTGGGAGCGGATGGCCCGGGAGATGGAGCGTGTTTTGCACAGCCCTGGCGGGACTGCGGCCGGTGCTGGGAAGGATGCGGCCTATCGCATGGCGGGGAAAACCGGGACTGCGCAGGTGGCGGGCCTGGGGCAAGATGAAGAATACGATGCCGAAAATACGCCAGAACATTTGCGCGATCACGCTTTATTTGTCGGCTTCGCACCCGCCACTGAGCCCAGTCTTGTCTTGGCAATTATTCTCGAAAACGCAGGATCCGGTGGCTCTCAGGCGGCGCCTGTGTTTCGGGCCATGAGTGATTACTGGGTACTGGAGCGACAGCAAGGTGCATTGCCTCCAGACATGGCGTGGGTTCGTCGAATCGATGCACAGTTACAGCGGGTCGATGACCAATGAGAGCATTGACTGACCGTTCAGCCGGACAAATTGAGTCCTTTCGGCCCAAGCGATTTTCTGCCCGCTATGGTATCGATCCTTTTCTTTTGGTGCTGCTGGTCGCACTCATGGGACTGGGACTTGCCATCCTATATTCGGCCAGTGGCCAAAATACCGAGATGGTGATTCGCCAAGGAATCCACTGTCTCGTTGGCTTCGCAGCCATGATCGCGCTGACTTTTGTTCGGCGCGACATCATTTATCAACTCACACCCATTATTTTTGCAGTGGCTGCGCTGTTATTACTGAGTGTGCTGCTGTTTGGAACCGGTGCGAAAGGGGCGCAACGTTGGTTGGATCTCCCAGGGCTGCCCCGCTTTCAGCCGTCAGAATTGATGAAGCTGGCACTGCCGGCGATGGTTGCGTGGTGGCTCACGCGACACCCCTTGCCGCCTCGGCCACTGGATGTATTGATTGCCTTTATCATGGTGGCGCTTCCGGTTGGGTTGATTGCGATCCAGCCTGATTTAGGCACCAGCATTTTGATTGCTGCCTCCGGATTTTTTGTCCTCTTCTTGGCAGGACTCTCTTGGAAACTATTGGGCAGCTTAGTGGCTCTAGGATTGGCAGCGCTGCCCGTGTTATGGACGGTCATGCACGACTATCAAAGGCGGCGCGTGATGACGCTATTTGATCCAACCAGCGATCCACTGGGTGCCGGGTGGAACACCATGCAAGCCATGACCGCGCTCGGTTCGGGCGGAGTGGATGGCAAAGGATTTATGGCGGGTACCCAGGCGCAGTTGAAATTTTTACCCGAGTCGCACACGGACTTTATTGTGGCTGTGATCGGCGAAGAGTTTGGCTTTGTGGGGATGGCGATTTTGATCACCCTGTACGCATTGATTTTAGGGCGGGCGCTGGTGTTGACCGCGCGTGCTGATCATTCCTTTGGTCGCTTATTGTCTGGGTCTATTACCCTGACCTTTTTCATTTATGTGTTTGTGAATATTGGGATGGTGAGTGGAATTTTGCCCGTGGTGGGAGTCCCACTTCCATTGGTGAGCTATGGAGGCACATCTGTGGTCTCGTTGCTGATAGGATTCGGGTTATTGATGGCGATGCAACGTTCAAATCGAGTCTTATCGGGGGAATGATGAAGCGTATACGGACAGGCATAGTAGTGGGTAGCGTCATGTGCGCCTCCATGGCATTCGCGAATTACGATCGCACCGATGCGGTGCTCGCGATGGCTGATCGGCTCGAAGCCCAGGGCGTTGACCGCGCTTTTGTGTTGGATGTGATGGCGCAGGCGAATAAGCTGGATTCGGTGCTAAATGCCATGCGTCGTCCCGCAGAACGCAAGGCATGGCGTGACTACCGCCCTATCTTTTTAAAGCCTGAGCGAGTGGAGGCGGCGAAGGGTTTTTATGCCACACATCGCGAGACACTGGAGCGTGCAGAGAGCACTTACGGCGTCTCCATTCCGGTGATCTTGGCCATCATCGGCGTCGAAACCTACTATGGTCGGAACAAGGGAAGTTTCCGAGTCGTGGATGCGCTCGCCACCTTGGCCTTTGATTATCCGCCACGCTCCGCATTTTTCTTGCGCGAACTTGAGCAACTTTTCCTGCTAAGCCGCGAAGAGACGCTGGACCCAGTGGCGTTAAAAGGGTCCTATGCTGGGGCGATGGGCTTTGGGCAATTTATTCCGTCGAGTTATCGCGCCTATGCGGTGGATTTTGACAAGGACGGATCCCGCGATTTGATCGGTAATCCGGTCGATGCAATTGGGTCAGTGGCGAACTACTTGGCGGTGCACGGGTGGGATGCGGCCTATGGCATTGCGGCACCGGTGCAAAATGGCGCACCGGCCGTCGAAAAAATGGAGGCTGCGGTGAAGGTGGAGCGTTCAAGTGCGGCGCTGGCAGCCCTTGGCGTGCAAGGCATTCCTGCGGAGTGGGCGGCTTTGCCGCTCGATGTGTTGGGTTTGCAGGGTGCCGCTGGGGACGAATATTGGGTGGTGACCAAGAATCTCTACGTCATAACACGGTACAATCGCAGTCCGTTGTATGCCATGGCGGTCACGCAGTTGGCTGCTGAAATCGAAAACGCGCTTGGATTGTGATGGTGCCCTGGATTCTTGTTGCGGCCTTAGCCGCTTTATCAGCTTGTACGTCGGTCACGACGGTGTTTGAAGACATTCGGCGAGAGGCTGAGGATGTGGTTGCTGACGTCCCTGTTCCTCTGCCTGATGGACCCCCCTTGATTGCGACTGTCGACGTCCAAGCGATTCCCGAGCCGGTCCCTGTCCGTGAGCCGATCGCGCGACGCGGAAACCCTGAGTCATATCAAATTGCCGGCGTGACGCATCGCGTCACACCCTACCGAGTTGGACAGATCGAGACTGGGGTCGGCTCATGGTATGGACGGAAGTTTCATGGACAGCTGACCTCCTCTGGAGAGCCGTACGACATGTTTCAACTGACCGCGGCCCATAAAACCATGCCCATTCCTGCGTGGGTGCGGGTGACAAATTTAGACAATCAACGCTCAGTGATTCTTCGCGTCAATGACCGGGGCCCATTCGTCGGCGATCGAATCTTGGATCTCTCCTGGGCCGCTGCTGAACGTTTAGGCTACGCCTCACAAGGGACAGCACCGTTGCAAATGGAAGTATTGGTCGTCCCGGAAGAGGATGCCACCTTGGTTGCCAGTCCGCTGGTCCCGCCGCGTCAAGCCATCTTGCAGGTCGCGGCGTTATCGGATCAGTCACGTGCAGATCAATTAGCATCGGAATTATCAAAGTTGATCGATTTGGCCATGGCTTCAGTGCGCGTCGAGCCAAACGGCACAGGATTATTCCGAGTCCAGGTGTTGCCTGCGACCGATGAACGCATTATTCAATCTGTCGAGGCGCGTCTGATTGCGGAAGGATTCCAGCCGACCCGTTTGATCGCCCCATAACTGAAAAGGAGACTGCTGTGCGTTCGATCAGCTGGTGTGTTGCATGCATGATGTCGATATCGATGGCGGTGACGGCTGCGCCCTTGACCGCTGAGCTTGGCAACGGCCCCCCGATTCCTGCCCCTCCGGAGCTATCGGCCAGTGGGTATCTTCTGATGGACGCCACCAATGGCGAGATCTTGATCGAGCACAATGCCGATCAGCCATTACCACCTGCTAGTCTGACTAAGATGATGACGGCCTATATTGTCGAGCGCGAAATTGCAGAGGGTCGAGCATCCATGGACGACATGGTTCCGATCAGCGTGCGGGCTTGGAAAACGGGCGGTTCGCGGATGTTTGTCCGAGAAGGCACCTCAGTGCGCCTCGAGGATTTGCTCCGCGGCATTATCATTCAGTCAGGTAACGATGCCAGTGTTGCCGTCGCCGAATACATTGCAGGCTCAGAAGATGTGTTTGCTGACCTCATGACCCAAACAGCGCAGCAAATGGGGATGCAAAACACCCGCTTCCTCAATGCCACAGGGTTACCGGCAGAGGGACATTCCACAACGGCACGTGATTTGGCGATTCTGTCGCAGCGTAAAATTGCAGATTTCCCACAAAACTATGCGATGTACGCCGAGAAAAGTTTTGAATACAACGGCATCAAACAAGCCAACCGCAATACCTTGCTGTTCCGAGATCCGTCGGTCGATGGAATTAAAACAGGACACACCGAAGAGGCGGGCTATTGCCTTGTGGCCAGTGCTGAGCGTGATGGTCTTCGATTGATTTCTGTGGTGATGGGAACAGCCAGTGAGCGGGCGCGCGAACAAGAGACCACCAAACTGTTGCAATATGGCTTCCGATATTTCAGTGCGAAGACCCTCATGGAAGCAGGTGCGCCGCTGGAAAACTCGGCGCGTAAGGTGTGGTTTGGGACTGACGAGACGGTTGAGCTTGTGCCTGTCAATACGGTTTATATCACCCTGCCGATGGGTCGCGAGGGGAATCTCGAGGCTGTTTTAGATGCCCCAGTCAGTTTGGATGCACCACTTACCGAGGGTCAGGTTGTCGGGACGCTGTCGATTCAGTTGGGTGCGCGGACACTGGCAAAAACTGATGTGGCTGTTGCCCGAGCGGTGCCTGAAGGAGACCTCATGAAGTGGGCCATGGACACTGTCTTGAGATTATTTGAATGACCCTGTGTTGCCTGAATGGGGTCATCGGTCCGCTGGATGAGGCTCGGATCTCGCCAATGGATCGTGGGTTTCTGTTCGGTGACGGGGTCTACGAGGTATTGGCACATGTGGATGGTGTCACCCGTGCCAGACAGTTGCACCAGGCGCGCTTAGCCCAGAGTTTGGCTCGAATTCAGCTGGAGTCCGCTATCTCGATTGACGCGATTTTCGCAGATGTGGATCGGTTGCTTGCGGCCAGTGCACTGACCAGTGCCAAAATCTATCTGCAAGTGACCCGTGGTGCTGCTTCGGAGCGTGATCATCGCTTCCCAGCGCAGATCACACCCACAATCTTCGTCATGGCGACGGCCTGGTCACCCACTGTGCTTGGGCCCCAAGCGATGATCATCGCACCGGATATCCGTTGGCAGTGGAATGCGATTAAATCAACATCACTGTTGGCCAACGTGCTGATCCAGCAACAGGCGAGTGAGGCGGGGGCGGTGGATGCGCTGTTGCATCGAGATGGATGGTTGACAGAGGCGTCCACCTCGAATGCCTTTGTGTTTCAAGATGGGGCATTGCTGACACCACCACTGTCCGATCGACTTCTCCCTGGGATTACGCGTCACCTGGTCTTAGAGTTAGCGCGCAAGCACGGCTTGACGGTTCTTGAGACTGAGATTGCAATCGACCAGTTGCCCCAGGCTGATCTGGTGATGATCACCAGTTCGACTCGTGGCTTGGTGCCGATTACACGACTATTGCCAGATCAGACCATTGGCCGTGGCGAAGTTCCCGCTGTCTTTGAGACCCTGCAAGCCGATTATCAACGTGTGTTGCACGCGCATCCTTGAGGATCTGCCAATGACTGAGCCCAGCGATCCCCCTAAAATAGAGTTTCCCTGCCCGGATTATCATGTGTCGGTGGTCTGCGAAACTGCCGAAGGTTTTGTGGCGCGCGTCTGTGAGATCGTGACTGCACATGATCCTGCATTCAATACGGGGACAATCGTCGTTCAAGCCAGTCGCCAGGGGACCTATCAAAGCATTCGGTTTAAGATCTTGGCCACCTCTGAACAGCAGCTTAAGGATTTGCACACCGCCCTGACGGATACAGGGTTGGTGCGTATGGTGTTGTAGTGGAACGCCCGGTCCGTATCCAAGTCCGCGCTTTGGAACCCTATCAGACCACGTTAGACGCAATGCGTGGGGCGATTGCCAGCGTCCGTGAAGCAGGTATTGGCGAGCTGTGGTGGGTCCAGCATCCACCGGTATTTACGCAGGGCCAAGCCGGTCGTCCAGAACATGTGTTAGCGACCGGAGCGATTCCTGTTGTCCAATCGGATCGGGGTGGACAGGTGACCTATCATGGCCCGGGCCAACAGATTCTGTATGTGTTGTTACCGATCGGGCCTTGGCAGATTGCAGTGCGTGGGTTGGTGGAAGCGTTAGAAGGCAGTGTCATTGATCTCTTGGCAGTGTATGGAGTGGAGGCTGCTGGTCGTCGAGATGCGCCTGGCGTCTATGTCCAGGATGCGAAGATTGCGAGTTTAGGGTTACGGGTTCGGCATGGTGTCAGTTACCACGGGATTGCGCTGAATGTGGCGATGGATTTGAGTCCCTTTCGCTGCATCCATCCCTGTGGCCAGGTGGGACTCGCGGTGACTCAGTGGACTGATCATGTCGGAGCTCCGGTGCAGTGGAACGCGTTGCGGGCCGGTTGGCTCGAGGCGCTGGTCAGGCGCTGTCAGCTGACTGTTCTGAGTGACTGACCGGCCAATCCAATCAACACATCTTTGACCATCGCCCAGGCAGGCTCAGACCGGGCTCCCTTGATCGTGCGATCAGTCTCTTGGCAGAGCGTGAGTAATTGCCGGAGTCGCGTCAATGACAGCCGATGCAGTGCCCCTTTCACCAACCGCTCGCGCGATTTCCAGACGCGTTGTCCGGCGATGGCTTGTTGAGGCGAGTCGCCTTGGTCAATGCGATAACGGATTTGCAATAAAATATCGAGTTCGCGGACCATGGCAAACAGGACACTCATGGGTTCGCAGCCTTCGGCCTGAAGAATGTCAGCGATGCGTTCGACACCACTGAGGTCTCCATCGAGTGCGCGATCAACCAGATCATAGACAGAGTATCGGGCGCTCTGGGTCGTCGCATCCAAGATCTGTTCGACATCCAAGATGTCACCCGCCAAGAGATCAGGCTGAATCATTCTCAATCGCTCGATCAGTTGACCAACCGCGAGTAGGTTGCCTTCGGTATGCGCCACGGCGATGTTGATGGCATCCGGGGTCAAGTTGAGATGCTGATGGCTGAGTGTCGATTCCAGCCAACGCCGAAATTGATAACTGGGCACGCCCTGCGCGTCGATCACCACACCCTGTTGATCCAAGGCACTGAACCAGTCGCTTTTGTGTTCGCTGGCATCGAGTTTGGGTCCGGTAATGAGCAGACATTTATCCGGAGGTGGATTGCGGTGCCACTGCAACAGAATCTTGCGTGTGTCAGCATCCAATCGTCCTTTGCTGAGACGGATCTCAACCAAGGCTTGATTCGAAAATAACGACAGGGCATCCATTTCTGTCGCAACACGTGCTGCGAAATCACTGTCACTTTGGTCAATCACTGAGCGCTCATCAAATCCTTGGGTGCGCCCACAGCGCCGCCATTGATCTCCCAGCTTGACCTTGAAATAAGGTTCATCCCCGACGATCACAGTGATGGGAGGGAGTCTCGATTCCCAATGGCGGCCATCAAACTCATGCGCTTTGATGGCCATTGCGTTAGCGTCCCTGCCCTTGGCTGAGCCACTGTCCATACCGCAGCGATAAGGAGGGGATTACCTGGGCGATGACATCTGTTAACAGCCGACTGCGGAGTGCTTGGATCCGCGCTGCTTCATTGGAGTTGTCTGTGGCGCCCTCCACATAAATAACCGAGGCTTGGACAGTGGTCTCCGGAATCCAAGGCGAACGATCGGGCCCATCGAGACGATAATCTAGGGTTGTGACAAGTTCGATTTGGTCGACACTGACGCCACTGCGGACCACAGGTCCGAGCACACGCTGTGACTCCAGTAGTCCGCTGATCCGCAAGATGGGGGCATTGTCGGTGACTAGCGTGACTGATCGACTGGTCAGGTCGCGCGTCAGTGTGGCCGCCATGGATCCATAGGGATCATCAGTGACCAGCTGCAGCTCGGGTGGCAGTGTCACTGTGGTGGGATCACTGCCTCGAAGTCGAAAACCGCAGCCAGCGAGGGGAAGTGCAAGCATTGCACCGAACAGTTGACGACGATTCATCATGCAGGTTTGACCACCAAGTTAACGAGTTTCTGTGGCACGAGAATGGTTTTCACTTCGGTCATTCCTTCTAAAAATTTGCGCACCTGTTGCTCTGCGCGGGCTTGCTTCAAGATCTCCACGTCTGTCGCCTCTGCAGCAACTTCAATACGGGCACGCAATTTCCCATTGACCTGTACGACCAGCATGTAGACATCTCGCGTCAGTGCCGCTGTATCAACAGTTGGCCAAGCGATGGCATGTAATGGCGTTGACTGCCCCAAAGCTTGCCACAAATGCGTCGAAAGGTGTGGGGTGATCGGCGAGAGAAGGACCACGACTCGGTCGATTGCTTGGCGGTAGACGGCTTGGTCCATGGCACTTTCTGGGGTAAATCGCTGTAACTGGTTTACAAGCTCCATGACTGCAGCGATAGCGGTATTGAAGTGATACCGACGACCGATGTCGTCGCTGACCTTGGCAATGGTTTCATGCAGTTTTCGGTACAGATCACGAGCCTCGGGGGAGAGGTCTGCGACCGTGAAGGGAACGTCTGTGTACCGCTGATTCACGGCATCCGCGACTAAGCTATAGACCCGTTTCAGGAAACGGTGCGCTCCAGCCACACCCTCATCGGACCATTCCAAGGATTGTTCAGGAGGTGCAGCAAACATGGTAAATAACCGCACCGTATCGGCACCATAGAGATCAATCAGCGCTTGTGGATCCACGGTATTGCCCTTGGACTTGGACATTTTTGAGCCGTCTTTGAGCACCATGCCTTGGGTCAGGAGCTTTTTGAACGGCTCATCACTGGTGAGGAGTCCAAGATCACGCAAGACCTTGTGGAAAAAGCGCGCATACAGCAGATGCAAAATGGCATGCTCAATACCGCCAATGTAGAGATCGACTGGAAGCCAATAATTGGCGTGGCGATCGAGCATGGCGTCTTGACTGAATGCACTGGCAAACCGGGCGTAGTACCAACTGGACTCCATGAAGGTATCAAAGGTATCGGTTTCGCGTTGCGCGGGTCGCTGAGTCTCTGGATCTATTGTCTGAACAAAGTCATGGCGCCGCACCAATGGACTGCCTTGACCATCAACCACCACATCCTCAGGGAGTACCACAGGCAGCGCATGATCACCGACTGGCTTGATGCCTTCATCGGTATAGATGACAGGGATGGGGCATCCCCAATAGCGCTGCCGACCAATCCCCCAATCGCGCAGTCGATAGTTGGTCGTGACCCGACCAATGCCGAGGGCTTCCAGGCGCGCTGCAACCGCATCAAAGGCAGCCGCGAAGGGTAGGCCGTCGAACTCGCCAGATGCGATGGTCATTCCGGTCTTCTCGGTCCAGGCAGCTTGCCCGATGTCGTAGGTTGGGTCCTCGCCTTGGGGGGCGATCACAGCCCGAATCGGAAGTCCATATTGTGTCGCAAATTCCCAGTCTCGTTGATCATGGGCTGGCACAGCCATGACCGCGCCTGAGCCATATTCCATCAACACGAAATTGGCGATCCAAATGGGTAGCTCTTCACCGGTGAGGGGATGGATCACCGACTCGCCGGTCGCCATCCCCAACTTCGGGGCCTGGGCTAAATCGGCTTCTGCTACTTTGATCCGCGTGCAGTCGGCAATGAATGCGGCAAGCTCTGGGCGCGATTCGGCTGCTTTGGTGGCGATCGGATGGGTGGGTGCGATGGCGACGTAGGTAATCCCCATGATGGTATCGGGGCGCGTGGTATAGACCTCCAAGCGCTCAGTGTGGCCTGGGCGTGCAAAGGAAAACTCCACACCTTGGGAACGACCAATCCAATTGCGCTGCATGGTTTTGACCTGTTCAGGCCAGTCCACAGTGTCCAAATCGTCGAGCAGTTGGTCTGCGTAATCGGTAATGCGGATAAACCATTGCTCGATTTCGCGCTGCTCGACCAAGGCACCGGAACGCCATCCGCGTCCATCAATGACTTGCTCGTTTGCAAGGACGGTTTGATCGACGGGATCCCAGTTCACTCGGGCTTTTTTCCGATAGGCGAGACCGCGCTCGAGCATGCGGGTGAATAGCCATTGCTCCCAACGATAGTAATCCGGGGTGCAGGTGGCGAGCTCACGATTCCAGTCATAGCCAAAGCCTAACTGCTTCAGCTGGCCTCGCATGTGTGCAATGTTGTCGTAGGTCCAAGCGGCAGGGGGTACTTGGTTTTTGATTGCGGCGTTCTCCGCAGGCATGCCAAACGCGTCCCAACCCATGGGTTGCAACACGTTGTACCCGTTCATCGTCAGATAGCGACTGATCACATCCCCGATGGTGTAGTTTCGGACATGGCCCATGTGTAATTTCCCAGAGGGGTAGGGGAACATGCACAGGCAGTAGAATTTTGGTTTGGCAGGATCCTCGGAGCGGCTGAATACGCCTTCCGCATCCCATGCGGCTTGCACCTTTGATTCGATAACGGATGGTTGGTAATCGCGCTCCATGATGCGCCGAGTTCCTCGTAAAAGCGCTAAGGATAGCCGCTCGATCGGCTTAGGGGAAAGGATCAGTCTGAATCGATCTGCTTTTGACCCGAAATCTGTCGGGTGAGGGTGAGAAATACGACCAACAGAATCACCAAGGGTGCCTCGCCGGCACGACCGTAAAAAGACTCACCACTGTGGGGAGTGGTGGTGGTGGTAAGGACCGCTTGGGTGAATCGTGGCAGTTGGTCAATGACCCGGCCTTGTGCATCGATACTTGCTGTTAGGCCGTCATTGGTTGCCCGGATGACTGGCTTACCGAGTTCGGCCGCTCGGATGCGTGCGATTTCTAAATGCTGATCTGGGCCGATCGATGCGCCGAACCAGGTGTCATTACTGATTGTGACGATGACCTCTGCATCACGACTCAGCGAACGTGCCAGGCCACTATATGCGATCTCGTAACAAATCAATGGTGCAAGCGCAATCCCTCGGAACTGAAATAACCCTTGCTCTGGGCCCGGAACAATCACCGACATAGGGAGATCAAAAAATGCAATCAGACCGCGCAGCAGCGATTCCAACGGCACATATTCGCCAAATGGAACCAGTCGCGATTTGTCATAGGTTCCAGACGCTGCGCCGACTCCAATAAAGCGATTTGTGTATCGTCCGTCATACTCACCCAAGACCCCTGTCAAAAGCCCTTGATCGTGCGTTTGGAGTGTTGTGGTGATGCCAGATAGAAGCGTTCCTGCCTCGGCTTCCGTCATGGGAAGGGCCGTTTCAGGCCAAACGATCAAGGCCACATCTGTCGGAAGCCCTAGCCGGAGATGATCAGCGATGATCCGCGGTTGTGCCCGCGCAGTCCATTTCTCCGCTTGGGCGATCATGGGTTGCCAGAGTGCGATGGATAGGGTGTCGCCAGGAGTTGTTTGGGCTGGAGGTAACAGCAGACCTGAGCCGAGAAGCCCGCCGGCCATCACCAGCCAACGGTGTTGCTGCAGGCTTATCACTACCAGCGCCGCAGTGGTCGCCATCAAGGCTGAGACCCCATAGGTTCCAATCCAAGGGAGCCATCCTGCCCATGGACTATCGAGTGCGGAGTGACCCAATAACAGCCAAGGAAACCCGGTCAGGATCCAACTGCGGAGCGCTTCGAGAGTGCACCACAACGTGGCCCACAGCGCGACCCGGCCAATCAAGTGCGGCCAGTGATGTTGCCAGCGTGCAAAGCCCATTCCAACGAGCCCTGGAAAAAGCGCCAAACCGCCCGCGAATAGGCCAGTTAATGTGCCCCCGAGCAGTGGTGAAGCTCCACCATGGACCGTCATGGAGACATACACCCAACTGACTCCAACCCCAAATTGGCCCAAGCCAAACCACCAGCCGAGCCAAAACCCGGGGCGCCAATTGAGTAAGGCAAACAGCACTGCCAGGCTCACGAGTGGCATAACCCAGAGCGAAAACGGCGCAAAGCCCAGTGGAAAGAGGGCGCCCGCACCAAGTGCGAGCGCGCGGGCGCTAGAGTGACCGATCCGCATTGGGTGGTCTGACCTCCAGTAGCCGAATACGTCGATTGTCGGCATTGAGGACAGTGAAGACCAGCCCGTCAATGGTGACGGTCTCACCACGGGTGGGTAGATGGCCAAAGGCGTGGGTGACCAAGCCGCCAATGGTATCGAACTCTTCGTCGGAGAATTGGGTGCTAAAGCTGTCATTGAAATCACTGATCTCGGTGATCGCTTTCACAAGGCTCGAGCCATCCTTCTGGAGGCGGATGGTGGAGTCTTCTTCATGATCGTGTTCGTCCTCAATCTCGCCGACGATCTGTTCGAGAACATCTTCAATTGTCACCAGGCCTGCGACTTCGCCGTACTCGTCGATCACCACAGCCATGTGCGCGCGATTGTCGCGGAATTCTTTCAACAATTGATCCAACCGCTTGCTCTCAGGCACCCGACGGGCCGGGCGAACCACTTCCTTGATATTAAATCGATCAAGGTTGGACTCGAGAACGTACGGCAGCAGATCTTTGGCCAGCAAAATACCCACCACTTCGCTGGTCTGATCACCGAGGACGGGAAAACGGGAGTGGGCGGATTCGATCACCCGGGGTAGAAAGGATTCAGGGTGCTCGTCCACCCGAATAGCAGTCATTTGTGCCCGCGGAATCATGACCTCGCGGACCTGCATGTCGCTGACAGCCAAAGCGCCTTCCATGATGGTGAGGGTTTCTTGGTTGAATAGGCCACGATCTTTCGCTTCACGTAACTCACGGATGAGCTCCGTTTTGGTTTCAAAATCACCAGTGATGGCACTGGCTAGACGATCGAACCAGGATCGTGGCTCCTGGTTCTCGGGACTTCGTCCGTCGTTCATGTGGATGCGTCTTCCTCGCTAAGGTAGGGATTAGCATAGCCGAGTTTTTCGAGAATGCCGATCTCCAGTGTTTCCATTTCCAATGCATCCTCCTCGGTCTCGTGATCATAGCCATGCAGGTGCAAGAGCCCGTGGATGGTTAAGTGTGCCAAATGCGCAGTCTCTGTCTTTCCTTGGTCACGTGCCTCGGCCTTTACGACAGGCAGGCAGATCACCAAGTCCCCCAAGAGTGGGACATCCAGTGGCAGGTCATGGTCAGCAGGGAATGACAAGACGTTGGTCGGCGCGGATTTTCCCCGATAGGCTTCATTCAAGGCATAACTTTCTGGGGCATCGACGAGACGGATGGTGATCTCGCAAGGGGATGCGAGGCCCAAATGCTGTCGGGTGGCGTCGGCCCACTGACCCCAAGGCACTGTGTCACAAGCCGTGACATTGATGGCGTTCTGAAAATCAACCTGTGCTGTCATCAGCTCGCTCATAGGCATCCACAATTCGGCCCACCAAGGGGTGTCTGACGACATCTTTGTAGGTAAACCGGGTCATTGAAATCCCTTGGACCTTCGCCAAGACCTGCTCCGCCTGGATCAGTCCAGACTCTGATTTGCGTGGTAAATCGATTTGGCTTGGATCGCCAGTGATCACAGCGGTTGAGCCAAATCCAAGCCGTGTCAGGAACATCTTCATTTGCTCACGGGTGGTATTTTGGCTTTCATCCAAAATGATGAAGCTGTGGTTCAGGGTACGGCCTCGCATATAGGCCAAGGGTGCGATTTCGATCACTTGACGTTCCACCAGCTTGGTGACGCGTTCAAAGCCCAGCATTTCATACAGAGCGTCGTATAACGGTCTGAGATAAGGATCAATTTTCTGGGCGAGATCGCCGGGTAAAAATCCAAGGCGCTCTCCCGCTTCGACCGCCGGTCGCACGAGAACGATTCGCTGTACGCGATCGCGACGGAGGGCGTCGACGGCGCAGGCGACGGCCAACCAGGTCTTGCCGGTACCAGCAGGTCCGATGCCAAAGTTCACGTCATGACTGCCAACAGCGCGGATATAGTCGCACTGGTGCTGACCACGCGCGCGCACTTTAATCTTTGGCGTATCGATCACCACAGTGGCCTGATCTGCATCGGCAAAGTGGGCGGCCTCTTGGAGGAATAAATGAACCTCGTCATTGGTGAGTGTGGCCTGACGGGTTTCACGGTAGAGCTGGTCAAGCAATCGACCACAGGCCGCGGTTGCCAGGGGATCTCCCTCGATCTCGAATTGGTTACCACGATTTCGAATCGCCACATTCAGACGGGATTCGATGAGGCGGAGGTGACTGTCGTGCTGTCCACACAAGAGGCTGAGTCGATCGACATCATTGGGTTCGAGTGTCAGATGACGGATATCCACTACCAGGGATCTCGGGCCGTCATCACGCCCCGAAGGCTATTGGGATAGGCTGTCTCGATCGCGCATTCCACAAAACGACCGATGAGGTCTGCGCGGTCTGCACGGAAATTGACGACACGATTGTTCTCGGTCCGCCCTGACAGCTCACCAGGATCCTTTTTAGAGGGACCGGTCACGAGGACAGGTTGGGTGGTGCCGACCATGGCCTCGGAAATACTCCGTGCATGCTGCCCGATGCGCGCTTGTAATGCCGCCAATCGAGCCTTCTTCTCATCCAGGGTTACCGTGTCTGGATAGTCAGATGCTGGGGTCCCGGGTCGCGCTGAATAAATGAAGCTAAAGCTGACATCAAATCCGACACTGTCGATCAGTTGCATGGTCTGCTCGAAGTCTGCGTTGGTCTCTCCAGGAAAGCCGATGATGAAGTCGGAGGATAGGCTGATGCCAGGTCGTGCCGCTTGAATCTTACGTATCTTGGATTTGTATTCGAGGACCGTATGGCCCCGTTTCATCGCTGCAAGGATCCGGTCGCTGCCTGCTTGGACCGGAAGATGCAGGTGGCTGACCAGTTTTGGAACATCGGCGTAGCACTGAATCAACGCGTCTGAAAACTCCACCGGGTGCGACGTGGTGAAGCGGATCCGCTCAATTTCTGGAATCTCAGCGATGATCCGGATGAGGTCGGCCAGATCCGCAGTATCTCCCTCTGCTGTTGGCCCGCGATAGGCATTGACGTTTTGCCCAAGCAGATGGATTTCACGCGCGCCCTGCTCGACGTTTGACAAGACTTCATGCAACACGGTATCGAGCGGACGGCTGACTTCTTCGCCCCGGGTGTACGGAACCACACAAAAGGTGCAGTACTTGCTACACCCTTCCATGATGCTCACATAGGCGCTTGGTCCTTCAAGGCGAGGTTCCGGAAGGCGATCAAACTTTTCAATTTCAGGAAAGCTAATATCGACTTGCGCTTCACCGTCCCGGCGTCGAGCATCCAACATATCCGGCAGCCGGTGGAGGGTTTGTGGACCAAATACCAGGTCGACAAAGGGTGCGCGTTCGCGGATCGCCGCCCCTTCTTGAGATGCAACGCAGCCACCCACGCCAATGATGAGATGGGGGTTGGCTTGCTTTAGTGCGCGATAACGCCCGAGTTCAGAAAAGACTTTTTCCTGAGCCTTTTCACGAATTGAACAGGTATTAATGAGGATCACATCGGCATCATCTGCGTTCGTCGTGAGATCGAGTGCGTGACTTTGATGCAACAGGTCCGCCATGCGATTGGAATCGTATTCGTTCATCTGACAACCATGGGTCTTGATGAAGAGTTTAGCGGACATGGTATCTCCTCAATTGAAGGGGCCGGAGTATAGATCGAAGTCTTTGAAATTGCACGGGTGTTGCTTGACGCAGGGGTCCGGAATCGCCACACTTCGCCGCCTAATTGAGGTGGCCATGTCGAAAAAATCCGATCCAATGTTCCGAGTGCAGTTTATCAGTCAGGACAAAGTCTTCGAAATCTATGCGCGTCAGCTGTATTCCAGTGATCTCTATGGGTTTATTGAAGTGGAAGAATTTGTCTTTGGTGAGCGCAGTGGATTATTGGTCGATCCCTCTGAAGAAAAACTCAAGTCTGAGTTCAGTGGCGTGAAGCGATCCTATATTCCCATGCACGCCGTGATTCGGATCGATGAAGTAGACACCAATGGCCCGGCCCGTATCAAAGATCACAAAGGCGGGAATGTCACTCCCTTGGCAATGGTCCCGCCACGGTTTCCGCGAGACGCGGACTGAGCCGAATCGCATCCAACAAAATCTGAGCCCCTTCGATGACTGCGGCGTCTTCGGCTGGGTTATCGCGATTGGCGGTCGCCGCTGCTTCCAGGGCGTCAATACTTTCAATATTAGCTAAGCCGAGCGCTGTGCGACGGGTGTTCTCAAGCGTCAGTGACCAGGCTTCATTTGCTGCACGCTCAGCCTGGCGCGCTTCTAAATTTAGGGAGATTGTGTCTTCTTTCGATAGCTCAATGGCACGATTGGCGCGTGCTACGAGTACCTGGAAATTGGGGTCGATCTGAATCCGCGCCTGATGACGTGCGAGCAAGGGTGGAACAACCGCTTCAATGTCGCCCAGTCGGCGATACCGAAGCGGCCGAATTTGGTCCCAGGGTAAGGCAGTCTCCAGGGCGCTTTCTCCAATCTCACTGCTATTAAATGGACTGGGGAAACTGATGTCAGGAATCACCCCTTGGTTCTGAGTTGACTCACCAGAGATGCGGTAGAATTTAGCAATAGTCAGTTTGAGTTGACCATCAGCCATGGGGAGCAAGGCTTGCACGGTCCCTTTTCCAAATGTTTGCGATCCCACCACCAGGCCGCGCCCATAATCCTGCACGGCGCCCGCAAAAATTTCGGACGCAGATGCGCTCAAACGATTCACCAGTACCAATAATGGACCATCCCACGCAATCTCAGGGTCGCGATCGCCGCGGACGTCGGTTTGTCCGCCACTACTGCGAATCTGCACGACAGGGCCTGTTTCGATAAAGAGTCCAAACAGTTCATAGGCTTCTTGTAATGAACCGCCACCGTTATTTCGGAGATCCAAGACAAGGCTTGTCACTCCCTCAGCACGTAACTCGCTGAGAAGGCGCGCGACATCGCGGGTTGTACTCCGATAGTTCGGATCCCCAGCTTGGCGAGCTGCAAAATCCGAGTAGAACGTTGGAACCGTGATCACACCCACCTGATCACGACCTTCATTCAACTCGAGAACATGCTTCTTCGCTGACTGCTCCTCGAGCTGGACACGATCCCGTATGATTTCGATCACCCGAGGAGGGTCCCCATCACCGGACTGAATTTCCAGTTTGACAAGCGATCCTTTGGCTCCCCGAATCCGGCTCACCACCTCATCGAGACGCCAGCCCACCACATCCTCGAGCTCCGCGTTCTCCTGGCCTACACTCAGGATGCGATCAGCAGGCTTGATACGCCCATCCCGCTGGGCTGGACCGCCTGGGATGATGCTAACCACCTTGGTGAACTCGTCCTCAGTCTGAAGCACTGCACCAATCCCCTGAAGGGACAGTGACATATTAATATTAAAGGTCTCAGAGTCTGCGGGAGGGAGATACTGGGTGTGGGGATCATAGGCGCGCGCGTAGGCATTCACCACGGTTTCGAATGCATCGGTGGGGCGAGTTTGTTCAAGTCGGTTTAACTGGCTGATGAATCGCCGGCGAAGTGCTTTCTCGATATCGGCTGGCGTTCGATTGGCCAGCGCGAGATTAATGACTGCATTCTCGAGTTGTTGCCGCCACAACTGCTGTAACGCCATTGTATTGGGCAACCACTCGGATTGGGCATCGCGAAAGGCTAATGACTCGTCATCAGTCAAATCCACCTGTGACAGGCTGGAGTCAAGCAATGATAACCAGTATTCACCGCGCTCTCGCTGTCGCTTTAACGTCAGGTTATACAGCCGATAGGCAGAATCCAGGCTGCCTCGTTCAATTTGGTCAGGTAGCAAGTCCACTGGGAACCGAAACAAATCCTCCTCGGTCAGTAGCGAGCGAGAGGGATCAAAGGCGTTTAGAATGAGTTGTCCAACTTGTGGACGACGACTATCGAACAGGGTTTCTGCGGCCAAGTGGCGTCGTTCCAGTTCGCGCGTGATGATTCGTGCCAGCTCTCGATCTTGGGGTGCTGGTTCGACAACCACGGCAAATCCAGGAGCAGACCACGCGCAAAGAGCGCCGATCATGACCGTCGAGAGTACACTTGATATCTTGGATCGCATTGTTCGGGTCCCCATCTCCCCTGTTATGCTTCCTTCAGTGCAGAAACGCAAGACCTTGGAGTAATAAATTGAGCCGTGCCCCCTTGGATGTCGACCCACAGGCATTAATCGCCTTTCTCGATGCAGCCCCCACCCCTTGGCATGCTGTGAGGCAGGTCGCGAATCGCCTGGCACATGCTGGGTTTCTTGAATTGGATCTGCGACAGCAATGGACGCTTGAGTCTGGCGAAGGGTATTTTGTGACTCGCCAAGATGGCTCCTTGATTGCATGGCGACAGCCTCAGGATGTGGATGCCTGGACAATTTTTGGCGCACATACTGACAGCCCAAATCTGCGCGTCCGGCCCCAGCCAGTGATCAAGCGCCATGGATACTTCCAGATTGGCGTTGAAGTCTATGGGGGGGCGTTGCTGGCTCCATGGTTCGATCGCGATCTGTCATTAGCCGGTCGCGTGGCCTTGACCAATCAAGGTGGGGTCTTGTCTGAGCTGGTCGATTTTGAGCGTCCGATTGGGATCATTCCAAGCCTCGCCATTCACTTGGATCGGGATGCAAACAGTCATCGGACGATCAATGCACAGGATCATTTGCCGGTATTAATTGCGCGGGCCGATGCGGACGCTGAGTTGGATTTCAAAGCGTTGCTTGCGTCTGAGTTGGATCGGAGTATTGACGAAATTGCCGCGTTTGAGCTGTGTTTTTATCCGACCGATTTTGGTCAGATCATTGGGTTGCATGAGGAATTCATTGCCAGTGCGCGTCTGGACAATTTGCTGAGTTGTTGGGTCACAACCGAGGCCTTGGTTCGCACAGCGCATACCCCTGACGGCACGATGTTGGTCTTAAACGATCACGAAGAAGTGGGTAGTCAGTCGGCGATTGGGGCGGATAGCCCGTTTTTGGAGTCGGTGTTGCGTCGGGTGACACCAGCGGATGCCTTTGAGCGTGTGCGGGCGTCAAGTCTACTTGTCTCCGTCGATAATGGGCACGCGGTGCACCCGAATTTCGCAGCCAAGCACGACGAAGGCCACCGTCCTTTGCTCAACGAGGGTCCTGTTGTGAAGATCAATGCCAATCATCGGTATGCGACCACGGCGCTGAGTCAGGGCATTGTGGAACAGGCCGCGCAGCGGGCGGACGTCCCGTTACAGTATTTTTCTTCCCGTGCAGATGTGGGGTGTGGCAGTACCCTTGGGCCGATTACAGCCAGTCGGTTGGGAATCGAGACAGTTGATCTGGGTATGGCAACCTTAGCCATGCACTCTGCGCGCGAGCTGTGTGGCGTGAAAGATCCTGAATTGATGTTGCGATTACTGCACGCTTTAGCCACTCGAGAGATGTACTCATGACAACTTGCCCAGCGGATCATCCAATCATTCCAGCGCCGAAGATTGGCGTCCTACTCATTAATTTGGGAACGCCTGATGGGACGGATTACTGGTCCATGCGGCGCTATTTGAGTGAGTTTCTGAGCGATCAACGCGTGGTTGAGCTGCCAAAACCACTGTGGCAGTTGATTTTACAGGGACCCATTCTGACGTTTCGGCCCAGTAAGTCAGGTCGGGCTTACCGAAAAATCTGGAATACCGATCTCGATGAGTCGCCATTAAGGACCTTTACCCGTGCCCAAGCCGACGCCATGGCGAGTCGATTCGCGGATTCGGGGATCACGGTCGATTATGCCATGCGGTACGGACAACCATCGATTCCGGACCGGGTGCAAGCCCTGATGGATGGTGGTTGCACGCGGATTGTGTGCCTTCCGCTCTATCCACAGTATTCCGCCAGCACCACAGGATCGGTGGTGGATCGACTGGGTGATACGTTAAAAGCGATGCGTTGGCAGCCCACACTGCGTGTGGTACCCCCTTTCTATGATGATCCGATGTACATCACACACTTGGCCGCGCATGTTCGGCGTCAGATTGATGCCATGGAGACGCCACCGGAGATTCTGGTCGCGAGTTTTCATGGGGTGCCTAAAGAGTATTTGTTAAAGGGCGATCCCTATCACTGCCAATGCCAGAAGACCGCGCGATTATTGCGCGAGGCACTGCAATGGCCGGCCGATCAATATCGGGTTGCATTTCAATCCCGATTTGGACCAAAAGAGTGGCTCAAACCCTACGCGGATGAGCTGATTGCGGAGCTTGGGCAGGCTGGGGTCCGTCACGTTGCTGTGGTCTCTCCAGCGTTCTTTTCAGATTGTGTTGAGACCTTGGAGGAAATTCAGATTGGTCTGCAAGAGACCTTTGAAGAGGCCGGTGGTGAGCATCTGACCGCGTTGGCCTGTTTGAACGATTCTGACGAAGGCTTGGCGATTCTAGAGGGGTTGATTCGTCGGGAGTTGATGGGCTGGTATCCGGCGCAACAGTCTGCCTGATGACAGCCTGGCGAACGGCCTTTCGAGCCTCGTTGCCGGTCCTATTTGGGTATCTTCCTCTCGGCATGGCCTTTGGGGTTCTGTTTGCAGGACTGGACCTATCTTGGTGGCTGGCGGTGGTGGCTGGTGTGATTGTCTACGCCGGTGCTGCCCAGTTTATGGCGGTAGGTCTGCTGGCGGCTGGTGCGAGTCTTCCTGACGTATTTTTATCCACCTTACTGATGAACGCGCGCCATGTGGTCTATGGGCTATCCGTGTTAGATCGTTATCCACAGTCGGGTGCGCTGAAGTGGTATTTGGTGTTTGGCCTCACTGACGAAACCTACTCGCTCGTCACCTCCCGCTCGATTCCAGACCCTGTCAATCGCCATGCCTTCTATGGATGGCTCACTGCCTTGAATCAGTCCTATTGGATCTTAGGTTGCGGCTTGGGCGCATTGCTGGGGGTAACCTTTGAGATCTCGGCTGCGGGTCTCGAATTCACGCTCGTTGCCCTATTCGTCGTGTTACTCATCGAACAATGGTTCCAGATTCGTCGGATTGAACCCCTGTTGGTCGCCGTTGGTATCTCAGCAATGGCGCTCTGGATTGCACCAGATCAGTTTCTGATTCTGGCACTCTCCGCGGCTGTGGTGCTGTTGGGATGGCTGGTGCGGAAGGAGGATATGTGGACAACACCGAGGTCCTAATGGTCCTTGTTACCATGGCCGTCGCGACCTTTATCACCCGTGCCTTTCCCTTTGTGGCCTTGGCTGGGGTGGCTGATCATCCGTTGATTCAGCGCTTTGGCCGTCTCCTGCCACCAATGGTGATGGTTGTCTTGGTGGTCTATGGCATCAGTGGAATGCCTTTGGATCAGATGAGATCCGTTCTCGCGGTTGCAAGCGGAGTCGGCGCCACAGTTATCGTGCATTGTTTATTTCGTCACGTGTTGCTGAGTATCATTGTGGGGACAGGGTTATATATGACATTAATTGCACTGGGTGGGTAGGGCAGAGGATGAATGAGAGCCGTGTCAAAATTATTGATCGCATATCTGCAATTGAGGCCATTAAGCAACTCGATGAGGCGGATCTCCAGTATCTGAACCAACTGATCGTGGAGCGTCTTAAATTGATTCATCAAGCGCGGAGTACTGCGTTGATGTCTGCCTTTTCGGCAGGTGATCGTGTCGGCTTTCAGGATCGACAGGGTCGATATCACCGAGGCGTTGTGGTGCGCCTGAATCAAAAAACCATCAGTGTCGAAACAGAGGGTCATCGCCAATGGAAGGTGTCTCCATCGATGTTGGATTTGCTCGGGCATCCGAGTGACCGAGTGTGGGGATAGTCCGAAGACTGTGACCTTAATATAGTTGATATCTATCAATCACATTTTTAAATACATTTATACTCTATCGATGACCTCCTTTAACTTCAGCGGTGAGAAGAGGCGCACCCTGACGGTGCGCTGCGAATTCAGTAACACGCATCGCTTGAGGAGAAAGAGCAATGGAGACTGCATCAAACAAGGGCCAATGCCCTGTCATGCATGGCGCGAATACAGCAGTTGGATCGACGCCTATGGCGTGGTGGCCGAATGCACTCAATCTCGATATTTTGCATCAACACGATCAGAAGACGAATCCACTGCCTGCCGACTTTGACTATCGCAAGGCGCTTAGCACATTGGATGTGGATGCCTTAAAGGCAGATGTGCACGCACTGATGACCGATAGTCAAGCCTGGTGGCCGGCAGACTGGGGTCACTATGGTGGCTTGATGATTCGGATGGCGTGGCATGCCGCGGGTTCATACCGTATTGCTGATGGGCGAGGCGGCGCCGGGACTGGCAACCAGCGATTTGCGCCGCTGAACTCCTGGCCAGACAACGTCAACCTGGATAAAGCGCGTCGTTTGCTTTGGCCGATCAAGAAGAAATATGGCAATGCCATCAGTTGGGCAGATTTGATGATTCTGGCAGGCACGATTGCCTATGAGTCCATGGGGTTGAAAACCTTCGGGTTTGCATTTGGGCGTGAGGATATCTGGCATCCTGAAAAAGATGTCTATTGGGGCTCAGAGAAGGCCTGGCTGGATGCGAGTCGTTACGAAGACAGTGCCCGTGAATCCCTCGAAAATCCGTTAGCTGCAGTACAGATGGGACTGATTTACGTGAACCCTGAGGGGGTGAACGGTCAGCCCGATCCGTTGCGAACAGCTCAGGATGTGCGAGAAACGTTCCGTCGGATGGCGATGAACGATGAAGAGACGGTCGCGTTGACCGCAGGCGGTCACACTGTTGGGAAGGCGCATGGCAACGGCCTGGCGTCCAATTTGGGCGCTGATCCTGAGGCTGCTGATGTGTTCGAACAGGGGCTTGGATGGAACAATCATGTCGGACGTGGTGTTGGCCGCGATACCGTGACGAGTGGAATTGAAGGCGCTTGGACGACTCACCCGACACGCTGGGATAACGGCTACTTTGAATTGCTATTTAAGTACGAGTGGGAGCTGAAGAAAAGTCCCGCTGGAGCCTGGCAGTGGGAGCCAATTGATATCGATGAAGCTGATATGCCTGTGGATGTTGAGGATCCGAGTATTCGCGTGAATCCGATGATGACTGATGCGGATATGGCGATGATCAAAGATCCGGTGTATCGAGAGATCTCGGAGCGGTTTTACAAGGATCCTGGCTATTTCTCCGACGTTTTTGCGCGTGCTTGGTTTAAATTGACACACCGAGACTTAGGTCCCAAGGCATGCTATGTCGGCCCCGATGTGCCTGCTGAAGACTTAATTTGGCAGGATCCTGTGCCTGCCGGTGTTAAGGACTATGACGTCTCGGCAGTGGCGGCGGCAATTCGGGCCAGTGGGCTCTCGGTGGCTGATCGGATTGCGACTGCGTGGGACAGTGCGCGCACCTATCGCGGTTCCGATAAGCGGGGTGGCGCGAATGGTGCGCGTCTTCGTCTTGCGCCACAGAATACCTGGGAAGGGAATGAGCCTGACCGGTTAGCTCGGGTTTTGGCAGTTGTTGAGCCAATCGCACTTGCGCACCAGATCAGTGTGGCGGACGTGATTGTCTTGGCCGGTAATACGGCTGTTGAGGATGCCGCTGCCGAGGCGGGCTATCCAGTCCGCGTCCCGTTTTTACCTGGCCGCGGGGATGCGTCTCAGGCAATGACTGATGTCGAGTCCTTTGCCGTGTTGGAACCTATTGCAGATGGATTCCGCAACTGGCTTACGCCGCAAATCGGTGCACCTGCTGAGGAGCTTCTGCTCGATCGCGCCCAGTTGATGGGTCTGTCAGCCCCGGAGATGACGGTCTTAGTCGGCGGGTTGCGCGTACTTGGTGCCAATGCGCATGGCAGCCAAGCGGGTGTTCTGACCGATCGGGTCGGTCAATTGACTACTGACTTTTTTGTGCATCTCACGGACATGACGTACAGTTGGGTGCCTGTTGGGCGCAATCGTTATGAGATTCGGGATCGTCAAACGGGTGAGGCACGTTGGATTGCGTCACGCGTTGATCTGGTGTTTGGATCGAATTCGATTTTGCGTGCTTACAGTGAGCATTATGCCCAAGACGACCAGCAAGCACAGTTTGTGCAGGATTTTGTTGACGCCTGGGTCAAGGTCATGAACGCCGACCGATTTGAATCCAAATAACATCGCATTGCGGTCTTTTAGATCGATTGGAGAAGAGCCCGCGACTATTCGCGGGTTTTTTTCGACACAGATTCGATCTTAAAAAGAAGTGAATATTTTTGAGCAACTGCGATATTGTGTGCAGCGCGTGCGGAACATGCCACGTTGGTTTGAGTTGATAATAAGAACGGATATAGAAGATGCTAACTCGACGTCGTTTATATGAGCTTTTGGAGAAGGGTGATGACTCAGACGTCTACAGCCTTTGGATAGATCGCTTTTTCACACTGTTGGTGTTGTTCAACATTGCCGCCGTGATTGCCGAGTCTGTGCCGACGCTCTATCAACATTACGGAAGTTGGTTCCATCAATTTGAAGTGTTTTCTGTGGTGGTATTTACTGCCGAGTATGCGCTCCGACTCTGGACGGTACCGGAGCGTGCAGAGCTCAGTCCAATGGCTGAACGGAAACGGTATGCGCTCAGTTTTCATGGCCTTGTCGATTTTCTTGCGATTTTGCCATTCTACTTACAACTCCTATTCCCGGGCGCTGACCTCCGTGTGTTGCGTGTCTTGCGACTGATTCGGGTGCTCAAACTCTCTCATTACAGTTCTGCCATTGAAGATTTGTTTGAGGCGATTCGCGCAGAAAAGCGGTCGTTTATTGCGACGCTCTACATCTTATTGATTGTGATTTTGCTGTCCTCCTCGTTGATGTTTTTTGCCGAGCATGACGCGCAACCGGAGAAGTTCGCGACCATTCCGCATTCGATCTATTGGGCTGTGATTACCTTGACCACGGTGGGCTATGGGGATGTCTCCCCTGTGACACCGATTGGTCAAGTGTTGTCCTTATTCACTGCCTTTATGGGTGTCTGTACGGTCGCGATGTTGACCGGTATCGTGGCGTCGTCTTTTGCCAATCAGATGGCACGTCGTCGTGTCATTTACGAAGAAGAACTTCGCTCCGCCTATGCAGACGGAGTATTAGATGACTCCGAGCGAGCAATCTTGGATGCCTTGCAAGAAAAATTCGATTTGACTGATGAGCAGGTTGCGCAGTTGACCCGGAAGGTCAAAGACGATATTCAGAAGCCCTCGTAAGTCAGGGTCGCGATCACGCCTTCGTTGCGAGGGTGCATTCACGCAAGGGTATCCATGGGATTGCTTGGCTTATTTTTGTCTGCGCTGATTGCTGCAACCCTCTTTCCAGCACAATCTGAAGCGGTACTCACCGCGCTGATTGTCTATGGCAACGATCCCCTATGGATACTGTGGTGGGTCGCTACCTTCGGTAATGTGCTGGGTGCGGTGATCAATTGGGGGATTGGACGCTGGGGATTCGCTTGGATGCGAGCTCGACTCTCGATCGCGTCGACCGAGCGTCTAGTTCGGGTCGAACACTGGTATTTACGGTGGGGCTGGATGAGTCTACTGGCGAGTTGGGTACCGGTCATTGGTGATCCCCTGACCTGTGTTGCAGGTGCGATGCGGGAGCCATTGTGGCGTTTTCTTATGGTGGTCACTGTTGCCAAAGGTGGACGCTATGCGGTGCTCATTGGAGCCGTGAGCTCGCTCCAGGCACTGTCACTGTAGTCGGTCGAGGGGTGCCGAAGCACCCTCGTCATGCCCGCTTAGAGTGACTTCGTGCAGAAGTAAAAGTCTTTACAGGTATATTCGCCATTGTGCATGCGTGCCATCGCCTCAGTCGCCGTTTTGGCGGGCGGAACAATCACGTCGTCGCCTGGTTTCCAATTCTCAGGGGTCGCAACGCCGTGCGTATCGGAGGTCTGCATTGCATCCAATAGTCGGATGAACTCATCAATCGAGCGTCCGTTACTCATCGGGTAGTAGACCATGGCGCGCAGCTTGCTATCGGGGTCGATCAGGAAGGTCGCTCGGACCGCCGAGGTATCAGCAGCACCTGGATGAATCATGCCATAGGCGCGTGCAACATCCATTGATAGATCAGCGATGATTGGAAAACCAATCTCCACGTCAAAGTTATCTTTGATGTTTTTGACCCAGGCAATGTGTGAGTGGGTGCTGTCGATGGACAGACCCAAGAGTGCGCAATTGCGTTTTGCGAATTCAGCTTCACGTTGGGCGAATGCCATGAACTCAGTGGTGCACACAGGGGTAAAGTCGGCAGGGTGTGAAAACAGAACGAGCCATTGGCCGCGGTAGTCGTCAAGGGTTTTGCGGCCTTCTGTTGTTTCTGCATCAAATGCCGGCGCATTTTCGTTTAAGCGAGGAAGTCCAATGATTGCATTATCCATGAGTAACTCCTTAAGAGCGTGAGTGAAGAACGTCTTTAGACTACATAGTTATATAGAAATAACTAAATCGTATATATAAATGCGTCCAATTGAGTCGGACTATGGACTGCTGGCAAAGGCCGCTGCTTGACAGAACAGGGATTCTTCCGAGATATTCGTTATATTTTTGAAAATATAACGCAGGAGACGGCATGATTACGCGCATCTTGATTGCCCTTGGCGTACTCGCGGGTGCGCATTTCGCGCAGGCGGCGTCTGTGACGGTATTTGCGGCTGCGAGTTTGTATTCTGCGTTAGATGCGATTGAGGTTGAGTTTGAAGCAGCAACCGGCATTGACTTGGTGGTGTCCTTTGCCGGTTCGTCAGCACTTGCGCGCCAGATTCAGCAGGGGGCGCCGGCAGATATTTTTATTTCAGCAAGCACAGACTGGATGGACCAATTGCAACAAGAGGATTTGTTGATCCCGGAAACTCGCCGTGATCTGGTCATGAATGCTCTGGTATTAATTGGCCATGACAGAGATGCGCCGTCAGTGGTTCTGGATTCGCGTCTTGATCTTGTGGCGCTTGTCGGACAGTCCAGGTTGGCAATGGCGCTTGTTGACGCAGTGCCTGCCGGAATCTATGGGAAGGCAGCGCTTGGGAGTCTCGGTCTGTGGGACGCCATTGAGCCGCGGGTGGCGCAAGCAGACAACGTGCGTGCAGCATTACGATTGGTGGCAAGCGGCGAAGCGTCTCACGGAATTGTGTATGCCACCGACGTTCAATCAGAGCCTCGGGTGCAACAGCTCGCCGTTTTTCCCCATGATTCACATCCCCCGATTGTCTATCCGATAGCCGCAATTAAGCAGCGAGATCGCGCCTCCCAAGATCAGTTTCTTCGTTTTCTATCCTCACCTCAGGCCCGTGACGCCTTCGCGCGTCAGGGGTTTATCGTGAACTTTTAATGGTGTCGATGGCTTTGGGTCCAAACGAGTGGGCAGCGATTCTCTTGTCGTTACAGGTGGCTGTAGTCGCCACGGTGTCGAGTATTCCCATTGCCGTCTTGGTGGCCTATGCGCTTGCGCGTTGGTCCTTTCCCGGCAAGGCCCTCCTGAACGGTCTCGTTCATTTACCACTGGTGCTTCCTCCTGTGGTGACTGGGTACCTGCTCTTGCTATCGATGGGAACGCAGGGCCCCATCGGCGGCCTACTTGCGGAGATTGGGATTGTCTTTGCCTTTCGTTGGACAGGTGCTGCGCTGGCTGCTGCGGTGATGGCATTTCCCTTGATGGTACGCGCCATTCGGTTGCAGATTGAGTCCATCGATCCACAATATGAACAAGCAGCCGCCACCTTGGGTGCATCGCCACGCTGGGTATTTTGGACTGTGTCATTTCCACTGATGCTACCGGGCATCGTGGTGGGTTCAATTTTAGCGTTTGCGAAGGCCATGGGTGAGTTCGGTGCAACGATTACCTTCGTCTCCAATATCCCGGGACAAACACAAACCATCCCATCAGCGATCTATGCGTTTTTACAGGTTCCCGGTAAGGAAGACGCGGCAATGGCATTGGTGATGATTTCGGTGACGATCTCAATGCTTGCACTGTTATTTTCAGAGCTGATTGCCCGAAAAGTTGGCCGTCAGCAAGGGGGGTTGTAATGCTGCACGTCGATATCGAGCATCAACTTGGGGAGTTCTCGCTCGACATCCATGTGCAATTCGAGCCAGGGCTGACAGCACTATTCGGACCCTCTGGTGCTGGTAAAACCTCATTGATCCACGCTGTGGCTGGGATCCTGAACCCGCGCGTTGGCCGCATTGTCCTTGGGGAGCGAGTCCTTCTCGACACAGAGAAGGGCATTCGTATTCCGACACACTTGCGGCAACTGGCCTACATTTTTCAGGATCCGCGTCTTTTCCCGCATATGACTGTCTTGGAAAATCTCCGGTACGGGCAGCGATTTCTCGGGACGCGACAGGCGCTGGGATCGTTGGATGAGACGGTCGAGATTTTAGGTATTGGCCATCTGTTGAGCCGTCACCCCACCGCGTTGTCAGGTGGCGAGAAGCAGCGTGTGGCAATCGGACGTGCATTATTGTCCTCACCCAGTTTGATGTTGGCAGATGAGCCACTGGCTGCCCTCGATGAGCCTCGTAAGGAGGAATTGATGGCGGTCTTTGAGCGGATTCGTGACGATCTTAAGGTGCCGATTATCTATGTCAGTCACGCGTCGGCTGAAGTATCAAGGCTCGCAGATACCATCATTCGGATGGATCAGGGTCGGGTCGTTGAACGCTGTCCACGACCGCATACAGTGGCTCAGCATGCTCAGTCGTTAATGGGTCGATTATCAATCCCAGGGGTGGTCACTCAACGCCATAGCACTCAGGTTGTGGAGGTGGACGT
>JAGYKJ010000003.1 GCA_018401755.1 Litorivicinus sp.
AATGGTGGCTATGCCCCGACTTGAACGGGGGACCCCAGCATTATGAGTGCTGTGCTCTAACCAGCTGAGCTACATAGCCGTATTCGAAGAGGCGCGAAAGATACCAGATTTGATCTGACTGTCAAAGAATCCAAGCGCTAGACGTTGAATCGGAAATGCACCACATCGCCGTCTTTGCAAACGTACTCTTTGCCTTCGAGGCGCCACTTCCCCGCATCTTTTGCGCCTTGTTCTCCGCCGAGGCTCACAAAGTCGTCATACGCGATGACTTCAGCCCGAATGAATCCTTTTTCAAAGTCGGTATGAATTTTCCCGGCGGCCTGCGGTGCAGTCGTTCCCACGGGAATCGTCCAGGCGCGCACTTCCTTAACGCCCGCGGTGAAATAGGTTTGCAGACCAAGCAAGGAGTATCCTGCCCGAATCAGGCGATCAAGACCTGCTTCCTCGAGACCCATTTCACTGAGAAACATGCTTTTTTCGTCATCTTCGAGCTCGGCGATTTCGGCTTCAATCTTGTTGCAAATAGGAACAACTTGCGCACCTTCTGCGGCCGCATGTTGCAACACCGCATCCAACCAAGGATTGTCAATAAAGCCATCCTCGGCGACGTTCGCAATGTAGAGGGTGGGCTTCACTGTCAGTAGATGGAGCGACGTCAGAATCCGATGCTCGTCTTCACTGAGATCCAGAACTCGGATGGGCTTTGCTTCATTGAGCACTGGAAGCATTTTCTCGCACAGGGCGACAAGAGCCTTCGCATCCTTGTCGCCGCCTTTGGCTTGTTTCTGTGCTTTGAACGCGTACTTTTCAACAGACTCAAGATCTGCGAGCGCAAGTTCGGTATTGATCACCTCAATATCAGACAAGGGATCCACCTGTCCGGCCACATGGATGATGTTGGCATCGTCAAAGCATCGCACCACATGAGCGATGGCATCGGTCTCGCGGATATTTGCCAAGAACTGATTGCCGAGCCCCTCGCCTTTACTTGCGCCAGCGACAAGTCCTGCAATGTCGACAAACTCCATCGTGGTGGGGACGATCCGTTCGGGATGCACGATCTTGGCGAGCGCATCGAGTCGTGGATCGGGGATTGGCACAATACCTGCGTTCGGCTCAATCGTGCAAAACGGGAAGTTTTGCGCTTCGATCCCAGCGCGCGTAAGCGCATTAAATAGCGTGGATTTGCCCACATTCGGTAAACCGACGATGCCGCATTTAAATCCCACTAGAGTCTCCTTGGCGCTGATGTAGAGCGTTCATGGCGGCGTTCCACTCGCCACGGACAATGTCTGGAAGCCACGAGAGTGTGGCACGAATGGCGTCGTCCATCGCGTTTCGGTCATCCATCCGCGGCTTGCCGAGTACGTAGTTTAAAACCTCGGACTTGTGTCCGGGATGACCGATCCCGACGCGGATGCGGGCGTAGGAGTCACCGAGCACACGATGCAAATCACGAAGCCCATTGTGCCCGCCGTGTCCGCCGCCACGCTTAATCCGAATTTCTCCCGGGAAAATATCCAGCTCATCGTGGACGACCAGAATCGCCTCAGGAGGAATTTTATAAAATTGAGCCATGGCCAAGACGGACTGGCCAGATTTATTCATGAAAGTGGTTGGTTTCAACACATGAACTGACTGGGAACCAATTTGGCACCGGCTTGCCAGCCCAAAAAATTTGGACTGGCTGACCCAGGTCCCATTGGCCTGTTGAAGCAGCGCATCCAACAGCCAAAATCCGGCGTTATGCCGGGTTTCGGCGTATTCCGGTCCTGGGTTGCCAAGACCGGCGATGAGCTGAATCAGACTCACGCGTTGTCGCCAGACTCACTGTCTGTTGCTGTTGCACCCTTCGCCTTGTGGATGCTGACCACTGGGAGATCAGAACCATGGGAGAGGGCAGCCAAGGTGACGCCCGGTGGCACGATCAGGTCTGACAAATGCACGACTTGATCAAGCTCGACGGCGATTAGATCGACTTCGATGTACTCCGGTAAGTCTTTCGATGCGCAACTGACTTCCACTTCAACCATCTCGTGATGCACCACACCACCTTGCTGCTTCACTGCAATACAGTTGGCTTCGTTGGTGAAGTGTAACGGGACATGCACTTTCAGCATGGTATTTGCAGAGGCGCGCTGGAAGTCCGCATGCAACAGGATCGGCTTCGCTGGATGCCGTTGCAGTGCTTTCAAAATAACAGGCTCTTCAGTGCCATCGAGCGTGAGCGTAATCACCGATGAGTAAAACGCCTCTTCTTCGAGGGCACGCATGAGATCCTTATGGGCCACCTGAATCGACAGAGGAGCCGTTTCGCCGCCATAAATCACGGCAGGAACCAGACCTTCCAGTCGACGCAGGCGGCGGCTCGAACCTTTCCCTGCTGTATTTCGCGTTTCCGCGTTTAAACGATAATCAGACATGCAGTTCTCCTTTGCAGTCTAGGCCGACACTCGACCATGTCGGCACAGTGGTGGCCCAAGGGCCATGAGTCAGCGCGTTATCGAAACATCGCGCTGATGGATTCTTCGTTACTCACGCGTCGCACTGCTTCACCTAATAACTCGGCAATCGTCATGACGCGCACTCGGCCAGAGTCAACTAGCTCTGGGCGGAGCGGGATACTATCAGTCACCACCAGTTCGTCAAGCGCACTTCCGGTTAAATTTTCGAGTGCACGCCCTGACAATACCGGATGCGTGCAGTAGGCGACGACACGTTTCGCACCAGCCTCCTTGAGTGCCTTGGCGGCATTGCAGAGCGTGCCTGCGGTATCAACGATGTCATCGACAATCAAACATGTCCGGCCATCGACATCGCCGATGATATTCATCACTTCCGTTTGATTTGCTCGTGGACGCCGTTTGTCGATGATCGCGAGATCAGTATCAATCAGCTTTGCCATCGCGCGCGCGCGCAGCACGCCGCCGACGTCAGGGGAGACCACTGTGACATCTTTGGGTTGATGGCGCTGGATGTCTTCGAGCATCACTGGAGTGGCATAGATGTTATCCACGGCAACGTCGAAAAATCCCTGGATCTGATCGGCATGCAAGTCGACGGTCAGTACACGATCAATTCCGACACCGACCATGATATCGGCAACCACCTTTGCGGTAATAGGGACGCGGGCAGAACGTGGTCGACGATCTTGTCGAGCATACCCAAAATAGGGAACGACCGCGGTAATTCGAGAGGCAGATGCACGCCGCAACGCGTCGCACATCACAATCAATTCCATCAGATTGTCATTTGTCGGCGCGCAGGTGGATTGCAATACGAAAACGTCTTGCCCTCGCACATTTTCAGCAATCTCAATGGCAATTTCGCCGTCAGAGAATCGGCCCACACTCGCATTACCGAGCGGTACCGCAAGATAGTCGGACACCTTTTTAGAGAGATCGGGGGTCGCATTTCCGGAAAACAGCATCAACTGGGCCACTGTGGACTCCTTGTTCGCGTCGAGCGTTGAGAATGGCTGGGGTGGTAGGATTCGAACCTACGAATGGCGGGATCAAAACCCGCTGCCTTAACCACTTGGCCACACCCCAGTTACGCGGTTGCGTCGGAATTATACAACACCGAGGTCTCCGTGAGCGCTGCGATATGAATCGAAGCCAATGTACTCGCGACCGCAAGGGCGTCGCGCTGTGATTGATCAGGATCAATCACAATCACACTGGATCCAGTTCCGGTCAGTTGCGGCTTACCAAACGGGATCAGGATATGAAACAACTGATCAATACTTGGAAAGCATTCACGGACCACAGGCTCACAGTCGTTCTGAGTCAACTCCAACTGCGAGGCGCGGATTCTGCAAGAGGGGGTATCCCTTGTCAACTTTGGATGCGAAAAGATGGCCCGGGTTTCGACCTTCACGGCTGGGGTTGCAATCAGAACCGTGGAGCCACCCCAAGCTTCCGGGACACAGCAGTCTCCAATACCTGTGGCGAAAGCAGACCGACCATAGATAAAGATGGGTACATCGGCTCCGAGACGTCGCCCTAGGGCCATGAGTGCGTCCGTTGTCAGCGGGTTGTGATAGAGCGCATTTAGCATCACAAGAGTCGTTGCTGCGTCGCTCGAGCCACCCCCGAGCCCAGCACCGTCTGGAATTTGCTTTTCGAGATAAATACGGCAACCACCTGTGATCTGAGTAACCTCAAAGAACAAGCGTGCCGCAGTCACAACAAGGTTCGCTGTCCCCAGCCCGAGTGGGTCATCGATGAGTTCGGTCTGCGTCGCGAGTTCAAGATGGATCTCATCGCACCAATCGACGAACTGGAAGCCAGTTTCGAGCGCGTGATAGCCATCATCGCGCCGTCCGATAATATGTAGAAAGCGGTTTATCTTTGCAGGGGCAGGCGCTGACCATCCATTCGCAAATCGATGCGACGGTGTTAACCGCGGGGAATCAAACGCCATTCGGTCGATGCCCAACGAATAGAGACTTGTTCACCACGTGACAGGAGAAGTCGGCGGGGTAACTCGTAGCGATCCGCTCCGCTTTGAATGGGCTGGGTGCCTTGATAGGCCACTGTCCATCCTGCTTGAGTCAGACGTGTAATTCGTCCTGCTTCCCCTGTTTTTGCGTCGTAAGGCACGTTGGGGGCTGGTAACCCTCGGACCCAGTAGGGCAAGAAAGACACGGGTAACGGCCAGTTGAGCTCCATCTCAAACAAGGCTTCCGGAGTTATTGCCTCAACCACCTTGTCTGGCGTGGTGAGAGTGGACGATTCTGGTGTGACAATCAAAGAAGCCACGAGACTTCCCGTTGGGGAAAAAAAGCTCCACTCGTCGCGCGTGTCGAGATGTACCCAACGGATCGAACCCGTATCGGTGCGACCATCTCCTGTCACAGAAATTTTAGCCGTGACATCAAATCCTGTAATTTGCGCGGCGGGCAAAAAGGTTAGTACCTCAGGATCTGGATCTTTTCCCCCGAAGAATGAACAGCCTGAAAGGATGCTCGTCATCAACAATGTATAAATAAGACGGATCATGGATTTGTCAGTCGTTCAATCGTGGCCGTGATAATGGCGCTTTCTGGCTGCGAAGCAAAGCCTTGATTCCAAATTTCCCAGGCTTCTGATTGGCGACCAAGTCGCCACAGTGCCTCGCCATAGTGTGCGGCAATCTCGTGGTCTTGCACCGCTTCCCAAGCTTTTTCAAAGAACGGCAGTGCGTCTGCAATGCGGCCAAGTTTGACAAGTACCCAACCCATGGAATCCAGGATGGCAGGTGACTCAGGCGCACCGGCGAGAGCCTTTTCTATCAGGCGAAAAGCCTCGTCATACCGATCTGTTTGATCTGCAAGGGTATACCCCAGTGCATTGAGTGCATCCACACTCTCTGGCTCAATCTTGAGAATCGCGCGCAAGTCTGCTTCGGCCGCTTCGATCTGATTGAGTTCCGCGTAGGCCAGTGCCCGTGAATAACGGAGATCTGGATTATCGGGGTGCTGACCAATGGCCTCTGATAATCGCACAATGACTGCATCTGGGTTTTCACGGCCAGATAAAAATCGTGCTTCGGCAACATAGAGCGGTGGCGCCAAATATGGGAACAAGAGTCGTGCTTCCTGAAACCAGCGGATCGCTTGATCAGGATTGCCTGTGGCAACCGCTAACTGCGCCAGATGTTGACGAGCATCAACCACCAACTCACCCTGATCGACTCGCAAGAAGCGATCGATTGCCCGAGCTTGGTCACCCGACAATCGAGCCAGATCACCCAAATGATAGTAGGCGGTGGAACGTAGATCTGGCGAGGCAAGCAGTGCCTTGAGATGCCCTTCGGCGGTGACGTTGTCACCCATCTGCATCAATAGTAACGCCAAAGTCAGTCGATCCCGCTCACGTTTTGGGTCTTCGGCGACGACCTCTGTCAAAAGGCTCAGAGCACGTTGATCTTGGCCCTCGAGGCCAACCCAACGCGCTAATTGCGCACGCACATCGATAGATTGCTGCGCTGGTGTCAAGCGCTCAAGGACGCTGATTGCAGCTGGGCGATCCGGTAACTCGAGTCGGGCTCGATACAAGATTAATGCGTCGTATGCTTGATGCCTGTCGAGCCAGTTGTCCAACCATTGCGTCCCATCGTCCCCTCGGTTTTGGGTAAGTTCGGTCACAACCATTGCCAAAGATGTGTTGGCATGCGACGAGGCCAGTGCTGCCAGACGAGACAGCCAGATGGATTGCGATGGATCATCTGACCGGCTAATTAATCCACTGATCCATTGTATTTTGTAGTCTGCCGAGGCACTCAACAGAAAAGTGAGGTGGTCTATGGCGCGGTCATAGTGGTTCGACTCGATCGCCACCACGAGGCTGGCCTCGTGTGCTTGCAGGCTATTGGGCGCCCGATCAAGCCATCGTTGGAGTGCGAGTTCAGTCTCCTCGGGAGACCCATATTGACGAGCCAAGGCGGTTGCCCGCGCCGCGATGACTGCATCCTCGGATTGTGTGACAGCCTCTTGATAGAGTGCGATTGCTGCCGAGATATCACCATCCGGGTCTTGCAATAAGCCCTCTGCCAGCAGAATTTGGCCGCCGACGGTGGTTGGGCGATAGGGAGTCGTCCGAGTGTCTTCTGGAGATGCAACTGCGGGTATCACCGGCTGAATTTCACACCCTGATAGCATCAAGGACATGACCGCGCAGCAACCAATGCTACAATCCCGCCAATGACGCATGGTGCTTGATCTTCTCACTGATGGCTCTCTTAACAATTGGTCTCAACCATACCACGGCTCCGGTGGATCTGCGTGAACAGGTCGCCTTTGACGTGGAGACTTTACCCGAAGCATTCGCGCGGTTGCATGCAGCTGTGCCTGGCATTCGGGAAAGCGCCATTCTATCCACCTGCAATCGTACCGAATTATTTCTTGCCGTCGACTCCTTGGAAACGGCCGACATTGGAACTTGGCTTGCCGATTACCATCGGGTTGATGCAGCAGTTTTAGAGCCGCATCTGTATCGCTTCGATCAATTGCGTGCGGCGCAACATATGATGCGTGTTGCTGCAGGCTTGGATTCTCTGGTGCTCGGGGAGCCCCAGATCATGGGGCAATTCAAGGATGCCATGCGCTCGGCACGCGATGCCAGGGCCATGGGGACCGAGCTTGAGTCTGCCTTCGCGAAGGTGTTATCGGTCGCCAAGCGGGTACGCACAGAGACTGCCATCGGTCGTCATCCGGTGTCGGTGGCGTATGCCTCGGTGGTACTCGCTGGACGTATTTTTTCTGAACTGGCGCAGTGTCATGTGGCGCTGATCGGTGCCGGTGAAACGATTCAATTGGTGGCGGAGCACCTCTTAGAACAGGGGGTAACACGTCTTGACGTGATCAATCGAACGCTCGCGAATGCGGAAGTGCTCGCGGCTGCGGTGGGTGGGCATGCCTACTCGTTGGATGGACTCGCCGAGGCGATCTGTCGTGCGGACATCGTGATTAGTTCAACCGGTTCGTTAGCTCCTATTCTCAGAAAGGATGTCGTAGAGCGCGCGCTCAAAATACGACGGAATAAACCGGTGTTTATGGTTGACCTTGCGGTGCCGCGCGATATTGAACCCGAAGTTGGCGCCTTGGAGGCAGTCTATCTCTATACCGTGGATGATTTGGAAGCGGTCATTCAAGAGGGAAAGGCGAGTCGCTTGGAAGCCGCCGCGGATGCGGAACGACTGATTGATGCGGCCTTGGATGATTGGCAACGAGAGCTCCGCGGATACCGTGCGGTCGATACGATTCGCTTACTGCGCGAAGATGTTCAGCGATTAGCGGATGCGGAATGCCTCCGCGCACTGAAATTAATCGAGTCTGGAAAAGCCCCTGATGAAGCGATTCAGCAGTTGGCCCGTCAATTGACCAATAAGTTTTTGCATGGTCCGACGGTGGCACTCCGGTCCGCTGCAGAGCGGGGAGATTTGTCGTTGTTAGAAGCGGCCAATCGGTTATTTGATCTCTCTGAGACTGAGGAAGAGACGTGAACCCCAATTTAGTGAATCGACTCGATCGATTGGTGGATCGCCATGCCGAGCTCTCGATGCTCCTGTCCGATGCGGAGACTGTGGCAAATCAAGCGCGTTTTGTGGCGTTTTCGCGAGAGTATGCCGAGTTAAATCCGATTGTCGAATTGATGGGCAAATGGCGTGGCGTGGAATCTGAGTTAGCCGAATTACAAACGTGGTTAGGCGCAGGTGATGCAGAGTTACGAGAGCTCGCTGAGCATGAAAAACCGCTACTTCAGCACACCAAGCAGGGACTGGAAGCAGAGCTCACCCTGGCGCTCATTCCGAAGGATCCCGCGGATTCCCGCAATGCCTATTTGGAAATCCGGGCAGGGACTGGCGGTGACGAGGCAGGACTATTTTCTGGTGATTTGCTGCGGATGTATTTGAAGTTCGCTGAGCGCAAAGGCTGGCGTGCAGAGATCGTCAGTGAGAGCGCATCTGAGCTGGGGGGTTATAAGGAAGTCATCGTCAAGCTCTCTGGTGAGCGCGTCTATGGCCAATTGAAGTTTGAGTCTGGTGCGCATCGGGTGCAGCGCGTCCCTGAAACCGAATCTCAAGGTCGTATTCATACTTCGGCATGTACTGTCGCAGTTCTGCCTGAGGCAGATCCGTTGGCCGAAACCACCCTAGATCCAAAGGATTTACGGATCGATACCTTTCGCTCCAGTGGGGCGGGGGGCCAGCATGTGAATAAGACTGATTCGGCGATACGGATTGTGCACCTGCCAACTGGCGTGGTGGTGGAGTGCCAGGATGAACGGTCGCAACACAAAAATAAGGCGCGGGCATTGTCTCTGCTGCAAGCACGTCTTGAAGATGAGGCGCGTCGGGTTCGCCAGGCTGAAGAAGCCAGTACCCGAAAGTCCCTGGTGGGGAGTGGAGACCGTTCCGAGCGCATTAGGACCTATAATTTTCCGCAAGGGCGTGTGACAGACCATCGTATTAATCTCACCTTATATCGTCTCGATGAGATGATGGAGGGGATCTGTGAGCTGGTGATTGACCCACTGGTTCGCGAGTATCAGGCGTTGCTGTTGGCAGAGATGGGTGTGCAGTGAGCACCCTCGGCCGATGGTGGACGCAAGCGCCCTGGCCAGAGTTTGCGCTCACTCCAGATGCGCGTGCTGCGATCGTTCAGTTTGGCTTAGGCCTTGATCCGTTGCGCGTGCATTCCTCTCCAGAGGATGCATTATCCGTTGCGCAAGAGACTCGTTTGGCAGAGATAGCAGCGCGTCATCAGGCAGGAGAGCCCTTGGCCTATATATTGGGAAAAACCTGGTTCTACGGGCTTCCATTGAGCGTCTCCCCGGCGGTGCTAATTCCCCGGCCAGATACGGAGTGTTTGGTTGAGGCGGCGTTGCGCTGTGCGGAGCCTCGTGCACCGCTGACTGTGATCGATGTATGCACAGGATCTGGCGCAGTGGCGCTTGCCTTAAAATCAGCTGCACCTGCCTGGACCCTCATCGGTCGTGATGTTTGTGCTGAGGCCTTGGCTGTCGCAGAACGTAACGCAGCCGCTTTGTCGCTGGCGATTCACTGGCAGCAGGGATCTTGGCTGGAGGGTGCATCTGAATGTGATCTGATCGTCGCGAACCCTCCTTATATCGCCACAGAGGATCCTTTGATTGAACCGAGCGTCGCTGCGTATGAGCCTCATTTGGCTTTGTATGCTGATGAAGCAGGAATGTTTGGACTCCGTCGTCTGCTTGAACAGGGCCGTACAGTGTTGTCCCGTGGTGGGTGGATTGCGTTGGAGCATGGGCCAACTCAAGCTCGCGCACTGAAAGACCTTGCTGAAGGACTCGGGTATGCTCAATGGTCAGTGACAGTCGATCTGGCGGGTCGAGATCGCGTCAGCCTCGGCTGCTGGGAGGGATGATGACGGACCAAGAGCTTCTATTATACGCGCGGCAAATTCTGTTGTCGGACGTTGATGTGGTCGGTCAGCTTCGTTTGAAGCAAGCACATGTCGTGATCTTGGGTTTGGGTGGGCTGGGGAGCCCGGTTGCGCTCTATCTCGCCGGTGCTGGCGTTGGTCACTTGACACTGGTCGATGGCGATCAAGTCGATATCACCAACTTGCATCGGCAAATTGCTCACGATCATGCGGCGGTCGGTCGTCATAAGGTGGCGTCAGCGTTGGAGCGCCTGCGTGCCATCAATCCGTGGATTAAGATTGAGACCTTCGCTGAGTATGTAAACGAGACAAACATCGCTGCTTTGATCGCAGGCGCTGACCTGGTGCTTGACTGCACGGATCGTTTTCAGACACGGTTTTTGATTAATCGATTCGCGTGGGCTGCTGGAATTCCGGTTGTTCAAGCGGCTGCGTTGGGCTTGGAGGGCCAGCTCACGACGCTCGATCCTCGTGATCCCCAAAACCCCTGCTACCAGTGTGTGGTCCCGGAAGTCGGTGAGACCGAGATGACCTGCGCCGAAACCGGTGTGTTGGGTCCGGTGGTTGGAACGATGGGAACATTGCAAGCCACTGAGGCCATTGGCGTGTTGTTGGGCTGGCCTGACCGAATGATCGGACGATTGATGCGATTTTCCGCAAAAACCATGCAGTGGCAGACCTTCAAGTACCGCAAAGATCCAGCCTGTTCGGTGTGTCAGGCCCCGTCATCCTCCTGAAGTTTTGCGATTAACACGGCATTGAGTTGTTGCGGATTGGCCTTGCCTTGACTCGCCTTCATGGTTTGACCGACGAAGAAGCCCAGCATTTTCGGGCGTTTTTCGTCAGCAGCCGCCCGATAGTTCGCGACTTGCTCGGGATGGCTCGCGAGGACTCTCTCCACAAGGGCTTCGATCGCCCCGCGATCGGTGACCTGTACCAGACCGCGTGCCGCAATAATGGCATCTACGGAGCCTTCTTGTCGCATCAGCCCCTCAAACACCGTTTTTGCCGTTTTTGAGTTCAAAGTTTGATCTGCGATCCGCACGATTAATTGTGTCAGAGCCGCTGGCTGCACGGGGAACTGTGTGATTGCGTGATCAGTTTGGTTGAGCTCCGATAACACCGTCCCCATCACCCAATTCGCAGCCAGCTTACCTTGCCCAGATTCCTTGGCGACTGCCTCGAAGTAATCGGCGATTTCACGGTCCGCGACCAGCACGGATGCATCGTATTCGGTGACGCCATAGTCACGCACGTAACGGACTTTGCGGGCATCCGGCAGCTCAGGCAAGGTGGCCCGACAGGCGTCAATGAATCCTGCATCCAAGACCACGGGGAGTAGATCTGGGTCTGGAAAATAGCGATAGTCGTTGGCTTCTTCTTTGGAACGCATCGAACGCGTTTCATCGCGATCTGGATCATACAAACGGGTTTCTTGTGTGACCCGGCCGCCGTCGTCAAGCAGATCGATTTGTCGCGCGATCTCAGAGTTGATGGCGCGTTCGACGAAGCGGAAGGAGTTGACGTTTTTGATCTCAGTGCGCGTGCCAAGTGTGTTGGTTCCGACGGGTCGGATCGAGACATTGCAATCACAGCGCATCGAGCCCTCAGCCATATTGCCATCCGAGATTCCCAGATATCGAATAATAGAATGGATAATTTTGAGATAGGCGACGGCCTCCTTGGCGGAGCGGAGATCTGGCTCAGAGACAATCTCGAGTAACGCGGTCCCTGCCCGGTTCAAATCCACTCCGGTCATGCCATCGTAGGCGTCGTGAATACTTTTGCCGGCATCTTCCTCAAGATGAGCACGTGTGACGCGGATGCTTTTCTCTTGTCCATCTTCGAGGACGATTGTCACTTGGCCTTGTTTCACAATGGGCGCGTCAAACTGACTGATTTGGTATCCCTTGGGCAGATCGGGATAGAAATAGTTTTTGCGATCAAAGGCGGAGTAAGTGCCAATCTCGGCGCCAATCGCGAGGCCAAACTTGACCGCCATCTCAAAGGCAGCCTGGTTGGGTACCGGTAATACGCCTGGCAGTCCAAGATCGATGGCCGATGCCTGTCGATTGGGTTCGGCGCCAAAGGTGGTGGATGCTCCTGAAAATATTTTAGAGGCGGTCGCAAGCTGGACGTGGACTTCGAGACCGATCACCGCTTCATAGCGCATTACAAACCCTCCGGATGATCGTGGTGCCAGGGTGTGACCTGTTGAACTTGATGCGCAACATTCAGAATTCGGGACTCTGCAAAATGCGGCGCCATCAGCTGAAATCCCACTGGCAGGCCATCAATCCGTCCTGCCGGAAAGGAGCCACCGGGAAGGCCGGCCAGATTGGTGGCGACGGTGTAGATATCTTCGAGATACATCGCGACCGGATCTTGGGTCTTTGCCCCAATTGGAAAGGCAACTCCTGGTGTCGTTGGGCCTAAGAGAAGATCACATTGGGTAAATGCCTGCAAAAAATCCATCTTGATCAGGCGCCGAATTTGCTGCGCCTTTTTGTAGTACGCCTCGTAATAGCCTTCGCTGAGCGCATAGGTCCCCATCAAAATGCGTCGCTTGACCTCGGATCCAAAGCCCTCGCCACGTGAGCGCGTGTAGAGATCATTCAGATCTTTCGGATCCGCAGCACGATGACCGAAGCGAACTCCATCAAAGCGAGAGAGATTGGAGCTCGCTTCGGCAGGTGCGATCACGTAATACGCTGGAATTGCGTGATCAATGTGCGGTAACTCAACCTCAATCATCGCTGCGCCCAGGTCTGTCAGCGCCTGGATCACCGTGGTCAGACGGGTACGCATTGCGTCTGACATCCGATGGTCAAAAAAAGCTGTCGGTAACCCGATGCGTAGGCCTTTGAGCGGCGAGTCGAGTGCGTCCCGGTAGGACGGGACCAGATCGCGTGCGGAGGTTGAGTCTTTGGGGTCATGGCCTGCAATAACGGCCAGACCAATGGCTAGATCCGCGGCACTTCTCGCAATCAGCCCGCCTTGATCCAAACTGGACGCATAGGCCACCATGCCCCAGCGACTGACACGCCCATAGGTCGGCTTTAAGCCGCAGGTCCCAGTCAATGCGGCTGGCTGCCGGATGGAGCCGCCAGTATCGGTGGCGGTTGCCAAAGGCGTCAATCGGGCTGCGACGGCGGCCGCAGATCCTCCGGAACTTCCTCCGGGGACACGATCCAAGTCCCATGGATTTCGCACCGGCCCATAGGCTGAATTTTCGTTCGATGAACCCATCGCAAACTCATCCAAATTGAGCTTACCAAGCATGCTGAGCCCTGCTGCCTTACATCGCGTCACGACTTCTGCATCATAGGGTGCGACAAATCGACTGAGCATTCGGCTTCCGCAGGTTGTGAGTACGCCTTCAGTACAGAACAGATCCTTGTGGGCAATGGGGATACCGGCAAGTTCAGTCGCTTCTCCGCGGGCTCTCAATTGATCAGCCCGCGCCGCGGCATCGAGCGCCAGTTCTGGGGTGACCGTAATGAACGCGTTGAGCGCGCGATGTCGATCAATGGCATCAAGGTGTGCTTTTACTAACTCAGTGGCCGAAAAGGTGCCTGCGGCCAGTCCATTAATTTGCTCGATTAAGCTCAGGGAATTGAGGGTGCTCATTCGACGACCCTCGGCACCAAAAACAGGCCATCGGCTTTTGCTGGTGCGTTGGCCATCAACGCATCGCGGGCGTCGATGTCGGTGACTTGGTCGGCGCGCAATACTTGGGTGGCTTCCAATGGATTACCAAGTGGCGCGACACCTGTGGTATCAACGGTTGCCATTGCATCGACAAGGTCCAAGATGGCATTGAGATCGGTGAGGGCTCGATCTGCCTCAGCATCGGACAAACCTAACCGAGCCAGTCGTGCGACGCGTGTGACGTCATCGCGCGAAAGAGACATAGTACACTCCGTAGAACAACCTGAATGAAGTGCACCATGCTAGCATAGGCTGTTGCTCGCGGAGCGCCTCAGATAGACTTCGCGTTCTGTAGATGAGACCCCTGAAAGGATGTGTTCTCCATGTTTAAATCGATTCGTGGCATGTTTTCGAACGATTTGTCGATCGATCTCGGCACTGCCAACACGCTTATTTATGTCAAAGGCAAGGGCATTGTGCTCAATGAGCCCTCAGTGGTCGCCATTCGAACTGTCGGTGCGCAACGGTCTGTTGCTGCTGTCGGGGTGGATGCCAAACGGATGCTGGGGAGGACCCCAGGGAACATCCAAGCGATCCGCCCACTGAAAGATGGTGTGATTGCCGACTTCCATGTCACCGAAAAAATGTTGCAGTTGTTCATTAGCAAAGTGCACGAAAACTCGATCATTCGGCCATCGCCACGGGTCCTGGTTTGCGTCCCTGCGATGTCGACTCAAGTTGAGCGCCGAGCCATTAAAGAGTCTGCGCTGGGTGCGGGCGCACGTGAGGTATTCTTGATTGAGGAACCGATGGCCGCTGCCTTAGGTGCTGATTTGCCAGTCTCAGAAGCCAGTGGTTCGATGGTAGTCGACATTGGTGGCGGGACAACGGAGATTGCCATTATTTCGTTAAATGGCATTGTCTTTAGCGAATCCGTCCGTGTTGGTGGTGATCGGTTTGACGAGGCAATCGTCAGCTTTGTTCGGCGACGCTTTGGGACCTTGATCGGGGATTCCACCGCAGAACGGATCAAAAACGAAATTGGAACCGCTTTGCCCTTGGTGGACGAGCTGGAATTGGATGTTCGAGGACGTAATTTGGCGGAGGGGATTCCTCGGCAATTCACCTTGACCAGCAACCAGATTCACGAAGCAATCACTGAGCCTCTCGCGCAAATTGTTGCGGCGGTGAAAAATGCGCTGGAGCAATCGCCGCCGGAGCTTGCTTCTGATATTGCCGAGCGCGGGATCGTATTAACCGGTGGTGGCGCGTTGCTACGGTGTATGGATGAGTTGATTTCGCAGGAAACGGGCCTGCCGGTGTTAGTTGCCGAAGAACCGCTGACCTGCGTTGCCCGCGGAGGCGGACGTGCGCTGGAGTTAATTGATAAGGCATCATTTAATCTGTTTAACTCGGATTGACCCAAGGGTACGTGATGCGGCCACTGTTTTCCCAATCCAGTGTTGCCGCAGTGCGTCTTGCAATCGCACTGGTGACAGCGTTTGCGATGATGGTGCTCGACGTCCGCGTGGGTGCTTTGAACGACGTCCGCCTTGTTGTTAAAACCTTACTGGTTCCGATTGAGGCGATTGCTTCGGCTCCGGTTGGAATGTTTGATTGGGCACAAGAAGTCACACGCAGTCGATCGAGTCTTGAACTTGATCGCGAGCAGTTGCAACTCGAGAATGAACGGTTACGTATTGAGCAACTGGAGCTTCAGTCTCTGCAAGCGGAAAATGCTGAACTCAGGCGGCTGCTTGATGTGAGCCAACGTCAGCCTGCTCGCTTATTGCAAGGGCAGGTGCAATCGATTTCCACCGACCCCTTTATTCACCAAGTCACTATCAGCCGAGGCTCCAACGCCGGTGTGGAAGAGGGCTTTCCAGTGCTGTCAGCAGAGGGACTGGTGGGCCAAGTGATCGCGGTCTATCCCCACGCCGCGGACGTGTTGTTGATTTCCGATGGCCGGCACCAGATTCCGATTCAAGTGCAGCGCTCTCGAATCCGAGGGATTGCCCGTGGTATCGGACGATGGGATCAGCTGGAAATGGTCAATCTTCCCGAGACCGCAGACATTCAGGTTGGCGATATTCTGGAAACATCGGGGTTGGGTGGCCGCTATCCGCAAGGTATTCCGGTTGCCCGCGTGACTGGGGTGACCCAGTTGTCGGGCCAGCCCTTTGCAAGGGTCATCGCTGAACCGCTGTCTGCCTTGAATCGCTTAAATTTGGTCATGATTAGCCTTGACTCGGAGGCGCCATGAGTTTTGTCGCCACCTTAATTTTGACCCTCATTTTGACGGCTGTGCCTTGGCCATTGGCTGGCTTGGGCGTGGTGCCCCATTGGGGATTTTTATTGATTGCGTGGTGGGGCATCGCCCGCCACTATCAGTTTTCCATGATTTTGGCGTTTTTGGCCTCTATTCCCGTGGATGTGATTTATGGTACGCCATTGGGGTTCCATGCCTTACTGTTTTCCGTGATGACGTACTTATTGACCTTATTTGGGACACGTGTTTGGCAAGTGAACTGGCTACGACAAATGGTCGTGATCTTCCCGGTGTTATTGGTCATGATGTCATTGAGCTATTGGGCGCGCGTTCTCCTCGGCCAAGATGCCCACTACGGTGTTCTGTTTTTGCAGTCTGTGACCACTGCTGTCGCCTGGCCTGTCATGCGTTCATTGTATGATTGGGTCTACGATCACTCCCACCATCAAGCAGAAGGGACATGATTCTTGCAAGCCAATCCCCTCGGCGGGCTGAATTACTGCGATTGATCACCCCTGACTTTGAGGTGATTCCCGCGGATGTGGATGAGACGCCATCTCCAAACGAACGACCTGACGCCTACGTCGAACGATTGGCATTGATGAAGGCTCAGGCCATTGCGTCACGCAACCCCACTCAACTTGTATTGGCCGCGGATACGGTCGTGATACAGGATGGAGAGTTGCTTGGAAAGCCACTCGATGAGGCAGATGCGATACGGATGCTCTGCCAGCTCAGTGGTCGAGCACACCAGGTGAAGACGGGTGTGGCCGTGATTCGTGGCCAACACGTGCGCTCAATTGTGGTAACAACACGGGTGGTGATGCGAGTGGTGACAGACCAAGAAATGCGAGCCTATTGGCACACTGGCGAGCCGCGCGATAAAGCGGGCGGCTATGGGATCCAGGGTCTTGCTGCGCGCTTTATCGCGTCAATCGAGGGGTCCTATACCAATGTGGTTGGGTTACCCTTAGTCGAAACAGAGGCTTTACTCAACGATGCGTCATGAAATCCTATTAAACGTCACGCCCTTGGAAACACGTGCTGCAGTGGTTGAGCAGGGGATGGTGCAGGAAATTGTGATCGAGCGTGCCAGCCACCGCGGTTTGGTTGGCAATGTGTATCTTGGTCGCGTGATTCGGGTCTTGCCTGGCATGCAAGCCTGTTTTGTCGAGGTTGGACTCGAGCGCTCGGCCTTTTTACATGCCAAAGATGTGGTAGTGGATGACGCCTTGCGTGATGAACCGATTGCCAAGCTGGTGCATGAGGGCCAAACCATTTTGGTGCAAGTGATCAAGGATCCAGTGGGTACCAAAGGTGCGCGCTTGACTGCTGAGATCTCATTACCCGCGCGCCATGTGGTTTTGATGCCCCTGGTCGAGCACATCGGGATTTCGCAGCGAATCGAGGACGAAACGACTCGGGAGCAATTAAAAGCGCTGGCAGTTGAGGCGCGTCAGCGTCTGGGTGTGTCCTATGGTTTGATCGTGCGGACCGCGGGGGATGGTCATACCCTGGCGGATTTCGAATCCGATTTGCAATATCTGCATCGCGTCTGGACCGAAATCATCGAAAAGCAGAAATCGGCAACAGCGCCGTGTTTGCTATTTGCGGATTTGCAGTTATCGCGGCGTGTACTGCGTGATGTGATTCGTCCTGAGACAGAGCGGTTATGGGTGGACTCTCAAGAGACCTACCAGCAGCTGATTGAGTTCGCAGAGCGCTACATGCCGGATCTGCGCTCGGTGATCCAGCACTATACCGGTGACCGTCCACTATTTGATCTCTATCAGGTGGAAGATGAAATTGAACGAGCACTCGGTCGCGTTGTTGAGCTGAAGTCAGGGGGCTATTTAGTCATTGATCAGACCGAAGCCATGACGACGGTCGATGTGAATACCGGTCGGTATGTCGGCGCGCACACTTTGGAACAAACCGTGTTCAAAACGAATTTGGAGGCGGCGATCGCGATTGGTCGGCAACTTCGCCTACGTAATTTAGGTGGCATCATCGTGATTGATTTCATCGACATGATTGATCCAGAACATCAACGGACGGTGTTACGGACGTTGGAGCGTGCATTGGCCGATGACCCAGTGAAAACTCGGCTGTCAGATTTCAACGAAATGGGGCTGGTCGTGGCAACACGGAAGCGTTCACGCGAACGTCTCGCAGACCAATTGCTAGAAGACTGCCGAGTTTGCGATGGGACAGGTAAGATGAAGACCGCAGAAACGGTGTGTTATGCGATTTTCCGTGCGATTCTTCGTGAGGCACGCGCCTATTCTGCTGCACAAACGACTGTACTGGCGAGTCCGGCCGTCGTCGATCGACTGATCGATGAAGAGTCCGATGCGCTTGCTGATCTTGAAGCTTTTATCCATCGCCCAATCCGCATTCAAGTGGATCCTACATTCCGCCAAGATCAATTTGAGGTGGTATTGGCATGATGCGTATCGCGGCTATGACTCTGACAGGATTGTTAGTCGTCTTGGCTGTGATTCAAGGCCTTGTCTTTGCCGCACTCCCCGCCCTGAATTACTGGCGTACCGATATTGAACAGGCGTTATCGACGCAGTTGGCCGTGCCGGTCAAGCTGTCTGAAGTTGGCGTTCGCCTGTCATTTCGGGGGCCCTACGTCGAGGCATTGGATGTGGTTGTGGAGCAACCTTCTGTTCGGATCGAACTCAGGCGGCTCCAGGTGATTTTGGATCCATGGGCGAGTGTACAGGCCGGGGCGCCGGTGATTGCAGCTCTGGCCGTTGACGAAGGCTCTGCTGTTTGGTTGGGTCAAGAAGATGGCGCGAGCGAGGATCTTTGGCAATTGGCCGCGGCAACACTCGGTGCATTACAAACTGCGAGTGAGCGGATTGGTGCAGCCTCTATTGACGATTTTAGTGTCATTGCAGATGGATGGACATTAACCCGGTTGCACGTGAATTTGATTCCTGGACAAGGCCTCTTAGCTCGGGCGCGTTTGGACACTGAAGCGCAAACGGTCCCAGTGCGACTGGATTGGCGTTTTGCACCTAATCCAACCGCACCACAGGTGATTCATTGGGCCGTTGACGATGCGCGTCTTCCTATCCCACTGACTGAAGAGTTCGATGTGTTTGTGGGTATTCAAAGTACTGGCTCATTGGTGATCGCTCCCAATGCGCCGGTGACAGGCAGTCTGTCGGTGCAGATGCGTGATCTTGACAATCTCGGGTTGAACACACGGTTCACAGCAATGGTTCAAGCGGAATCGCCAACGCGCTGGGCGTGGATGGCAGATCGGTTTGAGGCGGAACTACCCGGGATCACGATCAAAGGTCCCTTGCGTGGTCAGTGGGTAGGTGGGCAGTTGGACTTGGCTGTTGACCGGGTCGAGATTGACGGTGGCGAGACTGTTCCATGGGTGGATCGCTTGCTTCCAGAGACTGCGTTGTCACGGCTGGTTCGATTGAATCAACCACGAATATCCATGTCCAATGCGCACGCACATTGGACCACGGAGCAGGGTCTGTCGTGGCTCGCCGACGTTGAGACGGCAACGATTGGGGCGGGCCGAGGAATCCCCACCCTGGGACCGGTCATGGGGCAAGTCTATGCAGAGGGGCAATTCGGATGGTTCGACTTCAGAGGGCCTGATGCCACTTTTGCACTTCCTGAGATCTTCCCGACGCCTTGGCAGAATCACGCAGTCTCCGGGCGTCTCGTTTGGGCGCGTCAGCCGGATGGATTGACAGTGATTGGTCGCGATCTGCAGGTCACCGGTCAGGACCAGGATGTCCGTGGAGAGTTACTACTGGATCTGCCGCGTGCCCGCCAGCAAGGCCTGCAACTTGAACTCCAGGCGGATGCGAGTGTGGGGGCGATGCCTGGTTTGTTGCCCATGGATTTGGACGCCCCAGTCCAAGACTTTCTTCTCAAATCGATTCAGGATGCCGAGATCAAGGCCGGGCGAATTCACTATGCGGGCCCATTAGGGCCAACCGATCCAGTCAATCGGCGTGAATTGGTATTGGACTTCCCGGTGGCTCGGATTGACTTCCAGCCTTTGGCTGAGTGGCCCGCATTTGTTGGTGCGACTGGGCTGGTGCGCTGGGCTAATCAGCGGGCCGAGGTCGAGTTAGTCGGCCCTGAATTTGGAACGCTTCAGGTGTCCAGGGTGGGTGCGCGACAGGATCGAGATGATGGTCGGTTGATTCATGTGGAAGGAACATTGGCAGGCAGTGCCGATGCTGTTCAAGCTATTTTGCAGTCCGCTGGGGTCAAGCCGGCTGCCTTGGGGCGCGACGTGCTGTTGTCGGGCGACCTTAAGGGTGCAGTGGCATTACAGATTCCGCTGGGCCAAGCGCCTCGCGGTTCTGTGACCATGCAGTCAACGAATCTTCGGGTGGCCTTTGCTGGGTGGCCGCATGTGCTAACCGACGTCACTGGAACCGCTGAGTTTATCTTTACAAAAGGCCTGGTCGCCGAGGGTCTGCAAGCAAACTTATTGGGTGCACCCGTCATGATTGATGTGTCAGCCGTAGATGATCAATTCAAAGGGCGTTTGAACGGCGCCCTGACTGGTTCCCAAGCGGTGGCATTAGCAGGGATTCCAGTTCCAGAGGGCTTGCTCTCTGGAACGAGTGATTGGCGCGTGACCGTCGAGTCCAAGGATCGAGAACTGCAAATTGAAGCGGTGACCTCTGGACAAGGCTTAAAAAGCGATCTGCCACCGCCTTTGACAAAGTTGGATGCGGACTCTGATGGCTCAATTCGGGTTCAAATCGCGCGCCGTGAGGGTGTATTTGAGGTCGAGGGCGCGGTGTTTGATCGGGTGCGTTTCTCCGGTGATCTTGCTGCTGACCCTGTGACGCTTGAGGTTCAGGCGAGTGAGATTGACTTACTGGGTTGGGCTGGTTTCGGCGGGACCGGCGATGCCACGAATCTTACGATCATGATGACACTCGAGCGCGCTTTGTTGGGTGAGACACCGCTTGCAATTGATGCACTTCGATTTGAGCGGACGCCACGGTCACTGGTTGTGCGCATTGATGGTGAGGATCTCAGTGGGACGATCTCCCGTGCTGGTCAGGATCCTGTGAGTATTCGTTTAGATCGCATCAGGCTTCCAGAGGGCGGCGAGTTTCTTGATCCACCGGGCGACGATCCACTTGCACGCTTTGACCCAGGATCGCTGCCGCCCTTAGCTGTGGCCATCGAGCTGTTGGAGCGTGGCACTCAACGCTACGAGCGACTGTATTTGGATATTCGGCCAGGTCCCGCTCGGCTGGATGTCAATAACCTGAGTTTCGTGCGTAAAGCACAACTATTCACAGGTGAACTTGCCTGGGATGAGGGTGAAGGCGGTGCTCGTTCAGCACTCATTTTGCGGGCACAAGGCCCTGATTTGGGGAATTTCCTGCGGGTCAACGAAAGCCAGGCGCTGTTGGAAGCCAAGCGAGGTCAACTCACCATGTCAGTGCAATGGGCAGGCTCTCCGTTGGCATTTTCACCCCTGACCGCTGAGGGGGAGATTTCTCTGTCCTTGGAGGATGGTCGATTTTTGGAGTTGGGTAATACAGCAGAGGTACTGCGGCTATTTGGAATCCTCAATATCGAGACGCTAACGCGTCGATTACGGCTGGATTTTCTGGATCTGGTCAAGCCGGGTGTTGCCTTCGATGCGGTCAAGGCCCAGGCCCGTTTGGGAGACGGCGTGTTGCGTCTGAATCCAGCCCTTGAGATGCAGGGCCCAGCGTCCAGTTTCCGTTTGACCGGTGATGCGGATCTGCGGTCGAAGACACTGCAACAGCGATTGGCGGTCGATATCCCATTGACTGGAAACCTTCCTCTGGCCAGTGTGCTACTGGGCGCTCCGCAGATCGGAGGTGCAATTTATTTTGTTGAGAAAGCCTTTGGTACCAAGATCATTCGGGTGGGTAAAACCGAATACGCAATTGAAGGTGCCTTTTCAGACCCCAAGATAACCCTTATTCCGCCTTTCACGAAACCCAAGGAGACCCCCAATGCACAGTCCAATCGCGACCCTCAATGAGTCAGTGTTGGCTCCAGGTGGGCTCGATCTCGACCGTTTACAGGGATTAGTTGGTCGACTCTCAGTCGGTTCCGTTGATTATGGTGATCTGTTTTTTGAGCGTGCCGAAGCCGAGAGTTGGTCTTTGGAAGATGGCGAAGTCAAAGATGCCAGCTTCCATCAAGATACTGGGGTTGGCGTGCGTGCCGTGGCTGGGGATCGGCAAGGGTTTGCATACAGTAGCGAGGTGTCTGAATCACGCATTCGAGACGCCATCGATGCTGCTGTCAGGATCCAGAAGGACAGTGGTGAGACCACGACGGTCGCGTTACAGCCCAAAGTGTCACCCTGCTTGTATCAGCCCATGAATCCAATTCTCGAGCAGGCGTCCCAACAGAAAATCGAATATCTCAAAACCCTAGATGCGGCGGCGCGTGCGGCGGATCCCCGGATTTCAGAGGTACAGGCGAGTCTGACGATCAGTTATCGCGAGATTTTGGTCGCAGCGACCGATGGCACCTTGGCAGCCGATGTACGGCCCTTGGTGCGTCTCAGTCTGACCGTCTTGGCTCAGGCGAATGGGCGGCGCGAGCGAGGCAGCTCTGGGTTGGGTGGACGATACGACTTAGCAACACTGCTAACCCCTGCACACATTGCGCAGCTGGTTGACCAAGCGGTTGCACAAGCTCTCGTGAATCTTGAGGCGATCGATGCACCGGCGGGAGAGTTTCCGGTTGTACTGGGGTCCGGGTGGCCGGGTGTGCTTTTGCATGAAGCGGTCGGGCATGGCCTCGAAGGTGATTTCAATCGGAAAGGCTCATCGTTTTACAGCGGTAAAATTGGCACCCGTGTTGCGGCACCGGGAGTGACAGTGGTCGATGATGGCACCTTGGTTGATCGCCGAGGGTCCTTGAATGTGGATGATGAGGGTGTTCAGAGTCAGCGCAATGTGTTGATCGAGGACGGTTTGTTAGTTGGCTACATGCAAGACAAAATGAATGCGCGGCTGATGGGTGTCCCACCGACTGGTAACGGTCGGCGCGAGTCCTATGCACACCTGCCGATGCCACGGATGACCAATACCTTTATGGAGGCAGGTACTGCACACCGTGATGACATGATTCGCTCGGTGAAAAAAGGTGTGTTGGCGGTTAATTTTGGTGGCGGCCAGGTGGATATTACGTCCGGTCAGTTTGTCTTTGCTGCCAGCGAAGCATATTTGATTGAAGACGGTCAGGTGACAGCGCCTATTAAGGGAGCCACTTTGATTGGGCATGGCCCCAAGGTCATGCAGGCAATTTCGATGATCGGTGCTGATGTTGCGCTGGATACCGGTATTGGTGTGTGTGGGAAGAATGGTCAGAGTGTGCCGGTCGGGGTGGGTCAGCCAAGCTTGAAAATTGACCGACTCACGGTCGGTGGAACGGCTTAATGCGAGAGCGCTGCGACCAACACCCGAAACAGCGCGCGTGCTTCGCCGCGGTCTGTCCCGCGTTGCCGTGCTTTGATGGCGGCGCGAACATGCTGATTCAGGATTTGCGCATCGGTTTGGACCGTGTCCAGAAAGGCCGCGACCGATTTGGGGTCAGTCAGCAGCCGCTCACGCCATTGTTCTGCCTTGTGCAACACGCGCTTTTGCTCGGCACTACCGTGCAAAAATGCCTCCAATTGTTGAGCAATCAGGCCCGTCTCAACGTCGCGCATCACTTTGCCGATAAACTGCAGCTGTCGACGCCGGGCTTCATGATTTTTCGGGGCAAGGCTGCGGTATGCGATCAATGCTTCGCGGAGCTTCTCGGAGTCCAATTGCAGTCGTTTAAATTGGCCGTCTGGCAATTCCACAAGTTGTGCACCCAAGGCTTGCAGCGCATGCATGTCACGTTTTCGAGCGCTTTTCGACGGACCTTCGTACTCGTCAAAAGCGGTTTCATGTTGATTTAAGGAGAGTTCGTTCGTCATGGTGGCTGAGTTTAACCCACAATTGGAAAAAAGCCGTCTCTCAGAGCGGATTGAATGGATTTTATCGACTGCCAAACAGCACGGGGCGGATGCCTGTGAAGTCGCCGCGAGCAGTCATCTCGGTTTGGATGTGCAAGCGCGGATGGGGCATGTTGAGAAACTCGAGCTCAATCGTGATCAATCCGTCTCGGTGACGGTGTTCTCAGGTCAGTCGCGTGGGTCTGCAACGACAACGGATTTTAGTGATGCCGCGTTATTGCGGAGCATCGATGCGGCCATGGCGATGGCGCGGGTGACTGCACCAGATCCCGCAGCCGTGTTGGCGACACCCGCGCAAATGATTCAGTCGGTCCCTGACCTCTCCTTGGATCACCCGTGGTCTTTGACACCCGATCAGGCGCTGGAGCTTGCGATCTCTGCGGAAGCGGCGGGTCTTGCAGTGGATCCGCGGCTCACCAATTCAGAAGGTGCCTCTGTCTCGTCGACGCGTGGCGTGGCGGTGCACGGGACCAGTGAAGGGCTGTTGGTGAGTCAGGCTTCCAGTGTGCACGGGATGTCGTGCGTGCTGATTGCAGAAGATGGAGAGAGTCGAGAGCGAAATTATGCCTACACCCATGATCGACATCCCACGAATCTGATGCGTGCTGAAGACATCGGCGTGGAAGCGGCGCGGAAGACGCTTGAACGCCTACATGCACGTAAGTGCCAGACTGGTGAAGTCCCGGTCTTGTTTGCCGCCGATGTTGCGTCAGGCCTGTTGGGTCATCTCTTTAGCGCGATTGGTGGGAATGCCTTGTATCGAAAAGCCAGTTACCTACTGGACCGGTTAGGAACCCAGGTAATGCCGGAGTGGGTATCCATTTTTGAAGATCCACGATTACTCGGTGCCATTGGGTCATCGGCCTACGATGGGGATGGACTCCCCACGCATCGCCAGGCGTTTATCGAGCAGGGCCAATTGGTGCGCTATGTGTTGTCGCTGTACTCCGCAAAACGATTGGGCATGGAAACAACCCATAATGCGGGTGGTGTCCGTAACATTCGCTTTGGCGGTGATGCGTCCTGGGATGCTCTAGTCCGCCAAATGGATCGTGGCCTGATTGTGACTGACTTGATGGGTCAGGGCGTGAATTTGGTGACTGGAGACTATTCGCGTGGTGCGTCTGGCTTTTGGGTGGAAGGAGGCGAAATCCAGTACCCAGTGCAAGAAGTCACGGTTGCTGGTCATCTTGATCAATTGTTCAAACATCATCTGGTGGCAGTGGGTGCGGACATCGACACCCGTAAAAGCTTGGCAAGTGGCTCGATGCTGTTTGATCGCATGATGGTCGCCGGTGAGTCGGCTTAGGCGTACATCACCGTCGCTATGCCAAGGAAACAGAAAAACCCAACCACATCGGTGATCGTTGTCAGCACCACGCCACCGGCGAGCGCTGGGTCAATTTGCATCGATTTGAGGTAGCCAGGTAGCAGCGTGCCCGCTAAGGCCGCTACCGCGAGATTGGCGACCATGGCAATGGCGATGACGTAGCCAAGAGTGATGTCATCGAACCATAAAAATGCAGCTGCGCCGACCACAACGGACCAGAGACATCCGTTGGCAATCCCGATAATCACCTCGCGATTCACGAGCGCACGAATATTCGCAGAGCCCACGCGACCCATCGCCATACCCCGAATGACGATCGTTAGTGCTTGGGTCCCTGCAATTCCGCCCATCGATGCCACGACCGGCATTAAGATCGCAAGGGCGACGACTTGTTCCAGCGTGGCTTCAAACAATCCGATCACGGCAGATGCCAAAAAGGCCGTGAGCAGATTAATGCCGAGCCAGACGGAGCGACGTCGAACCGTTTTCACCAAGGGTGCGAAAATATCTTCGTCCTCATCTAAACCCGCCTGACCCATCAGTGAGTGATCAGCGGACGCACGGATGACATCGACGACGTCATCGATAGTGATTCGACCGAGGAGCTGGCCATGATCAGAGACCACCGGCGCACTGACCAAATCAAGCCGCTCGAAGCGGCGTGCCACTTCGTCTGAGGGCGTATTGAGGCTCAACGGCTCGACCTCAGTGTCCATAATCTCACGCACTGTGGTGTTGGGATCAGCGATTAAGATCTGAGTGAGTGCGACGGCCCCGACATACTCATCTCGCCGGTTGACCACCCAGAGTGTATCGGTCATCGCAGGCAACTCTCGGTAACGGCGGATGTAACGAAGCACGACGTCGACCGTGATATCAGGACGGACCGTCACAATGTCGGTGTTCATCAAGCCACCAGCAGAGTCCTCGTCATAGGACAACACTGCTTCAACCCGCAACCGATCCTGCGCATCCATCGCCAACAAGACTTCATTGATCACGGTCTCAGGTAACTCTTGGAGCAAGTCGATCTTGTCGTCAAATTCGAAGCTTTCGATCAGTTCTGCGAGCTCTTCGGGTTCGAGACGCGCGACAATCTCTGCGCGTTCCTCTTCACCCAGATAGGCGAGCACATCTGCTGCACTGTCTGCCTCGACTAAGTTCCACAAAATTGTCCGCTGACGCGGTGGAACAGAAGACAGTAAGTGGGCGATATCTGGGGCAGAGAGGTCATCGTTAATGAGTTGGCGTGCGCGTGCGAGTGCGCCTTGTGACAGCGCAAGATTCAGGCGCTCAAGATTGACCTGGGTGGATTCGGGTTCAAGTTCGCTGAGCGTGTCAGTCATCAGCAAGGCTCACCAAAGCCGGAGTCAAACAAATCGGTGAGGACGGGTGCAGCCGTGTCAGCATCTGGACCCTCAAGATGCAGCACAAGTGCGCTGCCTTGACCTGCGGCCAGCATCAGCAGTTGCATGATACTTTTCGCATCGACTCGACGCCCAGTGGTGGGGTCTTCAAGCTGGATATCGCTCTCGAATGTACTCGCCTCGCGGGCAAGCAGATTTGCAGCACGTGCGTGCAGTCCAAGCAGATTTCGGACGGTGACTGGGTGTGCAGTCATTGGGTAGATACCTGTTCGCGCGCGAGCTCACGGTGCACGACCTCACAGGTGGCGGGCAAATCTGACAGTGCTTTGGCGACCTGTTCGGCCAAATACACACTGCGATGCCGTCCACCAGTACAACCAATCCCCACGGTGAAATACTGTCGTCCAGCGCGCGCATGTTGAGGCAACCAATACCGAATATGCGTCACAATCTCTGCCAGCAAATATTGCGTAATTTCAGAGGCCTGGAGGTAATCGGCGATGCCATCATCTCGCCCCGTCAGAGATCGGAGGGTTGGCTCCCAGTGCGGGTTTGGCAATGCGCGTGCATCGAAAATGGTATCCACGTCCAGAGGAATTCCATGTTTAAACCCGAACGATTCGATCTTTAAAAATACATCTGTCGTGGACGTCGTCCCCAAGTGGCGCCGCATGGTTTCGCGGAGCGCATGGATCGATAATTGCGACGAATCAATCGTAATGGTGGCGAGGGCCGCAATGGGTGCAAGACGCTGGCTTTCTTCTGTTAGCGCTTTTGATAGATGCGCTCGATCTGCGCCAGAGGATAATGGATGGCGACGACGCGTTTCCGTATACCGCCTGACCAGTACATCGTCGTGGGCATCGATATAGACCACTTGGATATCATCACACTGCCGCTTTAGCGCAGACATCATGCTGGGCATCTCAGTCAACTGGCCGAGCGTACGAATATCAATTGATACGGCTAAGCCACGCCCCACAGTGAGTCGAGAGACTGTATCGACAGCCTCAGTTAAGAGCGCCATTGGGAGATTATCAATACAGTAGTAGTTCAGATCCTCGAGCGTACCCAAGGCAGACGATTTGCCTGCACCGGAACGCCCTGTGACCACGACTACGCGCATTAGCCACGCTCTTTCGAAAACATTGCGTGGGCCGTTTCAAAGAGTTCGTCGGTATTGGTCGCGAGCTGAAGTTGATGTCTAAAGTGATCATCCGAGAAGCAGTCCGCGAGGTGCGCCAGCAGATTTAAATGCACCTGATTCGTGGTCTGTGGAACGAGCAGAATAAAAATTAATTCAACCGGTTGGTTGTCGATCGCATCAAAATCTACACCCTGATTGAGCTGGATCAGATACCCCATCGCATCTGTTTGAGCCATGTCCTGCAAGCGGCAGTGCGGGATTGCGACGCCATATCCGATGCCAGTCGAACCGAGGCGTTCGCGATCAATTAAGCCTTGATACACCGTTGATGCATCAAGCCCACTTTCGGCCGCAATAAATTCTGAGGCCAGCTCAAGAATGCGCTTTTTGCTGCCACCTTCTAAGTTTGCCGCGACGCGCGCTGGCGTGATGATGTCTATCAGTTGCATGGGTCATCTATCTAAATGAATGTCATCAGGGTGACGCTTGCCACCCTGCGCAGTGTAGGTCGAGATCAGTTACCGTGCATTCGCGAGATCACTTTTTCTCGATGTTTGACGAGTTGCCGATCCAATTTATCGGCCAAGGCATCAATTGCCGCATACATATCATCGTGCTCAGATGATGCGTGCACATCTGCCCCCGCAACATGCACGTTACCTTCCGCGATTTGGCGTTGTTTTTCGACGGTTAGAATGATCTCTGCTTTGGTAATGTGTTCCGCGTGCCGTTCGATCCGTTCTAACTTCTCGTGCACGTAGCTTTTGAGCGCTTCTGTGACATCCAGTTGGTGACCACTGATGCTGATTTGCATACCCATTGCTCCTTGTTCTGGTTGCGTCTGAGGACGGATCCCCAGACCTCAACTATGCGCTTTTTGGAGGCCGACCGGAAGACTAGACGAGCTGTTTTCGCTCGCTGGATCCGCTGATTCCCAGCATTTCTCGGTACTTTGCAACTGTTCGTCGAGCCACGTGAAAACTACGCTCTGCCAGCAAGGCGGAGAGTTTGGCATCCGACAGTGGCTTTCGAGGATCTTCGGCGCCAATCAATGCCTCGAGGTGCGCCTTGATGGCCGTTGAGGAGGCTTCGCCACCGTCATCAGTCCCGACATGGCTTGAGAAGAAATACTTGAGCTCCAGTGTGCCCCGTGGCGTATGCATATATTTCTGGGTGGTCACGCGCGAAATGGTGGATTCATGCATGTCGACCTTTTTAGCGATGTCCGCAAGAATCATCGGTTTCATTGCCAAAGGACCCAGTTCAAAAAAGCCAGTTTGGGCTTCCACGATGCAGGTCCCAACTTTGAGCAATGTCTCCGCACGGCTTCTCAGACTTTTCACAAACCAACGCGCTTCTTGCAGTTGCGTTTTTAGATACTGCCCGGTCTCGGACTGATCGCCACTGCGCACCAAGTTTGCGTAGGCATCATTAATGGATACCCGCGGCATGGCATCCGGGTTTAATTCGACCATCCAACCCTCTTCAGTGCGCCGGACAATGAGATCAGGAATGACATATTCGGAGTCTTCGGAGCCAATATGTGAACCGGGCTTTGGATCGAGTGAGCGAATCAAGGCCAGCGCTGAATCCAGAGCATCATCATCGCACTTCAGTACACGTTTCAGGCCAATTCGGTCCCGTTTGCCGAGAATATCGATGTAATCGCGAATAATGGTGTGTGGCAAGGTGACATCACCACCGAGTTGTTGGATTTGCTCAAGCTGGATTAAGAGCGTTTCTTGAAGGGTCCAGCACGCCACGCCGACCGGGTCAAGTCGCTGGATCTGATGCAGGACACAGAGAATCTCGTCGTCTTCGATATCAGGGAGGTCATCTGCAAGTGACTCGTGGATTTCATCGAGCTGCGCTTCCAGGAAGCCATCCTCATTCAAAGAATCCACCAACACAACGGCAATTAATTGATCCCGCTCGGTCAGAGGCATGAGGTTTAACTGCCACAGCAGATGGTCGGCGAGAGTTGTTGTGACCGCAGTTCTGCTTTCAAAACTTTCCATTTCCTCATCGGACGCCGTCCGCGTCATCGGCCGGACACTGTCGAGGTGGTCAGTATCTGACCACTGTGTCTCAACGGCCACTTCAATGGCGTCGTAGTCCATGTCGTTGACCGTTTCGGTCACTTCCGGTTCAGCGTAATGTGCGAGTTCTTCTTCCCGCTCAAGGAGTGGATTTTCTTCCAGAGTCCGCTCGATTTCTTCGTGAAGATCGAGGGTCGACATCTGCAACAACTTGATGGCTTGCTGCAGTTGCGGGGTCATGGTCAGACTTTGACCAATACGGAGCTGTAAACTCTGTTTCATGAAGGCAATGTCATCGTAAATTGTTCGCCTAAATAGGTGGCGCGTACATCCGGATTGACCAATAAACTGGCTGGGCTACCCTCCGCCAACACACGGCCTTGGTTGACGATATACCCCCGCTGGCAAATTCCCAAGGTTTCCCGCACGTTATGATCAGTGATCAAGACACCAATGTCTCGTCGTGCAAGGTCGCGGATGATCTCTTGGATCTCGTTGACAGAAATGGGATCGACTCCGGCAAAGGGCTCATCAAGTAACATAAATTGGGGGTTAGAGCACAGTGCCCGGGCGATTTCGACGCGACGCCGCTCGCCACCTGAGAGCGCCATCCCAAGTGTATCGGAGAGGTGTCCCAACCCAAATTCGTCCAGTAATCGTTCGCGTTCTTTGGATCGACTCTCGCGATTCAAGTCAGACCGAAGCTCCAAAATCGCCATCAGATTGTCGGCAACCGAGAGTTTTCGAAACACCGATGCTTCTTGCGGCAGATACCCAAGTCCGGCGCGTGCACGGGTATGCATCGGCGCCTGACTCAGGTCTTTGTCGCCAAGTCGAATCTGTCCAGAATCAGCTGTGACCAGCCCCACAATCATATAAAAACTCGTGGTTTTTCCGGCTCCGTTGGGCCCGAGAAGTCCAACAATCTCGCCCGCATCGACATGCAAGCTGAGGTCTGTCACAACCGACCGACCTCGATAGCTTTTTGCCAGATGATGCGCGCTGAGTCGGGTCATTGCTGCACAGGTTTCGGTGCAAAGATCATTTGGACTCGACGCTCACGGGTTCCTGACCCAGTGACCTCCCCGGTATCGGTGTGATAGCGAATGTCGGGTCCCTGAAACGCAGAGCCATCCAGCTCGATTTTGGCAGCACCACTAAGCCGGACTGTGGCCGTCGAGAGGTCATAGTCAATGGTATTGGCCAGCCCACGGACTGGCTCGCTATCGTTGGCCCGTCGCTTTGATTGGAAGCGGGCAGGCTGCCCTTTCGCCTGCATGCGACTGACGGCGCCGTCGGCATCAAGCGCAATGTCGAGTTGATCGGCTTGGAGCTGAAACGACCCTTGGCGCACGTCGACCGACCCGGTGTAGGTTGCCGCATTGGCTTGTTCGTTAATCACGGCTTGATCTGCGTTAATTTCAATCGCCTGTTGACGGTCGTCGGGAAGCGCCCAAGCAGGCATGACGAGTAGGCACCCGATTATTGTGCGGAGGAACTGGGCCATCGTGTTGTTACCTTTTCTCCAAGTGTGAATGCATTTGATGTGAGATCCATCATCAACCGATCACCTCGACTGACAGTATCGCCTTGCGTCAGTGTCACCGGTGTTGTGGATCTAATTTGATCCTTCGTTTGATCCCACAGCAGCGCTTCTCCAGTAATATGCCACGCCACTTGTCCAGGCGCAGTACGCTGAGCGATCACATCGCCGATGAGTTGCAGTTGAGTCCGGTCCGTGGAAAGTTGGCCTAACGCGCTGACCACTGTCCATTGTTGAGCGCCGCGATCAAGCCAAACTTTGGGTTCAGTGAGTCGGGCTTCAGCGCGGTCACCAAAATCGATCAACGTATCTGCTGTCAACGTTCGAATCAGGCGACCGTCTGGGCCATAGTGTCGTTGCCGGACATTCTCCATAAATGCATCGGGGCGCTGTGCAGTGATGGCCTGAAGCTCTGCAGACAGGGGTGTTGATCGAGGGGAGATTGCGAGGCCGAGCGCGAGACTCAGAACTGCAAGCAGCGCAATCCCGAGCCGAGAAACACTCATTTAGCAACGCTCCGATACAGGTCTGCTTCATCAAATCCGCGAGCTTCGAGGAGGAATCGACACACCTCCCGAACCGCACCCTGACCACCCTGTCGCACAGTGACGAAGTGGGCTGCCTCAATGACAGCCGGGCAGGCGTTTGGCACTGAGGCAAAAAACCCTGCCAGCTGACCAGCAGCTAAGTCCGGCAGGTCGTCTCCCATGTAGCCACACTCGATGAGTGAAAGACTCAGAGCATCCGCGAGCTCTTCCAATGCTTGCCGTTTGTCATCACGACCGCTAATGATATGGGCAATCCCGAGCTCTGCGAAACGATGTTCCACCATGGCGGAGGTTCGTCCAGTAATAATTGCGACTGGGAGACCAGATGCTTGAAGCAACTTCAAGCCGAGACCATCGTGTGTATGGAAACACTTCAGAGCATCACCCTCTACGCCGTAATAAAGTCGACCATCTGTAAAGATGCCATCCACATCAAAGGCCATCAATCGGAGTGTTTGCGCGCTCATACGACGCCTGCTTGCAAAAGGTCTTGCATGTTCAGCACACCGATTGGCTGTCCCTTGGCCATGACGACAATGGCATTGATTCGGGTGTCCTGCATGATACGAACCGCCTCAGCGGCCAGCGCACCGGATCGGATATGCGTCCCTCCCACAGTCATGACATCTTTGATTTGCACTGTCGCGAGGTCGACTCCGCGCTCGACTGCGCGTCGCAGATCGCCATCTGAAAAGACCCCAACACACCGCCCATCTTCTGACAGCACAGTGGTGAATCCGAGTCGTTTTGCAGTCATTTCCAACAGGGCGGTGGTCACGGGCGCATGTTCGGGAACAGCAGGAAGTGCCTCGCCGGCATGCATGATGTCATCGACCTTCAGCAGTAACTGTCGACCCAGCGCGCCGCCAGGATGAGAAAATGCAAAGTCTTCTCGAGAAAATCCTCGAGCCTCAAGCAGCGCAATCGCGAGTGCATCTCCCATCACCAGCGCTGCTGTGGTGCTTGAGGTTGGGGCAAGGTTCAATGGGCAGGCTTCTGTCTCCACGCGGACCAGAATGTGTTCATCAGCTTGCTGTGCCAGGATGGAATCAGGGTCTCCAGTCAAACTGATGAGGGGGATACCCAAGCGCTTGATCAGGGGCAGCAAGGTGACGATTTCAGCGCTGGTTCCAGAATTTGAGAGCGCGAGTACTACATCTGCTCGGGTGAGCATGCCAAGGTCACCATGACTCGCCTCGGCAGGATGCATAAAGAACGCGGGTGTCCCTGTTGATGCCAACGTGGCCGCGATCTTGTGCCCAATATGCCCTGATTTCCCCATTCCTGTGACGACGACCCGTCCGCTGCAGTCGAGGCAGAGCTGGCAGGCACGCGCAAAGCTCTCAGACAACTGTCCGCGGAGACTTGCAATGGCGTCGGCTTCGAGACCGATGGTGCGTTCTGCGGACGACAAATAATTCATGGTATCGGCACAATTGTTGCTGCGATATGGACAAGATAGCCGACGTACAACAGAAGAAAAAGAATTCCGTGTTGCCGTTTGAGGGTGCCCAAGGTCGCGTAACGGGCAAATAAGAACAGTAAGAGCGTCAGACCGAAGGTCCATGGCATGTCTCGACTGAGCACATCCGGATCGATGGCGAAGGGGCTGATCACGGCCGCTAAGCCAATCACACCAAGCGAGTTGAAAATATTGGAGCCAATCACTGTACCAAGTGCCATATCAGTTTGACCGCGTCGTGCTGAGGCAATGCTGGCGGCTAGCTCTGGCAGGCTGGTTCCGACTGCAACAATCGTCAGCCCGATAATGAGTTCTGAAATGCCGAAGTACAGCGCAATTTCTATTGCCCCCCACACCAGGAGCTTGGAACTACTGAGAAGGACAATCAGACTGCCGATGGTCAGTGCGACTGCAGTTGGTAACCTGAGTTTGGGAATGTTGACGGTTTCACCGCTGGTCTTCTCATCTTTGATCAATCGATATAAGAGGATTGGCAGTAAAATCAGGAGCCCAATGCCTGCCACACGATCAAAGCTGGGTCGTAACGTCAGCAGGGCAATGATGACGGCAACGGCAAGCAGGATTGGCAGATTGCGCACCACCAGTGGGCGGGGAACAAGCAATGGCCAAATAACTGCTGTTGCACCCAACACCAACGCAATGTTGGTGATGTTGGACCCCAGCGCATTCCCTAACGCAATACCCGGACTACCTTCGTAGGCGGCGACCGCAGAAACCAACAGCTCAGGCGCCGACGTGCCGATGGCGACGATGGTCAGTCCGATCAGAAAGTGGCTCATGCCGAGTCGATCGGCGAGTGCAGATGCGCCATCCACAAATTTGTCAGCACTCACCACAGTGAGCGCGATGCCGACGATGGTGGCGACAATTGCGAGTAACATAGAGGCTCCTTTACCGATGCCGCGCATTAAACATGTGTTTCTCTGAGTCTGCTACAATTCTGGGGAATTCAACCCACAGGAATAGATGGTGTCAGAAACCCAGGATGCGCTCGTTGAGATCGATGCGCTGACATTTCAGCGCGATGATCGGCTCATTTATGACGGCATGACGGGGTCGATCCCGCGCGGCCGAATTACAGCTGTCGTGGGTCCGAGTGGAACTGGCAAAACAACTTTACTGCGGTTAATCGGAGGCCAACTCAAACCGACCCGTGGCGAAGTGCGTTATGCCGGTGAGGCTGTCCATCGGCTGAGTCGTGATGCGCTGTTTCGACTGCGTGCGCGAATGGGTATGTTGTTTCAAAGTGGCGCCCTATTTACTGAGTTATCAGTCTTTGAAAATGTGGCCTTTCCATTGCGTGTGCACACCGATCTCGACGAGGAACTGATCCGTTTTGTGGTGCTCATGAAGCTTGAGGCGGTTGGTCTTCGTGGCGCAGCTGAGCTGATGCCGCAAGCGCTTTCCGGGGGGATGCAGCGCCGTGTTGCCCTCGCGCGCGCGATCGCTCTGGATCCAGAGATGATCATGTATGACGAGCCCTTTGTCGGTCAGGACCCCATTGGTCTTGGAATGTTGCTGTCGTTGATTAAAGAGCTGAATCAAGCGCTGGGGTTGACCTCAATTGTGGTCTCCCACGATTTAAAGGAAACCCTATCGATTGCGGATCATGTCTTTATGATCGCCAATCAGCGATTGGCTTTTGTTGGTTCGCCAGCGGCAATGGAAGCCTCAGATGACCCTCTGGTGCAGCAGTTTTTGTCGGGCGGGCGGGATGGTCCGGTGGCATTTCATTACCCCGGACCCCGGTTTCAGGATCAGATTCGATGATGGATTGGGTCGCTCGGTTAGGGCGAGGTAGCTTAGATCGTATTGCCGTTTTAGGTCGTGCCACGGTGATGCTGGCTCAGGCCATCTTCGGGCGGTCTCAGGTCGGCGTCTCGTGGCGGCTGACCTTGGCACAGGTGCACGCAGTTGGTGTGTTATCGCTCAGTATTATTCTGGTCAGTGGGCTTTTTATTGGCATGGTTCTGGCCCTGCAGGGCTATACCATTCTGGTGGATTATGGGTCCGAGCAGGCATTGGGGCAGATGGTGGCATTGAGTCTCGCGCGCGAGCTTGGGCCGGTTGTCACCGCCTTGTTATTTGCCGGTCGCGCAGGATCTGCATTGACAGCAGAGATCGGTTTAATGAAAGCGACGGAGCAGCTTGCCAGTCTCGAAATGATTGGCGTTGATCCACTACGACGTGTGATCGCACCCCGGTTTTGGGCGGGCTGCATCAGTCTGCCGATTTTGAGCATTATCTTTGTGGCCATCGGTTGCTTAGGTGGTGCATTGGTTGGCATTGTGTGGTTGGGTGTCGATGCTGGCTCATTTTGGGCAAATATGCAGTCAGCAACGGATTTTGGCGCCGATATTATGAATGGTGTCATTAAGAGTATCGTGTTTGGCGTCGTGGTGACTTGGATCGCAGTGTTTCAAGGGTATGATCTTGAACCAACCGCGGCAGGGATCGCCCGCGCCACCACAAAGACCGTCGTTTATGCATCTTTAGCGGTTTTGGGGCTCGACTTTTTCCTCACCGCCGTCATGTTTGGGGAGTTATGAGGTGTATCACCGAAGTTTGGAATTAACGGTTGGGGTATTTGTGCTGCTTGGTGCGCTTGCATTGGGCTTTCTCGCCCTCGAAGTGAGTGGTCTTGCGCCTCAGCAGGCTGATGGGTCCTATCGGGTCAGTGCACGATTTGAAAATATTGCGGGGTTAACGGCTCGAGCAAAAGTTAGCGCGGCTGGTGTGACAGTGGGCCGCGTGGTTGGGATTCGGTATGATTCGGGAACAGCAGCTGCGTTCGTCGACTTGGAAATCAGTGACCGCTATCGGGATTTCTCAAAGGACACCACCGCGGCCATTTTGACAGCAGGTCTTTTGGGGGAGAAATACATCGGATTGTCGACGGGTGGTGATCCTGATCCCCTGAGCGATGGTGATGTCATCTTTGATACGCAGTCTGCGGTGGTGCTTGAAGAACTGATCGGGAAGTTTTTATTAAATATGAGTGCGAATTGAGATGCGAAAGTATTGTGTGTTAATGGCCTGCGCCCTTTTTGTGAGCGTACAGGCATGGGCTGCGAGTGCGGAGACAGATCCCCGTGGTCCAGTGGAACCTCTCATGGCAGCGCGTGATGTGTTTTATGTCGATGTCCAGCGCTTTCAGGGCGGCGAGTTGACTGAGACCCAACTGGTGGATCGGATCGCTGAACAGTTTGCACCCTTGGTGGACCAAGACAAGATGGCCCTTCGGGTCATGGGCCGTCATGCGCGTGCCGCCACTGCTGAGGAGCGCGCTCAGTTTACGGTGCAAATGCAAGCCAGTCTGGTCGATGCCTACGCGCGCGGCTTAGCTGGGTATGGAGGCGAGATTTTAACCCTTCCAGAGTCGGCAACAATTTTGGCGCCCGGTCGGGCTGTGGTCGAGGCCCGTCTCGAGGCGCCGCGCCGTGAGCCCTTGACGATTCAATTCGCACTGAGCTACGAGACAGCACAAGGCTGGAAGGTGGAAAACGTGGTGGTTGCCGGGATCAATCTCGGGATTTCGCTACGGAACCAATTTGACGACTTGGTGAAGCAAACCGGGTCAGTGGCAGGTGCAGTGGACTCGTGGACTCTTGATGTCGTGCGCTCACAATGAGCTGGGCGGTTCCTGAGGCGCTGTACGCCGCATCCTGGGTTGACCTGAAGCGTGCTGGGGTGGACGCCCTAGAGGGTGGTGCCCGAGAGATTGATCTTCAGGCTTGGTCTGATGCCAGTAGCGCACATCTTGCAGTATTGTTGGTGTGGTGGTCGCATGCGCAGTCGCTTGGTATGGACGTGTCCTTTCATGGATTAAATCAACAATTTCAGACGTTAGCCAAGTTGGGTGGCGTGTCGTTTATTGCAAAGGAGTCCCACTGAGATGTTGGCAACAGAAGTGGAGGCGCTGCTAGTCAGTCGAGCCTCTGAGATGCAGTTTGTGGTGCAAGGTGACGGTCGAAATTTTCAAATTGAGGCGGTAGCCGAGGCATTTGAGGGATTGTCGCGTCTAAAACGTCAACAAGCAGTGTACAAGTTAATCGCCAATGAGATTGCCGATGGTCAATTGCATGCAATTACCATTACCGCATTAACCCCATCGGAGAAGTCCGCGCGGGCTGGATTGGGGGTTTAATGGATCGATTGCTGATTCACGGGGGGCGCCAACTCGACGGCGAGGTGCGCGTCAGCGGGGCGAAAAATGCTGCGCTTCCAATCCTTGCCGCTGCACTCATGGTCCCGGGATCCGTTCGGTTCCATAATTTGCCGCACCTCAATGATGTCACCACGATGATTCAGTTACTTGGTCGGCTTGGTGTGGATGTGCTCTTGGATGAGCGCGGCTCAGTCGAATTGTCGGCGAAAGCGCTGACTTCAGTGATTGCTCCCTATGATTTGGTCCGTACAATGCGCGCCAGCATTGTTGTGCTGGGACCGCTCTTGGCGCGTTGCCATGAGGCGGAAGTCTCGCTGCCTGGTGGATGCGCGATTGGCGCACGACCGGTGAATTTGCATATCAAAGCATTGGAACGATTAGGCGTCGAATTTGAAGTGACAGACGGCTATATCAAAGGGCGCGCCCCAGGTGGTTTGAAGGGCGCTAAGGTGCTGTTTGACAAGATCACAGTGACCGGTACAGAGAACGTGTTGATGGCTGCTGTCCTGGCGAAAGGAACCACGGTCATCGAGAATGCGGCGCGAGAGCCTGAGGTGTCAGACCTCGCGTATTGCTTGAATACCTTAGGTGCGAAGATCTCTGGGGTTGGGACAGATCGTTTAGTGATCGAAGGTGTCGCCCAGTTGCATGACGGGGAGCACTCGATCATTCCTGATCGTATTGAAGCCGGCACATTTTTGGTCGCCGCTGCCGCCACTCGAGGTCGCTGTGTCTTGACTGAGGTAGACCCCTCCCAGATGGATGCCACCTTGATGAAGCTCGAGGAGGCTGGCGCGACGATTCAGTGTGGAGAGCGTCAGATCACGCTTGATATGCACGGGCGTCGTCCTCGCGCAGTTGATATTCGAACCCTCGAGTATCCTGGCTTTGCGACGGATATGCAGGCCCAGTTTGTGGCGATGAATGCGGTTGCTGAGGGAACCGGCTCTGTCACTGAGACGATTTTTGAGAATCGCATGATGCATATTCCTGAGCTTCAGCGGATGGGTGGACACATTGATCTGAATGGGGCGACCGCCATTGTACGTGGGCGTGAATCCCTGCGAGGCGCACCCGTGATGAGTACCGATCTTCGGGCGTCCGCATCTTTGGTCATTGCGGGGTTAGTGGCTGAGGGTGAGACCTCGGTCGATCGGGTCTATCATCTTGATCGCGGCTATGAGCGAATTGAAGAAAAGCTGCGCCGTTTAGGTGCTGATATCGAGCGGGTACGGGTATGAAAGAACCCTTGACCTTTGCATTGGCAAAGGGACGTTTACTGGATGAAACCTTGCCTCTATTGCAGTTGTTGGGGATCGAGCCGACTGAGCCGTTGACCGGGAGTCGAAAGCTCATGTTCGCCACCAATCATCCAGATATCCGCCTGTTGGTGTTGCGGGCGACTGACGTTCCGCCCTATGTCGAGCGAGGCGGAGCACACCTTGGTATCGCCGGAAAAGATACCTTAATGGAGTACGACAGTGACGGCTTGTGCGAGCCCGTCGATCTTGGTCTGTCTCGGTGTCGACTGATGACAGCGACGCCGAGTGGGTGCGAGTTTGCCAGCGACAGGCCGCATCACTGTCGCGACCAAATATGTCAATGTGGCGCGTCGTTATTTTGCCTCGCAAGGGCGGCAGATCGACCCCATTAAACTGTATGGAGCGATGGAGTTGGCACCCTTAGTGGGGCTTTCCGATGTCATTGTTGATGTTGTGGATACTGGTAATACGCTGAAAGCGAATGGACTGGAGCCGCGTGATTTGATCGCACACTCAAGTGCGCGTTTGGTAGTGAGCCGCGTGGCAATGAAAACGCGCTATCACCAAATCGCTCCGATTATTTCCCGATTACAACAGTGGGCTGAGACACAGGCATGCAATTAGTTCCAAAACGCCTTGCGACAACCGATGCTGACTTCAGTGCGCAGCTGACCGCCTTGACTGCGTGGGAGAGTGTCTCCGATCGCGGGCATGAAGCGCGAGTCGCTGAAATCATTGCGTCAGTGCGTGCGGATGGCGACGCCGCCTTGATTCGGTTTACCAGTGACTTTGATCGGTATCGAGTGTCTTCGGCATCGGATCTTGTTGTGTCGATGGAGGCTCTCGAGGCTGCGTACCATGGGTTACCTGAGACCGAGCGGAGCGCCTTGGTTGCGGCACGTGATCGTATTTGGGCGTTTCATGAGGCGCAAAAGGAGTCGTCTTGGCGTTTTCCAGATCAAGGCGATGGTGTTTCTCTTGGTCAAGAAATCCGACCAATGGCGCGTGTCGGTCTGTATGTTCCAGGTGGTAAGGCAGCCTATCCGTCATCGGTGCTGATGAACGCAATTCCGGCCAAGGTAGCGGGTGTGGGCTTGGTGCAGATGGTGGTCCCAGCGCCTGAGGGTGTCTTAAACCCGCTTGTGTTGGCTGCAGCCTTCGTCGGAGGGGTGGATCGGGTTGTGACGATCGGTGGTGCGCAAGCGATCGCGGCGTTAGCCTACGGGACCGAGACAGTCTTGCCGGTCGATAAAATCGTGGGCCCAGGGAATGCTTGGGTTGCGACTGCCAAGCGGCAGGTGTTCGGTAAGGTGGGGATCGATATGATCGCTGGTCCCTCAGAGATTTTGGTCTATGTTGAGCCACCGATGGATCCAGCTTGGGTTGCGATGGATTTATTTAGCCAAGCTGAGCACGACGAAGCTGCCCAGGCGATTTTGGTGTGCTCGGACCCGCTGTTCATGGAGTCGGTGTTGGACGCAATGAATGCGTTACTCCCCACGCTGGAGCGTCGGGAAATCATTGCAGCATCTATCAATGGTCGCTGCGCGTTTATTCGCACGAGCTCACGTGAGGATGCCTTGTCGGTGATTAATCAAGTCGCTCCAGAGCACCTGGAGCTTGCCGTGGACGATCCAGACGCGCTACTGCCTGCGATCCAGCACGCCGGGGCGATTTTTATGGGTCGCTTCACGCCTGAGGCCTTGGGCGATTATTGTGCCGGCCCAAATCACGTATTGCCCACCTCGGGGACGGCGCGTTTTGCATCCCCCTTGGGTGTCTATGACTTTGTGAAGCGTTCATCGGTGATTCACTGCGCACCGGATGGATCCGCGCGCTTGGCGAAGATTGCGGCTGTATTAGCGCGTGGTGAAGGCCTCACAGCACACGCACGTTCGGCTGAGTACCGCCAATGAGTACTGCTGACTTCGTGAAGCGATTGATTCGGGCTGATGTGCAAGCAGGTGCTGCCTACCAGGTTGCTGATGCGTCCGGGATGGTGAAGCTGGATGCGATGGAAAATCCGTATGCGTGGCCGGAACCATTGCGCGCAGAGCTCGCGCATCAACTCGCTGACGTTGCCATGAATCGATATCCTGATCCCCATGCACTGAGGACCAAAGAGGCAGTGCGCGGATGGATGGGGATTCCAGCGCATCTAGACCTGTTGTTTGGCAATGGCTCTGACGAGATCATTGCGTTGGTTGTGAGTAATTTCATTGGTTCAGGGCGCGCAGTCTGTGCGCCTGATCCATCATTTGTGATGTTCCGAGTCTTGGCAGAGCAGTATCGCGTTCCCTTTGTTCCGTTGCCCTTGACTGCCGAGTGTCAAATTGACCGTCAGGCATGGTTAGCGGCCTTGGCTGATACCTCTCCCGGCGTCATCTTTATTCCGCAGCCCAATAATCCGACTGGAAATCTCTTTCTCGAGGAAGATTTACGTGCAGTCGTTACCGCAACTGATGCGCTGGTCATCATTGATGAGGCCTATACCGCTTTTAGCGAACGAGAGCATCTTGCTTGGGCCAGCGAGTATCCAAATGTTCTGATTATGCGGACGCTCTCTAAGGTGGGGCTGGCGGGGCTACGCCTTGGGCTATTGATTGGTGATCCCGCGTGGATCCATGAGTTTGATAAGCTCAGACTGCCCTATAACATCAATATCATGACCCAGGCGGCCGTGCAGTGTGCGATGGCACATCACGATTTATTGGAGTCGCAGAGCATCGCGATTCGGTCAGAGCGAACCCGATTGACGGAATTACTGAGTCAGCGCGGCTTTGATGTTTGGCCATCACAGGCTAATTTTGTCATTGCAATTGTGCCGAAGGGGCAGGCCAGGACTGTCTTTGAGCACCTCAAGCATTCAGGTGTTCTGGTCAAGTGTCTGGATGGAGGGCATCCCTTGTTACACGGCGCATTGCGTATTACCGTCGGCACACCAACTGAGACGGATGCGTTGTTAGCCGCCCTTGATCAGAGTCCGGTCTTAGGTCGTTGACCAATCACCACCCGACGCAGAATCTCCTGACCCTGGCGCAACAGCTTTAGCTCGATTTCGGTCCCTGGCGCAATTTCGGCGACTTGGTCCATCGCTGCCCGCCCCTCGGTGACACGCTGCCCGTTTAAGTGAGTCAAAATGTCGCCTGGTAAAATGTCTGCAAGTTGTGCAGGACTCCGCCGGAAGACGCCAGCCACTAAGACCCCGGCATTTTGACGGACCCCAAATGAGCGCGCGAGCTCAAGTGTTAACGGTTGGGTTTCGATACCAAGCCAACCACGGATCACGGTGCCATGATCAATAAGATCCTGCATGATCTCGACCGCCACAGTAGCTGGGATTGCGAATCCAATCCCATTGGAGCCACCGGATCGGGAGAAGATAGCGGTATTGATTCCAACGAGTTCACCACGCACGTTGATCAAGGCGCCTCCCGAGTTCCCCGGGTTAATTGCCGCATCGGTTTGGATAAAGTTCTCGTAGTTGGCTACACCAATTTGATTGCGGCCAACGGCACTTAAGATCCCCATTGTGACGGTCTGTCCGACTCCAAAAGGATTTCCGATGGCGAATACGAAGTCACCGACTCGTCCTGGTGACGTGGTTAAGACCAGGGAAGGGAGTTCGTTGAGTTCGACTTTGAGGACTGCGATATCGGTGTCTGGATCAGTCCCAACAATCGTGGCTTGGGCGGTACGACCGTCTCTGAGTTCAACGATCACATCGTCGGCACCGGCGATGACATGATGATTGGTGAGTAAATACCCATTGCCACTGATGATGACACCAGATCCAAGGCTTGATTGCATCCGCTGGCGGCGTGGTTCACTCGGAAGATTGAAGAAGTTACGAAATGCCGGGTCATTGGCTAGGGGATGCACTCGGGTTTCAACCACTTTACTGGTGTAAATATTGACCACGGCGGGTGCGGCACGTTCAACGGCATCGGCGTAGCTCACCACAAGACCCTCGGTTCTTGCGTTGACGGGTGCGTCGGTTTCAATGAGATTGAGTTCGATGCCTTTCGCGCGTCCAGTCAGCTCCGGAAACTCACGAATGACGAGAAGGGCTATTAAGATTCCTGTCAGAACCGGCCAAAGAATCCGTGTAATCTGTTGCAACATTGTCAACCAACCTGGAATTGAATGATGCTGAGTCTACAACGTCTTGTCGCTGAGCTCGATGCGTGGATGTCTCCGTCCTTGTTTCAAGATTACGCTCCGAATGGATTACAGATTGAAGGGCGCCCGATTATCCAGAAAATTGCACTGGGTGTGACTGCGAGCGCGGCGGTGATTGAGCAGGCGCTCGCTTGGAAGGCAGATGCGCTACTCGTGCACCACGGGTATTTTTGGAAAAATGAAGCGGTGACGTTGACTGGAATGAAGGGGCGCAGGATCAAGCGCTTGTGTCAGGCTGATGTCTCCTTGCTCGCCTACCACTTGCCATTGGATTGTCATGCGGACTTCGGAAACAACGTTGCGCTTGCCAACCAGTTGGGATGGAGTCAATGCGATCGGGCTGATCAACAAGGACTCATTTGGATTGCGACGCTGCCTGAACCGACCACAGTGGTCACACTGACGGAACACATCACCAGACGGTTGTCGCGCGCGCCCACAGTGATCGTGCCCGATCCGATTCGACATATTCAGCGCATCGCGCTCTGCACCGGCGGTGCGCAGGATTACTTGACGCGTGCCGCCGCGCTTGGTGTGGACGCGTATTTGTCGGGAGAGATTTCCGAGAGGACCACGCATGAGGCACGGGAGCTGGAAGTCACATACTTTGCCGCTGGGCATCATGCGACTGAGCGCTATGGGATTCAGGCGCTCGGCCAGCGCGTCTCTGAATCACTCAATGTCAAGGTGGCCTTTTTTGATGACCACAATCCGGCCTAATTTAGGGATGTCCGAGTTGGCCGCGTGTATCGGCATAATCGCGGGGAGCTTGCACAAGAGCGGGTTGCTCAAGTCCGACCGTCACCGTTGCAGCAGATTCACCCTTCAGTTCAGCGATTAAGGCCGTCTGTCGAGCCTGAATGGCCAAAAGATCTGCCTCAGTCGCCTGTAAATGTCCCTGAATACGCTCCATTAAGGCGTCTTGCTCGGCCTGCGCAAGGGTGCGCTCGCGATCGAGATCCGGCGGGGTTGTCATCACCACTCGCGCGGGTCGGATCAACCAACCGATGAGTATGCCAAGACCGCCTGCAATGGCGATCGCAATAAGTACAGTGGGCGTCAGTTCCAAGGCATATCTCCTCTTGCTCGAGGCATAGTGTACTGAAGTTTGCGGTTTGAGGGCGAGTCGGTAGACTCCGCGTTTCGGAGAGATCATGCAAAAACAACCAGAGCTCAATTTGATAGAGGGTCCAGTCGGGCCGCTTGAAGTCGCAACCCTTGGTATTGCGTCAGAGATGATCTCATTCCCGCAAGGACTCTTGCTGTTACATCCTCACCCACTGCATGGCGGGTCGATGGCGAACAAAATTGTGACCACGCTGGCTCGGATTGGTCGAGATGCAGGGATTCCGACGTTCGCACTGAATTTTCGTGGTGTGGGCGGCAGCGCAGGGGCTTTCGATCATGGTCGAGGCGAAGTGGACGATGCGTTGGCAGTGGTGCGTTATGGGTGTCAACTGGGTATTAAGGAGTGGATGCTCGCTGGCTTCTCCTTCGGTGCAGCAATTGCTGGACGGCTCGCGCCACGCGTTGAGGGTGTAGGACGGGTGATCGACCTTCTTCAAGTAGCCCCTGCTGTTGAAAATTTTCCAGTCGCGATCGAGCCGCTGGATGACATTCCAGTGGGTGTGCTGTTCAACCTCGATGACGATGTGGTGTCGCCTGACGCGATGCAGACTTACGTTGATCACCTAAAACCGGCGTGGACTGCAATTCATGCGACAGGTGGGCACTTCTACCACGGAGAGTTGGCGCGATTGAAAATGGATGTCCTGAACTACTGGACATCGCGAGGACTGCTGCCGAATGCAAGCGACTGAGCGTTATCAGGCCTTGATTGACGCAGGGTTGATTCAAGCAGATGTGAATCAACTGGCCGCGCTGACCGCTTTGGATTCACTTGGGCTCGAGTTAGCCGCCCGCCGCCACTGGAGCGGAGGCCGACGAGGTTTGTTTCGCCGTCGGCATTGGGAAGACCCCCCGAAGGGATACTATCTTTGGGGCGGTGTCGGGCGCGGTAAGACCTTTCTGATGGACCTGTTTGTCGACAGCTTGCCTCCCCATACTGCACTGAGACTGCATTTCCACCGGTTTATGTCGATGGTGCATGGCCGGCTGACTGCGTTGCAGGGCACTGTGGACCCACTTGAGGCAATTGCTGATGAGCTTGCTAGGAAGCACAAAGTCTTGTGCTTTGATGAGTGTTTTGTCTCAGATATTACTGATGCGATGGTGTTGGGAACGTTATTTTCCGCATTGTTTCGTCGCGGGGTCGCGTTAGTGACAACCAGTAATATTGTCCCGGATGGCTTGTATAAGGATGGTCTGCAACGGGATCGATTTTTGCCTGCGATTGCACTGATTAAGACGCACTGTCATGTCTGGAATTTGGATTCTGGGACCGATTACCGCCTTCGCGCGTTGACATCGGCTGCACTGTATTTCTCGCCTTCGGATGTGGCAGCTGAGGCGCAGCTTGAGGACGCATTTTCTCGCCTGAATCCGGAAGGTTTTCAGGATATGCGATTGTATTTGCAGATTAATCGACGCCAGCTTGGGGTGCGTCGTGTGGGCGATAGCGTAGTCTGGTTTGATTTTGATGTACTGTGTGGCCATGGCCGGGCTGTTCCGGATTACATCGAAATTGCGCGGGAGTATCACACCGTGATTCTGAGTCACGTTCCTGATCTCACTCGTGTTGGAGATGATCAGACGCGTCGTTTTGTACACTTAATTGATGAACTGTATGATCGATCCGTCAAGGTGATCATGAGTGCCCATGTCCCACTCCTCGATCTCTATGTCTCAGGACGCTTGAGGTTTGAAATGGACCGGTGTCAGTCGCGATTGCTCGAAATGCAGTCGACCGAATATTTGGAGCGCCCGCATCGCCCTGTTTGATACAGAAAAGGTGCTTGCGGTTTTTAGACTCGATCTCTATAATCCGCGCCTCTTTGATAGTTGAGTGCCCGGTAAGGCTTACGAAAAATGAAGACGATTAGCGCCAAACCAGAAACAGCCCAACACGATTGGTTCGTGATCGACGCCGATGGCGTAACGCTTGGTCGTCTTGCGACCGAAGTTGCGCGTCGCCTGCGCGGGAAACATAAGACTGAGTACACGCCTCACGTCGACACAGGTGACTTCATTGTCATTGTGAATGCGGAGAAGGTGAAGGTCACGGGTAACAAAGCCCAAGACAAAATGTATTATCGCCACACGGGTCACCCGGGTGGACTGAAAGAAGCTAACTTTACGCAAATGATTGAGCGGACACCTGAGAAGGTGATTGAGTTGGCGGTGAAAGGTATGTTGCCTCGTAACCCGCTGGGTCGCGCGATGTACCGGAAGTTGAAGGTGTATGCTGGACAAGAGCATCCACATACGGCGCAACAGCCTGAAACACTGACATTGTCATAGGAACAAACATGGCGCTTTCTCAGAATTACGGCACGGGCCGTCGCAAAACATCCACAGCACGTGTGTTTATGCGTCCCGGATCAGGGCAGATCGTGGTAAACGGTCGCACACTGGATCAGTATTTCGGGCGCCCGACATCACGAATGGTTGTGCGTCAGCCGCTGGAATTGGTTCAGATGACTGATAAAGTCGATTTGATGGTGACCGTCGCCGGTGGTGGTCCATCTGGCCAAGCGGGCGCGATTCGGCATGGGATTACCCGTGCGTTGATTGAATATGATGAAAATCTCAAAGGGGACTTGCGTCGAGCCGGTTACGTGACACGGGACGCTCGCGAAGTGGAGCGGAAGAAGGTTGGTCTTCGCAAGGCGCGGAAGCGTCCACAGTACTCCAAGCGTTAATTGCGCTCCGTCAAACCCGCTTCGGCGGGTTTGTTGTGTTCTGGGCATAGAAAATAGATTTTTTATGATAATTCGTCATATGGCGCTTGAACCAATGCCCTGTGATTCCTAAAATCGACGGGATTATTCACTTTGTGTTGTCTTTAGAGGACCAGCCATGACAGACGCTGTCGTCACCGGATCGGAACATCCAGAAAATCCCTCCACTGCGCGCCGAAAATTTCTGGTTGGCGCAACGTCCGTCATCAGCGCGATTGGCGTTGTCGGTATCATGACGCCCTTTGTCTCATCCTGGCATCCCAGTGCCAAAGCCAAGGCGGCCGGCGCACCAGTGAAGGTCGATATCTCGAAAATCATGCCTGGGGATCAAATTCGAGGCGGAATGGCGCGGAAAGCCGGTGTTTGTATTGCGTCGTACTCCTGAGATGATCGAGGCGTTGAGGGGATTAACCAGTCAACTGGCAGATCCGGCCTCTGAGGCACCACAACAACCTGCCTATGCGGGTGGTGAGTTGCGTGCAATCAACCCCGAGGTGGCTGTGATGGTTGGTATCTGTACCCACCTCGGATGCTCACCTCAGTTTCGCCCTGAAGTGGCAGCAGCTGATCTTGGGGCCGACTGGGTCGGCGGTTACTTCTGTCCATGTCATGGATCCAAGTTCGATCTCGCAGGACGTGTGTATAAAAGTGTCCCTGCGCCTACCAATATGGTGGTTCCACCCCACACCTATGAATCAGAGAATGTCATCATTATTGGTGTAGATCAGGAGGCTGCGTAATGGGATTACGTCAAACTGAAGCGAAAGGTGTGGTCGGTTGGATTGATCAGCGTCTTTCGATCGTTGATGCCTATAACACTCATTTGGCACAGTATTGGGCGCCGAAGAACTTTAATATCTGGTACTTCTTTGGTTCATTGGCGCTCTTGGTATTGATCAATCAAATTCTGACTGGGATTTGGTTGACGATGAGTTATGAGCCCAGCGCTGAGGGTGCCTTTGCCTCTGTTGAATACATCATGCGTGATGTTGAGATGGGCTGGGTGATTCGGTACATGCACTCAACCGGCGCGTCAGCGTTCTTTGTCGTGGTATATCTCCACATGCTGCGCGGGATTATGTACGGATCCTATAAGAAGCCACGTGAGCTGATTTGGATTTTTGGAATGGCCATCTATCTGATTTTGATGGCTGAGGCATTCATGGGATATTTGTTGCCTTGGGGCCAGATGTCCTATTGGGGTGCTCAGGTCATTGTGTCACTATTTGGCGCCATACCCGTGATTGGCGAAGATCTTGCGCAGTGGATCCGTGGTGATTACCTCATTAGTGGCATCACTTTGAATCGATTTTTTGCGCTCCATGTGATTGCCTTGCCCTTGGTATTGGCTGGCTTGGTCGTACTGCATATTTTGGCCCTGCATGAAGTGGGCTCGAATAACCCGGATGGCGTCGAGATCAAAGACACGAAAGATGAAAATGGCAAGCCGTTAGATGGTATTGCGTTCCATCCCTATTACACAGTCAAAGATTTGGTAGGTCTGGCAGTCTTTTTGTTCGTGTTCTGCACGGTGCTCTTTTTCTTCCCTGAGATGGGTGGGTATTTCATAGAATACGCAAACTTTGAGCCTGCAGATCCCTTGAAGACGCCGGAGCACATCGCTCCTGTATGGTACTTCACACCCTTCTACGCCATGCTTCGGGCCATCACATTTCCCATGTTTGGATTGGATGCCAAATTCTGGGGTGTCGTTGTGATGGGCGCGGCCATTGCGATCTTATTTGTGTTGCCATGGTTGGATCGAAGCCCGGTGCGCTCGATGCGTTACAAAGGCAACATCAGTAAGATCATGCTTGCTCTGTTTATTGTCGCCTTTGTGATGCTGGGTGTGTTGGGTGTATTGCCTCCGACCCCTGTGCGCACGATGCTCGCGCAACTTGGCACGGCGATGTATTTCGCTTTTTTCTTAGCAATGCCATGGTACACCCGTTGGGAGTCAACAAAGGCAGTACCGGCGAGGGTCACTGGATGAAATTGTGGATAGCTTTACTGACTGGAATCTGGACGCTCGGTGCAGTCGCGGCAGGCGGTCCTCAGTATCCGTTGGAATCAATGACACCTGATTATGATGATAAAACGTCTTTGCAGCGTGGTTTAGCGACCTATTCGCATTACTGCATGGGCTGTCACTCGCTGGAGTATCAGCGCTATGAGCGCACTGCGACGGATTTGGGGATCGATCCCGATGTCATGACCAGCGCCTTGTTACCTGAGTCGAAAAAGATTGGTGATCTGGGCACTATTGCAATGCCGGCGACCGCAGCGGCCGAGTGGTTCGGTGCGCCACCTCCTGATTTAACCTTGGTGGCCAGGAAGCGCTCTCCGGAGTGGGTGTATACCTACATGAAGACGTTCTATACCGATCCGACCAGACCACTGGGAGCCAACAACTTGGTCTTCCCAAAAGTTGGTATGCCGCACGTGCTTGAGCCTCTCCAAGGCGTACAACGGGCGGTCTGTAAGGAAGCGCCGGTCCGTGAAGGTGGGCAGATCAAAACCGATCCCATCTCAGGCAATGCCCTAACCGCTGAGCAATGTGGTGTTCTGGAAGTTGTTGAGGGAACAGGTACGCTGTCCGCAGCAGAATACGATCAGTTGATCTACGATCTGGTAAACTTCTTAGAATATGTCGGTGAGCCGTCCAAAGCTCAGTCCCATGATTTAGGCATTAAGGTACTGCTCTTTATCATGCTTTTCTTCGTGTTCGCGTATCTGTTGAAGCGTGAATATTGGAGAGATGTGCACTGAGACCAGGTGCTTCATTGAATCCCGACAGCCGGCCTTTGCCGGCTGTTTTGTTTGACTAATCGGAGACTAATCCCATGTCCGTTGTGACCAAACGCTCCACCATGACCTTTTTTTCAGATCCCACAGATTACCTGTCGCATCGCGTCCGGATTGTCTTGGCTGAGAAAGGAGTGACGGTCGATATCATTGACTGTGATCCTGACGCGATCCCAGAAGAGGTCTCTGAGATCAATCCGTACAATAGTCTACCGACTCTACTTGATCGAGATTTGGTCTTGTATGAGCCAAACATCATGATGGAGTATTTGGATGAGCGATTCCCGCATCCACCTTTGCTCCCGGTGTATCCGGTTGCGCGCGGGAATGCGCGGATGTTCTTGCACCGCATCGAGAAAGAGTGGAGTCCATTGATTCGCGTCATTGAACAAACAAAGCGGAATAACAAGCGGCCAACTGCAGCCATCAAAGAGTTACGTGATCAGTTGATCACGATCTCGCCAATTTTTGATGAGATGCCGTACTTCATGAGTGAAGAGTTTTCGATTGTCGACTGCACGGTTGCGCCTATTTTGTGGCGCTTACCACACATGGGAATTGAGTTGCCACCCAAGCAGACGCGTGGGCTTCAAGACTATCAATACCGAATGTTTAATCGTGACGCGTTCCAGGCGAGTCTGTCTGAGGCAGAGCGCGAGATGCCCCGGGTCTAATGGCACTGGGATCATCGCGCCCGTATCTGATCAGGGCACTCCACGATTGGATTGTCGATGGTAACGAAGACCCCTTCGTGGTTGTCGATGAGCATTATCCTGGTGTGGAAGTGCCTGCTGGGCATGGTAAAGATGGTCAGGTTGTTCTGAATCTTGCGCCCCGCGCCATTCATGGACTAACCATGGATGTGGTGGGCATTGTGTTCGAAACGCGATTTGCTGGGATGCCAACACGCATTTGCCTACCCTATGGATCCATTACCGCGATTTACGGGCGTGAGTCTGGACTGGGGATGGCCTTTGGTCAGGAACCGGGAGGGCCGCCAGCGGACCCGACGACCGTTGCATTGGATGCGGAGCCAACCGCAAATGTGACCGAGGCGCCCCGAAAGCGCCCCGCGTTACGTGTGGTGAAGTCTGACGACTAGGTCGTTGCGTTAGTCAATATATTCAAAAACACGAACGATGCGCTTTGCACCAAACGCGCCCTGTGCGATCTGTGTGGCTGCTTCGGCTTCAGTGCGAGTGACCAATCCCAAGAGATACACGGTCGCTTCCTCAGTCGTCACCTTAATCCGGTTGGCTAAATCAAACCCGAGTTGATTCAGGAGTGCGGCCCGGATTTTAGTGCTGATGACCACATCATTGGAGCGCACCAAGGCAGTTGTTGGTCCGGCAACGGCGAGTTGATTTTCCACGCGACGCACCTTTTGCACCTGTGAGGTCACTTCAGTGGCTAAACGCCGTGCATTCTCGCTGGGAACCTGACCCGTCAAGAGCACTAACCCATTGTAGCTGGTGACATTGAGATGACTCGCTTTGAGCTCCTCGCTTGCCTTACGCATATTCACCAGCGTCTTGGTCTCGATGGATTTGTCTTCGACGACGGTACCGAGGGTCCGAGTTCCTTCACGGGTTTCGATGGGACCTTCGGCGGTATTCTCAATCACTTGGGCGCAACCACCAAGGCCGAGAAGCGTGATGGTGAATAGGGTCGTAACTACTTTCATATGAGGGTCCTCTTATCCGAATATATGCGCATCGATCAGTTCATTCAGACAATGAATGATCATTAAATGCTGTTCACGGACTGTTGTGGCATGCGACGAACGCACGCGAAGCTCAGTATCCGTGTGTTGAAGCAAGGGTGCAATATCTCCTCCTTCGGCGCCGGTCAATGCAACCACTGGTAGATGGCACTCGCGTGCTGCGATCACAGCTTGCGTCACGTTTGCACGGTGCCCCGTGGCTGAAATAACCATCATGGCATCTCCCGCTTTCGCGAGTGCCCGAATTTGCCGAGCATATTGATCTGACTGGGGATCATCCATCAATGCACTCATGGTGACCACATCGGCGGAAAGCGCAATTGCTGGAAGCCCTGGCCGTTCGCGATCGAATCGGTGCATCAAATGTGCGACAAAAATTTGCGCCAATGCTGCCGATGCGCCGGTCCCGAGTACCAATAACTTGCCATCGTTGAGCAGGCTGTTTGCCAATGTTTCGCTGGCCTTGGCGAACTGCGGTGTTAATTCCATACAGCTTTGCATCGCCTCGGTCGCCTTTGCGATTCGTATTGCGATTCGCTCTTCGAAATCTGTCTTAGAAAGCACGTTCTGACGTCTCCACAGGGGCAAGGGGGCGAGAGGGTAGCCATGGTCGGGCGGTCAGTCCACCACGCCGATCAACATCCAGTCGATGGAGTTGACGCGTAAAGACGCCCTGGGGATTCAGAGCAAGATAGCCAGTTTCACCGAGGAAAGTCAGCGGTTCGCCTTGCAGAATACGTCGGGCCACTTCAAACGCATCAGCACCCAATGCCATGAGTGTCCCAATGGGTGCATCTGCTTCAGGACGAATCGGTCGCAGTTGGTCTTTGAGAGGCGTCCCAAGATCCCAAGGCGTGACGAGTAGACTGGAGTTAGCCAGATCATCGGCTGTAGGACTCGAGCGCTGGGCTAAAGCCGCCCATGACGTAGACAGGAACTTCGCGAAGATAATAGTACGCCAGCAGTGGTCTGATTTGCCGGCTTGTTTGTGCGTCACTTTGCACCACCACTGCCGTCAAATCCTGTCGAATACGTGGCGTACTCGTGAGCGGTAGGCCAATGAGTCGAGATAAGTCGCGTCGGCGCGATTCGCTGGCATTGACTCCGAGGGCGTCCGCAATCAATGCACCATTGTCCGCCGTCCCCATGACATAGATACCTGCGGTACTTCCGCCGATCGCTGTCAGTTCCCGCTTGAGCGCCATCGCCGTCCGATCTCCCAAGGGTGAGTCACTCACGAGAGCAAGAACGCGGGGTGCCGCAGTGGATTGCTGTGCCCACTCAATCGCGGAACTGGCGTCGTCTTCGACGGCTAACGCTAATTGGAACAACTGATCGTGTCCGAGATTGTCGTCAGGTAATCGATTTAACCCAAGAATAGGAATTTGGCTGGCAGTCTGTGCTAACTGCATCAGTTGTGCGCGGTCTAACGGACCAATAATCAGATCCGACGATATACCCTCTGCCAGCTGGGTCAGCGCCGAATGGCTGAGTGTGGTGCTGTCGACCAGGGACAGTTCGAGCGCCTCTTTTTCGGTATGCTCTGTCCATGCCGCCACTAAGCCATCGCGGACGGCGCGGCCTGCAGTGCCAAGTGGACCAGTTAAAGGAAGGAGAACGGTGATTCTCGGGGTGCCAGTGACCGGTGATCGCAGCGCCTGGAAGTCATCCAGTTCTGCGCGGGTGAGCAGGTGCCTGGGATATCGACGTTGCCAGCGTGCGACTGCTGATTCACTTGGATTGGTCCCTAAGGCCAGCGCATCGATCACGCCAGCGAGTTGACTACCACTTCGGCGGTGCAGTTGCTTGAGCTCGTCGGGTAATGCACGGGCTCGATTGATGAGGCTCTGCAGTGTGGCCTCATCAATCGGATCAGGGGCACGTTGGAGACGTTCAAGCCCTGTTTGAATAGCAAGGACAGGCAAGTCGAGTGCATCAAAGGCACGCCCTTTGAGCAGAAGTGCGCGTTGCATGTCGGATTCGGAGAGTGTATCCAAGGGCAGGCTATTAATGCGCTCAAGTGCCACCGTGGGTTGTTGATCTGCAAGTGCCTGTTCTGCGTCAGAGAGCCGCTCGGATACCGGATCGAGCGTTGGCATAGGGATCGCTGGCGGTATGGTTGAGATGATCTCGGGTAGCCGGTCTTCCGTCCCCTCTGGACGTTTTGGAATCACGGAGGGGGAGGGCGATGGATTCACGGACGGCGTCGGTTCAACGACGGGTGGCCGCGCGATACTTGGGCTTGCCGACTCTTGGCGAACGTTTTGTGGGTCGCATCCTGAGAGTACCCATGTCAGCAGCACAAAGACACTGGACCGCAGGGCGATCTTTCGTGCAGGCTTGGTACAGATTAACTTGTTCAAGGTCGCAGCGTGTCTCATCAATCTCAGACCACTACTCTACCATCCGCCCTCTATCTTGTGGCGACACCAATTGGATGTGTTGACGACATCACGCTCCGTGCACTGCGGGTGCTTGCCACTGTGGATCGGATTTATGCAGAGGATACCCGGGTGACTGGTCAGTTGCTCTCGCATCATCACGTGCGTACCCCGATGACCTCGCTGAATGCCCACAGTGAGGAGGCGAAGGCGCCACATGTGATTGCATTATTACAGGCCGGTCAAGCCATTGCGTTGGTCTCGGACGCCGGTACGCCTGCAATCAGTGATCCAGGCCGGGTATTGGTTGCCGCCTGCCATGCGGCTGGGTTTCAGGTCGTACCGATTCCGGGTGCGTCCGCTGTCACCGCCTTGGCCAGTGTGGCGGGCTTGCCCGCAAGCCCTTTTCAGTTCATTGGATTTTTACCATCCAAAGGCGCGGCAAGACGGCGCGCTTTGGATGACGCGCTCCAGTACGCAGGATCAACACTCCTGTATGAGGCGCCCCATCGAATGAAGGATCTTGCAACGCTGCTCGCTGAACTCGTGCCAGACCGCGCGGTGTGTATTGGGCGCGAAATGACCAAAACCTATGAGGAAGTGGTGACGCTGCCGGCCGGCTCGCTGCCAGCGTGGTTACATGCACGTCCAGATCGAATCCGTGGTGAGTTTGCAGTGATGGTGGCGCCGTCGCCAACCCCACAGGCAGCCACTGCTTTTGATGCAAATCGACTTTTGACTGCATTGGCTGCAGTCTTACCGCCATCAAAGGCGGCCAGTGTGACCGCTGAATTAACTGGCCAATCCAAACGTACCTTGTATGCACAATTGACCAGCTCTGTCGAACAGTAGACACTCCGCCCCGAGTTGGCCAGGCAATCGCTGCTGCTATGCAGGAGAGGAAAGTCCGGGCTCCTCGAGGCAAGGTGCCAGGTAATCCCTGGGGGGCGTGAGCCTACGGAAAGTGCAACAGAGAGCAAACCGCCGGTACGCCGGTAAGGGTGAAAGGGTGCGGTAAGAGCGCACCGCGTCCGTGGTAACACGCGACGGCAAGGTAAACCCCACCTGGAGCAAGACCAAATAGGAATCCACTCGGTGTGCCTCGCATCGGATTCGGGTAGGTCGCTTGAGGCCATTGGTGACAATGGTCCTAGATGAATGATTGTCCATGACAGAACCCGGCTTATCGGCTAACTCACCTTTTTCTCCCACAATCACCCACCGGTCGATTGATACCGGTGAGGTCGTTCAGATCATCCCCTTTTCAAATTAATTTATTGAGCTAAATCTTGTAGTTATTGGAACTTTCGAGGGCCTCATGTGGCTATCCCGTGTTTTCCGACAGATGCCGAGTTGACTCTATTTTCACGGCTCCATAGAGTTCACACGTGGGAAAAAGTGGTGTGAAGTGGGTTTTTTTGGAAAATCGACTGAATCACGTGGGGGAAAGTAGTGTTTCGCGGGATTAACCCGATCAATCTAGACGCCAAGGGTCGCCTGGCAGTTCCGGCTAAATACCGGGATCAGGTGCTTGCGCGTTCTGGTGGACAAATGGTGGTCACGGTACATCCGTTTGATCGCTGCTTGTTGCTATATCCCTTGGCAGATTGGGAAGTGATCGAAGCCCGCGTCAATGCGTTACCAAACTCGACTAGCCGGCAAGCAAGACGGCTGCAGCACCTGATGGTGGGCTATGCCACGGAACTGGATTTGGATGGCAGTAATCGACTGCTCTTGCCCGCGATGCACCGCGATCATGCTGAGATGGACAAACGACTGATCTTGGTGGGTCAGGGACAAAAGTTTGAACTGTGGAGCGATTCCCGTTGGTCTTCGATGACAGAGACGTATCTCAACGAACCGTTTGAAGACGATGCCTCTGTCGAACTCACCAACTTGTCGTTGTAAGGGGGGTGGTGATGACGCATGCGCCGGTGCTCCTTCCTGAAGCACTGACCGGTCTGCGTATTCAAGCGGATGGATGTTACGTTGATTGCACCTTCGGTCGCGGCGGTCATGCGCGTGCCATTCTCAGCGCTTTGGGTCCAGCCGGCCGTTTGATTGGATTCGATCGTGATCCTGAGGCGGTCGTTGAGGGCGAAGCCTTAAGGCAGTCTGATGCGAGATTCTCGATTCTGCATCGCCCATTTTCCGAATTCCAAGCTGGATTAGCCTCCCTGGGTATTCACGCTGTGGACGGCGTACTCATGGATCTGGGTGTGTCCTCACCACAGCTGGATACGCCATCGCGAGGATTTAGCTTTCAATCTGATGGCCCACTGGATATGCGCATGGATCCAACGCGTGATCAATCGGCGGCCGATTGGCTGAGTGTTGCTGATGAAGAGGAGATAGCGCGCGTACTGTGGGTGTTTGGTGAGGAGCGTCATGCGCGTCGGATTGCGCGCGCGATCTGTTTGGCCCGGGTCGAGACACCCTTGCAAACAACCCATGCGTTGGTTGATGTGGTGCGCGCTGCACAGCCACGATTGGACCCAGGTAAGCATCCGGCCACGCGATCCTTTCAGGCAATTCGGATGCACATCAATCGAGAGCTTGGGGAGATCGAAGACGCTTTGGGAGCCATCGTGAATGGGCTAAATCCTCAGGGTCGTTTGGTCGTGATTTCGTTTCATTCACTCGAAGATCGGCTTGTAAAACGTTTTTTTCGAGATGCCTCGCGACCACCCGCTGGAGATCCGCGGATGCCACTGCCTGATTCAGTAGCGGCGCCAAAATTACACGTGGTTGGTAAAGCCATTAAAGCAACGCCGGACGAGGTCGCAACCAACCCACGTGCGCGCAGTGCGGTGATGCGCATTGTTGAGCGGCGGGAGGCGGCTTGATGCGCCTCGTCTCTCCACACGCTTGGCTTGGTTCGCTGTTGGTGCTGGTGTTAATGGCATCCAGCTTTCTTGTGATCAAAACGGCTTATCAGACTCGGCAGCTCTATTCGGGTCTGCAAGAGGCGCGAGCGACCCGTGATGCCTTAACCATTGAATGGGGTCGGCTATTGCTCGAACGCGGGGCGGTAGGTTCGGATACTCGACTTGATGCACTCGCTCGAACGAGTTTGGGTCTGAAGTCACCAGATTTGAATCAGACGATTGTAATGGAGCGACCATGAGTAGTCAGCGACGTGATGCATCCGCTGCGTGGCGCTTACGATTGGTGGGTGGGCTGCTTGGCTTAGTGGTCTTCGCCATTGGCTTCAGACTGGTATGGTTGCATGTGGTGACGACCGAGACACTCAAGGGCATTGGTGATGAAATTACGATTCGCTATGAGACTCAGCGTGCGCATCGTGGACTCATTACCGACCGACTCGGTCAGCCACTCGCCGTCTCGACACCTGTGGCCGCCGTCGCTGTGCGACAAAAGCGCCTGACGGATTCAGCCTGGTCAGAGCAATTAGGACTTATTTTAGGGATGGATCCAGAGCGACTCCGCGCTCGAGTGGCTGAGAGTCAATTACCCTATATCTATTTATCACGCTATGTGACACCCGAGCGAGCTGATCAAATTGACGCACTGAATCTGGATGGGATCGAGATCGTTCGTCAGTTTCGACGCTTTTATCCAGCGGGTGAGGTGGCTGCGCATTTAGTTGGGTTTACCAATATTGAAGATCGGGGTCAGGAAGGCTTGGAGTTGGTATTTGATGACTGGCTCTCCGGGTCCGATGGGATGCGGCATGTCCTGAAAAATCGCCGCGCCAATGTGGTGCGCTATGTCAGTGCTGGGAAGGAAGTCGAGCAGGGCCGCGAACTGCGTCTGTCGATTGACCTCCGGCTGCAATATCTGACCTACCGTGCACTGAAAGAGGCGGTGGCTCGATCTCGAGCGACAGCGGGTAGTGCGGTGTTGATCGATGCCTGGACGGGCGAGTTACTTGCAGTGGCCGCACAGCCTGCTTTTAACCCGAACGACATGACCTCGCGGAAGCCTGATCGGGTACGTAACCGTCCGGTGAGTGATTTGATGGAGCCCGGCTCTCCCATTAAGCCTTTCACGGTAGCTACCGCGCTGGATGTGGGTGTGGTGACGCCGGATACGATGGTTTCGACCAGTCCAGGGCGGATGACAATTCAGCGCAAAGTGATTCGGGATGTGCGGGACTACGGCACGATTGATGTCTCTACCGTGGTGAAGAAGTCGAGCAATATTGGGTCCGCTAAATTGGCCTTAATGCTTGAACCATCTGAGTTACGTGATCGACTGGCCATGCTGGGCTTTGGGCAATCATCCGGACTTGGACTCTCTGGAGAAGCAGATGGTTTTCTTCCGAGTTTCTCCACATGGCGAGATCTGGATCGTGCGGTCCTTTCCTATGGCTATGGGCTGATGGTGACGCCCCTTCAACTCGCCCAGGCCTACACGGTCTTTGCCAATGACGGCGTTCTTCGGCCAGTCACGATGTTGGTGAATGGTCAGACGCCGAAACCTGTCCGGGTCTTTAAGCCAGAGACGATTCGGCAAATGCTTCCCATGCTACAAGCCGTGACAGAGCAGGGCGGTACCGCTGTGAACGCCCGGATCCCCCTGTATCACGTGGGTGGAAAGACGGGGACGACAATGAAGCTTGGTGAAGATGGTGGTTACGCCAGTAAGCGCTATATCTCGAGCTTCGTGGGTATCGCGCCCATGGATCGGCCACGCTTTGTGATGGCCGTGGTGATTGACGATCCACAAGCACAACAGTATTACGGTGGCCAGGTGGCGGCGCCGGTATTTGCCGACGTGATGGACGATGTGATGCGTCTTTACGATGTACCGCCGGACAATCCAGCGGATGCCTTGCTCGCAGGAGGCCGTCCATGACCTTGGATGCGCTGCTTGCACTTGTCTGTCCGGAGGTCCCCTCATCAGTTGAGATGGAGGTGTCCTCCATTCAGCTTGACTCGCGTTTGGTGACCCCAGGCGCTGTATTTATCGCAATTGCCGGGACGGCGTCGCATGGGATGCATCACATCGATGAGGCAATACGTCGTGGCGCGATTGCTGTCTTGTACGATGATTGGGCAGGTCCGATCCCGGCGGGGATTCCGAGTCGGCACGTTCCTAATTTGCGTGGGCGATTGCCCGAAATCGGTGCTGCTTGGCATCGCTTGTCCTTCGGAAATGTACCGGTCTTTGGTGTCACTGGGACCAATGGCAAAACCACCGTGGTGGCCCTCATTGCGCAACTATCTGGGCTTCTTGGGGTACCCATGGGCCGCATTGGGACACTGGGTGTCAGTTTTGGGCGAGATGTCCTCTCCAACACGGATCGAACGACAGCTGATGCACTCACGCTTGCTGGACAGTGTGCTGATCTACTCTCTCGGGGCGCTCAGGGATTGGCGATGGAAGTGTCATCGCATGCGCTCGATCAGGGTCGAGTTGAGGGTATTCCCTTCTCCGTGGGAATCTTTACCAACCTCACGCGCGATCACTTGGATTATCACGGGACCCTCGAAAACTATGGTGCTGCGAAGGCACGGTTATTCCAAGATTTTGGGCTGACGGCCTCCGTATTATGGATCGATGATCCCTTTGTTCGATCACTCGCTGCAACGGCGCGAGGCACAGTGTGGACCGTTGGACAGCTCCCTGAAAGTCGGGTGCGTTTGACGCGTTGTCTACCGCATGAAGCGGGTACTCACATTGAGATGACCGTGGATGGCCAAGCTTATGTGATGCAGAGCCCACTTTACGGATTATTCAATGCGCAAAATGTTCTGCTTGCGATGACCGCTTTGGTTGCCATGGAGATGGCGCAGTGGTCGGTACTTGTTGAGCGCGTTGCCCAGCTTGAGCCGGCGCCAGGACGTATGGAGCAGTTTCGGGCAGATGGGCGCGCTCTGGTGGTGGTCGACTATGCCCATACGCCAGATGCCTTGCAGCAGGTTCTAAGCACCTTGCGCGCGCACACCCAAGGGCGCCTCTGGGTGGTCTTTGGCTGTGGGGGCGATCGTGACCAAGGAAAGCGTCCAGTGATGGGCGAGATCGCCAGTCGTTTCGCTGATGTTGTGATTCTGACAGACGATAATCCGCGTTCAGAAGCACCCAATCGCATTACTGATGAAATCGTCGCAGGGATGATCAAGCCGCCTCATCGCATCATTCATTCACGAACAGATGCGATTCGGACGGCGATTGAGGCAGCTGATCCGCTTGACTGTATCGTGGTAGCTGGCAAAGGACACGAGCGCGTCCAAGTCATTGGTGATCGGGCCATTCCCTATTCTGATCGCGCGACTGTTGCGGCCTACTTTGGATTACTGGGAGGCGTCGCATGAGTCAGGCGTTTCCGTCTCGGCTGATGGAGCTCAGTCAATGGTTACCAGGGTCGCGCTCTGTTGGAGATGCCGCTTTTCAGGGGTGTCCATCGATTCCAGACGACTCGAGCCTGGAAATCTGTTTATCGCACTCAAGGGTGCACGCGACGGTCATCACTTCCTGGATGCAGCGTTTGCAGCCGGCGCGGCTGGTGCCATTGTGAGTCGGCCATCCACGCAACATCCCGCCATTGAAGTGCAGGATACTGAAGCGGCACTCGTTGCTTTGGCGGTGGCCTATCGGGCGATCTATCCGGGTCTTGTGATGGCGTTGACAGGGAGTCAAGGCAAAACCAGTACGCGGGGCTTTCTGGGGGCGATCATGCAGGCGCATGCCCAGGACCCAAATTCGGTGTTGATCACCCGTGGTAATTTCAATAACCAACTCGGCGTGCCGCTGACCCTGATGCGGTTAAATGCATCCATCGAGGTTGCAGTACTTGAGTTAGGGGCCAGTGCGGTTGGTGACATCCAAACCTTGGGTAATTGGAGCCGGCCCCACATTGGCTGTGTACTGAATGCCCGCGATGCCCATCTTGAGACCTTTGGTTCCTTGGCAAATATTGTCCGAGGGAAGGGTGAGCTGATCGATTGCGTCTCCATGAATGGGACGGTGGTATTGCCTGCCGAGGACCCTGCTTTGTCGATTTGGAGCGCCCAGGTGGACTCCCGCGACTTATGGACCTTTGGTCGCCATGCGGGTGACGTGCGGTTCACACCGAAAACAGATCGGCTGGTTGAATTCGAGACACCCTTGGGTCGCGCTGAGGTGACACTTCCGACCATCGGTTTGCACTTTATGGAGAATGCATCCGCAGCGATTGCGATGGCGATGGCGGCAGATGCGGACCTCGACAGCTGCGTACGTGGCTTGAGCGAGGCTGTGATTGAGCCCGGGCGCATGACTCCTCTCCAAGGACTCACCGGCCATCTTGTGATTGACGATACTTACAACGCCAGTCCACACGCAGTTCGCGCTGCTATCGACTGGCTGGCCACACAAGCCGGTGATCGTCTTTTGATTTTAGGCGGATTGGCAGAGCTCGGGGATGCAAGTGAGACCTTGATGGCTGAGCTGGGTCGCTATGCCTCTCACGCTGGCATCGAGCACTTAGTCACTTGTGGAACAGGCGATGCGATCGGTCGGGATGTCACATCGGTGCGGCACTTCGAGTCGGTTGAGGCTCTGTGTGATGCGTTGCCCGAGCTTCCAGCGGCCGCAGTGACCTTAGTGAAGGGATCACGTTCAGCGCAGATGGACCGGGTCATCGATGCACTCACTGGCCGACAGGGAGGGCTGCATTAATGTTGCTGTGGTTAGCAAAGTGGTTGAGTGCCCAAGAACCTGCATTTACGGTGTTTCAGTACCTCACACTCCGCGCGATTCTGGGCGTATTAACGGCCATGTTAATTGCGTTATGGGTGGGCCCGTGGGTGATCCGGACGTTAGAGCGGAAGCAAATTGGTCAGTCGGTGCGTCGCGATGGCCCTCAATCACACTTATCAAAACAGGGAACCCCGACGATGGGTGGTGTCCTGATTTTGGTGTGTATTGTTGCCTCGACACTGCTTTGGGCAGATCTGACGAATCGGTACGTCTGGGTTGCGTTGGCGGTCTTGGTAGGCTTTGGGGCGGTCGGCTGGATTGACGATTGGAAAAAAGTTGTCGAAAAGAACTCGAAGGGGCTGTCTGCGCGCGCCAAGTATCTTGCCCAATCCTTGATTGGGCTGGGGGCTGCCTGGACTCTGTACGCGTTTGCGACCACACCGGCAGAGACCACCTTGATCGTGCCGTTTTTCAAAGATGTGTTGATTCCGCTGGGTGGGTTCAGTGTGCTGCTGACCTACTTTGTCATCGTGGGCACCTCAAATGCTGTGAACTTGACCGACGGACTCGATGGACTGGCAATTTTGCCAACGGTCCTGGTGGCTGGCGCCCTAGGTGTCTTTGCTTATCTCACTGGCAATGTGGTGTTCTCGAATTATCTCTACATTCCTTACATTCCTGGAACGGGTGAGCTGGTTATCTTCCTGGGTTCGATGGTTGGCGCAGGCTTGGGCTTTTTATGGTTTAACACCTATCCGGCTCAAGTGTTTATGGGTGATGTGGGTGCGCTCGCGTTAGGCGCGGCCCTAGGGGTCGTTGCCGTGATGGTTCGCCAAGAACTCGTGCTCTTCATCATGGGGGGCATCTTTGTCCTCGAAACGATGTCGGTCATGTTGCAGGTGGCGAGCTACAAGCTCACCGGACGTCGCCTCTTCCGGATGGCTCCGATTCATCATCATTTTGAGTTAAAGGGTTGGCCAGAACCACGCGTGATCGTGCGATTTTGGATTATTTCAGTGATGTTGGTGTTGGTCGGCTTGGCCACCTTGAAGTTGAGGTAGCCATGGATCTGATCGCGCGCAATCAACGTCTGATTTTAGGTGCGGGTCCCACAGGGCTCGCGATCGCGCGCCATTTCACAGATCTTGGGCTTCAGTTTGCGATTGCGGATACGCGTCTTGATACCCACTTGCTCGAGGCGGTACGCGCCCACTATCCCGACGTTGAATGCCGTCTCGGTCCTTTGGATCGCCGTTGGCTGGAGTCATTTGAGGAGATCGTCGTTAGCCCTGGATTACCGCCATCGACGCCAGGGTTAATCGATGCGGATGTTCCAAAAGTTTCTGATATTCAATTATTTAGGCGGGCTTGGCCGACCCAGCAGTTGCTGGTCGGCATCACTGGTTCGAATGCAAAATCAACAGTCACCACGTTGGTCGGCGAAATACTCCGGGTCGCAGGCCGACCTGCCGTGGTCGGGGGGAATCTTGGACCTCAGGCCCTTGATCTCTTAATTGACACCCCCGTCGATGCTGTCGCGGTGCTTGAACTCTCGAGTTTCCAGCTGGCGCGCACCAGTCAGCTCCAGGCGGACGTTGCCACGGTCTTAAACATGTCCGCGGATCATCTTGATTGGCATGGTTCGATGGTGGATTACCATCGTGATAAGCATCGAATTTTCCAAGGCGTTAAATCCATTGTCGTCAACGCTGAGGATCCGCTGAGTCAGCCGCTCGTGCCAGATCACACGCCGACCACCCGCTTTGCTGTGCAAAGCCCCGATTTTCATCGGTTTGGCATTCTAGAAACTGCTGAGGGACCCTGGATTGCGTGTGGGACAGAACAGTGGATACCGGTTGAGACATTGCGAGTGCGCAGTCGTCACATGTTGCAAAACACAATGGCCGCCTGTGCGATTGCCCGGCAATTAGGCCTGACTCCTGATGTGGCTGCACGTGCGGTTGCGACGTTTGACGGCCTCAGCCACCGAATGCAACCAATCGCTGTGCAACGCGGCGTCCTTTTCATCGATGACTCAAAGGGAACCAACATGGGGGCGTCGATCGCTGCCATGCAGAGTGCCGCCGAATCTAGACAACCTCTGATTCTATTGGCGGGCGGAGATGCCAAGGGTGCTGATGCCTCAGATTGGGCCCAGTGGGCACGTCGGTTATGCGCCACGGTGCATACCTATGGCCGTGATGGTCGTGCGTTGGCGGATGCGATTGGCCAACCTGCACGCTGCCATGCCGATTTATCGGAGGCGTTTGCAGCGGCGGTATCCGATGCGATACCAGGGTCCACTGTGTTACTCAGCCCCGCATGCGCTAGCTTTGATCAATATCCAAATTACATCGCGCGTGGCCACCACTTTAAACGCTTGGTGGAGGCGCTATGATGGGTCGGAGCCAATGGCACACCCTGCGGCCCCTCGGCCAACCAGATCTTGGGTTTGTGCTGACAGGACTGACGCTTGCCTTGCTCGGCCTACTGATGGTGGCATCGAGTTCGATCGAGGTTGCCTTCGATCGTCATGGCTCCCCCTTTAGCTTTGCCATTAAACACGGCATCTTTTTAGTGATTGCGCTGGGCGCAGGAGCGATCACGTTCATGGTGCCAACCAAATGGTGGTATCGCTCAGCAACCCTGTTTTTGGTCTTCTCGCTGGTCCTGCTGGCTCTGGTCTTGATTCCCGGGATTGGTTTGGAAGTAAAGGGCGCTCGGCGCTGGCTTGATCTCGGGGTGATTAACCTGCAACCCTCTGAGGTCGCGAAGTTCACCATGATGCTGTATCTGGCGGCCTACTTAGTCCGTCGGCTGGAAGAAGTTCGCACACAGTTCATGGGCTTTTTAAAACCCATGGCCGTGGTGGGGCTGATTGCAGCATTACTGCTTGCTGAGCCGGATTTTGGCACCTTGATGCTGATCGTTTTGGCGGTCATGGGCGTCTTACTTCTTGCGGGCGCGCCGTTTAACCAGTACCTCATGATTGGTGCGGCCGTGGTCGTGGGATTGGCGGCTCTGGCGATCATCGAGCCCTATCGGATTCAGCGGTTTAATGTATTGCTTGATCCGTGGGACGATCGATTGGGTGCTGGCTATCAAATCACCCAAGCGCTTCTCGCGTTCGGGCGAGGCGGGTGGTTTGGTCTGGGACTCGGTAACAGTGTGCAGAAGCTGTTCTATTTACCCGAGGCACACACCGATTTTGTGTTCGCCATCTTGGCCGAGGAGTTGGGGCTGATTGGTGCCCTCTCGACCCTTGGTTTGATGTCGATATTGGTGTGGCGAGGACTTTTGATCGGACGTCGCGCGGAGCGTGACGGTCGTCATTTTGCAGCCTATCTGTGCTACGGGCTGGTACTGATCATTGGTCTTCAAATGCTGGTGAACCTCGCTGTGAATGTGGGTATTGCACCAACGACAGGATTGACTTTACCCCTAATGAGCTACGGTGGTAGCTCCTTGGTGGTGACGATGGCCAGCCTCGGCGTGATTGCCCGCATCAGTGCGGATTCGATTCGGGAGGGGCGTCGATGAGTGGCGTTATCCTGATCATGGCGGGTGGCACCGGCGGACATATTTTCCCAGGGTTAGCTCTTGCAACTGCATTGCGAGCTCGTGGCGATTCAGTGCATTGGATGGGTGGCGCTTATGGGCTCGAAATGCGCTTAGTCCCTGAGGCTGGTCTTCCGTTGTTTGCGTTGAGTGTCCGTGGATTACGTGGGCAGCGCGGCATGGCCCGACTGTGGTCACCATTTAAGTTGGTCTGGGCCACGCTGCAAGCGATGCGCCACCTGCATCGGCTCAAGCCGCGCGTTTGTGTGGGCTTTGGCGGCTACCCAGCAGCACCGGGTGGGCTGGCAGCACGCCTTCTGCGGATCCCATTGATCATTCATGAGCAAAATGCCATCGCCGGCATGACAAACCGCCTGTTGGCACGCTGGGCACGTCGCGTTGCGACAGCCTTTCCAGAGGTCCTACCCAGGGCCCAATGGATCGGTAATCCAGTGCGGCAGGGGATCGAGGCACTTGGGCTGTCCCGTGTGGCCGGTGGGCATCAATCCGGAAATGCGATTCGTCTGCTGATTGTTGGCGGCAGCCAGGGTGCACACTCCTTCAATCGCATGTTACCTGGGTTACTCGCACCACTGATCCAGCGTCATGGCGTGGTAGTTCGTCATCAAACGGGGCACTCCATGTTTGATGATGTGAAGCGTGCGTATCTATCTCTCGGAGTCTCGGTTCAGGTTGATGCATTTATCGACGATATGGTCAGTGCGTACGCGCAAGCCGATCTTGTCATTGCCCGCTCAGGCGCATTGACAGTGTCTGAGTTGGCGGCCGCAGCGATGCCCTCCGTGTTGGTCCCCTTTCCACATGCTGTTGATGATCACCAAACCCGCAATGCGCAGTGGCTGGTCGACGCTGGTGCAGCGATGTTAGTTCCCGAGTCGGCGCTCTCAACGATGGCTTCTGTGATCGAAGCGCTGGTGATGCAACCTGAGCAATTCACGGTGATGTCACGTGCCGCCCGCGCTGTTGCAAGGCCAGATGCTGTCAATGAGATGCTCGTTTTAATTGACGAGGTGCCGCATGGTTAATCGAATGGGACGAGTACAAGCGATCCACCTCATCGGAATCGGCGGCGTCGGTATGAGTGGCATTGCCGAGGTATTGATCAACCTCGGGTATCAAGTCAGCGGTTCAGACCTTCGCTCCTCCGCAGTCACCGAACGCCTTCAAGCTTTGGGGGCAACTGTGTATGAGGGCCATGATGCCGCACAAGTTGCGCAAACTGATGTCGTGGTGGTATCCAGTGCGATCGATCGATCGAATCCGGAAGTTGCGGCAGCCTTGGATGCTCGGATTCCAGTGATTCCTCGCGCACAAATGCTTGCCGAACTGATGCGTTTCAAACACGGAATTGCAGTCGCAGGTACACACGGCAAAACCACAACGACCTCCCTGGCTGCTGCGGTCTTGGGAGAGGCGGGTCTCGATCCAACTTATATCATCGGTGGCAAGTTGAATCAGGCTGATACCAATGCACGCTTGGGCAGCGGCGATCTGATGGTCGCAGAAGCCGACGAGAGTGATGCCTCTTTTCTATTCCTTAAACCGATGACCGCCATTGTCACCAATATCGATATGGACCATATGGCGACCTACGGGGGGGACTTTGAACGCCTCAAAGAGACCTTTATTCAGTTTTTGCAGAATCTTCCCTTCTATGGATTGGTCATTGCATGTATCGACGATCCAGTAGTCGCTGAAATCCTGCCAAAAGTCGGTCGTGCGAGTCTCACCTACGGATTTTCTGCGGCTGCGGATTACCGCGCAACAGCGGTGAAAGCCGATGGCTTGATGACTCATTTTTCGGTTGCGCGCCCAGAGCGCGATTCGCTTCGCATCACGCTATCGATGCCAGGTCGCCATAACATTTTAAATGCGCTCTCAGTGATTGCTTTGGCGGACACCCTACATGTCGATGATCGGGCGGTTCTGACAGCGCTGTCCCAGTTTCAGGGAGTGGGTCGCCGCTGTCAGGTGCTGGGTCAGATATCCCTTGGGAATGGCCATGATGCGGTCGTGATGGATGATTATGGCCATCATCCTCGTGAGCTCTCAGTGACTTTTGAGGCAGTCCGTGAAGCCTTCCCAGGGCGGCGTTTACTGAGCGTGTTTCAGCCGCACCGTTACAGTCGCACGCGCGATCTATTTGATGAGTTTGTCCGAGTGCTCAGTGACGCCGACAGCCTGGTTCTTTTAGATGTGTACCCCGCTGGGGAAAAGCCCATTATCGGTGCGGAATCACGAGATTTAGCCTCTGCAATTCGGGCCTTGGGTCGCTTGATTCCGGTGGTGGAGCCAGATCTCGATCGCGTTGTCGAACGGATACAGAACTTAGTGCGCCCAGGTGATGTCATTTTGATTCAAGGGGCGGGCAGCATCGGCCGTATCCCCGCACAACTCCTCGCTGCACAAGGAGATCGCCATGCTTTGGTCGAGTGAGCGTGTGGCGTTGTTATATGGCGGTCACAGCGCTGAGCGTCAGGTGTCCTATGACAGTAAGAACGCCGTGGCAGATGCGATGCGGCAGATGGGGATTCAGCCGATTGAAATCGATGTTGCGCAGGATCTTTTGACTGCGCTACGGGAGGCAGATCCAACACGAGCTTTTGTTTGCGTACATGGCCGGCCGGGAGAGGACGGCGTGTTGCAGGGCATTCTTAGCTACCTTGGTATTCCCTACACCGGTTCGGGAGTGGCCGCGTCGGCGCTGGCGATGGACAAACCACGGTCTAAACAAATCTGGCAGTCCTTGGATCTCCCCACGGCACCCATGGTGGTTGTGACAGCACTCGAGCAAGCAGACATCTGCCTGGCGCGCTTAGGCCAGCACTTGTTCGTGAAACCTGCCCATGAGGGCAGTTCATTTGGGGCCTTTCAAGTGCGCTCCGAGGTTGAGCTGATTGCCGCCCTGAAGACGGCGCTGGCGATGGATACGCATGTCTTGGTTGAACCGATGCTGACCGGCGCTGAATACACAGTGGGGATCGTCAAGGATTTAGCGTTGCCAGTGATCCGTATTGAGCCTGCCGGCGGTTTTTATGACTACACCGCAAAGTATGTGTCGGACGCAACCCGTTATCACATTCCATCTGGTCTCGACAGTCTGACGGAAGCTCGCGTCCAGGAAATGGCAATCGAAGCATTCGATGCACTCGGATGCCGGACCTGGGGCCGTGTCGATGTGATGGCGGGTGCCGATGGACAGCTGTATTTGCTGGAGGTCAACACGGTGCCAGGCATGACGTCACATTCACTGGTCCCCAAGGCAGCGCGTGCTGCTGGAATGGACATGGTGATGCTGGTGGAACAGATCCTCATGGATGCGGAGGTTGCGCCATGAGCTGGGCGAGTTGGATGCAAGGTTTGAAGGCCCATTGGGCGATCGGGCTCTTTGTCTGTGGCCTTGGACTTGCGGGCACCTTGACTGCAGGTGGGTTGGAGCAGCTTTTACGTGATCAGCGAATTTCCACGGTGCTGGTTCATGGGCAGTTGAAGTATTTGGACGCACGCACCTTGGAAGATGCGCTGACACAGGAATTTGCGGGCACCTTTTTTGAAACCTCGTTGCGCCGAGTGATCAGCGATGTGAAGCAGCATCCTTGGATTGCGGACGCGGCTGTGCGACGCGTCTGGCCAGACACTTTAGTCGTTGAAGTCACGGAGCAGCGTCCGGTCGCGATTTTAAATGACACCCTCTATTTGGGAATCAGCGGCGATTTGTTTGATCCACCCGTTCCTGTGGATGAGCCGCTACCCAGACTCTATGGCAGCGAGGCACTGTCCCAACAAATGTACAGTCACTATGGGGTATTTAGTGAGCGACTCAGTGGCTTAGTGGATGTTGTCTCGGTGACACATGGCACCGATCTCGGTTGGGTGGTTGAACTAAGCGGTGGAACCGAAATCCGATTGGGGCGTTCCGATTTGCTGAGTCGTTTGGCAAGGGCACGTGATGTGATTGAATCGCCTGCGGTTGAGTCATTGGATCGGATTGCCCAAATTGATGCACGCTATGACAACGGCGTTGCCCTGACTCCGAGGGCTATCCAATGAGCCAGGTGTTGGTCATTGACATGGGGTCAAGCGTGGTCTCCGCCGCTGTCGCTCAGCTCACCGAGCAGGGTCGAATTGCCGTCAAAGGGTTGGGTCGAGCGCGTTCAGGCGGATTAAAGCAGGGTGTCGTCATCAATATTGATACGACGGTCGAAGCGATTCGTCGTGCGGTCACTGAAGCCAATCAAATGGCGGGTACAAAACTGAGTCATGCACTCATTGCAGTGGGTGGGACTCATTTGCTCGGTCAGGATGTGGTTGGCCAAGTGGACCTCAACCACCGCGAAGTCACGGATCAAATGCTGGCGCAAGCAATGGAGCATGTGCAGCGTCAGGTCGAAGTTCCAGATCGCGACGTCCTGAGTGTGATTCCTCAGCAATTTACCATTGATGCACAAACCGGCATCCGTGCACCTCAGGGGATGAGTGGTAGGCATTTAGACGTGCATGTGCACGTGATTACGGCGGCCACTCATGCGCTGTTAAACCTCAAGAAGTGTTTGAAGCTCGCAGGGATCGAAGGCGATGTGATCGTACCCAGTGCACTTGCAGTGAGCCAATTGGTGCTCTCGGATGAACGAGATTTAGGCGTCTGTATCGCCGATATTGGTTTTGGGACGACCGACTTGATGGTGGTGGCCGATGGTGCGCCTGTCTGGACTCAGGTACTTCCAATGGCGGGCGAGCTATTGACCCATGATTTGGCGGTCGCGCTGAAAACCCCGTTGTCACAGGCGGAAACCCTGAAATGTCGTCATGGCTTCGCGCACGCATCCTTTGCCCCTGCAGAGGCGCGTGTGGATGTCCAGAAGCTAGCCGATCGGCCAGCGGAATCCATCAGTTTGATGCAGTTATCGGCCTATCTCCAACCTCGGGTCGAGGAAATCGTTGAGATCATTGGTGAACGGCTTCGTTCGAGTGGTCGGTTTCAGGAAGCCGCAACAGGCGTCGTATTAACAGGAGGGACAGCCAATCTTCCTGGGATTGCCGCTGTGGCTGAAAGCATTTTGCAGTGCCCAGTACGGGTACTCAAAGGGGTCACTCAAGACGGTCTTGAGGGGCTTCTACAAGATCCATCGAATGCGGTATTGGCGGGCTTGCTGGCCTATGGACGTGATCAGCAAATCCAGCCTAAGCCGCGTTGGATTGGAGCACAAGGAAGTGCGGTGAAACGGGTCCGGGATTGGATCAAAGGTAATTTTTAATCGAGAGAGAGGGTGTGCACATGTTTGAAATCGTAGATCAGGTTGAATCCAATGCGATCATTAAGGTGATCGGGGTGGGCGGTGGCGGCGGAAATGCCGTCAACCATATGTTGAAAAATGCGGTCGAAGGTGTCGAGTTTATCGTCGCCAATACTGATGCTCAGGCAATGAAGGCGATTCCAGCTGACCGGACTTTGCAACTGGGTGGTGGCATTACAAAAGGACTGGGTGCAGGTGCAAATCCTGACGTGGGTCGTAATGCCGCGATGGAAGATCGTGATGCCATTGCAGATCTATTGATGGGGACTGATATGGTCTTTATCACTGCTGGTATGGGCGGTGGAACAGGCACCGGCGCAGCCCCTGTGGTGGCCGAGATTGCCCGTGACATGGGCATTCTGACGGTGGCGGTGGTAACACGGCCGTTTGGATTTGAGGGTCGTCGTCGTAGTCAGGTGGCTGAGCAGGGCATTCAGGCACTGGAAAAGCATGTCGACTCACTGATTGTTATTCCGAATGAAAAGCTGCTTCCTGTGCTTGGTAAGAATGCATCGCTCATGCAGGCCTTTGCGGAAGCGAATAATGTGCTACATGGTGCTGTACGTGGTATCGCTGACCTGATTATTCGGCCAGGGATGATCAACGTGGACTTTGCCGACGTTCGCACAGTCATGAGTGAAATGGGTAAGGCGATGATGGGCACCGGTGTGGCCTCTGGTGAAAACCGCGCGCGGGTTGCCGCTGAAATGGCAATTCGTTCCCCATTACTTGAAGACGTCGATCTCGCCGGTGCACGTGGGATTTTGGTCAACATCACCTCAGGACCTGACTTTACCTTAGGTGAGTTTGATGAGGTCGGCCAAGTCATCGAAGACTTCGCGGATTTGAATGCCAACGTGGTGCTTGGCACGGTGATTGATCCAGAGATGATGGACCAAATTTCGGTCACAGTGGTTGCAACGGGTCTTGGTGGAACGGTTGCGAAGCAAAAGCCAACAACGGTTGTTGACAACACGGAGACTGTCGCCGTGGCGCGCAAGCCGCTTGATCCCTCGCATGCTGATGCGCCAGCCGTCCTGCGTCCACAGGCAGTTGGTAATACCGCATTGGCGATGCAGTTGGAGCCAAGACACGACGTGTCTCCACAAACCGAAATGGACAAGATCCTGAATATCCCCGCTTTCTTGCGTCGCCAGGCGGACTAAGCACAGGGACCTCTCTCGCGGTCTGCCACAGGAGGTGGCAGACCAATCCCTGTTATACTGGGATCAGTCGGGAAGGAGATCGGGATTGATTACACAGCGTACCCTGAAAAATGTGGTTCGGGCCACCGGTGTGGGCTTGCACTCTGGTGACACGGTATATCTGACCTTACGTCCTGCCCCTGAGAACCATGGAATTCAGTTTAAGCGCGTTGATCTTGATCCACCGGTGACCATTGCGGCGAATGCAGACAGTGTCAGTCAAACGACCCTCTCAACCTGTCTGTCGTCGCCCGATGGTGTGCAAGTCTCTACAGTTGAACATTTGCTCTCCGCACTGTCCGGAATGGGCGTGGACAATGCCTTGGTCGAGTGCAACGCACCTGAGCTCCCGATCATGGACGGTAGTGCCTCACCCTTTGTTTTTTTGATTCAGTCCGCGGGTCTTCGTGAACAGACCGCTGCCCGGCAATACCTGAAAATTTTAAAATCGATTGAAGTGACTGATGCTGGAAAGCTGGCAAGGCTGGAGCCTTTCGAGGGGTTTCGGATTACGTTTTCGATCGAATTTGATCACCCTGTCGTTGACCAAGGATCTTGCCAAACAGTGGTTGACGTGGATGAGGCATCGTTTATTCGCGAAGTCAGTCGTGCGCGCACATTTGGATTTATGCGAGATCTTGATTATTTAAAGGCCAATAACTTGGCCCGAGGAGGATCCCTTGCCAATGCCATCGTGGTGGGTGAAGACCGGATCCTCAATGACGATGGATTGCGTCAAAATGATGAGTTTGTGAAGCATAAGGTACTCGATGCACTTGGAGATCTGTACCTGGCAGGCTACCCAATCATTGGTCACTATCGTGGCGAGCGGAGTGGTCACGCGTTGAATAATCGATTGCTGCGGACCCTGTTTGCGGATCCCTCGAATTATGCGTTGGTGAGCTTTGATCGGGTTGCGGATTGCCCGATACCCGTGCTGCCAATTGCTGAAACCGCGCCTTAAGACTTGGATCTTGTAACTGGGAGGCAACTTCGTTGAGGTGATGTCCCGCGACTGGGTCAGGGACACGACCCGCTGTCGACGCGGTATGTTGGTGGGCAATCGGTGTGGGGCGTACGCGCATTTGGATCCGCCGTAAGCCTTGGAAGAGGCGATCCCCCTGCAGGGCATCGAGAAGGAGCTGTTCCTCGAATCGCAGCTTTGACGCGACCTCGGCGCTCGGGACATAGAGTGTGAGTAATCCCTGCTCTAAGTCGCCAACGCGCACTTTAGTCCGATAGTTCTCGGGAAGGCTTGCCTGTACTTTGGTCGCGCGATCGTCATGAATGCGTGCCTCTAAATGCAGAGTGTCGAGAGCCCCCCCACGGGAGGTCAACAGACTCTTGAGGCTTTTTAGCTGTCCGGGATGTCGCATTTCGTTACAATGCCCGCCTAATTTTGAAAACGCCATAGGATACGCATGTTAGGAACGCTGCTCGCCAAAGTGTTCGGCTCGAAAAATGATCGTGAATTGAAGCGAATGACGAAGGTTGTTCAGCAAATCAATGCCCTGGAAACGAGCTTAGAATCTCTCTCCCTCGAGGCGCTCGGTGCCAAGCGCGCAGAATTTCAGACGCGCTTTGACGCTGGCGAACCCCTGAATCAGATTCTCCCCGATGCCTTCGCTGTCTGTCGTGAAGTCAGTCGTCGTGTCTTAGGGCTCCGACATTTTGATATGCAGTTAATCGGTGGAATGACCTTGCATGAGGGGCGTATCGCGGAGATGCGGACGGGTGAGGGGAAGACCCTGGTCGCGACTTTGCCAGCTTATTTGAATGGATTGACTGGACGCGGGGTCCATGTCATTACCGTCAACGAGTATCTCGCATCACGGGATGCGAATTGGATGCGTCCGCTCTACGAAGCCCTTGGCTTGAGCGTGGGGGTGATTGCCGCTGGACAATCTCCTGAGCAAAAGCGTGCCGCCTACGCCTGTGATATCACTTACGGGACCAATAACGAATTTGGGTTCGATTATTTGCGCGACAACATGGCTTTTGAGCCGGTTGGTCGGGTGCAGCGACCATTGCAGTTCGCGATCGTGGACGAAGTGGATTCAATCCTGATCGACGAGGCGCGGACACCGCTGATTATCTCTGGACCCACCGACGATCATTCGGAAACCTATCGCGCCATTAATGCCATTATTCCAAAGCTGACGCGTGCAGAGCTCGAAGAAAAAACCGAGTTGGGGGAGGCTCCTGGCTTTGCGGTTGAAGGTCATTATTTGCTGGATGAAAAAAATCGCTCTGTCGAGTTGACCGAATTGGGCCATGAGCTGATCGAAGCAGAGCTCAATGCGTTGAGCCTACTGGCTGAGGGGGATAGTCTCTATAACCCCGTGAACCTTGCCCTGTTTCATCATGTTAATGCGGGCCTGCGTGCCTATACCTTGTTTCAAAAGAACGTGCATTACATCGTCCAGAATGATCAAGTCATTATTGTCGACGAACACACGGGACGCACCATGCCGGGTCGGCGATGGTCTGAGGGCTTACATCAGGCAGTCGAGGCCAAGGAAGGTGTGACCATTCAGGCGGAAAGCCAGACCTTAGCGAGTACCACCTTCCAGAATTATTTCCGTCTGTATGACACGTTATCGGGGATGACAGGGACCGCAGATACAGAAGCGTACGAATTCAAGCAAATCTACGGTCTTGATGTGGTCGTGATTCCAACTAATCTGCCGAGTCGTCGTCGCGATCTCAATGACTTGGTCTATATGACCATTGACGAAAAGTATGAGGCGATTGTCACCGATGTGGTGACTGAGCGTGACAAGGGTCGTCCAGTACTCGTCGGGACGGCCTCGGTTGAAGCCTCTGAGTTACTGTCTGATTATTTAACAAAGGCTGGGATCACCCACGATGTGCTCAACGCGAAGCAGCATGAACGGGAGGCATCGATTATCGCCAATGCTGGGCGTGCAGGGGCGGTGACTATTGCAACCAATATGGCAGGTCGTGGAACAGATATTGTCCTCGGTGGAAACTGGCAAGTCGATTTGGCTGCATTGGATAATCCATCTGATGCTGCCATCGATGCACTGAAGGCAGAATGGCAGGGCTGTCATGACGCAGTTGTGGCCGCCGGTGGGCTACATATTGTGGGCTCTGAACGCCATGAATCCCGCCGGATCGATAACCAGTTGCGGGGACGTGCGGGTCGCCAAGGAGATCCCGGTTCATCACGGTTCTTTCTGTCGTTGGAAGATGATTTGATGCGAATTTTCGCATCGCCTCGCATGAAATCGATCATGCAGAGTCTTGGAATGGCGCGTGGTGAAGCGATCGAGCACAAGATGGTCACCAATGCGATTGAGAAAGCGCAGAAGAAAGTGGAGGGCCGAAACTTCGATATTCGTAAGCAACTGCTCGACTATGATGACGTGGCCAATGATCAGCGGACTCAGGTGTACGCGCAGCGCAAATGAGTTGATGGAGGCAGACGATTTATTGGAGTTGGTCGTTGCGATACGCCGCGAAGTACTCACCGGAGTGATGGCGGAATACATTCCACCGCAAAGCTTGATGGAACTGTGGAACGTGGAAGGGCTGACGACCGAGTTACGTGATGTCTTTGGTCTCGATTTGCCGCTCGCACAATGGCTGGAGGATGATCAGTCCCTGTACGAAGAGACACTGCTCGATCGCATTCTCGCCGAAGCAGATGCATTCCATACCCACAAATCCAAGGTCGTCGGTGATGACACCATGCGTCGGTTCGAGAAGCAGGTGCTGCTGCAAATTCTTGATCATCAATGGAAAGAACACTTGGCGGCGATGGACTATCTTCGCCAAGGCATCCATTTGCGAGGCTATGCTCAGAAAAATCCCAAACAAGAATACAAGCGTGAAGCATTTGAGCTGTTTACATCGATGCTGACTCAAGTGAAACGCGAGAGCGTCCGGGTATTGACGTCAGTCCAGGTTCCATCACGGGAGGAAATTGAGGCCGCTGAGGTTGCACGTCGTGAGGCTGCAGTGGCGGCCTTGGCAGCATCGCAAGCGAGTCAGGCAGGCCCGAGTGAGGGATTGAGTGAGGCGGCGCTTCCTCCACTTCCCGCGTCCGGTCAAAAAGTGGGTCGTAATGAGCCTTGTCCGTGCGGCAGTGGAAAAAAATACAAGCAGTGCCATGGGCGCTTACACTGAAACCCAGCGATTAAGCTGTGGGTGTGTCGTCAGATTCGAGGCGGTATTGGACTGGTGTGTGATGGAAGAGGCCATAGGTGGATACGATTAGGGCTTCATAGCGTTGCATTAATCCGAGTGCTTTGCGTGTTAATCGGAAGTATTTCGAGCGCCCATCGTCGAGAGTGAGCACGTCAAGATAGGCCTTATCCACCAGGCTGTTGACAACACTTCGTAGCGTACTTTCCACAGAGTGTGCTGAGAGGCACAAGACCTTCATAGTTAACGGTACGGGATTAGAGCGGTACAGTTCAACCAACACGTCGATTTGAATTTGACTTCGACATCCCAGCGTGTTTCTTTCGAATAGGCGTATCAATTGGTACGCGTTGCCAAAATCAATTGTAGATACGTTCACCAAATCTTGCTTCATCAAATCGAAGATATCACCAGGGAATCTCTGAACTGCTATCGCGCCAAAAATTGGCTTCGCGAAAATCGTTTCCATAAATATATGTTTTCAAACTGATAAGCTTTGAGTGTGTTGCGAATACACCTTTAAATCCAGTGGTATTTTTATAGAGATTGGGTGTTTGCTGGGTGTGTGACTGCCCTTGATGGACTATCTTCCAAGGCGGGAGCAGTATTGAAAACCTCATTAATGGAATGGTATGAGATCTGAATTGCATCAACATTCACCAGTCAGTTGTTTTGTGTTGAGTGCGATCTTTAGGATACTCGGGCGGTGCCTGGTTTCATTGGCGTTGTTGCAATGACAACTGGGGTGCAATGCAGTGGTGCGTGGATGATCCTGTATGAACGGAGTTGGCAAACATCCTATGGCATGGAGTATTCACGATATTGTGTGTCATTCGCCCAAGACACTGGCGCACGCTTCAAAACACTGGACAGTGGCGGGTTGATTCAAGCTCTGATGGATCAGGAGTCTCTTGTACTTCGGTATCAGATTTCCGGCAAACGGCTGCCGAAGCTCGCGTGGTCCATTTTTCTGATTGCACCCTCGCTGTGGTCGCTTTGCGCATGTGTAAAGCCTCGTCCATGGCTTGGGTATGCGATGCGTTCCCTGGCAAAGCGGTCGGAGCATCATCGTATTCGGCTCTTAGATGCGATTGAGTTGTACGGCGTGCGTCACACCCCGGATTTCTAACCTCCTGAGAACGCAGTACTCCCATATCTATGGGATTTTGTGACGTGCGGCGAATGGTTACACTCATGTTTCTCTGATCAGTGTGGTCGCCATGAATCGCTTCCAATCCATGCCTGACATGTCCAGAGGTTTGGACTCCTGCATCATCTTTGCGCACAACTGGACGTCATCTTTTGGCCCTGAATCGTCTTCGTGCTCGGCACGGTTTGAGAGGCACGGCGAGTTACTCATTACGATGGTGGATTCTGGCGGGCTGATTCGTGAACTCTTAGATGAAGATCTGATATCCGTGCACTACCGCATCGAAAGATCGCAGCTTTCCGGTTTCATTCGTCAGATCAATCAAATTCGCTGGTCCACAATGGGTTTTTTAGCCACGTATTGGCCAGAACGCTATGTGTTGTCAGCTCTTGCTCATCTCGCGCGATTTTCTGAGGTTGATCGTTTGGCGTTTATTGATGCGATTGAGTTTTTTCGAGTCGGTGCGCTTAATCTGGAATCGAGCTCGCTGAGTATTTAAGATTTTTCAGCGACCCTGTAGACCAGATATGTGTGTATTCGAGTGCATCCGAGCGAGCCACACCGACTCCAAAACAACTGAGTTTGAGTTCATACATAATTTGCTGAAGTGCGGCGACCACAGCATCGGTCGATTCTAAGGCAGGCCCCAGCAATCGACCACCGAGACCACATAAGGTCGCGCCAAGTGCCAGTGCTTTTGCCACATCGAGACCCGATTGAATGCCCCCGGACGCCCACAAAGTGATTGGATCAAGCTGTTTGAGCTCAATAAGACACTCAGGCGTGCTATATCCCCAATCAGAAAATAAATCGCCAAGTTCCTGAGTCGCGGACTGTTGCGCGAGTGTTTGCTCAATTGCAGCAAATTGCGTTCCGCCGGTGCCTGCCACATCAATGATTTGGATGCCAACGTCGAGGAGTGCTTTGGCTGATTGGTGGTCAAACCCAAATCCCACTTCCTTTGCGATAACGGGGATAGGGCTCCAACGGCAAATTGCCTCGCAGGCTTTTAAGACGCCGTTCCAATTTCGGTCGCCATGATCCTGCAATGCTTCTTGCATCGGATTGAAGTGTAGGATCAGTGCATCTGCATCCAGTGGAGCCAAAATACGCTCGATACATCGAATATCAGCCAACTGACTGGCTGTGATGGCACCCAAGTTGGCAAATAACGGCTGATCGCCAATGGCGGTCCGAACGCTGTGAGTTAAGCCTGCGTGGTCATCGGATTCTAGAGCGATACGTTGTGAGCCAACCCCCATTGCGAGACCCAGCTCTCGAGCGGCTTCGGCGAGGTGCTGGTTGATCCGGCTTGCCAGGTGTGGTCCACCCGTCATGGAGCTGATAAATAATGGCGCAGAAAGCACGTGATTCAGACAGTTTGCAGATAAATCAACTGCATTCAGATCCACTTCGGGAAGGGCGCAGTGACGCAGACGGATTGCTTTAAATGGAGTGGTCACATGCGCTTGCTGCGCCTGCGCGTGCTCAATATGTGAGAGTTTACGTGTGACGGCACTCATGACTTTTCTCGGGTCCATTCAATCAGCAGCATGTGTGGCACGGTCAACCCAGCCAGCCCGATAAACAATATCTGTAAGACAAGTGAGTTCAGTTGCAGGACCGACGCTTCCACTTGCATCGCAACGGCGACAGCCGCTAACAGGGTGAGGATGGTCAGAAATAGCATCACTACAAATCCAACAAAGCGCAGCTCGCTGTTGAGTGTGCGGTACACCGTGATGAGGTGGCGTGGGCTGTGAAACCCACAAAAAAACACCACGAAATACCACAGAGGATCCAGGTAAGCGGCCGTCGCGGCTAAGGCAGTGAGTTCTAAGGTGGCTGCAAATCGTACTTTGCGGAGATGTATGATCAGGTAGAGCGCACTAAGGATGCCTGCCAGTTGAAGGGTCCAAACAAGAGCAATCGGTGTCGGTCCGAACAGCAAGTAGTCGAAAATCTGAACTGTTTCCGTCTGGTCCAGCACGATGGGAAGACCGATGATGAGACCACCATAGGCCCAATGGTCGAGCGGATTGGCTGAATAGCGCAGATAATCACGACCGAAATGAAGCGCGCTAAACGAGAGGAAGAGGATGAAGCCGAGAAGTGGCACGCTCCACCACAGCGCAATCATGCCCACTGCCAAAAGGATGTATACACCAAGAAATAGTGAGAGTCCGGGTAGTTTTCGCCACACCTTTTGCTGGTAGGCAACCACTGGATCGAGAGCACCATGCGGCAAACCCAGTAACGAAATGAAGATGGCCGCAAGTAATGGACCTAAATCCATCGCGCACACCCGACTGCGCTGTAGACAAACGGGCGTTTTGGCGCGGCCTGCATCATCTGTAGGGCATTCCTTGCGGTTGGCTTCATCATAAAGTCTGCGAACTGATCCCCTGAGAGTCGCTGGGCTAAGGTACTAAAGATGCCGGCTAACGCGTGCGGAGCACTCTGAATGATTTGTATCAAGCACTGGTCCATCCAACCAACCCACGCGGGATAGATGGGGTGAGAGGGCATCTCATTGTGCTCAATCAGCTGTTTCGCCGCACGCTCTGCCCAGTCCCACATTGCCTTGAATCCATACCCAGAGGCGGCTCGCGTCATCTGGCCTCGCGCGCCAATTGGTGTTCCCCAACTAGAGAGTTGATGCACACCCATCGGAATGATTCCCCGTTCCTCGCGGACGATGCGGCCCGATGGCGCCGATTCTTGAGTCATGCGGACAAGCTTCTCCATGTCAAACGGTCTGCCACCAAAAGCAGTCCATTCGATCAAGGTGCATCCATTCGGCTTGGGTAAACGGTACAAAAAAAGGAGGGAGTCTGCATCACAATGCATGCACGTCATGAGATCAACCATACTGGGGTCGGGTGGATGCGTTTCCTCAATCTCGATTCCAGCAAAGGTTTGGTAGGTTTTAAACTCGGACAAGGAGGGCGGGCGACTATCGACCACATGTGTTGCTTTTGGAGGCGCCGTGATCTCAACATTCAGATGCAGACTCATCTGCGGGTGAGACTCGATACACAGTGCTGCCCAGTCAAAAAAATCCGCGCCTTCAATGAGGACATAGCTCTGCCGTTCGCCGATATGTACCGTGCTTTCCGTATTCTGTCGGGAAAACTGCCAACGCGACCAGCGTGCTTTGATGAGATGATCCAGGGAATGTGGTCGGTCCACCCAGAAACCAAAGCTTTGTGCCTGCCCAAGATTTGCCTTCCGTTCCGCAATCCGCAATGGGCCTGGGAGCACAGGATATTTGGAGAGGGCAGCGGCAAGCATCAGACTGCTGGCTCCACCACCCACACAATACAGCCAGGTGGACCCGTCCGTCATGTGTGTGACTCGGTGTGATCCACGAATAGCTTGCAGGAATCTTGTCGCTGTTCAAACGAGGAGACGCTCAAACAGGTGTTGATCATTTCGCGACTCGCAAGCCACCATTTCCGTGACGACGAGATGACGGTACGACCCGCCCAAATCGACGCATGCCCATCGAGAATCTGAATACCGATCTCACGATAGACACGCGATGCGACCCGAATCGCCGCTCGTGTTCGAAATGGGAGGTACGGAAATCCTCGAGCGCCTGACGCGTAAAATGAATCTGCGAGAAGCAGTAGCCGGCGAACACCTTGGTCGATGGACTCAATCACTGACGGGTTGGTCGCAACTATCTCTGCCGGTTCAATTGCGCCGACCCAGTCACTGGGTAGATACCGACGATCTGCCCTCGCGTCTTCAAGCACATCGCGCGCAATGTTCGTGAGCTGCATCGCGATCCCCAAATCAGCTGCGTAGCGACGTGCCTCTGGATCTGAGACCTTCAAGACATCGCACATCATCAGTCCGACGGTGCCAGCAACATGGTAAGCATAGTCCAGTAGCTCGCTTTCGGTCGCGATACGAACGCGCTGAAGGTCAGTGCGAACCCCTTGGATCAAATCCATCATGACTCGCGGCTGAATATTGGGATTGACTGCAAAAAACTGGGCAGCAAATGGGACGGAGTGGTCTTGGTGTTGGATCGCATGCAGTAGTCCGTCCAACACATGTTGGGCGTGAAGACGGTCGGCGGTGAGATCTGCAATATCGTCCACTTCGCGACACAAAGCGTAGAGCTTGGCCGCCGATTCAGCATCGTCTGATGACAGGAACAGACTGGCCAAATGAAATGTACGCCCGTGTGCTTTGAGGGACTCAAAGGCCGCTGATTTTGTCATGCGGATTCCTTGAGTGCGGTGTGTGCGAACTCGCGAGCCAGGGTTTCGACAACCTTTGCCGAGCTTACGACACCAGGGAGTCCTGCACCCGGATGAGTCCCGGCGCCGGCGAGCAGAAGATTATCAAAGTCCTCAGCTTTATTGTGGAAGCGGAACCAGGCGGACTGCGTAAACAAGGGTGCAATCGAAAAGCCCGCGCCATGCACCGAGAGATAGTCCTGACTAAAGTGATCTGGGGTCATGCTAAAGGGTTCGGCGATCACATTCTTTAAATTGGGCAGCAGCGTGCTATCTAGCGCATCGATAATGCGTGCGCGAAGTTTGGGTTCTTCAACCGACCAATCGATCCCCCCTTGCTGGTTTGGGACGGGTGCCAGCACGTAAAAGCTCTCGTGTCCTGCCGGGGCAAAGCTTGGATCTGTGGCCGTCGGACGATGGATGTACAGAGAGAAGTCTTCCGGCAAGATCTGTCGGTCAAAAATATCAGCCAGTAGCTCCCGATACCGTTCTCCGAGCCAGATCGTATGGTGCGCGACACCCGGATAGGTCTGGGTTGTCCCAAAGAATAAGACATAAAGTCCCATGGAAAGCTTTGAATATTTTGCTTTCGCTCGTGACATGATCCCCAAAGCGCTTGCGGGAAGCAGTGTTTGATACAAGTACAGTGGGTCGCCATTGAACACATATAAGTCGGCCTTCATCGGGCCTTTTGACGTATCTAATCCAGTGATACGACGACCTTGATGCTGGAGTTGATGAACCGTTGTCTCTGTTGACACCTGAATCCCAGCCCGATCGATGAGGCCGTGAAGTGCGCGCACCAGGGCGCCTGTCCCACCCATTGCAAAGTAAATTCCATAGGCACGTTCGAGGTAATGAATCAGTCCATAGATCGAGGTGGTATCAAAGGGGTTGCCGCCGACCAGCAGGGGTTGAATCGAAAATGCTTGCTGTAATTTGGGATGTTGAAGATGGCGGGTGACCATTTCCCAGACGGTACGGTCGCTTCGTAGTTTTGCCAAGCTTGGAAGTTGCTTCAACATCGTTGTGAAATGATGAAAGGGTTGGTCCGCTAATTCGACGAAGCCTTTCTCGTAGATCGCTTTGGATGCATCAACAAGTCGTCGATATCCGTCGACGTCTGGAGGATGGATTCTTTCGATTTCGGCCAAGGTTTCTTCAAGGGTTCCGCCATAATCGAAGGTGTCACCATCTGGAAACTGAAAGCGATACCAGGGTGTTAAGGGTCTGAACTCAATATGATCAGCCCTGTTTTCGCCGAATAGTGCAAAAAGCTCATCAAATAAGAAGGGTGCCGTGATGACGGTCGGTCCCGCATCGTGGGTGTAGCCACCGCGCTGAAAGACTTGTCCTCGACCGCCGAGGTGCGCGAGCTTTTCGATAATCTGGACATCATAGCCAAGCGCGCGAAGCCGCAAGGCCGATGCCATGCCGCCGAACCCTCCACCGATTACAATGGCTTGTTGCATCAGGCAACCTTTTGTAGCGAAGGATATTTCTGATATAGCCGACCAATCAGCCCTTGCACAATTGCTTGGCACGGCCGTGGAAGAATATCCAGTGCTGCCATGGCATCGTCGATGTATCCATCAAAGAGTACTCGAAGCGCTCTTTCTGCAGCTTCGATCGAACCGGTTTCCTCAACCAGTATCCAAAATCCATTGAGATGCACGCCTTGGTCATCTTCACGATCATCAAAATCATCTGCCAATTGATACGCAATACCGATATCCATTGCCACATTCAATACTGTCCGTGTGCGCGCGTCATATCCTCGAGCCAACGCCAAAGGCAGCGCAATCGGTAATCCAAGTAAGGGTCCGCTCTTATGACGGACAGCTTGCTCATAATCCGCATAGGACAGGGTTAACCCGGTGGACCATTGGCAGTCTAGAGATTGCCCCGCCGCCATGGCTGTTACACCCTCATTGAACGCTCGGATGAGTGCCACTAGTTGTGCATGGGTAATGCCTTCAATTTGTGTGAGTAGTTCGTAGGCTTGGCTAATGAGTGCATCACCAAGACAGACAGCGGTTGCAGACCCTTCTTGATACCACACACTGGGGACTCCTCGACGTGACCGATCTTCATCGAGCAGGTCATCATGAATCAGGGATGCTTGATGCAGTCCTTCTATTGCTGCAGCGAGTGGCACACAGACGCGCTCTGGCAATCCAAGTTGTTCACCCATATCCAAGGTCAGCTGAGCGCGGACGCGACTGCCACCTGACTTGAGATGTACAGAAAGAACCTCGTTTAGACTTTTTTCATGACAAATCGATTGAGCTCCCAATTGGGTTAGCAGTTGTTCGACAGCATGAAGAGGGGATTCGGGCAATTTTGTTGTTGTGGCCACCTGTTGCCTCCGTGAAAAGCAACCCTCCATGGCACGTAATATGGAATTAGACAGACATCCTCATCCGCCCAAGAAATGGCGCCAGTGTGTCACACTGGCGCCTTAGCATTATGCAGTTTGAGCTGCTTTTGTTTCGCTGGTCGCTGCGTACCAAATCAACAAACCAAACGCGATTTTGTTCACGACGTCTGCCAAGTTGTAAATGATGTTAAGTGACTCGCTCGCACCCGCAGTGGTCAATCCAGTGGCCGGGTCGACGAAGACGAAGTAGCCAAAGATATATCCCAGTGGGTAAATTGACCATCCGATCGTTACAACCCAGCGCATCGCATTGTATGCACTTTGGACTGCAGGGGGCGCTTTTTCAGCAGCCATTTTGCCTGCTTCACCGGCAAAGATTTCGTACAGAATGTAGAACCATCCCAACATTCCGATCACGAAACCGAGCGTGACGTTGATGTAGCCTGCTTCACCAAGATAGCCTGGAACCAACATCACGAGCGTACCAATCAGTAACCGCCAGAAGATGCCACCAGGCGCTTCGCCAATTGCCCGCAGAATCAGATAGAACTCAATCATCAACAACGGCACAGTCAGTAGCCAATCAATATATCGATACACCGTGGGTGATTCGCCGGTTGCGACCCACACATCACGCATGTAGAAGTAGTGAACCGCGGCAATGAAAGTCACGAGGCCGGATACGACAAGTGACGTTTTCCATTTGCCACTGACGCTTTGTGTTTCCCAAAGGAAAAACACTGTTGCGGCAGCAAGTGCCATTGAGATGAGCCAAAAAGAAATCCCCACAAAATCGTCAGATTCTAGGTTCGCGGCGGCGTTCGCAGTGGTTGAAAGTGTCAATAGCGCGGTCACAGGAATGATCCGCCCTAGTAGTGCTCGATATGACGTCATGATTGCCTCCTCAGGCGCATGTATTGTGTTCCCACAGTGTTTTTGTTTTCGCTTCCTAACGACACCTGACCACGGTCTACTGACGAGGTGTACCTGCCACCCCTCCGATAGGTCGCGGCTAGGCGTAACTCCTTTTGCGGGATTTTATACCATGCGTCGTCTAAGAAAAATATATAACAAGTCAGATTTTTATTCGATTTTACGAAACGGATAAGCACCTCGTGCGCTTGTATGCACTTATTTAGTGCGTTCCGGTAATAAACTTTCGGTCTTGGTAGGAATCAAGATCTGTCGGGTGATGCGGGTCCACCTCTGAAATCTGTTGCATCACATTGGACGCCAAGCGACCATTTGGCGGGCTCAATTAGGATGAAGTCGCTATGCAGTCAACGATCGGTGGCCAGGAAATTCAGGGTGTGCTTTTTGGAGCCTGCCGCGCGCCTGTGTATCGGGATAAAGCGCGTGATGATCTTTTGATCGTGTCATTTCCAGAGGGTTCCGTAGGCGCCGCTGTCACAACAACCAATCAATTTTGTGCAGCCCCCGTGACTCTCTTGAGGCAGCATCTACAGCAGACACAAGCCGTTCGCTATTGGTTGCTGAACGCAGGGAATGCCAACGCGGGAACTGGGAGTGCCGGACTGCAGGCGGCGCAGTACACCGTGAATGCATTGGCGGATCTCGTCGGATGCGCTGCGGAGGCTATTTGGCCGTTTTCGACAGGAGTGATTGGCGAGCCTCTGCCTGTCGATGCCATCTGCGCTGCGCTGCCGCGCGCGTTGGCAGGATTGGATCCCTCCATCTCGGCTTGGGAGCGTGCCAGTCGGGCCATCATGACAACAGACACGCGCCCGAAGCTTCGCCATGTGACCTGCGAAATTGACGGTGTCACAGTCACCATCACTGGCATGACGAAAGGATCCGGGATGATTCATCCCAACATGGCAACGATGTTTGGTTTGTTGGTCACTGATGCCTGCATCGATGCGCATTGTCTGGACCAAGCGTTGCGGGATGCGGTCCAGCATAGTTTCAACTGCGTCACCGTGGATGGCGACACCTCGACCAATGATGCTTGTGCCTTAGTCAGTACACGGCGCGCAGGACATCCTGAGATTACCGATCTCAATTCACTGGCTGGGCAGATTTTTCAATCGGCATTGGATGGACTTTGCGACGATCTTGCTGAGGAGTTGGCCCGAGACGGCGAGGGTGCGGGAAAGTTTGTTGTTGTGCGTGTCAGAGAGGCATTGAGTGAGTCTGATGCGCACACGATCGCGAATACCATCGCATTGTCTCCGCTTGTCAAAACAGCGCTGGCAGCCTCGGATCCAAATTGGGGTCGTATTGTCGCAGCAATCGGTCGTGCTCCGGTCCCAGAGATTGCCATTGAGCGTGTTCAGGTCTGGCTCAATGGTGTGCAGATTGTCGCCAATGGTGGACGACATCCTGACTATACCGAGGAAGCTGGGCAACGTGCGATGGCTCCCGTTGATATCACCATTGATGTGGCGATGGGCCAAGGTCAGGCCAGTTGCCGGGTGATGAGCTGTGATCTCACCAAAGAATACGTACGGATCAATGCCGAATATCGAACCTGAGCTCCATGTTGCTTGTGCGGTGATTCGTCAAGGCAATCAAGTACTTTTAAGCCAACGTTTGGCGTCCGCGCATCAAGGCGGCCTTTGGGAGTTTCCGGGGGGTAAGGTCGCGGCGCAAGAGTCTCCCGAGGATGCCTTGGCCCGTGAGTTGGATGAGGAGCTGGGAATCCAGGTTCGTGCAAGTCGATTTCGGTTCCAAATCCCATGGGATTATGGGGATCGACGGGTGCGGCTTTGGGTATTTGATGTGGATGCTTTTGCTGGTCTTCCGACTGGAAGGGAGGGTCAGGTCGTTCGTTGGGTGTCGCTAGATGATGTATCCGGCTACCACTTTCCGAGCGCGAATAATGCCATTGTTCAAACCTTGGCGCTTCCCCGTATCGTGCGATTTTACGATCCAGCCTTGGGCCCCCCTAATGTTTGGCTGGATGCTTGGCACGCGCCTGTGCTTCTTTATTTCAGAGGGGTCCAAGAGCTCGATGAGTTATCACAGCTGATTGACCGAGCACTGAGTATCGGGCATCGCGTGATACTCCCGATCACTCAGCATGCCCTTTGGCGAGAAGGGGTTGGGCTGCACCGACAAAAGGGCGATGGGCGCGCATTGGCCGAAGTTGCGCTAGAGCGGTGTCCAGGTGCCTGGCCTTTGACAGCAGGTTGTCGGTCGCTTGACGATTGGCGTGCGCAGGTTGATTGGCCAGCACATGCGTGGTTTGTGTCACCGGTCTTGCCGACCGATTCTCACCCAGACCTCGAGCCTTTGGGTTGGGCTGGGTTTCGTGATCTTGCACAGCATCTCGCACGTCCCTGTTACGCTCTAGGTGGTGTGACACCAGGCGACTTAGACCATGCAATTGCCGCTGGTGGATTCGGGGTGGCGGGCATTCGTGGATTTCAGTGAATCAAATCGTCTGGATCATCGTCAGGGACTGGTTCACCAGCAATGCGATGCTCTTCATTGGCCCATGCACCCAGATCAATAAGGCGGCACCGTTCTGTGCAAAACGGTCGGCTCGGATTGGATTGATGATAGCGGGCGTCTTTACCGCACCGCGGGCAGGGTACGATGACATCAATCTCGTCGTTCATGCACAATCCTTAAGTGTCTGATGAAGACGTACAACCTGCTTGTGGAGGTCGTCACGTGTTCCGGAATTATCCAAAATGAAGTCTGCTTTGGCTAGGCGGCTGGCTCGATCTCGCTGAGTAGTCATGATTCTCTGAATTTCCTCAGCACTGGTGCCGTCACGTTCGATGCCACGGGCGATCTGCAAAGATTCAGGAAGATCAACGACAATTACGCCCTGACTATCCCGAGACGCAGTTTCCAACAGGAGCGGTGAACAGACAATTTGATAGGGTGCCGCCGGTTTGGGTGTTGTCAGCCACGTCTGAACTGCGTCTCTGACGCGCGGATGGACGATGGATTCGACAATATGCTTTAGATCGGGATCTTGGAAGAGGGCTGCGCGGAGGCGGGCACGATTCAGTCCCTCTGCATTAAAGTACATGTCACCAATCGCATCACGCAAGGCGCGTTCTCCGGGGGTTCCTGGGGCAATGACATCACGTGCGAACTGGTCTGTATCACAGGTTGGTACACCGAGAGCGCCAAAGTAGGTCACCGCGAGTGATTTGCCGCTGGCTATTCCGCCGGTCAAGCCATAGGTTGCGATAGGCATTCGTGTTCGAGTTCCTGACTAACTCGGTAAAGCATACCAGAGCAATGCAGCCGATGCGGAGAGATGAGGGCCAAAGCGGATGGCGCCCTGTCTCCTTAAAAGACGGCTTTCGATCAATCCAAAGCAGGCCGCCGCAAAAATCAGCCAGGCAAAGTGGAGCGGTGTGAATAGCCAGGCGAGGGCTGCTAAAAACGCAATATCACCACCCCCGAGCGCAGGACCTCGACCGGTGTGTCGGGTCAGGATGTTGAGCATTGACAACAGACAGGCACTCCCGAGGCATAACCAGATGTGCGATGCGAGTTGATCGGGCGCAATGATGGTTTGATAGACGCTCGCCGCCGCTCCGAGGATTAGGCTGACGAGAAATGGCAGTAACCCTGTTTGATGATCCATGAGTGCGCCTCCAATCAGAGTCGCATTGAGAACAAGACTCATTAGAAGCCACGTAAGGGGTGCATCAGGACGACTGAGAATTAATCCAAAGCCAAGCACACTGGTGAGGATCAGTAGTCGTTTGGAACCCTTGCAAAGAGTCTTTGGAAAGCGAGCTTGCAGCCGATACCAACGCAAGTCATAGAGCGTCTCTGCCGCTAATTGTCTTGGTAGGCGCGGGATCCATGCCCACAAGATCGCCAAACTGACCAGCGTGAAAGCGAAGATGATTAGAGGGGTCAAGACAGTGCTCCTAGAGTAAACATTGGTTGATAAAGGGCGAGCATGAATCCGCCAACGAATAGTCCAAGGCTCGCCATCAGGAGGGGTTCAAGGAGACTCGTGAGCCCTGTCAGCTGGCGATCCAATTGTGCTTCGAGATGCTGTGAGTTCATTCGCAGATAGCGGGGCAGTCCACCTGCCTCCATCCCAAGTTGCCACAGGCCAATGGTCGAATCAGGGAAGGTCACGCCGGTGAGCTGATTCTGGTCGATTCGACCTTGATCAATCCCGGTTGCAAATGCATGGAGCTGCCTCTGGATGGGTGAGTTATCGATGAGTTCAGCGCTGTATCGCAGTGCATTCGGTAAAGCGAGCCCAGCGGAAAGGTACAATTGCATGCCCTCGCTAAAGGCAAGGCCAGCCAGTTGAATACGCAGTGCCCCGATGACTGGAAGACGGTTTAAGCAGCGATGCCACAGCAGACGAAGGGACTCTGAGCGCCGATAGATGCGATGTCCACCAAACCATAGGGTGGCGATCAGAATCAGGAGCAATCCACCCCACTGACTGAGCAGGCGACTGACCACCAGTAAGCTCTGTGTTGCAAGGGGTAAGTCAGCCTGAAATCTCGCATAGAGTGCCTCGAATTGCGGCACGATACCGATCAGTAGGCCAGCCATGATCACTAGGCTCAGGCAGCCAATCGCGAGTGGATACCGAGCGGCACCCCAAGCCTGTTCTGTGATTCTCGCAAGTCGCTGGTCACTGTCTGCAAGCAATTGCATGGTGTCACTCAGTCGACCACTGCGTTCGGCTTGTTCCAGGGCGATCCGCTGTCCTTTGGTCAATGGCCAATCGGCTTGTGTGGCCGCTTCTGCGATGCGCGCACCGTTCTGAATTGCGTCCGCGAATTGGAGGATCTGTGTGGCGAATGTGCCACCGTGTGATCGTGCCAGAAGACTCAGGCTGTCGGTCAAGCTGAGTCCGCTCGATAACAAGTTGGCGAGGGTGCGTAACAGATGTTGGCGCTGATTGCGCCGTTGTTGGGTGCTCGTCCATTGCACGGGCTGCGTCCTCAATTTGACTGGAATCCAATACCCGTCGGAGCTCGTCCTTCGTGGTGATCTTTCGCAAACAGAGATGCGTCATCGCATGTTGAAAATTCAGGCGAACGCCGTTGCGCGAAAGCAAATCAAATATGCCAACTCGCCCATGGAAACCTTGTTGACATGCGCCACAGCCTTGTCCTCTGCAGAGTTGGCAGAGGCGTCTTGCGAGGCGCTGCGCACCAACTAAGAGCAAGCTGTCATGGACGAGATGGGTAGATACACCCAACTGGTGTAACCGATCGGCGACATCGTCGACGCCTCGCGTATGAAGTGTTGAGAGCACCAGATGCCCTGTTTGCGCGGCTTGAATTGCGATGTGTGCGGTTTCAGGGTCCCGGATCTCCCCGATCATGAGTACGTCTGGATCTTGTCGTAATAGGGCGCGTAGGCCATTGGCAAAGCCAAACCCACGCTCCGGATTGACCTGAATCTGCTGAATCCCCGGCAAGATGCGTTCGATCGGATCCTCAAGGGCAATGACATGGCGATCGTTACGCAACAAATCGAGCATCAGACGACTTAGCGTTTGCGTCTTTCCAGAGCCCGTGGGCCCGGTTAATAGAATCAGTCCACTGGGCTCATCCAACGCGGATGTCACAACCTCTTGTTGCGCCGGAGACAGCCCAAGTGCCTCGATTGATGGGACTTGATCGGCATTCTCAACGCGCCTAAGCACTGCTTTTTCCCCGTAGAGCGCGGGAACGATCGATAATCGAAAGCGATGCTCAAGGCTGTGGCCGGTGTGAATGGTAATGGCGCCGTCTTGGGCGTGCCCAGATTCAGTGAGATCGAGATTCGCCATCACTTTTAGTCTGGCCAAGATGCGCGAGGTGAGACTGGCCGGAGGAGGATCTTGGCGCTTTAATTGCCCATCAATCCGAAACCAAACACCCAGGGTCTCCTGATCAGGACTGAAATGGATATCAGACACGTTGAGGCGAACTGCCTCGAGCAATAGATGCCGCACATAGCGAACCAGAGGCGCGTCATCGACTGGATCAGGAGGGCGCTGCGGCCGGAGCAGTGATGACTCGGCCGAGCGCGCGAAGGCCGCCAACGCAAGAGCATCTAAATGCTGTGCATCCGTCATGATAAACGGCCGGTCGGTCGGTAAATGCTGCATGGAACGGTGATGCGCGATGACCGCAATATGATCGAGATTGGGTAGGCTTAACGTCACACCGTTCACGTGCGTACTTTGTCTAAAGTCTCGCCAAAGTCCCCCGTCAATCCAGGGTACTCCGGCCGCGATTGCCAATTGCACGGGTTCATCTTGCATGCCGAAACCCTAGTTCAAGGGCCGGTAAAGTCAGTTGTACATGGACTAAGGCGCAGGTTTCCAAGTCTCGTATGCGATGCGCTTCTACAGTCTGGTCGTGTCCAACAAAACGGAGGAAGACACATGCGACAACGTGGTTTTACATTAATTGAGTTGATGATTGTGGTGGCAATTTTAGGAATCTTGGCAGTCGTCGCGATTCCTGCCTATCAAGATTATGCAACCCGGGCAAAGGTCTCTGAGGCACTCTCGCTCGGAAGCCAAGTCAAGGCATCGGTGACTGAGGCATATAGCGCATCAGGCTCACTGCCAGGCAGTAATACAGCAGCCGGGTTACCAGCGAGTACGGCAGCTTGTTGGCAAATATATTTCTGACACTGCAGTGAATACGGGTGGTTTGATTGAAATGACCTTCGGCAATACGGGTAATACCGCGCTCAATAGCAAGGTTCTCAAGTTCACCCCGACTGTGACAGGGTCTGGTTTGTCTTGGGAATGCTCGGTCAGTTCTGCTGAGATCTTCAAGTTTGTTCCGATCGATTGCCGCAATGAGGTGATCTAAGATCAGCGCAACGCCGTGACGACGGTGACTTGCTGGGACGGCCGACCTCTGGTGGTACTTCATGCCTCATTGAGGACTTGTATTCGCCCAAATTCCCCACACCCTTACCCTATGCAAAAAGTCACCGTTCTCTATAACGATCAATGTCCAGTCTGTTCGATGGAAATCGAGCATTACCGAGGTCTATCACTTCGGCATGCACCGCATCTCGACTTCGAGCCGCTGTCGGTGCCTGGCCCTGTGTATACGGCATTGGGCCTGACTCTTGAAAACGCCAAACGGCGCTTACATGTGCGTGATCGTCATGGAGAGGTGGCGATTGGGGTGGATGCATTCCTGGTCATCTGGCGCGAACTACCTGGCTACCGTCTGCTTGCGAAGGTGGTTCAGGCCCCAGGGATTTATCACTTCGCGAACCTGATCTACAACTGGATACTCGCGCCAATGCTGTTTCAGTGGGATCGGCGACGGATGATTAAAGCAGCACAAAGTGGTCCGCAATGACTGCAACGCAGTAGCCGATACCACTGGCCACAAGTACGTCAGACGGATAATGCAACCCGAGAATCACTCGTGACACGGCAATCATCACCATGATAGGCACTAAAAAGGCACCAAGGAGAGGGAGTGTCGATAAACACAGTAACGTGATGGTCACCGCGTGCAAAGTGTGTCCACTTGGGAATGAATAGTGATCTAAGGCTGGGGTTCCGGGATTAATCGCTTCCCACGTCGTACAAGGGCGATTGCGTAATGTTTGCCCCTTCATCAATTTGTAAACCAATAAATTAAAGAGACTGGCACCGATCAAGACAACGGGGAGGTTCCCAGCGTCTGGGGTGGTCAAACCGATTGCGATCATCAGGAAGACCCAAAACGGCCCGTCACCGAGTTTTGAAAACACCACAAAGGTTTTGTGCACAGATGGGATTTGGGAGAGGGCATTGAGTGCCGTGCAGAGTGGTCGTTCGACACGATCAAGGCGATAAAATAATCGATGTCTTAACAAATCCTGCAAGTGAATCTATCTCCCTAGTTTTCAATATGCTAGGTCTGACTCATGACGCGCCCATGTCATTTTTATGAAGTTTTTATGACAGTGTCTCGTCCAGCTCATAGGGATCGGCAGGCTTCAACTGGCCCGCAAACTGAGTCGTGCAACGGTGCCACGAGTAGCCCTCCGCAAAGTCACGACACGCATGTCTGGGCACCTTCAGGGCTTCAGTGATCGCTTCGCCAAGATCCTCGGCAATCCAGCCATTGAGACCATTCTGAATCAAATCGATCGGTCCAGGCGCAGGGTAGGCAGCCACAGGCACTCCACAGGCCATGGATTCCAAGATCACCAGGCCGAAGGTGTCGGTGAGCGAGGGAAACACAAAGCAGTCCGCTTGTCCCATGAGTGCAGCCAATTCTGCACCGTGCCGATATCCTAAAAAGGTCACATCTGGATACGAGGCTTGCAGTGCTTCCAATGCTGGGCCACCGCCGATCACCACTTTTTGGCCATCCACCGGACAAGCCAGAAAAGCCTCGATATTTTTCTCTGGGGCAACCCGACCGACGTATAGCAATGTTGGCGGATGGGTTGGTGTGCGATCAATCACGGGTTGAAAGACGTCCAGATCGACACCGCGTGACCACCGTCCAATATTTCTGAAGCCGCGCGATATCAGTTCCTGCTCCATGGACGGTGTTGCGACCAGCATCCGATGTGCGGGGCCATGAAACCATTTTAGAAAGGCATAGCTCCACGACACTGGAATCGGCAGGCGAAGCTGAATATATTCTGGGAATCGGGTGTGATAGCTGGTGGTAAACGGCAGGGCGTGACGGCGACACCAGCGACGTGCTGCCAGTCCCAGAGGGCCCTCTGTGGCAATATGAACCGCATCTGGCTTTAAGCGGGTGAGCCTTTTTTGAATCGATCGTCCGGCACCAAGAGCGAGTCGGATTTCTGGGTAGGTTGGGCAAGGAATGGAGCGATATCCCTCGGGACTTAAGACATCGACTCGATGTCCCAATGCCTCAAGCTCCTCGCGGGTTCGGCTCAAAGTTCTGACGACACCGTTGACCTGGGGGTGCCATGCATCGGTGACAATCGCGATCAACAGACTCTGTGCCATTCGTGTCTCCTTGGGTTGTCCTATTGCATGACATTTTTATGACAATAAGATGACGGTTGCTTTCATTGGACTGTCATAATCTCGGCGTATCGTCACGTAGCTTGACGTTAGGCCCAAGGAGGTGCGCGATGTACGAAATCATTCGAGGCTGTTTTGATCGTCATGGCGATAAGCGCTACGGGGAGTTCGTCACACAGCGCCAGCATGCTCTCCAGTGCGCGACACTGGCTTCTCAAGAAGGCGCGTCAGCGCCCTTGATTGCGGCCGCCTTGCTACATGATATTGGCCATATGGTCGAGTCGACACTCGGATCTCGAGATCCAGCAGATGATTTAATGCATGAGGCCAGTGGGGCACGCTTCCTCGGCCAGTGGTTTCCGCGTGAGGTAACTGAACCTGTTCGCTTGCATGTCATTGCCAAACGATTCTTATGCGGAAATGAGGTGTCCTATTATGACACCTTGTCACCCGCCTCTCGGCATAGCCTTGAACTGCAAGGTGGGCCGATGTCTGCGGATGCACAACGTCAATTTTTAACGACCCCGTTTGCGCGTGAAGCGATTGCACTGCGGCGGTGGGATGATTTGGCGAAAGATACGGATCTCGAACTCGCATTGTCACTTGAGGACTTTAAAGAACTCCTCGAGTCACTGATGCGTCCAGAAGTGGCGTGATGCAGTCTCGTTTTCATTCAGTAGATGCATTACGCGTTGCGCGACTGCGTTGGCTCGGAACCTGTGTTCGCGTTCCCGGCGATGAGGTACGTCATTATTGGGAGGGCTTCGAGCGTCCTGATATTCGGGTATTGAAGGCGCCCGAAGTCGGTTTGGTGATGACGCAAGGGCGCACCCATGGCACCGGTTCCCCGTTTCTATTCGGTGAGGCCTCAATGACACGTTGCGTTGTCGGTGACACTGAGGGTCTTGGCCTGTTGGGCTATGGTCAGATTTTAGGTCGGGATAAGGGATTGGCTCGGGCGATTGCTGATCTTGATCTATTGGCACAGGATGTTGAGCTCGGTCCACAAATTGATCTTTGGATTGCTGCCTGGGCCGATGAACTTCAGGCGCTAGACCGTGCTGAAGCAGAGCGTGTGCAAGCCACCCGTGTCGATTTTCTAACCTTGGTGCGTGGAGAGGACTAGATGGTCGCTGTCATCGAAGCACCAGAGCATCAAACACTGCTGATGCAGCAGACATTCCGGGCTGTGCTCACTGCGCTCTCAGAGCCCTTACGCGCGGTCTCTATTCCAGCCTTGCCCACCCCTCTGGGGACAACCTCTGCGCTCTGGGCGATGGCTCTCACACTTTGGGATCAAGATGTCAGTGTGTGGTGGCCTGAGGCGGACGATGATCTCTGGTACAACACCTTGTTTCATACCCGGGTCACGCGTGCGGCATCGATCGAGCAGGCGGATTGGGTAGTCTTGTCTGCGGATCACCCGGAAACACCGAATCGGTTAGGTTTGGTATCTATTGGTGTGGATGAGCGCCCTGATCAGTCTGCCAGTGTGCTGCTACTGGCGAGCAGATCGCGAACCCATGTGCATGGCGCCGGTCCTGGTCTTTTGCATCCGGTGGAGGTTCAGTTGCCATTACCAGAGGCGATCGTGGATCAACTGATCCTGAATCATGCGCACTACCCCTTGGGATTCGATACCTATGTGGTCTTTGACCAAGCAGTCATGGGCTTACCACGGTCGACGCGGTTAACCTGGGGAGATGAGACATGTACGTCGCTGTAAAAGGAGGCGAAAAGGCGATAGCGGAAGCGCATGCATTGCTCGCTGAGCTTCGACGCGGTGATCCCGATGTGGCCGAGCTGTCGTTAGACCAAATTCAGAATCAGCTGAGTTTGGCAGTTGATCGCGTGATGAATGAGGGGTCGTTATTCGATACGGAACTCGCTGCCCTCGCAATCAAGCAGGCGCAAGGCGATTTAATCGAAGCGATCTTCTTGCTGCGGGCCTATCGGACAACGCTGCCACGCCATGGCGTCTCGACCCCGATTGAAACCACGGACATGCGTGTGTTACGACGAATCTCTGCGACCTTTAAAGACGTCCCTGGTGGCCAAATTCTTGGGCCAACCTATGACTACACCCACCGGCTGCTTGATTTTGCACTGGCTGTCGAGGCCATGGATGAGACTGACTGGGATCACGACGCGCATCACCACGATGATGCGCTCGAGGATCAGGATACTGAGACTGAAGAGGCCTCGCCGACATTGAGCCGTGTGCTGTCGCTGTTGGAGCGCGAGGGATTGGTCGAGCAGCCGCCAAGTGCAGTTTCCACTCCCTCTGTGGATTTAACCCGTGAGCCTCTCGACTTCCCAGCAGCGCGCGAGACTCGGTTGCAAGCGTTGGCACGAGGTGATGAGGGCTATTTATTATCACTTGCCTACTCCACCCAGCGCGGCTACGGACGGACGCACCCATTTGCCGGTGAGATACGGTCAGGAGTGGTGATGTTGCATTGCCCTGTGGAAGAGCTGGGATACGCATTGCCTCTCGGTGAATTCCTTGTCACCGAATGCGACATGATTAATCAGTTCCAAGGCGGCGGGGATCTCGAGCCCACCTTCACCCGCGGCTATGGTTTGCAGGTCGGTCTGTCAGAACGCAAGGCCATGTCCATGGCCTTGGTGGATCGGGCGTTACGCGCCGATGAACTGGACGAAGAGCGATTATCACCGGCCCAAGATGAAGAATTTGTTCTCGCACACTGTGACAACGTCGAGGCCTGGGGTTTCGTGTCGCATCTTAAGCTTCCGCACTACGTTGATTTTCAGAGTGAACTTGCCTTGATTCGTGCCTTACGACAGGCTGCGGAGACCCCTGATGCATGAGACCCTAACGGACTACAATTTTGCCTACTTGGATGAGCAAACAAAACGCATGATTCGCCGCGGTCTGCTTAAGGCAGTTGCGGTCCCTGGGTTACAGATTCCATTCGGTGGGCGTGAAATGCCTCTTCCCTACGGCTGGGGAACTGGCGGCATCCAGGTCACTGCGGCTGTCATTGGTCCAGACGATGTCTTGAAGGTCATTGATCAAGGAGCTGATGACACCACTAACGCCGTGTCGATTCGTGCGTTTTTTGCGAAAACTGCGGGTGTTGCGACCACTGAAGTGACCACTGAGGCGACCTTGATACAGACCCGTCATCGGATTCCGGAGACCGCTTTAACGAGTGGCCAGATTCTGATTTATCAGGTCCCAATTCCGGAGCCTTTGCGCTTTATTGAGCCGCGTGAAACCGAGACACGTAAAATGCATGCCTTGTCGGAGTATGGCGTGATGCATGTGAAGCTGTACGAAGATATTGCTCAATTCGGCCAGATTGCGACAAGTTATGCCTATCCCGTTTTGGTGAATGGGCGGTATGTGATGGATCCATCGCCAATCCCAAAATTCGATAACCCTAAAATGCATCAGAACCCCGCGTTACAACTGTTTGGTGCGGGCCGCGAAAAGCGATTGTATGCAGTGCCCCCCTATACCGATGTGGTGTCTTTAGACTTTGAGGACCACCCCTTCGAGGTACAGTCATGGGACAGTCCTTGTGGTCTCTGTGGCTCGACCGACTCCTTTCTCGATGAGGTGGTCATGGATGATGCAGGGACACGCCTCTTTATTTGCTCAGATACCGACTATTGCCGCATCCAGCGGGAGCGCGCTGATGGTTGAGCCAATCTTAAGCGCCCGAGGGTTAACCAGAGAGTACGCGCCCGAGCAGGGGTGTCTCGAGGTTGATTTGGATGTGTGGCCAGGCGAAGTGGTTGGGATTGTCGGCGAATCTGGATCTGGCAAAAGTACCTTACTGCGATTGCTGTCAGGTCAAGAGCGTCCCGATGCAGGCACCTTGTCATTTACGGATCGTGCGGGTCGTCAACACGATCTGGTGCGGGTATCAGAAAGTGCGATTCGACAATTACAACGGACGGCGTTCGGCATCGTGCATCAGAATCCCAGGGACGGATTACGACTACGGATCAGTGCTGGTGGGAATATTGGCGAGCGATTGATGGGTGTGGGTGCTCGGCATTACGGGGATATTCGTGCCCAAGCCGTGCATTGGCTGAGTCACGTGGAGATTGACCCTGCTCGGATTGATGACCTCCCTCGTTACTTCTCAGGGGGCATGCAACAGCGCCTGCAAATCGCCCGAAACTTGGTCACGAATCCCGGTCTTGTGTTCATGGATGAGCCAACAGGTGGATTGGATGTGTCGGTGCAAGCGCGATTGCTGGATACACTCAAACGTCTGGTGCATGACTTGGGCATTTCGGTGGTGATCGTGACCCATGACATGGGTGTCGCGCGACTTCTTGCAGACCGACTGTTGGTGATGCGATTTGGTCGTGTCATTGAGACTGGGTTGACCGACCAAGTTTTGGATGATCCACAAGCGGCCTACACGCAACAGTTGGTTGCCTCGATTTTGCAGGTGTCTTGATGTCTTTGATTGACGTCCGCTCAGTGTCTAAAACGTTCATTTTGCACAATCAGGGTGGCGTTCAATTACCAGTGCTTCGCAATGCATCCTTTCAAGTAACGGCTGGCGAATGCGTGGTTCTTGATGGTCCCTCGGGAACAGGGAAGTCCACCTTGCTCAAGATGCTATACGGCAACTATCGAGCGGACTCTGGACAAATTTTGGTGCAAACCGCCTCCGGTATCGAAGATCTGGTCGCGATTCACCCACATCGGATGTTGCAAATTCGGCGCGACACTGTGGGGTTTGTGAGCCAGTTTTTGCGGGTCATCCCAAGGGTTTCAACCTGGGACGTCGTGTGCGAGCCCTTGCGTCGTCAAGGGGCTGATGAATCCATTGTGGCAGAGCGCGCGCGGCAGCTTTTGCAGCGTTTAAATTTGCCCCAATCACTGTGGCCGTTGGCGCCTGCCACCTTTTCTGGTGGGGAGCAGCAGCGAGTCAATATTGCCCGTAGTTTGATGGTCGAGTATCCGATTCTATTGCTTGATGAGCCGACCGCCTCCCTCGATGCTGCCAATCGCGAAGTCGTCGCTCGGCTCATCGAAGAGGCCCGTCAACGTGGTGCGGCTGTCGTCGGTATCTTTCACGATGACGGATTACGCAGCCGCCTCGCCGATCGGTTGTATGCCCTGGAGTCTGCACAATGATGCAGCGTTTTTCGGGACATCGGGTGCTCTGTGATGGCGTCTTTCGGCCGGCAACACTCACCGTAGAGGGTGGGCAAATTGTGGCAATCGACGACACTGTCGCATCGGGTCCCGGGGTGGTTGAGGCGGGCGAGCATGCACTCATCCCTGGGTTGATTGAGCTGCATACCGACAATCATGAGAAATACTTTGAACCGCGACCAGGGGTGCACTGGCCGGCAATGCAGGCACTGCTTGCCCACGATGCCCATATGGCGTCTGCTGGGATCACAACGGTGTTTGACGCGATTGCAATTGGGTATGGATTTGGAGGTGTCAGTGCGTCTAGAGAACGCATCGCCGCCGAATCGATTCAGACATTACTGAATGTTCGCGAAGAGGGTGTATTTCGGGTCGATCATCGAGTCCACCTTCGGTGTGAGGTGTCCTGCCAAGGGACGGATCAGTACTTTGCACCCTGGGCAGGAGTCCCGGGCATTGATTTAGTCTCACTGATGGATCATGCCCCAGGCCAACGGCAGTTTGTATCGATCGAGAAGTATCGCGAATACAACCAAAAGAAGTATGGCTACACCGACCACGAGTTTGAGCTGCTGATGGCGGAACATACCGAGGCCAGTGCACGTTTTGCTGGGCCAAATCGACTGCATATCACCGCGTTATGCCACACCCATGGCATCGCGCTGGCTTCCCATGACGATGCCACCGTCGCACATGTTGAGGAGTCCCTTGCACTGGGCTGCACCTTGGCTGAGTTTCCAACCACCATGGCGGCAGGTGAGGCCTCTCATCGTCGTGGACTCAAGGTCATGATGGGAGCACCTAACGTGATTCGGGGAGGCTCGCACTCAGGAAATGTGGCCGCTAAGGACTTTGCAATGGCAGGGTGGTTGGACGTCTTGAGTTCGGATTACTACCCCAGCGCGTTGTTGCAAGCGGCAGTGAAGCTGACCGAACCTGACATCGGTGTGCCCTTGGAGCGTGCATTGTCCATGGTCACAAGTGAACCAGCGCAGGCCGCAGGTCTCACCGATCGCGGTGTTCTGGCGGAAGGGCGTCGCGCTGACTTTGTGATGTACGCAGATGATCATCATGCAGTGCGGGTGCTACAAACCTATGCTGCCGGACAGCGGGTATTCTGAGATGGCGCGATTGTTTTACCTGTGTGGCCCTTCTGGCGCGGGTAAAAACGCGGTCATGGCAGAGGCCTGTCGTCTGGATCCAGCACTCCGGTGTGCGCGCCGCTCAATTACCCGTCCATCAGATCCCTCGGAAGCGGTAGAAACGCTGTCGACGGCTGAGTTTGCGGATGCAGTTCACGATAATGCATTCCTCTGGTGGTGGACCGCGAACGGCTTGTCTTATGGGATTCGGCATCACCAATGCCTGGGTCCGGGCACTGTCCTCATCAATGGCAGTCGAGCGTATTGGCCCGACGCCAAGTCGCAAACGCCTGATGTCCGTTTGATCCTCTTGACCGTGGATCCAGACGTATTGTCTGAGCGCTTAATTATGCGAGGACGTGAGTCTGACGCTGCGATCGAGGCGCGTTTGATGCGCAATCACAGCGTGCAGACGACAGCATTGCTTGAGGACGCGTGGTTGGTTTTAGACAACACTCATGCGCTGTCAGATGTGGCACAGACCTTGGTGAGGGCATTGCAATGTTGATTCGGTTGCTGGGAACGGGGAATGCGGCACAGATACCGGTGTTTGGGTGTGACTGCAGAGTATGTGCGAGAGCGCGGGTTGATGAGCGCTATCGGCGACGACCCAGTTCCGCGGAGATTGTCACCTCGATGGGCCGGTATTTGCTGGATGCAGGTCGAACAGATCTTGCGCAGTGGTTGGATCCATCGGTGTTACGTGGCGTGATCCTGACCCACTATCACATGGATCATGTGGAGGGGTTGTTTCATCTCCGCTGGGGCCCGCTGGCGCCGATTCCGGTGTATGGGCCGCCCGATGAAACAGGTGCTGACGACCTATTCACACACCCCGGATGCTTTGATTTTAGTCATCAGCTCACGCCCTATGAGCCGACCGTGATTTCGCAGGAATTGACCGTGACCCCAATCCCATTGAAGCACTCCCGGCTGTGCTTTGGCTATGTATTAGAGGGGCGACGGGAGTCTGTTGCCTATCTATCAGACTGTGATGGTGTCGGTCCCCGCAGTCTTGACACACTGCAACGCGCCAAGCCCAAGGCAGTGATTGTTGATTGCACCTATCCCCCAGGGATGGGGCGCAACCACTTCAGTCTCGATCGTGCCCTTGAATTTGCCGCGACGCTTGCTGCGCCCCGTGTCTACCTCACGCACATTGGTCATGGGCTGGAACAGCATTTGATCGACCATCCATTGCCGCTCGAGGGGCCCGTGAGTGTCGCCAGTGATGGCATGACGCTGTCAGTCGAGTAAGGGCTCGCGACGCTGTCACAAAACTGTCATGATTTCTTCATCGAAGTGTCGTAAGGCCTTCATAGACTATGATGAATAGGCTAGAGCTGGAGAAGTCATTGTCAGAACTCAACCGTAGTCAGGGATTTTCGGTACGTTTGGCAACCACAGCCGCTGATGTTGAGAAGACCCAACGTCTTCGTTACGACATTTTTGCGCGAGAAATGGGTGCGACGGTGCAAACTTCTCAGCCTGGCGTGGAGTGGGATGTCTTTGATGCGCACTGTGAACACCTGCTGGTTGAAGAGCTCGCCAGTGGTCGTGTGATCGCCTCGACGCGTTTATTACGACGTGCCGCAGCAGAACGCATTGGCCAATACTATTCAGAGTCTGAGTTCAACGCCCCCTTCATTGCTGGATTAGATGGCGAGGTGGTGGAACTGGGGCGAACCTGCGTGCATATCGACTTTCGCTCCGGCGGCGGCATTATGTTGCTGTGGAGTGGGATCGCACAACTGATGCGCACATGGGAAATCGACTACCTCCTCGGCTGTGCCAGCGTGCCCTGTCGTGACGATGGACAATTAGTACATACGTTGATGAACGGGTTTCGGTCGACGCAACTTAGCCCGGAGACACTGCGCGCCGTGCCGCGCGTTCCGGTTGCACACTATGCCGGTGATCATGTGGATGGCGCTATTGTGCCTCCGCTACTGAAGGCCTATTTACGGTTGGGTGCTTGGATTTGTGGGGAGCCAAGTCTCGATCGTGAGTTTGGCGTTGCAGACCTCATGGTGTTATTGGATATGGAAAATCTCAATCATCGCTATTTCCGGCATTTCCTTGGACGTGAATCTGCCGCTGCGGATCAAGTCGCCTCGCCACGCCGTGCGCGAGAAACTGCATGAAGTCCCTCGCCGTCTTGCTGCATATGCTGGGTGGCTTACTCACCTTGAAGCGCTTGTTACGGCGCGGTGATCCCCGCTTAATGCGTCGCCGGATCCAACTGTGGCATCGCAAAGCCCTCCACCTGTTCGGGATTGAGCGAGTATTGGTGGGACAGCTTCCCAAAAGCCCCTGCCTCATTGTCGCGAATCATTTGTCCTGGCTCGATATTTTGGTGATTGGCTCGATCATGCAGGTCCGTTTTTTGTCAAAGGCTGAGGTGGCAAGCTGGCCGATTGTGGGTCGTTTGGCGTCCGGTGCGGGAACATTGTTTGTCAACAGGGGCGATCGCCGTTCTGCGGATCGGGCGCTGGCGGATATCGAAGCCGCGCTTCGTGCGGGTGATCAGGTGGTGGTATTTCCAGAAGGGACCTCAACGCGTGGGCCGATGCCTGTGAAGTTCCGGAGCCGTCTCATCGAAGCCGCCTGTCGAGCTGGTGTGCCTGTCGTGCCTCTGGCGTTGAGCTATCACGGCCCAGGTAAAGCGTTTGCAAGCTATGCCGGAGACGACGACTTTGTCTCTCATATGTCCCGTGTGATTGCAGCACCCTTCATCCGGGCTCGTCTCGCTGTGGGCGAGACGATCGATTCCAGTCAGTCCGCGGCCGAAGTGGCTCGTGTCGCACAGAAAGACGTTGAACTGATGCTGGCGCCGGTTGTAAGCGTGGGGCAGCCGAGCGTGTCGCTACCCTATGTGCAAGTCACCATGTCTCCGGAAAACTAACGCGGAGATCCCCCACGACTGTGCCGTGCGCTGAGCGCACCACGGGTTGACGCATCGCATCAGGTAGCGCACTGATCAGTGGATGCTCACCAATCGCATCCAACAGTGCCACGATCAGTGCCTCTGATCCTCTCAGCGCGCCATCTTCGCATTTGAGTGCAAAGCCGAGTCCGCGATCAGGAAGAGCGCCGCAGTAGACCCCTTCAGCACCCATTTTGACCTGGAGGCGTCCCTGTCCGGCGAGTAACAGCGCTGTGTCGATTCGGCCGGTGCCTGCGACCATCCAAGGTGCACTGACTTGCGCACGGAGTAACCGTTGTGCTGCATCCGCCCAGGGTGCATCGAGTGCGCCCGCGCCGAGTCGGGCAAAGCCATGGGCGAGGGTGCGTAAGGGCAGTGCATAGGTGGGTACTGAGCAACCGTCAATGCCACAAGGTGCGGTTTCAACCACCGCACCAAAGAGATGCGTCATCACATCGACGATCTGACGTTGGAGTGGGTGATCTCGATCGGTGTATCCGACCGTCGGCCAACCCTTGTGGACACAGACACTTAACATCCCTGCGTGCTTTCCGGAACAGCAATGGGTGACTGCGCGAGGTGTCTCACCGCGCGCCGCAGCTTGCAGACGCAAGGGCTCGGTAAAGGGCCACGAGAGCCCACATTCCAGATCCGCCTCACTGAGTCCCAGGCGTGTTAACCAGTGTAAGACCGTTTGACAGTGATCTGGTTCGCCGTTGTGTGAGGCGCAGGCGATCGCTAATTCCTCAGTACTGAGTTGGAAGTGATCCGCCGCACCACTTGCGACCAGTGGAAGCCCCTGTACCCACTTTGCGGCCGAGCGCGGAAACGTGGGGCGATCGATCTGACCAAAGGCAAGCATAATCTCGCCAGATACTGTCATGACCACGCCATGCCCCAGGTGTCGACTCTCCACATGTCCGCCTCGGGATACTTCCACAGACCAGGGCGCTGTCATTGTGCCATCCTCAAAAAATTGATAATCCAACAATTGAGCTCGGCTGCGTCAGTTGGTTCAGCCAAGCTCTGGATGGCAGCATCAATGCGGGCATGGTCAATCATCCCGCGTCGCCGTTCTAAGAGCAGCCGCGCGTAGCCCGCATCGAACTCAGGGTGTCCCTGCAGCCCCAGTGCAACTCCGGGGATTTCGAACGAAAACTGAGGGCAATAGGGCGCAGACAAGATCGGCAGTGCGCCCTGTGGTGGCCGCAGTACTTGGTCTTGGTGGCTGACCAATACGCGAACTTCTTTAAATGATTGTGTCATCCAAGGTCGCTCGGTGAGGACATAGACAGATTGATGTCCGACGCCCCAACCTCCGGGTGCTCGCGCGACTTGACCACCAAAGGCCTGTGCGAGGAGCTGGTGCCCAAAACAAATGCCGGCTAATGGGCGATCGACACGACCGACCCACTCGATGAGACGACGTATCCAGAGATCGCTCCCAAATGCATCTGCGCGTGACCCCGAGATTAACGCGGCATCAAACAGATGATCCTCTGGTAAAGGGCCGGTTAATGCATCCGCATGCAGGATTTCCAGCCGTCGATCAGCACGCAACATGGCACGCTCTAGCATTTGCCCGTATTGTCCATAGGTGCTGCTGATGGCTGCGCCAACATCATCACAATTGACGATTAAAAGACGCAAGACCGAGACTCCTTAGCGATCACCAACGGGGATCCTTAGAATAGCACTTCCCGGAGCCGGGATTGTCGCCCAAAAATAGGACGGAGGAATTCCATCTGATCAGATCGAATCCGATGGGAATTGGTGAGTGCCAAATATTCCGCGTGATTTGGGGTATAGGGGAGTGCCAACAACTCCATCCCGATTTCATCCAAGAGGCGATTCCCTTTGTGTTGGTTGCAGCGACGACACGCGGTCACCACGTTCATCCAATGATCCCGACCGCCGCGTGAGAGTGGCATGACGTGATCGCGGGTGAGTTCTTTATCGAGAAACGCTTTACCGCAGTACAAGCACAGATGTTGATCGCGCCGAAACAGGGCTGGATTGGTGAGGTTGGGTATGCGATTGGCAAGGTCGTGGATTCGACCATCGCACGCCATAATGGAGTGTAAAATCAGTGTCGTTTGCTGGCCGGTGAGCCTCGATCGGCCTCCGTGCACTGTCATACAGGGGGAGCCGAGTGTCCAGGCCACCATTCCGCGGGCCTGTAGAGTGACAGCGTCCTGCCAATCGAGCCACTCGATTGGGGCGCCAGCGATATTCAATCGAAGAATTCGTTCGCGCATGGTCCTTCCTACACCATAACGCTGACAGGCTTTTGATGACATTTCAACCATGTTGATGGGTTATTTGTGACTGCGAAATCAGCCTAGCTGACGCGCTTAGGGCATCCCCAGTGGGCGCCCACCATCGAGCGGTAAAATCGATCCTGTGAGGTAGTCTTGGGTGATCAGGTAGTCGACGGCCCGGATCCCTGCGATGAATCCTGGAACCCGACCGAGTGGGCTCTTCGCGACGGCCTTCTCTCGATAGGCTTGGCCATCCTCTGGTCTAAATTCGAGCAGTGCAGGGGTCAGCGCATTGATGCGAAGATTGGGCGCATACTTTTTTGCCAGTGATCGGGTGAGATTTAACATGGCTGCTTTGCTTGCCGCATAGGCCATGTGCTGATCGCTCCCACGATGCGCGACATGGTCGCTGATGAGGATCACGCTGGGGTCCTCTCCGCGGGCCAGATATGGGACCAAGGCTTCGGTTAATAGCATCGGCGCGCTCACATGTATCTGCATCATGCGCATCAGCACCGCATGGTTGTCGATACCAGCCTGATCAGCTTCCCACGCGCTGGCATTATGTATGAGCACATCAAGCCGTGGATGTTCCTTGGCAATTTGCTGTGCTGTCAGAAGAACGGCCTGCGGATCGAGTAAGTCAACCGAGTAACAGGCGACACCAAGGGTGCGCAGGGTTGAGACACTTGGATAGTCGGTTCGATAGGTAATTATTACTTGCCAGCCTAACCTGGTGTAGTGAGTCGCTAATGAAAGACCCAAACGCGAGGCACCACCAGTGATAAGCATTGTCCGACTCATGCAGTCAGATGCTCCGCCTTGATTGGGTCACTCATTTGAAAGAACGCATGGGTGAGCTGCAGTGGCGATGGCCAATACTGGTGATTTTGGCGCCAGAGACGCTCCGCCTCTTTAATCAGCGGATCGAAGGCTTGGTTATAGGGGTGAAACGGATCCAGTGGATCATGTGGAGCAACCTCATCAAGGCCAAGCTCATGTAAACGACGAGCAAACCAGACTTTTAGACGTTGATATTCCGTGGCATGTCGGGCACGTGCATGCGGCTCTGTCATCACAGAGTACATCACAACCCCCGCATCGATTGATCCAGTTCGACTGGAATGACCGCATCTGTCATCCAAAATCCATCGAAGGGGGCATCGGTTTGGCGCGATAGACGCCATAGGTAGCCGGCGACCTGTCCTTGCTCGCCAATCACGATCACTGGAACTGTCATGCCATCATCTGACCGTTCGGGCTGTCCAATTTGGCGAGATCGATGATTGAGCAAGGGTGCATATTGCGGTTGCGTCACGATCGCTGTGAAATGCCAAAGCGGGCCGGTCGCGCGCTTGTTTTTCGGGCTTGCAAAATAAAATGCTTGCTCAACGCCAGCGTTGGGGTAGGGCGCATCATTGGTTTGCATCGCAGTTAACACCAACTGTACGACCTCTTCAGGCAAATAACGCGCTTCCGGTTCAATGAGTTGAGCGTGCGCGAGCGGGGTAATAAGAAGGCAGATCAATAACATCAGTCGGCGCATGGTGAGTCCTCCGCGTCTAATTCTATCGTGGGGGGTGTTCCATCCGGACTCAAGACCTGATCTGCGACAATTGGGTAGCAGGTGACTTGTCTCGGATTAAGATCAGAACCACCCGAAAATCGGGTAAATGCTGGGAGCACCAGAGTGTCCTCGTCGATGTACGCGAAACACGGAAAGCGGAGCCGATCTCGACGACTTCGATACGTCACCATCGGGTGCATATGGCCGGCGATACGGGGGCGATGGGGGCCTGTACTCTCGGGAAAGTGTGCGAACTCGATTGATTCCCAAGGGGTTGGATCTGGGTAGGTCTGTAACCCAGCATTGGCGAGCGCTTTTGCGGCAGCTTGATCATGATTCCCAAGGATCACGTGGACGGCTGTTGTGGGGAGGGATAGCTCCTGTAGGAAGCGAGCAATATGCGGGCCCAGACCCGCAGGGCTGTGGAGCAAATCACCGAGGATCCAAAGCGTACTCGCGCGGGTGTCCGTAATGGCTTGGTTCAGCCGGGTCAGGTCATCACGCTCGATCGCATCGCTGATCGGGATTCCAGCGCGCCGAAAGGCATGGCTCTTGGCAAGATGAAGGTCCGCAATCACTAAGGTGCGTCGCTCGGGTTGCCAGAGACTGCGATCTGCCCGGGCTATCCAGGTCATCCCACCGAACTCAAGGGTTGTCATCAAACCCCCGTAGGCACTTTGCCAAACGTTTGACCACGGACTCTGATGACAGTCGAGTGCTCAGGCGATCGTGGACCAATGGCAACGACAGCGGCGTGGGTTGTCCCGGCGAGGTCCAACGAACAGGCGTATGGTGAAGACGCTCAAGCAGTGTGGTGAGTCGCGGCAGATCAAAGCTGGTTTGGAAAACGTCGCGTCGCGCTTGTTGTAACAAGAGGTGATCAGGGTCATAGAGATTGAGTACGTCGAATAAAATACCCGCTGAACTTTGTAACATACGCACGGACTTTCGTTGGTGGGGGTAGCCTTCAAACAGCAGTCCCGCAATCCGTGCGACACCACGAAACTCACGGCGCATTAACTCTGCAAGATTCACAGCCTCAGCCAGATCTTGCACCATGTGATCAGGCGAGAAGAGTGCATTTGGGGTGTCCTGCAATGGCTGGAATGCCTTTGGATCATCACTGAGTAGCTCAATTCCATAATCATTGACTGTGACTGTATAGGTCGCTTCCTGGATCCGGCTGAGTCGATAGGCAAGGAGTGGTCCTAAGGCCTGATGCACAAGCCAGCCGGCAAACGGAAAGCAGATGCAATGCACGCCGTCGCGGGTCTCAAATGTTTCGACCAACAAGTGATCCGAATCCACCTCAACACCAAAACGGTTAAGCACAATTTGCGTCTCCTGAATCATCTGGTCAAGCTGTTGATGATTTTGAATACAGGGTGCTGAGGGGCGAGGCCGCGCCAATCGCTCCACCACATGATGCGCGAGCGTTTGACTCATTGGTAATCGACCGCCTGTCCAACGCGGCACTTCAGACGCATTTCCACGGGCTGCCTTGACCCACAGTTCTCCGTCGCGGAGACGAACACATTGCAGCACTCGGCCCGCAAACCGGAAGCAGTCCCCTGGCTTTAAACGGGTTGCAAAGGATTCCTCAACTTCTCCTAAGACCGCCCCCCGCTGGACCCGTACGCGCATGCTGGCATGCGCGACGATGGTCCCGATACTCATTCGATGTCGACGCGCAATTCCAGGAGTTGCCACTTGAACATACTGGTCATCACGCACCACCAGCCGTTGATAATCGGGGTACTGATTCAGATGCGTTGAGCCGTATTGCAAGGCTTGCAGCACGGCAGCAAAGGCCTCGCGAGTGAGCTCGGCGTAGGCGGCCACGGACGTGATTTCTGCATAGGTCGTGTCAGGAAGCCAAGGTGCTTGCAGCGCCAGAGTGACCAAGTGTTGCATCAGCACGTCGAGATGGCCCTCTGCCGGTTGCACTGGCTCGAGTGCATGGGCGCTTAGCGCGTCAGCGAGTGCTTGGTATTCGTTCAAATGCAACCGATGTGTCGGCACAAGAGTGGCGCTCAAGGGCTCACCTGGACGATGCTTGGCACGGCCCGCGCGTTGGATCAGACGGGAGACTGCACGAGGCGAGCCGATTTGAATGACAGCCTCGACAGCAGGATAATCCACCCCCAAATCCAGTGCACTGGTCGCGACCACGACATCAAGCGTGCCTTCTTTGAGTCCTGCCTCGACCACCTCTCGACGACTGTGATCCAGTGATCCATGATGCAGCTCGACCCGCAGGTCACTGCGAATGATCGCCAGTGCTTGATACCATTGTTCGGCTTGATTGCGGGTGTTGGTGAAGATCAGGGTGGTTTGTTCAGGCCGTAATTGGGCGCTCACCGATTCCAGAAGACTCAGTCCCATCTGCCCAGCCCATGGTAACCGTTCGTTATCGGCTGGCAACAGCACGTGCAGTTGGATGGGGCGCTGTTGAGATGGATGAACTAAGACACCTTCGCAGCCCACTGGAATTAATGCCCTGAGCGCGTGCTCTGGGTCGGCAATGGTTGCTGAACAACCGGTGATGCGTAGTTGGGGCGCCAAACGACGGAGTCGGGCGATCGCCAGTAGGCATTGCGTCCCTCGCTTGCTGGCAATCAGGTCATGCCATTCATCCACAACCACCTGCTCGACCGTCGCAAAGATATCCACTGACTTTGGTGAGGCGAGTAGTTGGCTTAAGGATTCTGGGGTTGTAATCAACAGGGCTGGTGGCTTTCGAATGATGGCTGCGCGTTCAGACGCTCGGGTGTCCCCTGTCCGCACAGCAACCCGATGCTGCGTGTCTGCGAGTGGGGCAATCAAGGCTTTTTCGAGATCGCGCGACAGCGCTCTTAGCGGCGTGATGTAGATGAGACGAACCCCCTTCGCGGGCGCCTGGCGTAAGAGTTGATTGAGCATCATTCCCGTTGCTGCCAGCGTCTTGCCACTTCCGGTCGGACTGACAATGAGTTGATGGCATCCGGCCATCGTGTTGTTCCAGGCGGCGTGCTGTAGGTCGCTCGGTGTATACCCTTGCGATCGCATCCAGGTCTCAATCTGGGTCCAATCGCTCATCGGCGTGCCTTGAGTAGGGCGTGAAAATGGGGCAATTGATCGGCATCGTCTAGGCCAAGGTCTGTGCGAAGTCTGAGGATTCTTGGAAAGCGAAGTGCGATACCGCTTTTGTGCCGACGCGAGGCTGCAATCCCTTCAAAGGCAATTTCAAAGACGAGTCGCGGTTCCACCTGGCGGACTGGTCCAAAACTTTCGATTGTATGCTGCCGAATCCATCGGTCGATCTTGGTTAACTCCGTATCAGTCAGTCCAGAGTAGGCTTTGGCAACGGTGATCCAGTCACCGGATTCACCCCGAATCCCGAAAGTGTAGTCAGTGTACAGGCGCGCACGACGGCCATGGCCGGCCTGCGCGTAGAGAAGTACGACATCCGCGGTCATTGGGTCGAGCTTCCATTTCCACCACAGGCCATGTTGACGTCCACCGTGATAGAGCCCGTTTCGCGCTTTGAGCATCAGCCCCTCCGCACCGACGGTTGCGGCTTCAGACCGAGTTCTCTCGACTGCTTCCCAGGATGCTGCTGTGAGAGCCGGTGATTGATCCACAGTGAGCGTCGTAAGGATCGCCCGGCGCTCCGAAAGAGGGTTGTTGCGATAGTCGATGCCGTCTAACCGAAGCAGATCGTATGCGCGAAATTGAACAGGATGACTGTGTTGCAGCGCCACCGAGACGCGCTTCCGATTCAGACGCGTTTGTAAGGCTTGAAAGGGAGCTGGCTGTCCGTCTTGGATCACCAGCAACTCACCATCGAGAAGGCAGTTTTCAGGGAGTGCAATACTGGCCGCGACGACGTCAGGAAACTGATGCGTTATATCTTGTTCTCCACGCGACCAGAGTCGCGTCACACCCTGTGCGCGAATGAGCTGGCAGCGGATACCATCCCATTTATATTCAACAATGTAGTCGGCAATGTCTCGGGTGCCTGCATGGTCGGCTTGCCACCCCTGAGCCAGGCAAAACGGCACGGGACTGCGCTGTCGCTCCTCGGGCGACACCGGCTGACTGAATCGCGACAGCCAGGCTCCGTCGGCAGACCAATCATCGATCAGGCGCTCGGCGATGACCGATGCGGATTGGCCGGTGACGGTGGCCAATGCTTGGGTCACCAATCCCTGGCTGACCCCGAGTCGCCAGCCGCCGGTCCAAAGTTTCAGAAAGGTCCAGTTGCTCAGCGCGGTGCACTTGGCTAATTGCGCGATGAGTGCTTGGCTGGGTGATCCAGCCGCCTGGATCGCGACAATTTCATCAAGCCATTGACTGATGCACGGCGTTGTCCGATCAAGGATTGCATCGGGGTCATTGATCAGTAGTGATAGAGTTTCTGCAAGGTCACCGACCGCGGCATATGCGGCTTCAAATAGTGTCTCATCGCCGAGGTACTCAATCCCTGTTTGCCGAAGTAATGCGCGGTGACCCTTCAGCGTGCGATGTCCGAGCAGATGGGCACACCCTAACGCGACTTCAACCGGATCACCCTGTTGGATGAACTCAACTAAACTGTCGTGCTTGGCTGTCGTTTTGGTTGTTTGATCCAACGCAGCGATCAGTGCCACAAAATTCATGCGTGATCCTCGTCTTGACCGTATCCCGTCGCCAAACGAGCCGCCTGAATACCCTGGCGGTTGAGATAATCGGTGAGCACGCGAGTTTCACCATGGGTCGCGAGCACGCGGGACGCTCCGGTCTCCTGAACAGTTCGCAGCAGTCCATCCCAATCGGCATGATCGCTGATCACAAATCCACGTGGGAGTGCGCGACGTCGCCGTACCCCTCGAATTTGCATCCAGCCGGATGCCATCGCCTCATCCAACGCTTTAAACTGGGTGAGTAGGTGTCCACCCTGCGCCCCTGGAGGGGCTAAAATTAAGGAACCTGGCGCGGGTTTTGGGTGTTTGACCAGAGGTTGCCATGGACACAGCGACACCCCTTGTGATTCGTATGCGGGAATCAGCTGGGCGATAGTCGGATGCACGATCACATCTCGCGAAGAGCGAAGCGCGAGTTCCGCCATAATGCGCTGTGCCTTTCCCAGGGCATAGCAATAGAGCACAGGTTGCCGCTGCTTACGGACTGCTTGATCCCACCATTGCAGTACCTCTGCCATGACCTGATCCATGGATGGCCAACGATAGATGGGTAAGGCAAAGGTCGCTTCAGTGATTAGCACATCGCACGCAATGGGCTCAAAGCGTGCACAGCTGGGATCGTCGATTCGCTTATAGTCCCCTGTGACCACCCATACCTGCTCACCATCAGTAATCCGAATCTGGGCTGAGCCCAAGACATGCCCTGCGGGAACAAACTGACACGTGATTGGCCCGAACTTGACCGGTTGATGGGCTTCATGGCTGGTGAGCAATGGTGGTCGAACGCGCTGTGTGAGTAATTCTGAGCCACTGGATAAACAATGATAGTGGGCAGAGCCCGGCCGCGCATGGTCGGCGTGTGCGTGGGTAATAAGGGCGGTCTGTACTGGACGCCAGGGATCGATATAGACATCGGCCTGAGGGCAATACAAACCCTCTCGGGTGACGATCACGAGAGGGTCACGGTCGGCACTGTTTTTCGTTACCATGGGACTTTCTATCAGGTAGCTGTCTATGTATCGACAAGTCCGTGTCGCGAGTTGCATCCTCTGCCTCGCTAGTGTCTCTTTTTCTGCACTGGCGCGCGAGCCTATTGGCTTGGTGCTATCAGGCGGTGGCGCACGAGGCTTTGCACATGTGGCCGTCTTGGAAGCGCTCGAGACCCATCGCATTCCGGTTGACTACATCGCGGGGACCTCGATGGGGGCTGTGGTCGGTGCGCTGTATGCATCTGGATTGAGTGCGGCCGAAGTGCGCGACCAGCTGCTGGCCATGGATTGGTCAGGAATCTTGACTGATGTGACCGAGCGCGATGAGCGCAGCTTTCGTAATAAATCGTTCGAAGGCCGCAATTATCTGGGGCTTGATATTGGTGTGTCGACTGATGGTCTGAAGTTGCCTTTGGCGGCTTTGAAGGGTCAAAAACTGGCGTTGGTGCTCAATGGATTGACCCTGGAAACTGTTGCACTCAACGACTTTGATCGATTTCCAATCCCATTTCGGGCTGTCACAACAGATCTCGCTACCGGCGAAGCCAGAGTGTTACGGCAAGGGTCTTTAGCCACTGCGCTACGCGCCAGTATGGCGGTGCCGGTGGTGTTTTCGCCTGTGGAGATTGAGGGTCGCCTGTACGTCGATGGCGGCGTTGCCAATAACCTTCCTATGAACGTTGCGCGTGATATGGGCGCAAAGCGCTTAATCGTGGTGGATACCTCGAGTCAAAAGTACAGTACGGCGCAATTAACCTCTGTGGTAACAGTGGTCGATCAGTTGACGAACCTGCTGACGCAGCGCAATACCGAGGCGCAATTGGCCACGCTGACAGAAGCGGACGTGCTGTTCGAGATCTTTCCGGAAAACGTCGGGACAGCTGATTTTAATAAAGTCGAAGAAGCCCTCGCGGCCGGGCGGCAAGAGGTCTTGCGACAGTCCGATCGCCTGGCGAGATTTTCGGTCGATGAAGCGACCTATCAGGCCTGGTCTGCGCAGCATTTAGCGCCTCGAGACAGGCCTGATATCGCGTTTGTCGAAGTCAAAAGTGATGCACCGCGGACGTCGAGTAAAGTGATCGCAAACCGCCTGTCGATTCGGCCAGGTCAGCCCTTAGATGAACGACAACTGAAGGCCGATCTTGAGCAGATTTATGCCTTAGAAACGATTGATCGCGTGGAAGTGGGTTTGCGTGAGACAGACGCGGGTGTTGGCTTGACGCTTGAGACCCGGGAAAAAGCGTGGGGTCCAGATTATTTGGATGTTGGTTTTACCCTTGAAGACAGTCTCGATGGGCGATCTGCCTACAATCTGCATGGTGTACTGCGAGTGACCAACATCAATCCGCTCGGCGGTGAGTGGCGAACTGAAGCGACCCTTGGAAGTCGCACCCGGATTCATACGGAGCTTTACCAACCGGTGAATTATGGCTCGGATTGGTTTGCATCTGCTGTGATTCGCTTCATGAGCGAGGAACGCGCGCTGTACGATGCAGGTGACATGACTGCGCTGTATCAATCTGAAATCCGCGAGTTTGGCTTCGATGGCGGTTACAGCCTCGATACGCGTGGTGAATTACGGGTCGGGTTTCGACAGAGTTCGACGGAGAATACGGTTCGTCTTGGGGTCGACTCCTTGGCCGCAGAGGTCGATGATTCAAGATACTTTGTCCAAGCGGGCTATGACACCTTAGACAGCTTTGGATTCCCGACTAGTGGGTTGCGGTTACTCGGCGAATACGCAATCCATGACGCGAAGTTGGGTGCGACCCGTCAATACGATGGCATTACCTTGGATCTCCTCTATCCCTTCTGGAGTCGGGGGCGCACCACGCTCGTGGGACAGGCCTATTTTGGCTATCTGTTTGAATCGGCTGTGACGGACGTCAACGCGCGCTATAGTTTGGGTGGGTTCACACGGTTATCTGGGTTTAGCCCAGACGAGATTTCAGGCCGTCATGCCGGTCTGATTTCGTTCATTGGTTATCAGCGTCTCAATGATCCTGTTGTGTTTCCTGTCGATCAACCGGTTTATGTTGGCGCCTCGCTCGAGGCCGGAAACGTCTTTCAGGATCGTGAAGACATCGTCTGGCGGAATGTGTTGAGTGGTGGATCGATCTTTATTGGCGCCGATACAGTATTGGGGCCTGGCTATTTGTCTTTTGGGCGCACTGAGGGTGGCCGTCAATCGGTGACCCTATCGGTCGGCCGTCCATTTGCAGAACATGATTAATGATGGCGTACCTTGTACGGGTGAGCCAATGACGTCTTGGAGGATCCATGCGATTTGTACGTTTTTTTGAGTCTCCCAGTTCCGCAGAGCAGAGTCTTCGCTTGATCGCTGATTTCCAACATTTAAAAGCATGGGATGAGTCGGTTGTTGAGGTGGAGCCACTGCAGGAGACGTTTGGACTGGGCGCTGCCTATCGGGTGTTGGTCAATTTCAATGGACGAATGATTCCGATGCGTTACGAAGTCACCTCCTACGTGCCTGGACATTCAGCTGTGTTGCGTGGGGTGGCAGATAAAGCAACGGCCATCGATCGCATCGAGGTAACACCAAATGCCACGGGTTGTCAGGTCCGCTATGACGCTGAGATTCGCATGGCCTTCCCGTATTCGCTGTTCGATTGGGTGATGGCGTTGGGGTTTAAGACCACGGTTGATCGCGCCGTGGCTGGTTTATCCCGCTTTTTGACCGCGCATCACGGCCTTGGCGATGAGGCTGCTGAACCAGCGGTCAGGCAGAATCTTGCGGGCAGTGAGTAAGGTTCCTGCATGTTTACCCGCAGCAAACCGCAGTTGATCTGATGTGGACTCCAATGCGCTCTTCATCACCTGTCCAATCACTGCAGGCGGTGTTGCTGTTGTTCCGCTCTTCATGGCATTAGAGAGCCACTGTAACCCCTGTGTATGAATCGGATCATCGGTGCCAGACGTTTGCATGCCATGCGTTGCAAACTGTGTTTGCGTAAATCCTGGTTCAATAATGCGGACCCGAATGCCACTGCCGATGCATTCATACCACAGGGCTTCATAGACCGCTTCTAAGGCATGCTTGGTGGCGTTGTAGTACCCGAAATACGGAAAGGCCATGCGCCCACCGATTGATGTCACCACCATCAGCGTTCCCTGCTGGTAGGTTCGGAAATGTGCCATGGCATGCTGGGTAATGGCGATGGTTGCGAAAAAATTTGCCTCAAATTGGTCGCGTACCGCATCCATGGCTGCACTCTCAATCGGCGCAATCAGCCCATAGCCTGCGTTATTCACCACGGCATCGAGTGGTGTCTCCCAAATTGGATGGTCAAGCAGCTCAGTCACGCTATCAGGATCATTGAGATCGAGGGCAAGCCATTGCAGATTGGTGCGCGCTACTTGCTGTTCTGGCTTACGGGTTGTCGCGATGACGGTCTCCCCAGATGCGAGTAGGGCGTCGACGAGTGCTGCCCCAATCCCACTTGAGCCTCCAGTGACAAGGACTCGCCTGTGCTTAGAGACCACAGTGACTGACTCCGCGTTTGTCTAGATAATCCTGGTGGTAGTCTTCTGCCGCATAAAAGGGCGCGATCGGTTCGATTCGAGTGGCGATTGGGCGACTGTAAAAGCCAGACCCGTTTAAGGATGCGATCTTTTGCTCGCTTGTGAGGCGTTGTAGGTCATTGGTCGGGAATACGGCAGATCGGTACTGCGATCCAATATCGGGCCCTTGACGATTCACCTGGGTAGGATCATGCCACTCAAAGAAGCAGGATAATAACGTCGGATAATCGATCTCAGTTGGATCATAGGTGACTTCGACAGCCTCCGCGTGGCCTGTGGTATCGCTGCACACTTCGCGATAAGTGGGGTCTTGTGTATGGCCCCCCATATATCCAGCGCGCGTCGCATGCACGCCGGGCAGTCGCGAAAACCGTTGCTGGACGCCCCAAAAACAGCCAGCGGCAAAATAGGCATGCTCCATGATCACCTCAGGATGTGCGCTGTACGGCTAAACGAGCCAGTACTTCTAGTCCTTCTTTGAATGTGGACGGCGGCAGACAATTCAATGCGCGCATCGCGTCTTCGACAGCTTTTTCAGCACGTTGGAGGGTGTAGTCAAGTCCGCCTTCCTGACGAATGATGCGACAGACAGCTGTGAATGCGGTCCGGTCGCCGGCGGTGATGGCATTAATCAACAGTTCTTGATCTGCGACGGCTGCGCGATCGCGGGCGATTAAAAGAGGCAAGGTGGTTTTTCCGTCGGCGAGATCATCGCCTACATGTTTACCCAACGCATCGCTGTCACCACCATAGTCGAGCCAATCGTCCATCAGCTGGAATGCGAGTCCAACCGACATTCCATAGCGCTTGAGGGCATCTACTGTGTCGGAGTTCGCGCCGCTGACCAGTCCTGCCGCGCCTGCAGCAGCTTCAAATAAGACTGCTGTTTTACGGATAATCACGGCATCGTATTCCGCTTCAGTCAAATCCGGGCGAAACTGATTATTGAGTTGCCAGACTTCGCCTTCAGCAATCAGATTGGTGGTGTTTGCCATCAGTCTTAGCAGATCCAGATTGCCAATACCGACCATCAACTGAAACGCACGCGAGTAGACGAAGTCACCCACCAGGACGCTTGGTGCATTCCCAAACAGCACGTTGGCGCTGGGTTTTCCACGGCGTGCTTTGGATTCGTCTACCACATCGTCATGCAGAAGGGTGGCAGTATGCAGGCACTCAATGACTGCGGCCGCCGCGATATGATCGGTATTCGCAATGGCCAGCGCGCGCGATGTAATCAGCGTTAACAGGGGCCGAACGCGTTTACCGCCAGATTGAATTAAGTACTGGCTGATTGTTTCGACCAAATCAACTTCGGATCCGAGCTGATTGAGCAACAGATCATTCAGCGCATCAAAATCAGACTGGACCAGTTGGATGAGATCGTCTGCGGAATTCATGAGGTGCCTTTTTCTCGCGATAACTGCATTCTAGCGCGCCTGATTGAGATTTCACGCATTCTCTTCTGGCTCTTGTCTTTCCTTTAAAACTTCCCTATTATTCGCCGCCTTTCGGGTGGGAAAACCATCTTAATTATTGTGGAGTAGGACATGTACGCGGTCATTGAAACAGGCGGCAAACAACATCGTGTCGTCGAGGGCGAGCTCTTGAAAGTCGAAAAGATCGAGGCCGAAACCGGTTCGACAATCGATTTCGATCGCGTGCTGATGATTGGCGAAGGCGAACAGATTCAAGTGGGCACGCCAGTTGTCGACGGTGCAAAGGTATCCGCTGAAGTGGTTCAGCATGGTCGCGGCGACAAGGTCTACATCGTCAAATTTAAGCGTCGTAAGCATCACATGAAGCGTCAGGGCCACCGTCAGTGGTTTACTGAAATTAAAATTACCGCGATCAACGCGTCATAGGAGACAGAAATGGCTCACAAGAAAGCTGGTGGTAGTACCCGTAACGGCCGTGATTCGGAAAGTAAACGCCTGGGCGTGAAGAAGTTTGGTGGTCAACAAGTGATCGCTGGAAACATTTTGGTTCGTCAGCGTGGGACACAGTTTCATCCGGGCGTGAACGTCGGATGTGGAACTGATTACACACTTTTTGCCAAAGCAGATGGTGAGGTAAAGTTTGAAGTCAAAGGGCCGAATAAGCGCCGCTACGTGAGTATCGTCAGCGCGTAAGATCGACGAAATCACGTAGTAAAGGCCCCGCTCGCGCGGGGCTTTTGCGTTTTGGGGACTGCTATGAAATTTGTAGATGAAGCACTGGTCACGGTTGAAGCGGGAGACGGCGGTCGCGGTTGTCTGAGCTTTCGTCGCGAAAAGTTTATTGCCAAAGGTGGCCCTGATGGTGGTGACGGCGGTCATGGGGGCTCGATCCTGCTGATCGGGGATGACAGCCTCAACACCTTGATCGATTATCGTTATCAGCCTCGCTATCGCGCCGACAACGGCCGACCTGGCGGAGGTCGAAACAAAACGGGCGCGCAAGGTGCTGACACTGTATTGAAGGTCCCTGTTGGAACCGCGATTTATGACGATGAGACCAATACCCTGGTTGGTGAAATTCTCAGTAACGGGGATGTGATGTTGGTTGCCCAAGGCGGACGCGGCGGGTTAGGGAATACACGGTTCAAATCCAGCACAAACCGCTCCCCACGACGCACCACGCCAGGGACCCCTGGCGATGTGTATCGCCTTCGTTTGGAGCTTCGACTGATGGCTGATGTGGGCGTGGTGGGATTACCGAATGCCGGTAAATCGACACTGATTAGCCAAGTGTCGGCAGCCAAGCCAAAGATCGCAGATTATCCCTTTACAACCCTCGTTCCTCAGTTGGGGGTAGTGTCCTTGGCCCCGCATCGTAGTTTCGTCATTGCGGATATACCCGGCTTGATCGAGGGAGCTGCGGAAGGAGCGGGTCTTGGAACCCGGTTTTTGAAACATCTCACCCGCACGCGTCTGCTGCTGCATGTGGTGGATGTCGCACCTTTGACGGAAGAAGATCCGATTGAGGCTGTTTCGGTCATAGCAGATGAGTTGGAGCAGTTCAGCCCATCACTGGCGGCACGTGAGCGATGGCTTGTCTTGAACAAAATTGATGTCTTGGATCCAGAGACGCGTGAAGAGGTCCTTGCACAACTCGAGGAAGCATTCAATTGGCCGCATCCTGTGTTTGCGATATCCGGTGTGACGGGAGATGGGATGCCTGCACTTGCTCAGGCACTGATGAACCGAATTGAGACTCTGGCGCTTGAGCGTCGAGAAAATCCTGAGATCGATGTTGCGGAAAATGCGTGGTTGTCAGCAATGGCTCAGGAAGCGCACGATCGTATTGCGGAGTTGCGTGCGAGGCGGCGTGCAACGGTCCAGGGCGATGAGCTGGACGACGAATTGGATGAAGACTCAGATGATGGCATGGAGGTGATTGTTGTCCGCGAGTGATCGTACCCGTCTGGCACATGCAAAGCGGTGGGTTGTCAAAATCGGGAGCGCACTGCTGACCAATGACGGGCAGGGGTTAGACCGTGCACGCATGCAGCATTGGGTCGACGAAATGGTTCATCTCCGGAGTCAGGGGATTGAGCTGTGTGTGGTGTCATCTGGCGCGATTGCAGTTGGTCTGAAGACCTTAGCGCTGCAAAGTCGCCCAACTGAAGTGCCTATCCTTCAAGCGGCCGCTGCGATTGGTCAGATGGGCTTGATACAGGCATGGCAAAGTTGCTTTGATCAGCATAGCGTCTCGACAGCGCAAGTGCTCTTAACGCATGACGACTTAGCTGACCGTGCACGCTATCTGAATGCTCGCGATACCCTGAAGACATTATTACGTTTTGGCGTCGTTCCAGTGGTCAATGAGAATGATACGGTGGCGACCGCAGAAATCCGCTTCGGCGACAATGATTCACTGGCAGCGCTCGCAACAAATCTGATTGAAGCAGATGTGCTCGTCATTTTGACGGATCAGGATGGCTTTTTTGACCGGGATCCGCGGATGGATACGAATGCGCAGTTGATACGGGAAGCCCGTGCATTGGATCCCAGTCTACAGTCAATGGCTGGGCGCACAGGCGGTACGCTCGGAAGCGGTGGGATGTTTACCAAGATTCAGGCGGCAGTCCAAGCAGCGCGCTCTGGGGCAATGACTGTGATTGCGAGCGGTCGGACGCCCCACGTGTTGTCGCGCCTTGCCACAGGAGATGGCGAGATCGGGTCCTTGTTGATTCCAGACCTCAAGCCCCAGGCTGCTCGGAAGCGATGGTTAGCATCTCACAAGCAGGTGAAAGGACGTTTGACGGTGGATCCAGGCGCTGTTGACGCGCTGGTCCGGTTGGGTCGAAGTTTACTACCCGTTGGCGTGACGGCTGTTGACGGACACTTTCAGCGTGGCGATATCGTGCATGTGTTGAACCCTGACGGGGAACCGATCGCTGTGGGTTTGGTAAATTACGATGCGGACGTCGCGTTACGTATCCGGGGGTTATCGACTCAACAGTTACGGGAATTAAACGTGCTGGTTGAGGGGGATGCGTTGATTCATCGGGACAATATGGCGCTCGTGTAACTCGATCGAGCTACACGAGAGACATCGAGAACTCAGGAAGCAATCGCTTTGATGCGATCGTTCAAACGGCTTTTGATGCGAGCCGATTTATTTTTGGTGTACAACCCTTTGTTGACCATGCCATCAATGATTGGCGTCGTCAGTTTGAACGCTGCAACCGCATCACCATGATTGCCAGCGTGGATTGCTGCCAAGGTCTTCTTCACATAGGTCCGTGCTCGTGAGCGCATGCTCGCGTTGTGATTGCGACGGACGTCGGCTTGTTTGGCGCGCTTACGCGCTTGGGGACTATTGGCCACCGGGATTCTTCCTTACACTGGTGAAACGCGGAGTTTTTACTCCAAATTCAAGGCGCGAGATGTTATCCGGTTACACCCTAAAAGGTCAAGAATTCCGTGATGGATCAGTCCCCTGTGGACTCAATCTGTTGCGCGTTCCAAAGGCCATGGCTCCGTCGTGGTGCCTGCGCATGCAACGTGCTTTAATCCAGGGTTATGCCGATCTTCGCCTGGATATGCTTGTGATGAGTCAACTTGGACAGTCTGCCGCATGAATGCACCTCGACTAGTGCGTTCTGGGGTGACAGTGGGTAGTTGGACCATGGCATCGCGGGTGCTCGGCTTGGTTCGGGATGTGATTTTCGCGCAACTCATCGGCGCCTCAGCTGCAGCGGATGCCTTCTTCGTGGCCTTTAAGATCCCCAATTTTTTACGGCGATTGTTCGCCGAAGGGGCCTTTGCCCAATCCTTTGTCCCTGTGTTAGCAGCGACCCGAGCGCAAGAGGGTGAGGCGTCGATGCAGCGACTGCTCAATGCAGTGGCCGCCCGCTTTGGCTTCATCTTAATCATCGTCACTGCCTTTGGGGTGATGACGGCGCCCTGGATTGCCATGGTTTTTGCACCTGGCTTTGCAGATAACCCAGCGCAATTACAACTGACTGGTGAGCTTCTACGTTGGACCTTCCCGTATTTGGGTTTGGTGAGCTTGGTCGCATTTTCAGGCAGTATCCTGAATACGGTTGGACGCTTCTCAGTCCCTGCGGCAACCCCAATTTTCCTGAATCTCTCGCTCATCGCGGCAGCGGTATGGTTCGCGCCATTGATGGATCCCTCGGTGCGTGCACTGGCAATTGGTGTGCTGATCGCTGGGGTTATCCAGTTGCTGATTCAGATTCCACCTCTACTCGCAGCGGGATGTCTCCCAATCCCGCGTTGGTCCGAGACGCATCCTGGTGTTGGTAAGATTCTGACGTTGATGGTGCCGGCGTTGTTTGGGGTCTCGGTCAGTCAAATTAACTTATTACTCGACACAGTGTTGGCTTCGTTATTGGTCTCAGGGTCGGTGTCCTGGCTCTATTATTCGGATCGTCTGGTCGAGCTGCCTTTGGGTGTCATTGCGATTGCCGTGTCCACAGTGATTTTACCGGCGCTCTCCCGAGCGTTTGCGCAAAGTGATGCCGAGTCAGCGAGAGCGACGCAAACCTGGGCCATTTGGGTTGTGATGGTCTTGGGTTGGCCCTGTGCACTGGCCTTGATGTTATTTGCAGAGCCGATTCTCTCGACCCTGTTTCAATACGGGGCGATGCAAGTCCACGATGTGCAACAGGCGGCGGCATCGCTGATGGCTTATGCGGCAGGACTGCCTGCCTTTATGGCCATCAAAGTCCTCGCGCCACACTATTTCGCGCGACAGGATACGGCGACGCCTGTGCGGGTTGGGTTGATCGCGATGGTTGCGAATATGGCCATGAATCTCATGTTTGTCTGGTCGATGGGGCACGTCGGACTGGCGTTGGCGACAAGTTTGTCTGCTTGGTTAAATGCAGGACTTCTGCTTCGCGGACTATCCCAGCGGGGCTGGTATCGCTGGACGAATATTCCCTGGCGACCCATTGCGCAACTGAGCTTTGGACTTGCTGTGATGGCGCAGTGTGTCTGGATCGCACCAACCGCAGAGTCCTTCATTGACTTGGATGTATGGGAGCGATCGATTCGATTGCTGGGGATACTAAGTCTTGCGGGACTCGCATATTTGGCTGCCCTCTGGCTCGGCGGCGTCAGGTATACTCGCCTTTTTCACCGACGCCGTAGCATGAAACTGGCCTTTGGGTTAACCGATTTTGTCGTAAGTACACCCCAAGTAGTGACCATTGGTAACTTTGATGGGGTACACCTCGGACATCAACACGTCATCGAGCAGGTGCGTGCAGCCGCCACGGAGCGTGGTTTGCCAACCTGCGCCGTGGTCTTTGAGCCGCAGCCGCGAGAATACTTCGCTGCCCTGCGGGGCATGGTCGCGCCTGCCAGGTTAATGACTTTGTCATCCAAAGTGCATGCGCTCGCGGGCTTGGGTGTTGACACCATCTGGTGTCTGAAGTTTTCCACGGTTCGGGCACTCACCGCTGAGGCCTTCGTGGACGATGTGTTAATGCACCGATTGCGCACCGCCCACTTAATCGTGGGTGATGATTTTCGCTTTGGGTGTGATCGACGTGGAGACTTTGGGTTGCTTGCCGAGCTTGGCCCGCGTACCGGGTTTTCGGTTGCGCAGTCCGAGACATTGGCCCTCGACGGTCAGCGCGTCTCCTCATCGCGTATTCGGTCTGCACTGGAGCGCTATGATTTTACAGAGGCAGCCCGTTTACTCGGGCGCCCCTATCAATTTGTTGGAAAGGTCTGCTATGGACGCCAGCTGGGTCGCACATTAGGGTTCCCAACCGCGAATATTCGGTTGAGTCGGCGCCCGCCAATTGCGGGTGTATTTGCCTGTGAAGCGATCACGCCTGATGGGCAACGCTACACCGCCGTCGCCAACATTGGGACTCGACCAACGGTATCTGGAGTGGGTGTTTGGCTTGAAGTGCATTTGCACAAAGCCAGCCTCGAGTTGTATGGTCTCGTCCTAACCGTGATACCACGATTTTTTCTCCGCCCAGAGCATAAGTTTGCGTCTGTTGATGCCCTTCGCGAAGGCATCGCAGCGGATTCGGCCCGTGCTCTGGAATTGCTGACTGCCTGATGGAACCTTGTCATGACCGACTATAAAGACACTTTAAATTTGCCGGATACGCCGTTCCCAATGCGCGGTAATTTGGCGACGCGTGAGCCGGATATGCTGGCTGATTGGGTGCGTCGTGATTGGTATCAGTCTGTGCGTGAGGCCCAGTCAACACGGGAAAAAACCTTCATCCTGCACGATGGACCTCCATACGCGAACGGGGATATTCACATCGGTCATGCGGTCAATAAAGTGTTGAAGGACATCGTGGTGAAATCCCGCGGGCTTGCTGGATATAACGCACCCTATGTGCCGGGCTGGGATTGCCATGGACTTCCGATTGAGCACAAGGTCGAGACCAGTCTTGGCAAAATTGGCGAGGCCTTTGCCGATGCGAATGCGTTTCGGGATGCCTGCCGGGCCTATGCAGCGAGTCAGATTGAACGGCAGTGTGTCGATTTTCAGCGGTTGGGAATTCTTGGTGATTGGGAAAACCCCTATCGCACTATGGATTTTCACGTGGAAGCCGACATTGTCAGATCGCTCGGCCGCATTATCGCCAACGGGCATTTCCATCAGGGCGCCAAGCCTGTGTTCTGGTGCATGGATTGTGAAAGTGCGTTGGCCGAGGCTGAGGTGGAATACGTCGATCGCAAAACCATGACGGTGGATGTTGCCTTTCCAAGCAGAAATCCCGAGCGTCTCGCTGACATTTTTGAGGTGGAGCTGGCGGTGGCCCGCGACGCCGCGATTGCCATTTGGACCACCACGCCCTGGACTTTACCGGCGAATCAGTTTGTGGCCGTTAATGCCGATCTCACCTATGTGCTGACCCGATTCCAGAAGGATGGTCATGCATGGTTATTGATTTTGGCCGAGGGGCGTCTCGACGCGCTCAGCGATCGCTGGTCCGTGGATGACTTTGAGATCGTGTCGCGCGTCCAAGGTCATGCGCTGACCGAGTTACTATTTGAAGCACCCTGGGATGGTCGCATTGTTCCCGTGGTCACAGGCACGCATGTGACCCTGGAGGCAGGAACTGGCATTGTGCACTCTGCACCTGCCTATGGTCTGGAAGACTTCCTCGCTGCGCAACCGCTTGGCTTAACACTCTTAACTCCGGTCCGTGATGACGGAACCTTTGCAGACTCTGTCGCTGTGGTCGGTGGATTGCAAGTTGAGAAAGCCAATCCGGTCATCGCCGATCATTTGGCGTCTATGGATCGTTTGGTGCATCGCGCACCACTTGATCACTCCTATCCGCATTGTTGGCGGCATAAAACGCCGGTGATTTATCGCGCGACTCCGCAATGGTTTATCCGCATGCAAGGGGAAGGCCTGCTAGAAACTGCGCGTGATGCGGTGGCAAACGCAATTACCTTTACACCAAGCTGGGGTCGGAATCGGCTGGCAGCGATGCTTGAAGATCGGCCTGATTGGTGTATTTCTCGGCAGCGCAATTGGGGTGTTCCCATCACCGTCTTTGTGCATAAAGAGACACAAGCGCTGCATCCCGAGACAGCGCGCTTATTCGAAACCATCGCACAGCGAATCGAGGCTGCAGGAATTAATGCGTGGTTTGACTTAGATCCCCAAGAATTACTGGGACCTGAGGCTGCTGACTATCGCAAAGTCACTGACGTCTTGGATGTCTGGTTTGACTCGGGAACCACCCATGCGTCAGTGTTGGCCCGTCGTGAGGGCTTGTCGTTCCCGGCAGATCTGTATCTGGAAGGCTCGGATCAGCATCGCGGGTGGTTCCAATCCTCGTTACTGACGTCAGTCGCCATTCACGGGTGCGCACCGTATCGAGGGTTGTTGACCCATGGATTCACGGTTGATCAACATGGTCGCAAAATGTCCAAGTCGCTGGGGAATGTCATTCCGCCTCAGGACGTCATGAACTCGCTTGGCGCGGATGTCCTGAGGCTTTGGATTGCATCGACAGATTTCACTAAAGAAATGACGGTATCGAACGAAATTTTGAGTCGGACGTCCGATACCTATCGACGGATTCGTAATACCTGCCGGTTCATTTTGGCCAACTTGAATGGATTTGATCCTGCCACAGATGCCTGCGCCCCAGAGCACTGGATTGCATTAGATGGGGAGATGATTCGTCGGACAGATGCCACCCAAGCGCGGATCATGACGCTGTATGAGCACTACAGTTTCTCGGAGGTCACTCAAGCCATCCATCATTTTTGCGTGGATGATTTGGGTGGATTTTATTTAGATGTCATCAAGGACCGCCAATACACCTGCCCACGAAACAGTATTGCGCGACGCAGTTGTCAAACAGCGCTCTACCATATCATCGATGCGATGGTGCGCTGGATGGCTCCCATCTTAAGTTTTACCGCCCAAGAAGTTTGGGAGGCGATGCCCGGCGATCGGTCACATCCGTTTGTCTTTGCAGTCACCACTGCAGAGATCCCTGCGGGCTCTCCAAGTGGATTGCAGTGGCCTCTTATTCAGTCGGTGAAGGCGGTTGTGAATCAGGCACTTGAGACCTTGCGCGCGGCAGGAACGATTAAGGGTTCGCTATCTGCAGACGTCACACTCTATGCAGAAGGTGAGGTATTTCAGGCGCTAGATGCACTCGGGGATGAACTTCGATTTGTCACGATTACCTCTGAAGCGCGTTTACTTCCAGCCAATCAGCGCACTGCAGAGGCGGTTTCTGATGCGTCATTACCCGGATTATGGGTTGAGGTGGTTTCCGTGCATCACGCGAAGTGCGAGCGTTGTTGGCACCATCGATCCGAAGTTGGTTCGGTCAGCGCACACCCGAGCTTGTGTGGTCGATGTGTGACAAATATTGAAGGCTCTGGCGAAGTACGGCAGTTTGCATGACAACCCGTGAGCTGATGCTGGTTTTTTGCATTTTGGTGTTGGATCAGTGCACCAAGTTAGCAGCCTCAGCATGGCTCATCTATGGGGTGCCCGTCACGCTTTCGCCACTCTTTAGTTTGACGCTTTTGCACAATGAAGGTGCGGCATTTAGCTTTCTCGCCGATGCCGGTGGTTGGCAACGAGTTCTATTTATCGGGTTGGCAGTGGGTGTTGTGATCTATGCGCTGCGCGCAATGCGAAACCTGGCGCCTGGGTGGACCCGTTGGGGCCTGGTGTTTATTGTGCCGGGGGCAATTGGTAACGGGATCGATCGCTTGGTGTTTGGCTATGTTGTGGATTTTGTGCATTTGCATTGGCAAGGCTGGTCATTTCCAGCCTTTAATATTGCTGATGTCGCCATCACGATAGCTGCCTGTGCATTATTATTAGGGATGTGGAATGACGCTCGTCATCGGACCGAAGTGCAAAATTAAGCTGCACTTTGCATTGCGGCTTGCAGACACTGGTGAAGTGGTGGACTCGACTTTTGAGCGAAATCCAGCGGTGTTAATCATGGGTGATGGGAACTTGCCTGCACCCTTTGAAACCACGTTGGTTGGGTTACAGGCCGGGGATCGACGTGTTACGCGTATTGCGCCGAAAGATGGGTTTGGTCAACATAACCCATCCAACGTACAAACAATTTCCCGGGATCAATTTGATCCACAGCTGGATCTCTCAGAGGGCTTGGTGGTGAGTTTTCAAGACGCGGCCAAAACAGAATTGCCTGGGGTGGTTGTGGAGTTCGATACCACCTCTGTTCGGGTGGATTTTAACCATCCACTGGCTGGTCGTGATCTTGATTTTGAAGTGGAAATTCTTGATGTCTCCCCTGGGGAATTGCACTGATGCAAGTCACCTTGGCAAACCCACGTGGATTTTGTGCGGGTGTTGATCGTGCAATTGAGATTGTAAATCGTGCTTTAGCAGTCTTTGGTGCACCTATTTATGTGCGCCACGAAGTGGTGCATAACCGCACAGTGGTTGACGATTTACGCGCCCGGGGTGCTATTTTCGTTGATGAGCTAACCGAGGTTCCTGATGCGGCGATTGTCATTTTTTCTGCCCATGGGGTGTCTAAAGCGGTGCAGGAAGAAGCCAGTCATCGTGGACTGAAAGTCTTTGATGCGACCTGCCCGCTGGTCACTAAGGTCCATATCGAAGTGACCAAGTTTGCGCGCGAGGGGCGTGAGTGTATTTTGATTGGCCACGCAGGTCACCCTGAGGTGGAAGGCACCATGGGGCAATTTGAGACCCAGTTCGGTGGGCGGATGATCTTGGTCGAGTCAGAAGACGATGCCCGATCTGTGCAGATAGGGGACCCTGAGCATGTGGCCTTTGTGACGCAAACAACGCTATCGATGGATGATACGGCACGTATTATCGATATCTTGCGCGCCCGCTTCCCAGCTATTGAGGGGCCTCGAAAAGATGACATTTGCTATGCAACGCAAAATCGTCAAGATGCCGTGAAACGTCTCGCTGAAGCACATGAGGTCGTCATTGTGGTTGGTTCAGCGAACTCATCGAACTCCAATCGCTTGGCTGAGTTGGCCCAGCGTCTTGGTGCTGCCGCCTATTTGATTGACGACCCGGATGCGATTGAGTCGGACTGGGTCCACGGTAAACACTCGATTGCCGTCACCGCAGGTGCCTCTGCCCCAGAATCCGTTGTACAAGCAGTCTGTCGTCGACTCGAAGCCCTTGGGGCGTCTCTTGCCGTTGAGGAACATGGGGTTCAAGAGACGGTGCAATTTAGTTTGCCGCGCGAGTTACGACTCCACCCCGTATCGGACTCATGATCAAGCAGTCCTGACGTCACACCCTTGTCCTGCTTTGCTAGGCCAAAGGGGGTGTGCTATGCGGGGCTATGCATTGACAGATACGCTGATCGCGATGGCGATACTCACCCTGTTATTGGTGATTGTCTTTAGCCGGTCAATCGATGTTCAAACTGAAGAAATGCGCCGAGCTCGGCACGCGTTACTCATTGATATGGCGCATGCAGCACTTCAGTTGTCGAAACACGAATCCGTTGTCGGGTCTTTTTCATTGATCGTGGACGGGGAGATTGGGCAGTTACCATCTTCCCGATACTCACATCTGCGTGATTTGCTGGAGACCTTTCGATTTCCGAATTCCAGCTTGGTCCTCACTTTGTCCGACAATGAGGGTGGACGCCGTGCACGGATTGATGCATCGATTGAGTCGCATCTCATTTTTTCGCAGGAGGTTGTGTGGTCCGAAGCCATGGCCAACTGACTGGCGTCCTCATTGCACTGGCCTTGGGTGCCTTGGTTACGCTCGTGCTTGCGCAGTTGTGGAGTCAAGAATCGATCCGGCGGACGCATGCAACCGATGCAGCAATCACTCGCGCTGATCTTGATGGCGTGACCTTATTTCTGACCACGCTACTGGTCCCCGCCCGCACCCTCACAGTCATTCCAGAAGCAGCGCTGCGCGCTGATCTCGGTGGAGGTGTGACAGTGTTATCGGAGGGTCTGCGGCTTGAGCACCCTGGGATGACGATTCATCTCTATCTGGGACGGAGTCGGGTGCAGCCAGATGCTGCGCTGTGGGTGCATCGCGAGCAATTTGGGGATATTTCGCATCAGTCATTAATGCCGGTTGACGGGGCGTTATCAATCCAACGACCTGATCCCGAGACGCTCTGTCTGCAGACCAGCGATCCGATCTGGATCGGCTGCCACACCCTATTGCCGGGACAATCATGATGGCGCGAGGTCATGTTCTGATTGCGGTTTTGGTGGTCATGGGCGCATTGGCGTCGATCTGGATGGCCGAATTCGCGACGCATGTGGAAGATCGCGTGCGTGCAAGCCGCATGATTGATCGCGAATCGCTCGCGACGCAAGCCTCGGCGGCTGAGTGGCAGGCGGTGAGCACGCATCTTGCCGGGTTGGATTCGACGGAGAGTCCAGCGGAGATCGTGTATTCGGTTGACGATGTGCTCGGTCTGCGTCAGGTGACTCTGACGGCTGAGTGGATTGACGGGCAATGGGCGTTGACGAGAGATAAGGTGCAATGGCGCGAGCTCACGGTTTTTCCTTAATAGAAACACTGATCGTCTTGGCGATCGGGGCGATCTTAGCGCTCATGGCCTCTGCCGTGGTGATTCAGGTTCCGGAACGTTCCGTGCGTTTGCAGGCGCAGGCTGCACTGACCTCTGCTGTCAGCGAGGCGTTAACGACTCGATTGGAAACCGGCCAGTTTCCGACGCAGGTGGCCGAACCGATGACGCTCGATACATGCGGTGCGCAGTGCCTCAGCCTTCGTTATTGGCCGGAGCAGCCGCATCGTTGTGGTTATTGGGAGTTAACCACGTCAGGGCTCCGCTCGGCTGGGGAGGAGGGTTGTTGGCCTTAGCACCTGACCGGCTCGGCGCGGAGTCGGCCGAGTTGTGAGATCACCAGGCGACGCCCTTGCTGATTGCGGCATAGAAGAATTTCGCCAGGGCTGACGGATCCGTCAGCGAAAGCCACAAAGTCTGGTCCATAAAATGAGCGCTGAGTCCACTGAGTGTGCGGATCATCGAGCGGCCAAGCGAGCGTTGTGGTCTGTTGCAACTGCAGGGCTTGCATTTGGCCCAGGCGAATACGCTGTCGAACTTGCGATTCCTGAAGCCTGAGCAACGCCTGGTCAGTCGGTGCTTGCCAACTCACGAGTGTGAGTCCAGCGAGAGTGGCTGTGAGTCCGAGTGCTGCGAGATATCCGAATATTTGCATGCTGACAGCCTAGCTCAGAGGCTTCGGAAGTCAGTCGGGAGTGTGCGACAATATCGCAATGTCAACTCAGATCCCCGATGTGTGTATTGTCGGTGCTGGCGTGATGGGCTTGCTATCTGCACTGGAATTGGCGGATGCGGGACTGCACGTGCACCTGTTAGACCGTGGTCAGGCGGCGCAGGAGTCGTCATGGGCGGGAGGTGGCATTATTTCCCCACTCTATCCGTGGCGGTATCCGGCATCGATCACGGCATTAGCGACATTTTCTCAATTGGTCTATCCGGAAATTATCGCTCGGATTCGAGACGTGTCGGGGATTGATCCTCAATTTATGCGACATGGGATGCTGGTGACTGCGATGACAGAACGCTCGGATGCCCTGGCCTGGGGCGCCCTCCAAGGCGGCGCGGTACAGACACTCTCTGTGGCTGAAGCGAGTCAACTTGAGCCACATGCAACGCTCCATGAGGAGCCGTTATGGATGCCGCAAATTGCCAGTGTCCGGACACCTCGGTTGGGTCAAGCGCTCTACAAAACAGCGGCGTTGCATCCACGAATCACAGTCAGAGAGCATCAATCTGTGTCTTTATCTGGCTCAGTTGAACAGCCTGTGGTGATGGTCAACGGCGAGAGTCAGCACGCTGATCGGGTCGTTGTGGCTGCAGGGGCATGGACTCAATCACTGCTTGATCCGCTGGGCGTATCGACGCCAATTCGGCCGATGAAAGGACAGATGTTGCTGTTTGCACCCTCATTCAGAGTCGGCCGCGTGGTGTTGGCCGACGGTCGCTATGCCATTCCACGCGCCGACGGACGGATTGTCTTTGGGTCGACACTTGAGGATGTGGGTTTTCAGCGTTGCCCTGACGAGCCCGCGCACAGATCGTTGTATGCATCGGCCTTACACTTGATCCCGAGCTTGGCTGATGTGCCTGTCGAGCTTCAATGGTCAGGGTTTCGGCCCGCCGCGCCTGGTGGTATCCCCTGGATTGGCGCGCTCTCACAGCGACTGTGGGTGAATGCAGGCCACTATCGAAATGGTGTTGTATTGGCGCCCGCCTCGGCACGATTGCTAGCAGACAGTATACTGAGTCGCCCGCCGGTGGTGGATCCAACCCCTTATCAGCCGAGGATTGATGCATGAGCTCAGCATTTGCGTGTGTATTGCTGCAAATAAATACGCGGGTGGGAGACATCCCAGGGAATACCGCAGCGATCCTCGCAGCGATTGAGGATGCGCGCTCACAAGGGGCGGATCTTTTGGTGACGCCCGAACTGGCATTGACCGGATACCCGCCTGAGGATTTGTTGCTGCGTCCAGCACTGATGGCGCGGGTGGATGAGGCGTTGCTTACCATTGCCGAGGCAGCACGCGGAATCACGGTGATTGTCGGTGCACCTCAACGGGCAGGGCACGCCGCTAGGGAGTGGTCACTTGGGCACCAGACAGCAGGGCCTGCGCGGTTACACAATAGCTTGGTGGTGTGTTTGGATGGGCAGATCACAGCGGTGTATCACAAGCAGTCACTCCCAAATTACCAAGTATTTGACGAACATCGCTATTTCATTCCCGGTGATACACCTTGCTGTCTCGAGGTGTCCGGCGTGCGTTTGGGTCTTCTCATCTGTGAGGATGTATGGGTACCCGAGGTGGTGTCGGCAACCCGCGAAGCGGGGGCTGAGATATTAGTGGTCGCAAATGCCTCCCCATTTGCTGAGGGTAAGCATCGCGAGCGCATGGCGCATCTGGTTGATCGCGCACGTCGAACTGGGTTACCGGTGGTCTACCTGAATACCGTTGGTGGACAAGATGAGCTGGTCTTCGATGGTGGATCCATGGTTATCGATGGAGCAGGACACGTTCTCGCTCAAGCCCCATTTTTCGAGACAGCAACACTTCCTCTAACGATCGTGGATGGCACGCTTCAGGCGGACTGGTCTCACTCCGTCCCGTCGGATGATGCGCTGCTATATCGGGCGCTGGTCACTGGGGTTCGGGATTACTTAGCGAAAACAGGGTTTCAGTCCGCGCTTCTTGGTCTGTCGGGTGGAATCGATTCTGCGCTGACCTTACAAATTGCAGTGGATGCGCTTGGTGCGGATCGCGTACACGCTGTGATGATGCCTTACACCTACACCGCACAAATGAGTGTTGAAGATGCAAAAGCCCAAGCACTGCGCTTAGGGGCTCAATTTTCAATCACTCCAATTGAGCCGATGGTCGGAGCCTTCCTCGAGGGGCTTACCCCATACTTTGCGGGGCACGCGGTTGATACCACCGAGGAGAATCTGCAGTCACGCTGCCGGGGTGTGATTCTGATGGCCCTGTCGAATAAAACCGGTGCACTGGTGCTGACAACCGGAAATAAGAGTGAAATGGCGGTTGGATACGCGACGTTATACGGGGATATGGCCGGTGGATTCGCGGTGTTAAAGGATGTGTGGAAGACGCGTGTTTATGATCTTGCGCGCTATGTGAATCGAGACACAGAATGGATCCCAAATCGCGTGATCGTGCGTCCACCATCTGCGGAGTTAGCACCGGGACAGGAGGACGCGGATAGTCTGCCGCCCTATCCTATTCTCGATGCGATGTTGTCGCGCTACATCGAACAAGATCAGACCCCAGATGACATTATCGACGCAGGCTTTTCGGCAGAGGATGTCCGCCGGATGTGTCGATTGGTGGATATCAACGAATATAAGCGGCGCCAGTCCGCAGTCGGGACGCGTGTCACCGGGCGCGGCTTCGGTCGCGATAGACGCTATCCGATTGCCAACGGTTGGCGCTTTTAGAAGTACACTTCGTTGATCGCGCGCGGAGCGTCAATTGGGGCGTCTTCATTCGGTCGCAGCGTGGCTGCGGGACGTCGCGACGTGTCTGCTCGGCGGGTGGTCGTAAAGGCTTCCAGTCGGTCTGCAATATCGCCAGATTTACCCAAGAAACCGAGGCTTAAGGTCTCTGTGAGACCACGTCCTGTGTCTGCCAGAACCCCTGACGCAAGCCGGCGCTCGCCGGAATCGCCTGCCACATACTCAGGATAGTTTTCCGCCAGTACTGTCAAAGCATCTTGAGCCTCTTCAGGGAGTCCGAGAGCGCTGTAGCTCAAATACATGGTGATCAAGGCATCAATCACGGCGGGTGTTGAGGGATACCCTTCAATGACTTGCCGGGCGCGATTTGCGGCAGCCACGTAGGCTCCGCGGCGGACATAATACCGAGCGACATTGAGTTCATACTCAGCCAACTGGTTGCGGACATAGATCAATCGGAGTGTTGCATCGTCACGAAACTGGCTGTTTGGATAGCGCTCAAGTAGCGTTAAAAAGTCGTTCACTGCTTCGCGAGCACCACCAATATCTCGTCCGGTCTCATCGCCAGGCAAATAGCGTGCAATCATCGAATCGTTTGAGGCGTAGGACGATAGCCCCTTCATGTATTGGGCGTAATCTGCTTCTGGATGATCAGGATTTAACCGAATGAAACGATCCGCCGTCAGACGCGCGAGCTCATAGCGTTGCGCTCGGAAATAGCTGTAGACCAAGTCCAGTTGGGTACCATCCGAGTACGCTCCAAATGGGAATCTCCGGTCTAATTCCTCGAGATTGGTGATGGCTTCTAGAAAGCGACCCCCTCGGATGTGGCCTTGGCCTTCCTCCCATAACACCTTCTCACTCTTGAGATTGGCGTCGGGGTCAAACAATGAACAGGACGCCAAGAGCGTCGAGAGCAACAGAACTGTGAGCGTACGGGTTATCATGCCTGTCCTTTTATGATGGGCCGCCCTATGAGCGAATCAGAAAATCACCACCCGCGTATTCAATCACAGTTTGAGGTTCCGTTGGATGCTGGCGGATCACGGATTGATGTGATCTGTGCAGAAATTTGGACAGATTTCTCACGAGCTCGGCTGTCACAGTGGATTTCAGCAGGCGCGATCCGTATTGATGGTCAACAAGTGAAGCCCAAATACAAGGTGCTAGGTGGTGAGTTAGTGACCGTCGATGCGCAGCCAGAGAGCCAAGTGACTTGGGTGGGCCAACCTCTCGATTTGCAAACCCTGTTTGTCGATGAGCATCTCATTATCGTCAATAAGCCTGCAGGGTTGGTGGTGCATCCAGGCCATGGCAATCCAAGCCATACACTTGTGAATGCGTTGCTACACCATTATCCGGAGCTCGATACGATTCCGCGGGCAGGTATCGTGCATCGGCTTGATAAAGACACCTCAGGGGTGTTGGCTATCGCGCGAAGCCCGAAAGCACATCAAAAATTGATCGCACAGTTGAAAGACCGCAGTATGGGTCGGCAATATTGGGCTTTGGTATTTGGCAAAACACGTCCCGTGGGAACCATTGATGCACCCATGGATCGGCATCGGATTCAGCGGACTAGGATGGCTGTGATGACACAAGGTAAGCCGGCTGTGACGCATTATCGGACACTCCAGCAGACCGCACATGTCAGTGCCATTGAAGTGCGGTTGGAAACCGGTCGGACACATCAGATCCGGGTGCATATGACGCACCTTGGGCATCCATTGGTGGGTGATCCGGTTTATAAGGCGGGCCGTCCCGGTTTCGGTACGATGCTTGCTCCTGTCCGCGCGCGGGTCGACGCCTTTCCTCGACAGGCGCTCCATGCAGAGAGCTTGCGTCTCATCCATCCAGCAACTGGCGAGCCGATGTCATTTACCGCACCATTGGCCGATGATTTGGTGGCTTTGATGCACGACCTGCAACGCGATGACCACTGATCTTTGGTTCGACACGCAATTGACCCCGAACACCTGGATTCGGCAAACCCTGCGCGGGAGTGGAGCTGGGCCCTATGGTGGATTCAATCTCGGGTTACATGTCGGCGATCATCCATCGGTGGTCACTCAACACCGAGCCTTCCTCGCTGCGCAACTCGGAATGCCTGTGCATTTCGTGTCGCAAGTCCACGGAGTGATGGTGCACGAGGTCGCGAAGACCTCGATGGAGTCCATCGAAGCAGATGCGATGGTGACGCGAGAGCCACTGCAGGCGCTGGCCATTCTGACGGCCGACTGTTTGCCGATTGTGTTCGCCAGTGCGACAGCAGTCGGAATCGCGCATGGGGGTTGGCGAGGCATTCTTGCTGGGGTGGTGACCGAGACACTACAGCGTTTGGACGGATCCAGCTGTCATGCATGGCTCGGTCCCTGTATTGGCCGTGAGACCTTTGAGGTAGGTCGTGATGTTCGTGATGCATTCTTGGCGCAAGATGCCTCGCTTGAACGGTTTTTTCAGACCACGGCGCGTCCGATGCATTGGTGGTGTGACCTGCGTGGCATTGTTCACACGCAGTTGACCGCCGTCGGGGTGGATGTGATTGATGTGAGTGCCGAATGCACGCTGAGCCAGCCTGAGCGGTATTATTCCTATCGTCGTGATGGCATCACTGGGCGCATGGCGACTGTCGTTTGGCGCACTGAATAACCTGTGGATAACTTGAAATCATTATCGATGCACCCATCTTAAATGCATCAAGGAATGAGGAGATTTTATGCGCATGGATCGATTGACTCATCGGGTCGTTGAGGCCCTTCAAGAAGCCCAGTCGTTGGCTTTACAGCACAACCACACCGAGCTCAGTCCCTGGCACGTGTTAACGGCCTTAATGAACCAAAATTCAGGATCAATGCGTGCATTGATCCAGCAGGCCGGCGGTGATCTAGGACGCCTGCAAACAGGCTTGCGATCACAGCTGGAGCGCTGCCCAGTGATTGCTGAACACGATGGTGAAGTGCGGCTGTCCCAAGAGTTGGTGCGCCAGCTCAACCTGGCGGAAAAGCAGGCAATGAGCCAAAAAGACAGCCATGTCTCGACAGAAACCGTGCTGGCTGTGATGGCTAAGGATAAAACCACGCGAACTGTGTTTCAGGAATCGGGTGTTGATGTGAATCGTTTGGAGAATGCAATCGCGGCACTCCGCGGAGGTGAATCAGTGCAAGGACAGGACGCGGAACAGCATCGTGGTGCATTAGATCAATACACCATGGATCTGACAGCACGTGCTCGAGATGGGCGGTTAGATCCGGTGATTGGCCGTGATGAAGAAATTCGTCGGGCGATTCAAGTACTGCAACGACGGACCAAAAATAATCCGGTGCTGATTGGCGAACCCGGCGTCGGAAAAACGGCCATTGTCGAGGGATTGGCCCAACGGATTGTCAATGGTGAGGTCCCTGAGGGGTTAAAGGACAAGCGGGTCTTGTCGCTCGATATGGGCGCATTGATTGCCGGTGCGAAGTACCGCGGGGAGTTTGAAGAACGCTTAAAGGCTGTCTTGAAGGAGCTGTCTCAGCAGGAAGGCCAAATCATTTTGTTCATTGATGAAATCCACACCATGGTGGGTGCTGGCAAGTCAGATGGTGCGATGGACGCGGGCAACATGCTCAAACCTGCGTTAGCCCGCGGTGAGTTGCACTGTGTTGGTGCCACGACCTTGGATGAGTATCGTCAATATCTGGAAAAGGACGCGGCACTTGAGCGCCGCTTTCAAAAGGTATTTGTTGGTGAGCCGTCCGAAACAGACACCATTGCCATTTTACGAGGCTTAAAGTCGAAGTATGAGGTGCACCATGGGGTGGAGATCTCGGATTCCGCCATTATTGCGGCAGCACGGCTATCCAGTCGCTACATCACGGATCGGCAGTTACCGGACAAAGCCATTGATTTGATGGATGAGGCGGCCAGTCGAATTCGGTTGGAGATGGACTCGAAGCCCGAAGAGTTGGATCGTCTGGATCGCCGTTTGATTCAGCTGAAAATGGAGCGTGAAGCGCTCAAGAAAGAGAAAGATGCGGCGTCCAAGGCACGCCTGGATGAGCTCTTGGAGACCATTGCAGATGTTGAGACACAAGCCAGCCATTTGGAGGAAATTTGGGTCGCTGAAAAAGCTCAAAGCCAGGGTGTTCAGTCGATTAAAGAAGATTTGGATCGCGCTGAGATTGAGTTGGATATGGCGCGTCGGGCCGGTGATTTAGCACGGATGAGCGAAATTCAGTACGGCAGGATTCCTGAATTGCATAAGCGCATGCAGCAGGCAGGTGACGGTGGTGATTCCGACGAAGGACGGCTGGTTCGTTCGCGGGTGACCGAGGAGGAAATCGCTGAGATCGTGTCTCGGTGGACTGGGATCCCTGTGTCGAAAATGCTGGAAGGTGAGAAAGAGAAGCTATTACGCATGGAAGATGCGCTGCATCATCGCGTGGTTGGACAGGCCGCAGCTGTTGAGGCAGTCGCCAATGCGGTACGCCGTTCGCGCTCTGGACTGTCAGATCCCAACCGACCCAATGGTTCATTTCTGTTCTTGGGACCGACCGGGGTTGGTAAGACGGAGCTCTGTAAGGCGCTGGCTGCATTTTTATTCGACTCTGAAGACGCCATGGTTCGGATTGATATGTCGGAGTTCATGGAGAAACACTCCGTGGCGCGGTTAATTGGTGCGCCACCTGGTTATGTGGGTTATGAACAAGGCGGCTATTTGACCGAGGCCGTTCGTCGTCGTCCTTATGCCGTGATCCTATTGGATGAGGTGGAAAAAGCGCATCCCGATGTCTTTAATGTGCTTCTCCAAGTGCTTGATGATGGTCGGCTCACCGATGGCCAAGGCCGAACCGTGGATTTCAGAAATACTGTGATTGTGATGACCTCTAATCTAGGCAGTGACCTGATCCAAGCGATGGTGGGAGAGCCCCATGATGCGATTCGTGATGCAGTGATGACTGTTGTTGGACAACATTTCCGTCCTGAGTTCATCAATCGTGTCGATGAGTCGGTCGTATTTCATGCACTCAGCCGTGAACATATCCGTGGCATTCTCACGGTGCAGTTAGGGCGATTGGAGTCACGACTTGCCGAGCTTGACCTGAGCATTGAGCTTAGTGACACAGCGTTGCAGACCCTGGCAAATGCAGGGTTTGACCCGGTCTATGGTGCGCGACCATTGAAGCGAGCGATCCAGACTTATCTCGAAAATCCATTGGCACAGGCGCTCTTACAGGGGACCTTTGTCCCCGGAACAACGATTCATGTTGGGTGTTCTGAGCAGGGCTCTTTGACCTTTGAATCAGGCGATCAGCCCACTGTCAGTTGACAGCGGGCTGATCGGTGTCAAAATTCGCGGTTTTCCTGTAATGACTTTGAGGATCGGAAGTGGAACAGCTGTCTGGCGGTGAGATGATCATGCGCGCCTTGCGAGATGAGGGCGTCAAACTCGTGTTTGGCTACCCTGGCGGGGCTGTTTTACACATTTACGATGCGTTTTATCGACAGAGTGACGTTGAACATATCTTAGTGCGCCACGAGCAAGCGGGTGTACATGCGGCCGATGGATACGCTCGGGCGACCGGTGAAGTTGGCGTTGCTCTTGTGACGTCTGGGCCCGGTGCGACCAATGCCATCACCGGGATTGCAACTGCGTACATGGATTCCATTCCTTTGGTTGTGATCTCGGGGAACGTGGCGACGCATCTGATTGGTTCGGATGCGTTTCAAGAGACCGACATGATTGGGTGTTCACGACCGATCGTGAAGCATTCCTTCCTTGTGCGGAGCATCGAAGAAATTCCTGAGATCATGAAAAAGGCGTTCCACATTGCCCGTACGGGGCGCCCTGGGCCGGTGGTGGTAGATGTGCCAAAAGACATGACCGCACCCGCCGAAAAGCGTCCGTTTGTCTATCCAGAGACGGTCAAGCTGCGTTCTTACACGCCAGCCATGAAAGGGCATGCGGGACAAGTGCGGAAGGCTGTTGAATTGTTACTCGACGCCAAACGCCCTGTGATTTACGCCGGCGGTGGGGTGATCTTGGGTGATGCCTCAGACGAGTTACGGGCGATTTCGCGGCACTTAGGGTATCCAGTCACGAACACACTGATGGGCCTTGGTGCCTATCCTGGCACGGATCCACAGTTTATTGGCATGCTCGGGATGCACGGCTTTTATGAAGCGAACCAAGCGATGCATCAGGCGGACGTGATTTTTGCAGTGGGCGCACGGTTTGATGATCGGGTGACCAACAACCCAAAGAAGTTTTGCCCGAATGCACGCATCATTCACATTGATATTGATCCTGCGTCAATCCAGAAGACGGTTCGACATATTGAAGTCCCGTTGGTTGGTCCGGTCAAAGCCGTCCTTGCCGATATGATTGATGTGTTGAAGCAGACACCAGACACCTCGGATAAAGAGGCGTTAGCGTCTTGGTGGGCGACCATTAATGGTTGGCGAGATCAACATGGTCTTTGGACAGGTGATCGTTATCAGCGTGGCGAGAAAATCATGCCGCAAGATGTGATCAAAACCCTGTACGAGGTGACTGCGGGTGATGCCTTCATTTGCTCGGATGTCGGGCAGCATCAGATGTTTGCGGCGCAGTATTATAAGTATGACCACCCCCGACGTTGGATTAACTCAGGTGGTCTGGGCACGATGGGTTTTGGCTTACCGGCAGCGATGGGCGTGCAATTGGCGCACCCAGGGGCAACCGTGGCTGTTGTGACCGGCGAGGGCTCGATTCAGATGTGTATCGAAGAGCTGTCGACCTGCACGCAGTACAACATGCCGATTAAGATTATCAATCTCAATAACGCGGCCCTCGGGATGGTGAAGCAGTGGCAAGACATGCAATACGGCGGTCGGTATGCGGCGTCGACCTATCAGGATTCCTTGCCTGATTTTGTCAAACTGGCTGAAGCCTATGGCCATGTTGGCATGAAGGTGACAAATCCAGCGGACTTAAAAGCAAGTATGGAGGCCGCCTTTGCGCTGAAGGATCGTTTGGTCTTTATGGATATTGTGGTAGATCCAGACGAGCACGTGTATCCGATGCATATTGCAACGGGATCGATGAAGGACATGCTGTTGAGTAAGACGGAGCGAACATAAGTGCGACATATCATTTCTGTATTGATGGAGAATGAGCCGGGGGCGCTTTCTCGAGTCGTCGGCTTGTTTTCACAGCGTGGCTATAACATCGAATCATTGACAGTGGCTGCCACTGAAGATCCAACCTTGTCGCGGATGACAGTGACCACCAAAGGTGACGACACTGTCATTGAACAAATCACCAAACAGCTCAATAAGCTGATCGATGTGGTCAAGTTGGTCGATTTGACTGAGGGAGCCCATATTGAGCGTGAGTTAATTCTCATCAAAATAAAGGCAACCGGCGCGCAGCGAGCGGAAGTGAAGCGGACCAGCGATATTTTCAGAGGGCAGATCGTCGACGTGACGCCATCCATGTATACCGTGCAATTGACCGGATCTAGTGACAAGCTGGATGCGTTTATTGAAGCAATTGGCACACAAGCCATTTTAGAAGTGGTCCGAAGCGGGGTGAGCGGTATTGCGCGCGGAGAGCGCGTGTTGTCCATTTAATAGCAATCGATCCAAACTCATTTTCAAAGAGGAAGAATGACTATGCAGGTGTATTACGACAAGGACGCGGATCTGTCATTGATCCAATCCAAGACAGTGGCCATTTTGGGCTATGGTAGCCAAGGCCACGCGCACGCCAACAACTTAAAAGATTCTGGTGTGAAGGTCGTGGTAGGCCTGCGAAAGGGGTCAACGTCTTGGGCGAAAGCGGAGTCGGCTGGGCTGACAGTGGCGGAAATCAATACCGCTGTTGCGAGTGCAGATTTGGTCATGCTGTTGGCACCAGATGAGCATCAGGCTGCGCTGTACCGTCAGATCGAAGGTGATTTGAAGCAGGGCGCCGCCTTGGCTTTTGCCCATGGCTTTAATATCCATTATGGGCAAGTGGTACCGCGCGCGGATCTCGATGTCATTATGATCGCGCCAAAGGGTCCAGGGCACCTCGTGCGTTCGACCTACACGCAGGGTGGTGGTGTGCCCTCATTGATCGCTGTGCATCAAAATGCCACAGGACAGGCGAAGGAGATCGCACTGTCGTATGCGTCAGCAAATGGCGGCGGCCGCGCTGGTGTCATTGAAACAAACTTCCGGGAAGAAACAGAGACCGACTTGTTCGGTGAGCAGGCTGTGTTGTGCGGTGGCGCAACTGCGCTCGTCCAGGCGGGCTTTGAGACGCTTGTGGAAGCTGGGTATGCTCCCGAAATGGCATATTTTGAGTGTCTGCATGAGCTGAAGTTAATCGTGGATCTCATGTATGAGGGCGGTATTGCCAACATGCGTTACTCGATTTCCAATACGGCCGAGTATGGTGATTTGACGCGTGGTCCTCGGATTGTGACAGAAGAGACCAAGTGGGAGATGAAGCAAATCCTGACTGAAATTCAAAATGGCGAGTTTGCCCGCGAGTTCATTTTGGAAAACCAAGCGAATCAGCCGACCTTGAAGGCAAAGCGTCGGATTGGTGAAGAGCATCTGATTGAAGAAGTGGGCGCTAAATTGCGCGGCATGATGCCTTGGATTCAGGCGAACAAGATCGTCGATAAAACCAAGAATTAAGAGCCGACTCGATGACCCAGCGCGGGATTTATTTACTGCCGAACGTGTTGACGACAGTAGGCCTCTTGGCTGGGTTTTTCTCGATTATCACGGCCACTCGCGCTGTCTATCAGGGCGTTGGTTTATTTGAGACTGCAGCGATTGCGATTTTGGTCGCCGGTATCTTTGATGGCTTAGACGGGCGAGTGGCTCGTCTGACCAATACGCAAAGCGAGTTTGGCGCTCAGTATGATTCGCTTGCAGATATCGTCGCTTTTGGGGTCGCCCCGGCGGTGCTTGTCTTTAGTTGGTCCTTATCAGCTTTGGGTAAATTGGGTTGGGTGGCCGCTTTTATTTACGTAGCCGGAACGGCCCTGCGGTTGGCCCGGTTCAATGTGCAGCGGGATGCGACTGATTCTAACTACTTTGTTGGCTTAGCCTGTCCAGCTGCAGCATTTTTCCTCGCGTCAGCGGTGTGGTCTCTTGTCTCGCATCAGATTCAGGGCGAGACCGTTGCCTTTACGATGGTCATGCTCACGGCGGTGTGCGGGCTCTTAATGGTCAGCTCTATTCCGTACCCATCGTTTAAGAATTCTGATCTTAAAGCGCGTGTCTCACTCTTAGCCATTATGGCCGCAGCCTTGTTGTTTGCTTTTATTTCGTTGGATCCTCCACGGGTATTATTATTGCTTACGACCGTCTATTTGATCAGTGGTCCTGTGCTGTGGACTCGCCAGCGGATTCAGGGTGCGCGTGTCCCGATGAGGCACGATGACGAGCCTTAGTCGATTGCTCCAGTCAATCGATTCGATCGTCATTCTCTACTTGCACGACGCCATTGAACTTGGCATGCTCGGGGCATGAACACGATGCGTATGGTACTTATCTGTCTCCTCGCTGCCCGACTGCCCTGACGGGCATCAAACTCGTTCGTCACATCCATTGCTATTTCTTCTTTATATTCGAGCCGCGGTGATGCCGCCGTCTGGGAGAACACCATGTCGAAAGATCGATTAATTATTTTTGATACCACCTTGCGTGATGGCGAGCAAAGTCCAGGCGCCTCGATGACGAAGGACGAAAAAGTCAGAATCGCGAAGATGCTGGAACGGTTACGAGTCGACGTGATTGAAGCGGGTTTTGCGGTCGCAAGCCCTGGCGACTTTGAGGCCGTGAAGGCTGTTGCGAGCGTTATTACAGAGTCCACCGTGTGCTCGTTAGCGCGGGCGCTGGATAAAGATATTGAGGCCGCAGCGGCGGCCATTGCGCCTGCGCCCCGGCGACGCATCCACACGTTTATTGCCACGAGCCCGATTCATATGCAGCACAAGCTGAAGATGACCCCTGACCAAGTCATCGAGCAGGCCGTTTATGCCGTTAAGAAGGCGCGTCAGTACACCGATGATGTGGAGTTTTCTGCGGAAGATGCCGGGCGCAGTGATCTTGATTTCTTGGCTCGTGTGTTTGAGGCTGCGATTCAGGCTGGGGCGACCACCTGTAATTTCCCAGATACCGTTGGTTATAACCTGCCTTTCCAGATTGAAGAGACGATCCGTGCGCTGTTGACCAAGATCCCGAGTGCAGACAAGGCAATTTTCTCAGTGCATTGCCACAATGACTTAGGGCTTGCAGTGGCTAATAGTCTTGCCGCCGTTCGCGCTGGCTGCCGTCAGATCGAATGCACGATCAATGGCTTGGGCGAGCGCGCTGGAAACACCTCCCTAGAGGAAGTTGTGATGGCGATCAAAACGCGCGCGGATATCGTGGATGTCGAGACGCATATTGCGACTCAATTCATCGTTCCTGCGTCACGATTGGTGTCATCAATCACAGGATTTCCGGTGCAGCCAAATAAGGCCATTGTGGGCGCAAATGCCTTTGCTCACGAGTCTGGAATCCATCAAGACGGGGTGTTGAAGCACCGTGAAACCTACGAAATCATGCGGGCTGAAGACGTCGGCTGGCATGCAAATAAAATGGTGATGGGAAAGCATTCCGGTCGCGCAGCCTTTAAGGCGCGTTTAGAAGAGTTGGGAATTGCCTTAGCGAGTGACGATGCGGTAAATGATGCGTTTGCCCGATTCAAGGATCTTGCCGATCGTAAGCATGAAATCTTTGATGAAGACATTCAGGCATTGATGAATGCACAGCAGGCAGAGTCGACGTCGATGCGATTTGAGCTCCTTGATCTTGAGGTCACGTCAAAAATGGGCGTTGCACCGACGGCTCATTTGGAGTTACGCATGGATGGCGAGGTGATCAAAACGACTGCCAAGGGGGACGGCCCCGTGGATGCGGCACTTCGTGCGATTGAAGCAGTTGCGCGATCAGGAGCCGATCTGCAACTTTACTCGGTCAATGCCATCACAACAGGGACAGACTCGCAAGGCGAGGTGACTGTTCGGCTGGAAAGAGCCGGTCGGATTGTCAATGGATTAGGGGCGGATACGGATATTGTGGTGGCTTCAGCGAAGGCCTACCTGCATGCTCTGAACTTGATCGAAAAGCCGCTTGAGAGACAACACCCACAACAGCTTGAGGGTATCTGATGTCGGTGTTACCTGCGGCAGAGGCACGCGCCTTACTTGATGCCATGGGTATTTCGGTCGTGAAGCTACGGCATCCTGAGAGTCTGGATGTCGCCCAGCCGATTGAGTCGCAGGGTGCATTGGCCCGCCTGCCGGAGGTGTTCCCTGAACCATCGACTGAGGTGATCGTAGAGCCGTTGCAGTCTGCGGAGGTTGAGGTATCGGTCATTGCTGAGCGCACACCTGATACGTCGACAGAGATCGATATTACCTCGGCACTCGATACAGGGCTGACGCCATCTGTGCACCAGACGATCGTGGTGTGCCCCCCATTCTCTGTGATTTCGGCACGCAGCCAGCATGTGTTGCTGGTGAGTGAATTACCCGAGTGGTCTGGAGGCCTATTGGATGGTCGTTTGGGCGCGTTACTGGGAGATGTGATGCAATCGCTCGGTTGTGAGCGGGAAGCTGTGGACTGGCAGTATTTTCGCTGGCCGTTGCCTGGGTTGGCTGACCACTCTCAAGAGGCAGCTCATGATGCGCTGGATGCATGGATCCATCGGCGTTGGGGCGAGCTTGACGGGGGTGACTCGCTGATGCTGGTTCACTTGAGTCAGTTGAATCCGGTCGATCTTGTGCCAGATGCCATTGTTTTACCTGCATTGGATCAACTCCTCGTGAGTCCAGCACTGAAACAATCACTATGGCAATCGCTCAGTCGTCATGCGCGTTCAGCCTGAGTCACTCCATTTTCGGTTGATGCAGACCTCAGATTTCGATGCGGTCTGTGCGCTTGAAACTGCGGCGTATTCGCATCCTTGGTCACGCGCCATCGTTGGTGGATGCACTGAGGTTGGGTATCGGATCTGGCTAGGCGAGCTTGACGGCATCCATGTTTGCCAGGGTTTTTTATCGGTTGCGGCCGGTGAGGCGCATATTTTGAATTTGGCGGTGAATCCTGTGAATCAAAATTGTGGCATTGGTATCTTGTTACTCAACCACGTGATTGAAGATGCCCGAACACAGGGCGCGGCTCAGCTCTTTTTGGAGGTGCGCGCTTCGAATCAACCAGCGCAACGACTCTACGATCGTGCTGGCTTTAATGAACTCGGGCGTCGCCGGAATTACTATCCAACCGCTGCTGGTCGCGAAGATGCGATCGTCTATGGCCTACAACTTCGGTTTGATCAAATCTGAATACAGGGTCCGTGCTGCATCGAGTTCGATCGGACGTCCAAAACCTGGAACGGTCACCTGATGGTCGGAAAGAGCAAGGTCCGCGCCTTCAACGACCTGCTCTCCATAGTGATACAAGATCTCGATGGTACCCCGCCCGATTTCTCGAGAGTAGCGGGCTTGACGTTCTTGGGTCTGCATTGATCCCTCGATCTGCACATCACCAAAGCGTGAACCCAGCAAGCGGGCGGTTGCATCGGGGGACAAGATGGCTGCAGTTGCGTTGTTTCCGCCGAACCCCTTGGCATTGATCAGAGCAGCTTGCAGGACCCGTGCATTTGATTGCAGCTGGAAGTCCAAACCATCCATCACAACATCCGCTGCAATTGCGTCGGTTGTCTGAATCCCTGGAGCGAGCTGCAGGGCAAAGGCGGATAGACTCATTGCCAGTTGGTCGCCACCTGCGGTGCCTTGGGAATGACCGAGGAGTCCTTTGATCGCAGTCACCGGCCACTTTTCGATTCCAAATGCAAGTGCGACTCGGGAGAGAACATCGCTTTCTGTCACCCGATTTTGCGGTGTTGAGGTGCCGTGGGCTTGAACCAGCGTGTGTTCTGCGAGCGCCTGATGTCCCAACAGATCGCGAATTACCGCTGCTGCACGAGCCAAGGTGAGGTAATTGCCCGCGCCAGGGGCTGAAATGCTTCGCTTTCCGCCATCGGCATGGCTTGCCACGAAGGGAACCGCACCGAAAATGCGGGCGCCAATCGAGACTGCGAGGTGGTCAGCCATCAGAATCAGGTATTGACTGGATTCACCCATGGTGAATCCGCAGTTCAATCCAAAGGGACGGCTGGTTTTTCGGTAGTCCGGCGTGTCGCCTGCAGACAATCCGTCCAGTTCTCGTAGTCCTTGATCTTCGGCCAGCGCACCCATCGCCCGAAACCCTTCGATGACCTCGGGAGTAATTGGGCAGTCAGCGCCACCGACGACCGCGATGAGGTAGCGTCCTTCTTGGATACCCTCAACCGCGTGCTGCAAGTTATAGAGGAAGCTGGCACACGCGCCCATTGAGGCGCCAGAACGTCCGAGGCTTCCCATCACATAGGCATTGGCAAAGTCGGCGGGCATTTGCGGATAGCCAAGTGGCAGTTGCTTCGAGGTCGTGCGTTTTGCAAGTCCAGCACTCTTGAGCATGCCGCCAAAGCCTGCATCATCCATCTGTCCAATAGACGATCCGGCGAATACAGCGATTTGATCGGGACGCAATTGTTGACGCACGTCGGTCCAATCCAGTCCAGAGCTCAACCAACAATCGGACAGCGCAAATAGGGCCAGTTGCAGGGTGCGCGGGTGATTGCGAGACGGGTAAAACTGATCGGGACGAAACCCTGTAGGCGCCATGCCGGCGGCCTGGACAGTGCTTTTTCGAGTCCCCGGAGTGAGGAGTTCGCCGGGTGCAAGTTTGAATTCAGTCAGCCGACCCTCTGTCGCGCCACGCACCCACCCACTGGGGAGTGGATCCGGAATCTGCAGTGGATTGAGCCAGAGGGATGTGGTTTCTTTGACGTGCCCCAATCGGTGGACAGGGACATGGTCTGGGTCAAACCAGTCGGGATGGATGCGTCGAATCAGTGTGTTTTGAAGAATCTGAGTACGTCGTGTCGGGTCCTGCCCCGCCTCTGTCCCCAGTCCCATGAATGCGCCCAGTTGATTCAAGGTGTCAGTTTGGTCGGCCTGTGACAGACTAGAAAAGACGAGGCGTCGGAAGGCTTGATGCTCGGATGTTCGTCCCGCGGCATTGACTCCGCCGTAACCGACGATCAGGGGTAATGGCTTCACACAGTCTTCCAAGCAAACGCAAAACGCTAATGTATCAAGATGCGCACGGGGTTCGCTACGGACATGCACCGATTTCCAAATGCGATTTGGGTTCCAAGCCCACATTTCGATGCTCGACCGACGAATGAAGTCAGTCTCCTCGTGGTGCATGCCATCGCGTTACCTCCTGGGGGTGTGAGCCCCTTACCTGTGTTGTCATTTTTCCAAGGTGAGTTGGTTCCGGAGGCGGATCCGTATTTTCAACAGATTGCTGACCTGCGTGTGTCCGCACATTGCGTGATTGACCGAAACGGTCAGATCTATCAGTGCGTCGATTTCAATCAACGCGCTTGGCATGCCGGAGTCTCGACCTATCAGGGTCGCGAGGCCTGCAATGATTTTTCGGTCGGGGTTGAATTGATCGGCCCAGAAGAAGGTCCTTTTACCGAGAGCCAATTACAGGCGCTTGGCTCGATTGCTCGCTATTTGATCACTCACTACGGATTAAAGGTCACTGACATTGTTGGGCATCGAGATATTGCGCCGGGCCGTAAAGTTGACCCGGGCGCTGATTTTCCCTACGCGATGCTTCGCACGTTGCTCTAGAGCGGGGGCGCCAGTGCCAGTGCCAGAGGCATCCATACAATTGCGCCAATATTACTGATCAAGACGATGGACGCGACCCGGGCGGGTTCTTGGTTATATCGCTCGGCAACCATGTAATTCAGCACTGCCGGTGGCAGGGCTGCAAAGACTAAGAACACACTCCACTGAAGGGGATCCAGCTGTAACCAGGGCGCCATGGTATACGCAAGGATGAGCCCAGAAAGCGGGCATAAGATAGCAGCGGCGACGCCAACCCCCAAGTCATTCGATGTGACATCCTGCATCCGAATACCCAGCGAAAATAGCATCAGCGGAATCACGATTTGACCCAGCATATCCAGAGGAATCATGACAATGGTGGGAATATGCAGGCCTGTCAGGCCAACGGTGACCCCCGCGGCTGTCGCCACAATGGTTGGAATTGAGATCCGATTGAGCACCTTGGCGTGGCGATCGAGAATGTAAAATCCCAGGGTAAAATGCAGAATCATTTCAATGATGAAGACAACAATGGCTGCCGGCATTGCCGCTTCACCAAAGGCGAGTAGAACTAGGGGGAGCGCGAGGTTCCCGGTGTTGGTAAACATCATTGGCGGAACAAAGGTTTTGGGGTCCCAGCCAGCCCACTTTGCGATCGGGTAGCACAGTAACCCCGACCCCAAAATGATCCCCGTTGCGCCCAGCGCCAGTGGGATATAGTCAGACAGATCCACCGACTTGGATGCCAAGACTGCAAAAATCAGCATGGGTACGAAGAGTTCCATGTTGATCTGGTTAATTGTTGTGATATTTGGCTTCCGCCAGCGGCCGTAGCCATATCCAATCAACACGATAATCAGAACTGGAACAACACTTCCAAGGATGCGTTCAAGGATGAGTGCGTACGACACGGGCGGGTGACGTCCTTCTGTGATTGACGTGAGGATCGATTGACCGCTGATTTACCGGCGATGAAATCCATCAGGGATCATCAGAATATCCTGATTCACGTCATCGAGGCGAGTGCGACCGCAGAGGCCCATAGTTGTATCAAGCTCCTTGTGAATCACCCGAAGCGCATCAGTGACGCCGGCTTCGCCTTTCGCACCAAGTCCATAGGTATAGGCTCGACCGATCATTGTGCCCTTCGCACCAAGCGCAATCGCTTTGAGAACATCCTGTCCTGACCGAATGCCACTGTCGAACAATACCTCGGTTTTGTGACCCACTGAATCCACAATGTGGGATAGCATCCGAATGGAGCTTGATGCGCCGTCGAGCTGTCTCCCCCCATGATTGGAGACGACAATGGCGTCTGCGCCAAGATCTGCAGCCATTTTTGCATCATCCACGTCGAGAATACCCTTTAGGATGACTTTGCCGTCCCACATCTCCATCAGTTGGCCGATGCGCTTCCAGTCAAGGGTTTGATCGAATGCCTCTGCCGTCCAGCTGCTTAAGGACGATGCATCACTGACACCTTTGGCGTGTCCGACAATATTGCCGAAAAAGCGCCGCTTGGTTCCGAGCATCTCAAGTCCCCAAGAGACCTTGGTCATCATGTCTGCGATGGATTTAAGGGTTAATTTCGGAGGTGCCGATAGGCCATTTTTCAAATCCTTATGACGTTGGCCGAGCATCTGCAGGTCAACGGTGATGACCAATGCCGAGCACTGTGCTGCCTTCGCACGTTCCATGAGTCGGCGCATAAAGTCGTCATCTTTCAGGGTGTAGACCTGAAACCAGAAAGGATGATCAGTTGCCTCGGCAACATCTTCAATCGAACAAATCGACATGGTGGAGAGTGTAAAGGGCACGCCAAATTTTCCAGCGGCTCGTGCCGCCTTGATTTCTCCATCGGCGCATTGCATTCCAGTCAGCCCAACTGGCGCGAGCGCAACGGGCATCGTCACTGCTTCGCCAATCATTGTAGAGCTGGTCGAGCGGCCTTCCATATTAACCGCAATGCGCTGACGAAATTTCAGCTCCTGAAAATCTGTGGTGTTGTCTCGGAACGTCTGTTCCGACCAACTACCCGTCTCTGCATAGTCATAAAACATTTTCGGAACGCGCCGCTTATAAAGTGTTTTGAGATCGTCAATGCAGGTGATTACGGTCATTCGGGTCTCTCAAAAAATGCCTTGGCATCTGGTGATTGCGTGGGAGTCTCTAAGGTCGCGTCGATCCACATGTCCTCATCAACCGGAGTCAATGATTGCATTCGCTATCGTCGATCGCATCGCGGCCCTCAGAAGAGCGATAGTCCGTCTGCACTCATGAGGTCGATAGAATTTCAACCGAGTGACAGAGTCAAGCGCGCTCACTTATCTAGTTGCTAACCTAGCCGCTCCCACGTAAGAGCCCAATCAACTGGTATGACCACTTTGGTTGGGTTGGTGTGAAATTGCGAGCTACTCTTTCGGAAAATGATGCGGTGCAAAAAACAGCCCGGATACAACTGGTCAGACCAGTTTTCGAAAAAAACCGGTTTGAGAGGCTTTTCCAGACTTGTATCTAACGTCTAGAGCACTTAGTCTTCAAGTACTTCATGATATGCCCCAAAGACAAGTTTGGAATTTGTTGGCATGTTGTGACAAGTCTCGCTATGCAAGGACGGAGCGAGCACAGCTGGATACGCCGGAGAGTGAATTTAGAGAATTGTGCTCTCCAGCAAATCCGCATTGAGACAGTGCTTTACACCATAACAATGATGAGAGGTGGAATACCATGACGAAAGCCACAACCGATACGAAGGCATTGAGCCGTCGTTCGTTTTTGAAAGGTGGAGCGGCTGCCGGTGCCCTTGCTGCTGGTTCGCTTGCTGCGCCAGCTGTGATTGCAGGCGGTCACTCCAAAGCGGTTACGATTAAGATGCAGTCTTCATGGCCGGCATCTGATGTGTTCCAAGAAATGGCGCAGCAATATGCTGACCGTGTGGAGCAGATGTCAGGTGGACGCTTGAAAGTGGACCTGTTGCCTGCCGGCGCGGTGGTCGGCGCGTTCTCTGTGTTAGACGCGGTCAACGATGGCGTATTAGACGCAGGACACGACGTACCTGTGTATTGGTACGGTAAGAATAAAGCGGCGTCATTGTTCGGAACAGGGCCTGTATTTGGCGGGAACGCCAATACCATGTTGGGCTGGTTCTACAAGGGCGGCGGTGCAGAGTTGTACGAAGAGCTGACACAGAAAATTATGGGTCTGAATATTGTTGGATTCATGGGCTTCCCAATGCCACCTCAGCCATTTGGCTGGTTTAAAGGTGAAGTAAACACGCCTGCAGATCTCCAAGGGTTTAAATACCGGACGGTCGGCTTGGCTGCAGATCTGCTCCAGCAAATGGGAATGGCAGTTGCACAGTTACCAGGTGGGGAAATTGTTCCTGCGATGGAGCGCGGTGTGATCGATGCATTCGAATTCAACAACCCAACTTCTGACCGTCGTTTTGGCTCGGCAGACGTTGCAAAGAACTACTATCTATCCTCCTATCACCAGGCGTCTGAGTCTTTTGAAATCATCTTTAACAAGGACTTTTTCGACGATCTCGATCCTGATCTGCAGGCAATCTTGAAGTATGGCGTTGAGGCGGCATCGACAGCCAACACAATGCTTGCCCTTGACCAGTACTCGCGCGATCTCTCTGAGTTGCAAACGGATGAGGGTGTGATCGTGCATCGGACTAGCAAGGAAATCCTTGCGGGTCAGTTGAAGGCATGGGATGCCATTGTTGCTGAGCTCGAGAAGGATCCTTTCATGAAGAAGACCCTCGACAGTCAGCGCGCATGGGTTGAGCGTGTCGGCTTCTTCGAAATCATGGGCGGTACTGACCTTGTCACAGCCTATAATCACTACTTCCCCGGCAAACTGAAGCTCTGATTTAGTTTCTTGGGCGCACACACGGAGGGCTTCTGCCCTCCGTTTTATATAGAGAGAACAGAATCATGATTGGCTTCATTCGGTTCGCGGACTTGTTGTCTGCCTGGGTGGGTAAAGCTTTCGCGTGGTGCATCGTTGTGATGGCATGCGGTGTTGGCTATGAGGTATTTGTTCGCTACGTCTTGGGCTCCCCGACCTCTTGGGCCCTCGATGTGTCGTTCATCATGTATGGAACCTTATTCATGATGGGCGGCGCATACACCTTGGCGAAGAACGGACACGTTCGCGGTGACTTTATTTACCGAACGTGGCATCCGAGGACGCAAGCGCGTGTCGATTTGATTTTGTATTTTTTGTTTTTCTTCCCGGGCATACTGGCTTTGATCTTCGCTGGATTGAAATACGCAACGCGCTCTTGGGGTTTTGGTGAAGTGTCGATTAACAGTCCTGCCGGCATTCCCGTATATCAATTCAAGTCCGTCATTGTGGCGGCTGGGATCCTCTTATTTATTCAAGGCATCGCCCAAGTGATGCGCTGTATTCATTGTTTGCGCACTGGGCAATGGCTGGAAGCGGAAGTCGATGATGTCGAAGAGACGGAAGTCTTATTGGCGCGTCAGGGCGAGTCAGCGCCTGATGCTGTCTCTGTGAAGGAATAAAGCGAATGACAGATCCACAAGTCGCGCTACTGATGCTTGGCCTGTTTTTATTCATTGTCATGCTCGGATTCCCGATAGCCTTCACGCTTATGGCGATGGGGATCGGGTTTGGGTATTACGCCTATTTTGATCCCGATCGGATGTGGCGGGCACTTAACCGCCTTATTCGCAATGGTGAGGATGACCAACTGACGCTCTTTCAAAGCTGGATGGAGGGGCTTTTCAATAATCGAATATTTGACTTGTTCGTGAACCAAACTCACTCGGTGATGGCGAACGAAGTCTTGACCGCGATCCCATTGTTTCTATTCATGGGGTATATCGTCGAGCGGGCGAATATCGTCGATCGGCTGTTTTCGACACTGAACATCGCGGCCCGAAATCTCCCTGGTTCGATGGGTGTTGCCGCACTGATCACTTGCGCATTGTTCGCAACAGCAACGGGGATCGTCGGTGCTGTCGTCACGTTGATGGGCTTGTTGGCTTTGCCTGCCATGCTGAAGGCGCGTTATGACCCGAGTTTCGCCGCAGGGATAATTTGTGCAGGTGGAACTCTTGGGATTTTGATTCCTCCCTCGATTATGCTGATCGTCTATGCGGCGGCGTCTGGGGTGTCGATCGTGCGTCTCTACGCCGGTGCCTTGTTACCTGGGCTCACACTGTGTGGATTGTATCTGTTGTATGTGATTATCCGCTCGATGTTGCAGCCGCACTTGGCGCCAAAACCGACCAAAGAAGAGGTTCCTGATATTCCGACCCGCCAAGTGGTGTGGATGCTGATTACGTCCTTCTTACCCTTGGCTGCTTTGATCCTGTCTGTCCTGGGATCGATTCTCGGAGGATTGGCGACACCGTCCGAGGCTGCCTCGATTGGCGCGTTGGGTGGCCTCTTACTGGCCGCTATTTATCGCTCACTCACTTGGGAGCGCTTGCGCGAGTCTGTGTATTTGACCATGCGGACAACCGCGATGGTGTGTTGGCTGTTTGTCGGCTCCTATACCTTCTCGAGCGTATTCTCCTATCTTGGAGGAGAACATATTGTGTCTGAGTTTGTTCAGTCACTGGATCTCTCACCCATTATGTTCTTGTTGCTCGCGCAGTTGATCATCTTCTTATTGGGTTGGCCGCTTGAGTGGTCGGAGATCATCATTATTTTTGTGCCGATCTTCTTGCCGTTGTTACCCTTATTCGGGATTGATCCATTGTTTTTCGGGATTTTGGTGGCGCTCAATTTACAGACCTCATTTTTGACGCCGCCGATGGCGATGTCGGCCTACTATTTGAAGGGAATCGCTCCCCCGCAGGTGAAACTGACGCAGATCTTTGCGGGTTGTATGCCGTTCCTATTCATGGTGTTTATTGCCATGTTGCTGATGTACACCTTCCCTCAGATTGTGTTCTATCTGCCGAATGAACTCTACGGGGCTCGATAATGACGGCGATTGGAATGATCGACAGCCCAATTGCAGGGGTCAGCGCCGTCACTTTACGTGATCGAATTGCATCAGGTGCATTGACCGTTGTGGAGTTGTGTGAGCATCTCTGTGATCACGTGCGGGCGACTGAGCCGCAGATTGGTGCCTTTGCATGGTTCGATCGAGCCCATGTTCTTGAGCAGGCTGTTCAGTTGGATGCATATCGTAAAACAGGGCGTCCATTAGGCCCGTTACACGGGATTCCAGTGGCGTTGAAGGACATTATCGATACCGTCCGTATTCCGACCGAAAACGGCACGGTCATTGATAGTGGGCGGATGCCGTCGCGCGATGCCGTGATAGTGAGCCGACTAAAGGCGGCAGGGGCAGTGATTTTTGGGAAAACTGTGACGACTGAGTTGGCGTCAATGGAGCCGGCTGCCACGATGAATCCATTTGGTCTTGAGCACACGCCGGGCGGGTCCTCTGCCGGATCGGCAGCCGCTGTTGCGGCGGGCATGGTACCGATCGCCATTGGCACTCAGACTGGTGGCTCGGTGATCCGGCCAGCCTCCTTCTGTGGCACCTTCGGGTATAAGCCGACCTTTGGGTTGGTGCCAAGGACTGGGATTTTGGCGCAATCTCCATCGATGGATACGGTCGGCGTTTTTGCCAATCATCTTGACGATGTGGCACTTGTGACAGATGTCCTTTCGGGATGTGATGAAGGCGATGTTGCGACATCACCAGGACCTGCGCCGCGGTTATTAGAGATCATGCACGAACGGGTCCCTGTGATTCCGACGTTTGCGGTGGTTCACCTGCCGTCCATGGAGCGTGTCTCTGAGCCAATGCGGTCGGCCCTCTCTGAGCTTGTGGAGGTATTGGGTGATCAGGTCTTTGAGACTGGGTTGCCAAATGCATTCTCCGAAGCAGTGATCGCTCGTGACACCGTCAATCTAGCCGAGATGGCAAAGTGCTATTACCGCTATGGCACACAGCGTGATCACTTGTCTGAGTCGATACGCTCGATGCTTGCGCGTGGTGAGCAAGTCTTAGCTCGAGACTATTTGGCAGCGCTGGATTGGAAAGCGCTAATCGTCGCTGCGTTGGATGAGATTTTTGAGCGCTGTGACGTCATTTTAGCTCCTGCAGCCTTCGGTGAGGCGCCCAAGGATCGGACCACAACCGGTGATCCGATGATGAATGGCTTATGGACATTCTCAGGTCATCCCGTGGTGACAATCCCCGTGTTTGAGGGAGCCAACGGCATGCCGATGGGGCTGCAGATGATTGGAAAAAAAGGCATGGACGGGCGACTCTTGCGCACGGCGCGGTGGTTGGTTGCACATATTGATGGCGTATCGGAGGACCGAGCAGATGGATAAGGGTTTGAACCTCGTATTGGCGTTATTGGCCTTTGGTTTGTTGGCTGCCTCGATCGGTATTTTGATTGTCAACGTCAATGCATGGGATTTACGCATCGTCGGGTTGATGGCGATTACCGCCTGTGCCTTTGATTTCTATCGCTCAATTCGTCGAAATGAGCAGCATTAATGCGGCCTGTTGTCTGGATTACCCGGCAGTTGGTACAGCCGGCGATGGATGCTGTCGCCGCAGACTTTGATGTGATCACAAATCCAACCGATGCCGTGATGGATGGTGATGCACTGGTTGCCGCAAGTCACCAGTGTGATGCCATGCTGATTTGTCACTCGGAGTTGATCACTGCGGAGGTTGCCGCACGCCTGTCGCCTCGTCTCAAAATCATTGCCAACTATTCCGTCGGTGTGGATCACGTGGATCTTGCAGCCTGTCAAGCACGCGGTATTGTCGTGACCAATACCCCGGATGTGTTAAGTGATGCGACCGCTGAGATTGGTCTGTTGCTGCTGTTGGGAGCCGCGCGTCGCGCCTATGAGGGCGATCGGATGGTTCGACAGGGCCTGTGGACGACCTGGGGTCCGACATTGATGAATGGGATTCAGGTGACGGGAAAGCGACTTGGGATTGTAGGGATGGGCCGTGTTGGCCAAGTCCTTGCCAAACGTGCCCGTGGATTCGATATGGAAATCCATTACCACAACCGGAAATCCCTTGATGAGACGTTGGTCCCGGGTGCGATCTATCACTCAACGCTTGAGAGTCTGATGCGGTCGGTCGATATGTTGTCGTTGAACTGCCCAGCCACACCCGACACCGAGCGGATGATCAACGCGCAATCGTTGGCTTGGCTGCGACCCGGTGCAATCATCGTCAATGCCGCGCGCGGCAAGCTTGTGGATGAGGATGCCTTGATTGCTGCGCTGCAATCCGGGCATATTGCGGCGGCAGGACTGGACTGCTTCGTCAATGAGCCCGGTGGAAATCCGAAATTTGCAGCGTTAGATAATGTGTTTTTGTTGCCTCACTTAGGGTCCTCGACCAATGAGACGCGATTGGCGATGGGCCAGCGAGCGCTTTTGAACCTCAACGCATATTTTCGTGGCGAACCACCGCCGGATCGCTTGGTGTAGAGACTGGTCTGACCTCTTGCACCCTTTGGTCTGACCAGTTAAGATTTTGGTCAGACCACTTGACGGTAAGGCGATATTTTGAACAGCTATCTTTCGAGTCCTCGCGTGGTGCGAGCTGCAGATGCGATTATGGATCAAGTCGAGCGCCTGATTTTGGAAGGAAAGGTGCGTCCTGGTCAAAAACTGCCATCAGAGCGAGCGCTCGCAGAAGAGTTTGATGTGTCCCGACCAACCGTGCGTGAGGCTATCCAGAAGTTGGAGGCGCGAGGTTTAGTCCAGCGTCGTCATGGCGGTGGAACCTTTGTTGCTGAGCATGTTGGCTCGACATTCTTGGATCCGATGATGGCGATGATCCAACGCTCTCCGGATGGGACCTTCGATATTATTGAATTACGTTTTGCCCTCGAAAGCGTCGCGGCATGGTTGGCGGCAGATCGCGCGACAGAGCGCGCTCGGGGTAATGTGCAGCGTCGTTATCATGAATTACAAGTGGCTGTGCGTTCGCACGATTTGCATCGAGAAGCGCGCGCAGATGCAGAGTTCCATTTGGCGATCGCAGAGGCATCGCAAAACGGCATTATCTTACACATCATGCGTTCGATTTTTGTCCTGCTTGAGGAATCTATCGTGCGCAATCTTGCTGAGCTCAATTTAGATCGGCAACGTAAGCAAGAGCTTGCGCTTCAGCATGAAGCCATGTACCGAGCAATCGTTCTCGATAAGGACCCAATGGCTGCACGTCGCGCTGTCCGGCAACATATGCTAACCATCAGCGAGTCCTTGGATCGTGAGCGCGCATCAGATACCAAACCGCGTCGTTTGAGGGAGCTGACACAATCGGCTGATCTCGAAGGACGTCTCTCACCAGCAACCCCAATGAGGTGAACTCATGGCCAACACGCCAATAACGATTGATCAGGATCCTATCGAGACCCAAGAGTGGCTTGAAGCCTACGAATCAGTGCTCCAGCATGAAGGTCCGGAACGTGCCGCCTACCTGTTGAATAAGCTCGTCGCTCGGGCGAGTCAGGAAGGTGCAAGGTTACCGGTTGCGATGACCACTCCGTATCGCAACACCATTCCGGTGCAGTCAGAAGCGCGGATGCCGGGTGATCTGTTTATGGAGCGTCGTATTCGGAGTCTGATTCGGTGGAACGCACTGGCAATGGTCATGCGAGCCAATAAATCAGGCGATGATCTTGGTGGTCATATTGCGACATACCAGTCTGCAGCAACCATGTATGAAGTGGGCTTTAACTACTTCTGGAAGGGTCCTGATCATCCTGAGGGACAGGATTTGCTGTATATCCAAGGCCATGCGAGTCCTGGAATTTATGCGCGTTCATTCCTTGAGGGGCGTTTTAACGAGGCCGAACTGGACCGTTTTCGGCGAGAGGTTGATGGGGGTGGCTTGTCATCCTATCCCCATCCGTGGCTGATGCCAGATTACTGGCAGTTCCCGACAGTTTCGATGGGGCTCGGGCCGATCCAATCGATTTACCAAGCGCATGTCATGAAGTATCTGCTGAACCGTGGCTTAAGCGAGCAGCCGAATCGCAAGGTGTGGGCATTTTTGGGTGACGGCGAAATGGATGAGCCGGAATCTCTGGGTGCCATCAGCCTGGCAGGCCGAGAGCGGTTAGATAATCTTATTTTTGTGATCAACTGTAACCTGCAGCGACTGGATGGGCCGGTACGCGGCAATGCCAAGATTGTACAAGAGCTTGAGGGCGCGTTCCGCGGTGCGGGCTGGAATGTCATTAAAGTGCTGTGGGGACGTCAATGGGATCCGCTGTTTGCCCGAGATAAAAAGGGTTTGATGCAGAAGGTCATGGACGAAGTCGTCGATGGAGAGCTGCAAAACTGTAAGGCAAAGGGCGGTGCTTACACCCGCGAACATTTCTTTGGTCAATATCCTGAATTGCTCGAGATGGTCTCCGATATGACGGATGATGACATCTATAAACTCAATCGGGGTGGCCATGATCCTTTGAAGGTTTATGCGGCCTATCATGCCGCGGTCAACCACACCGGCCAGCCGACGGTGATTCTCGCGCAAACCGTGAAGGGCTACGGTATGGGTGCGTCGGCCGAGTCTGCGAACCCCGCACATCAGGTGAAAAAACTGGATGTGGAAAGCCTCAAACTATTCCGTGATCGGTTTGGGATCCCATTAAAAGACGAAGAATTGGCAGATTTACCCTACTACAATCCAGGTCCAGATAGCCCAGAGATCAAATATCTCCGCGAGCGGCGACAGACCTTGGGTGGATTTTTGCCCGCACGACGTCCGTGGAAAGAACCCTTGGGAATGCCGTCCCTAGATGCGTTCAAACAGCAGTTGAAGGGGACTGGTGAACGACAAGTCTCGACGACCATGGCTTTTGTCCGCATCTTATCGACGTTGGTGAAAGATAAGACGATCGGACATCGTGTCGTTCCGATCGTGCCCGATGAAGCACGTACCTTTGGTATGGAGGGAATGTTCCGGCAACTCGGGATTTATACCACTGAGGGCCAGAAGTACATCCCACACGATGTTGACCAGGTCCTGTCCTATCACGAGGATAAAGCGGGTCAGATTTTGGAAGAGGGCATTAACGAGTCTGGCGCTTTTGCTGCTTGGATGGCCTGTGCCACATCCTATGCGAACCATAATCAACCACTGATTCCGTTTTATATTTACTACTCCATGTTTGGGCATCAGCGTGTTGGTGATTTGATCTGGGCGGCAGGCGATATTCAGGCGAAAGGGTTTTTGCTGGGAGCGACATCCGGGCGAACGACTCTGAACGGCGAGGGATTGCAGCATCAGGATGGACATAGCCACTTGATTGCCTCAACCGTCCCCAACCAGCGAGCCTACGATCCGACCTATTCTTATGAAGTGGCCGTGATTATCCAGCACGGTTTGAAGCAGATGTATGATGACAATCAAAATGTCTTCTACTACATCACGCTGATGAACGAGAACTATGCGCATCCAGACATGCCAGAGGGTATTGAAGATCACATTATTAAAGGCATGTACTTGCTGAAGCCTGCGAGTGGGATTGGCAAACTGACAGTACGCTTACTGGGTTCTGGAGCGATTCTCCGGGAAGTTGAAGCCGCTGTGGAGATCTTGGCTGAGTATGGGGTCGATACAGAGGTGTACAGCGCAACCAGCTTCAACGAGTTACGTCGTGACGGGCAGTCTGCCGCGCGCTGGAACCTCTTACATCCTGGCGCGAAGCCCCGCGTGAGTCATGTCGAACACCTTCTCGGTGGCAGCCAAGCGCCGATTATTGCGGCGACCGATCACATGCAATTGTTCGCCGAGCAGATTCGTCCATTCCTTGGAAAAACCACCTATCTCACACTTGGGACAGATGGATTTGGTCGATCTGACTCCCGTAAAAAGTTGCGTGAGCATTTCGAGGTCGATCGCCGATTCATTACGGTGGCTGCCTTGAAAGGTCTCTGTGATGACGGCTTGTTGAAGCCCGCTGTGGTGAAGAAGGCGATTACTGACCTTGGAATTAATCCGGATCGTCCTGATCCTGTGACGCTGTAAGGAGGCCGACATGACCACGATTTGTGTTCCAGATATTGGTGGCGCCTCCGGCGTCACTGTGATCGAAGTGGCGGTACAACCTGGTGACTCTGTCGCCGTGGGCGATACCTTGATTGTCCTTGAATCAGATAAGGCTTCGATGGAAATTCCAGCGGAGCAAGCGGGTGTCATTGGCGTGCTGCATGTCCGTGAAGGCAGCCAAGTCAACGAAGGTGACCCCATTTGTGAGATGGCGCCTGCGGCAGAGGCCTCGCCGGCTCCAGCTAACCAAGCTGCGGTCGCCGCCCCGACTGACACGCCCCAGCCGGCGCTGCTGGCTGCGTCGAGTGCACCCTCTGCTCGCGAGTCGATTGTTGTTCCAGATACCGGTTCGGCCGATGGTATCACCGTGATCGAAGTGGCTGTTGCGGTCGGAGATCTGGTCGCAGAAGGAGATACCTTGATCGTACTCGAGTCCGACAAAGCTTCGATGGAGATTCCATCGCCAAAGGCTGGGGTGGTGAAATCGTTAGCGATTAAAGAAGGGGATTCTGTCAAACAGGGAGATCCCATCGCTGAGCTGGAGACCGCAGCAGGTGCTGGGCTCTCGGCGTCGGCTCCAATAGCTGCACCTGAGGTTGTCGCACCCATGGCCCCTGTAGCAATGCCAACAGCCAGCGCACCCCTTGTAGCAACAGAGACAGCGGTGGTCGTACCGGATACGGGGTCGGCCGATGGTGTGACTGTGATTGAGGTGGCGGTCGCAGTGGGCGACACGGTTGTCGAAGGTGACACCTTGATTGTGCTGGAATCGGATAAGGCCTCGATGGAGATTCCATCGCCAGTTGCCGGAACCATTATGGCGCTGTCAATCGGTGAGGGCGCCTCTGTCAAGCAGGGAGATCCGATTGCGATTGTGAAGGGCGCGTCGCCAGCGGCTGTGGCTGCACCTGCGGTGGCTGCTCCTGTGACACCCGCGGTACCCGCGGCATCGATTGAACCGGCACCAGCGAGAGCCTCTGACATCGTTGCGGATGCAACGGTGACCACATCAGGCGTTCACGCTGGACCTGCGGTGCGCGCGTTGGCGCGTGAGCTGGGCCTTGATTTAGCGCGTGTGGCTGGCACCGGCCCGCGGAGTCGGATTACCAAAGATGATTTGCATCAATTTGTGAAACAGGCTTTGTCGCAAGCAACGGCCGCTGCACCTGTGGTTGCATCTGGTGCCGGTATTCCTGCGATTACATTGCCCGACTTTGCAGCGTTTGGTCCCATCGAACGAATCAAGATGTCCAAGATTCATATTTTGACAGCCGATAATATGACTCGATGCTTGTTGAATGTGCCAGCAGTCACGCAGTTTGACGAGGCGGACATTACCGAACTTGAAGAGTTCCGGAAGTCGATGAAGGCGGATGCTGATCGTCTTGGCGTGAAACTGACACCGATGCCTTTCCTGATCAAAGCGGCAGCCTACGCATTACGTGCACTTCCACAAGTCAACGCGTCCATTGATCCGGTGGCACTCGAGATTATCCGTAAAGGCTACGTACATATTGGTATTGCCGTGGATACCCCGGATGGACTCATGGTTCCAGTCATTCGTGATGCGGACCAAAAAGGTCTATGGGATATTGCACGTGAGACGGTAGAGCTGGCCGAGAAGGCAAAGACGAAGAAACTGAAACCCGCTGAAATGCAGGGCGCAAGTTTCACAATTTCCAGTCTTGGGTCGATCGGTGGTACTGCCTTTACACCCATTGTCCCTTCTCCGCAGGCGGCAATCTTGGGCGTCTCAAAGGCCTCTATCAAGCCAGTTTGGGATGGCAAAGCGTTCCTGCCACGGATGATGTTGCCGTTGTCGCTCTCGTACGATCATCGTGTCATCAATGGTGGCGACGGGGCACGGTTTACCTCGGTCATGAGTCAGGTCTTGGGTGACATTCGTCGTTTATTGTTATGACGCCGATCGCGGACCTGTGTTATGCACGGGTCCGCGTTGATTGCCAAAACACCTCGCTGCCGCCGTCCCGTCTTGCCAGTGTTCGTGCGACGACAAACAACACGTCGGAAAGGCGATTAATGTAGTGACGTAATGCTGGATTTAAGGGTTCACTGGCGTGCAACGTCACCAGAGTGCGTTCTGCGCGACGTGCAACTGCGCGCGCCATGTGGGCCATTCCTGCTGTCCGCGATCCACCAGGTAATATGAACTCTTTGAGGGGGCAAGGATTGATTGAGTGCATCACATAGGATCTCGAGATCAGTCACCATTGTCTCGGTGATCAGTGTAAAGCCCGGTACTGCCAGTTCGCCGCCAAGATCGAATAATCGGTGCTGAATCTCTGTGAGGGGTTCCCGAAGTGCCTCAGTATCCTGGCATTCCGCGATCAGTAATCCCATCCATGAATTGAGTTCGTCGATCGTGCCGACCGCTTCAATGCGGGCACTGTCTTTGGCACAACGGGATCCATCCCCTAATCCTGTTGTCCCGTCATCACCTGTCTTGGTGTATAGCTTGGTGAGTCGATTACCCATTTATTGATCCTTTAATCCATCGATTCGCGTTCGAATCTTGATGAGCAGTATGAGGCCTGGAATGACCATCAGGGTTGTCAGGATAAAAAATAGGACCCAACTGCCAGTGAGATCGACAAACCACCCACTGGCACCGGCAAGAGTGGTGCGACCTAGGTTTCCAAGTGAGGCAAGCAGTGCATACTGTGTTGCTGAAAAGGCTTGTCCTGACAGTGCGGTCAGGAAGCTCACAAAGGCCACACTCGAAAAGGCTGTGGTGAAATTATCGACGATAATCGTTGCTGCAAACAGCCAGGTTTGTGGGCCAGCCACAGCGATCCAAGCAAACATCAAGTTACTGGCAGCCATGGCACTCCCGCCGAGAAGAAGCCCACGAACGACGCCCAGTCGCACATTGATCATGCTGCCAATCAGGGTGAAGCCGACTGTCGCAAACCATCCGAGCATCTTGGTGTAGTCAGCAATTTCCGCGTTGGTAAATCCCACCTCTTTATAAAATACAATCGACATGCGACCCAGAAATGCTTCGCCGATCTTAAACAAGAACACAAATAGCAAAATCAACAGTGCTGTTTGGGTGCCATTGCGTCTGAGAAACTCTGCAAAGGGCTCAACCACTGTGACAAGCAGCCAGGTCACTAGTCGAGAGGTGCGTTGCCATTGAAGGTGCGATCGATAGCGTGCTTCGGCATCAGCCTGCAGGCGATCTCGATCCGTGTGAGGTTCCCGAACGATGAGGGTGGCTGCAATCAGTCCTACCAGCACCAGTGCCATCAGCCAATAGACATTCGCCCAACCAATGACATCCGCTTGCGAGAAAGCCAGATATCCAGGCAAGGAATATCCCGTCCACCAACCGATCACCGCCATGGCAGACGCTGCGGGAAGCTGCTGTTTTGGGCTCTGACTGAAATGATCAATCCGAAACGCATCGATGGCAATGTCTTGGGTTGATGAGGCAATGGCGATACTGAGGGCGATCAGACTCGTGAGCCATAATCGTTGTGCTGGATCGACAGTGGCCGTTAAGCAGACCGCGCCCAGCATGATGAGTTGGGTCAGAAGAATCCAGCTTCTACGCTGACCAAAACGGGACAAACCAGGTAGTCGGACTCGGTCCACTAACGGTGCCCACAGAAAGTTGATGGCATAGACGGCAAAGATGGAGCCAAATAACCCGATGGCTGTGCGGGTCAACCCTGCATCTTTGAGCCACCCGCTCATGGCAGACCCAATCAGGACCCACGGGAACCCACTGGCGCATCCCATGAGGAAAACCCATGCAATACGTCGATCCAGATAGGGGGCGAGGGTGTCTTTGAACACTGTGAAATCCGGCCAAAGTCTCATTGTGCAAGGCATGGCCGGAAAAGCAAGCTCGGGTTAGATGCGGAGCCCGCCGTCAACTTCCATCACACGGCCGTTGATGTAGTCATTCTCCAGAATGAATTCCACAGTATGCGCGATCTCGTCTGGGGTCCCTAAACGCTTTGCCGGAATCCCTGATGCGATTTTATCCAAAGCCTCTGGCTTCATGGTCAAGACCATGTCTGTGCCGATGTAGCCAGGCGCAATCGCTGCACAGCGGATGTTCTGGCTCGCAAGCTCCTTGGCCCAGGTGACCGCCATTGCTGCAACGCCTGCTTTGGTGGCGGTGTAGTTGGTCTGACCCATATTACCGTGACGTGAGATGGAGGAGATATTGATGATGCAGCCCCCTTGACCCAACTTGATCATTTCCGTTGCCGCTGCCCGTGCGCACAAAAACACGCCAGTCAAATTGACATCAATGACTTGTTGCCAGTGTTCAAAGCTCATCCGCTTCTCGATGACACCGTCTTTGACTTTGATGAACAGCGCATCACGGGTAATGCCTGCATTGTTGACGAGCCCATCGAGACGTCCCAGCCCTGAGACGATCATCTGAAAGGTTTCGTCGACCTGTTCTTCGTTTGCTACGTTGGCACGGAAACACTGCGCACTTCCGCCAGCTGCCTCGCAGAGGGCTTTGGTGTCGTTGAGGGTCTCGGTATTCATATCGATCAGTGCCAGTTGTGCACCCTTTGCTGCAAGGCGCACCGCCATTGCCCGGCCGAGTCCCTGGCCACCACCTGTGATTGCGATCACCTTGTTTTGTAAGTCCATGTGTCCATCCATTGTCTGGTTCGAATAAAAATGTTGCAACGCAATAGGGCTAGTGTAGGTGCAGTGCAAAAAAAAACCACCCAAACTTTGGTGACAGTTTAAGGACGCGTTATCCTGTGGCACGAAATGGAGATTGGTATGCCTTTACTGTTGTTTATTGCTGTTCCGATCGTCGAAATGTGGATTCTCATCCAGGTGGGTGGTGAGATTGGTGCATTACCCACTATCGGCTTGGTGGTTTTGACCGCCACGATTGGCCTTAGCTTATTGAAACGTCAGGGGTTATCGACGCTGATGAGTGCGCGGGCAAAGATGGATCAAGGCCGGATCCCAGCCGGCGAATTGGTCAGTGGGGTGATGCTAGCCGTGGGGGTGCATTGCTTTTGACCCCCGGATTTGTCACTGATGTTGTGGGCTTTCTGTTGTTGATTCCGGCGACACGGCGATGGGTATTGCGACAGATCATCGAACGTTATCGAGGCAAAATAGTCATCGAAGGCGAGTATCAGCAAATAGATGATCGCTAAGATCAATTTTCCCGTTGAAATCTGAAAACGTGACTCCATTGTCAGCGGAGTCCTGGAGACAGGTATGTCTCTGGCGGTTATGCCCCCCACAGGTGAGCTAAGGAAAGCGTTCCAACTCATTGGATTGGGTGGGTCGATGAGAGGTCATTGACCATCGGTTCATTTAAATGCGGAGAATAGTGAAAATGAACATTCGTCCACTCCACGATCGCGTCGTCGTACGTCGCATGGAAGAGGAAACTAAGACAGCCGGCGGTATCGTTTTACCGGGTAGTGCTGCTGAAAAGCCAAATCAGGGTGAAGTTGTTGCCGTCGGTGCTGGTAAGCCCCTCGACAACGGCGAGGTGCGTCCAGTGTCTGTCAAGGTCGGCGATCACGTCGTCTTTGGTCAGTACTCTGGCTCAAACACCATCAAAGTCAACGGCGAAGAGCTTCTGATTATTAACGAATCAGAACTGTTAGGCGTTATCGAGAAATAAGCACCTCTGAACAAAGGATTTGAAAACTATGACAGCAAAAGACGTTAAATTTGGTGATTCTGCGCGCACCCGCATGCTTGCTGGTGTGAACGTGCTTGCAGATGCCGTCAAGGTCACGCTTGGACCCAAGGGTCGCAACGTGGTTCTGGATAAATCATTTGGTGCACCGACCGTCACGAAAGATGGTGTGTCTGTTGCCAAGGAAATCGAACTGTCTGATAAGTTCGAAAATATGGGCGCCCAGATGGTAAAAGAAGTGGCTTCACAGACGTCAGATGTGGCGGGTGATGGCACGACAACAGCCACTGTATTGGCTCAGTCAATCGTCAACGAAGGGTTAAAGGCAGTGGCTGCCGGCATGAACCCAATGGATCTGAAGCGCGGTATCGACAAAGCAGTGAAAGCTGCGGTTGAAAGCATTCGTGGCATGGCGAAGCCATGTGAAGACTCCAAAGAAGTTGCCCAGGTCGGAACGATTTCAGCGAACTCGGATGCAGGCGTTGGTCAAATCATCGCTGATGCGATGGAGAAGGTCGGTAAAGACGGTGTAATCACTGTTGAAGAAGGCTCTGGATTTGATGATGAACTTGATGTCGTTGAGGGCATGCAGTTCGATCGTGGCTACTTGTCACCTTATTTCATCAACAACCAAGACAACATGTCTGCAGAGATCGACGAACCGCTGGTGTTATTGGTCGATAAGAAGATTTCGAATATTCGTGAATTGATTCCAATTCTGGAAGGCGTCGCGAAAGCAGGCAAGTCCTTATTGCTGGTTGCTGAAGACATTGAAGGCGAAGCGCTGGCAACTTTGGTTGTTAACAACATGCGCGGCATCGTGAAAGTGTGTGGTGTGAAGGCACCTGGCTTTGGTGATCGTCGTAAAGCGATGTTGCAGGATATCGCGGTACTCACAGGTGGGACGGTGATTTCAGAAGAAGTTGGCCTTTCACTTGAGACAGCCACACTGGATGATCTTGGTTCTGCAAAGCGTATCCAGATCACAAAGGAAAACACCACGATCATTGATGGAGCCGGAAATGCGGATGACATCAAGGCACGTGTGAAGCAGATCGAAGCACAGATTGAGGAGACATCCTCAGACTACGATCGTGAAAAGCTGCAAGAGCGCAAAGCCAAATTGGCTGGTGGTGTTGCTGTGATCAAGGTCGGCGCTGGTTCTGAAGTCGAAATGAAAGAGAAGAAGGCGCGTGTTGAAGATGCTCTGCACTCGACTCGAGCTGCAGTTGAGGAAGGTGTCGTTGCCGGTGGTGGCGTGACCCTGATTCGTGCATTGCAAGCGATCTCTGATCTGACCGGTGACAACGAAGAGCAGAACGTGGGCATCACGATTGCGAAGCGTGCGATGGAAGCGCCTTTGCGCCAAATCGTTGCCAACGCCGGTGGCGAAGGGTCAGTAGTGGTCGATAAGGTCAAGCAAGGCTCAGGGAGCTACGGCTTCAATGCAGCAACAGGTGAGTACGGCGACATGATTGAGATGGGTATTCTTGATCCGGCCAAAGTGACTCGCTCTGCGTTGCAGGCAGCGGCCTCTGTGGCAGGCATGATGATCACAACTGAGTGCATGATCACAGAAGTCAAAGAAGATAAGCATGTCAGGTCCAGCAATGGATCCTGGCATGGGCGGCATGGGCGGCATGATGTAATCGGCCTTCGCCTGCGAAACCCCGGTCAGCTTGCTGTCCGGGGTTTTTTATTGTTTAACGATCGGACTATTTCGCTGATCACCCTGCACGTGAGCGCATCACACACCGTCGTCTTGGCAGCGTTGACATACCCCGGTCAGCTCGATGACTTGATTTGGATCCGCTTGGAAGCCATCACTCTGCAGCGTTTGCGGGAGCTTTAAGGCTTGTGAGGTCTGGCAATCTTCGTGTGTCGTTGCACATTGCTGGCAATGCCGAATGACGTGCACATGTTCGGCATGCTCATCCTGACAAAGGACATAGGTATTGTTGGATGTCAGCTTGTGAACGACTTGCAAGGCTTCCCAAAACTCGAGCACCCGATATACCGTACTGATGTTATATCGATGCCCTTGGGTCGCGAGCGCATCTTTGAGAGCGTAGGCAGAGCAGGGTTCATGTTGTCTGCTGAGTCCCTCGAGGATCTGCATGCGCTGCGGAGTGAGATTTTTGTGCGCAGCCAGACAACGAATCGCCAGTTGCTCCTTATCGATCACCGTCGGCTCCTGGAACCACCGGGACTAAATCGTCACCGAGATCAATGGTTTCGACGATATTAGGAATCATCACGTAGCCACTTTCTGCAATTTCATGTTGCGCCCGCCCGACCGAAACGCGTCCTTTGACCTGAATGGGTTGATACAGATCGCGCAGGGGAACCGGAGCGCTGGAGGCATCGACAAAGATGGTTTGATTCAAAGGGGGTGGGGGAACGTGGACGCATTGGCCTGCTTCAGGAACCAGTAAAAAGGATTGGACCAATCCGTTGGCGGTCTCGAGTGGCACCATAAATCCGGCCAAATCCAGTGTCACACCTTCGATAGTCGCGTTGAGTTTGAGATTCGCTTCGTCCAACTTGGACTGAAAAGTCGGATCAAACATCAGATCGAAGGTAAAGTTATCGGGGATAAAGTCGTAGGCTCCTTCGGGAATCAGTCGGTCCCAATTACTCCCCCAGCGTGCTAAATCAGCATCGGTCGGGGTGATGGCCGCTTGCCCGATACTCGCGGTTGCCAGTATCACAATCGCGACAAGTGTGCGGATTGCAGTCATGCGCGTCGCTCCGTCAGGCCATATTGCAGAGTTGAACGATACAACAAGAACGCGGGGATCAGTGCACTCAATATCCCAGCGAAGATCACGCCGCCAAGTGTGAGCCAATCGTTCCCCGCCATCCAACTTAATTCAGGCGAAATGCCAAGAGTGGTTTCTAGCCAAGGGCGTGCCCATAGGCTGGCTATCCCGACGATGACGGTTGCGCAGATTGAGGCTGCCAAGCCGATCAGGGCCGCTTCAGCTAATAGGAGACCGCCGAGATAGGTTGGTGAGGCGCCAACAGCCCGAAGAATACTCATCTCTCGGTGGCGAGACTCCAAGCTTGTCACGGTCATGGTCATCATCGAGATGACGGCAACACCCAAGATAATCCACGCTAATAGGTTAAACGCCCGATCGGCCGTTCCAAGCAATGACCACAGTTGACCGAGTGCGACACCGGGTAATACGCCACTTAGCGCCTCCTCTGGATACTCGTTGATCGCGCGTTGTAATTGAAAGACTTGTAGTCGACTTTTAACCCCAACAAAGGCGGCGGTGACGTCTCGAGGACGAAGATCGCCAAGGCTTGGGTTAGCGGCAAGAATGCGATCAGTCCGAAATAGACGGGATCCAGATTGCCAGCCAAGGTGGAGCAATGAGAATCCTTCAAGCCGGATGAAAACCGCTTGATCGGTCGGTGTTCCAGTGGGCTCAAGGATCCCTGTCACTTTAAATGCGTAATCGTCATGTACTGCACCCATTGGGCTGCTGCCATGTGACAGAAACAGTGAATCTCCAAGGGTATATCCCAATCGTCGTGCGACGGTGGCGCCGAGCACCACGTCATTGAGCGCATCGAGAGGTGTTCCTATTGCAAAGCGCAGTGGGGCTCCACCGGCCCCGCGAATATATTCAAAATAATGAGGATCCGTTGCAACCACACGATAGCCTCGATGGCTGTCGCCTAAGGCAATGGGGACGATCCATTCGATATTTGGGTTCTTGGCGATTGCATCGATCGATTGACTGGTGACGTTATTGGTCGCATTCCCCAGGTGAAACACCGTATAGAGCAGCATTTGCAGATCGCCACTTCGCGGTCCAATGATTAAGTCCACACCGGATAGAGTCTGCTCGAAGCCACGCCGTGTTCCTTCCTGAATGCGATCGACGATCAAGATGAGCGACAACCCGAGTGTCAGGGAGACGATAATCAAGCTCACCGGCAGTGCGCGAAAGCGCAGAGAATTGAGCGCTAGACTGAACATCGACGCTCTCCTTGGGCCTGCAGTACGATCTGTCGATCAAAGGCCTTTGCAACCTGTGGATCATGGGTTACTACAAGAGCAGCTTGTCGGTCCCGGTCCATCGACGAAAAAAGAGCATCTAAAAAGCGTTGGCCGGAGACTGGATCTAAAGCGGAAGTCGGCTCGTCAGCAATGATTAACTCCGGACCACCCAGCAATGCTCTGGCTGCGGCGACCCGTTGTTGCTGGCCAGTACTGAGTTGGTTCACGGGTCTGGAGAGAAGCTCGAGGCCGAGTCCTAGGGCTTGAAAGAGCGCCTCAATGTCACGTGAGAGGTGCTTCACCCGCGCGCGTCGCGCTGCGGAGAAACGCACCCCTAAAGCGACGTTCGTCGCGGCATCCAAATAGGGGAGTAAATTGAGCGTTTGAAAGAGAAGCCCAATATGCGTTGCGCGGATGTGATCCAGTTCTCGGCTGCTCAATGCTGCAAAGACGTGATCAAGCATGATCACGCTGCCTGCTTGAATCGGGATGATTCCGGTCAGTAAATTCAGGAGTGTCGTTTTCCCAGATCCCGATGGACCGACGAGCGCAACACGCTCGCCGGCCTCCAAGGTGATATCGGGGAACGCCAGAATCTCCCCCGTTGACAACGTATGACTGAGTGACTGTGTTTGTAGAATCAAGGCAAGCGCACACCTGGGGTTGTTGCTGTGACCTCTAGCGTACCCTGTCCGTTGGGTGTTGCGTACTCGACTGTGATCGTCTGCATCCCAGGAAAACGGGTAAATAATGTCGGCGTTAACATCTTAAGAGCGCCCATCTCTTTGCAAGACCATTGGTAGACTGCATGAAACTCGGAATGAGTGTCCTTTTCGGTTTCTTTTTGCTTGGTATCATGCCCATGCGATTTTCCGTGTTCATGCCCCTTTGCCTCTGTATGCTCGGCTTCATGCGCATGTGATTTTCCGTGTTCATGCCCCTTTGCCTCTGTGTGCTCGGCTTTATGCGCATGTGATTTTCCGTGTTCATGCCCCTTTGCCTCTGTATGCTCGGCTTCATGCTCTGGCCCGTGCACTGTGGTCTGTGTTCGCGCACACTGCGCAGTATTGGGGAGACCGAATAGCGTCTCGGGCGCGTTGAGTGCAGCCATGGCGTCGTCAATACGTTGGTGTTGCGCATCCGTTGTTGGGGCATGCTCAAAGCCAACAAGGTCCATTCCGGGTGCCTCGAATTCAAGCGCAAGCAAGGGTCCATCGATCGCAATGTTGAGCATGCTCGCGCCATGGACGTGAGCATCGGCGGCACGTCGCTCAACTGCAAAGGTGGTTGGTGCGATGAGTGAGATTGAGATGAGGGTTGCGAGGTATCGCATGGATTAAGCTCCTATGAACGTTATTGCAATAATATTGCACTAACAAAATATGAATGCAATAAAAAGCCCGCATCAGCTGAACTGATCCGGGCTGGCTTTCATAGGAGTAGGCGTTAGGCGTTCGCGTATTGTTCCGCGACGTAGTCCCAATTGATTAATTCCCAAAAGGCTTTCAGATACGCTGGACGCGCATTGCGATAATCAATGTAGTAGGCATGCTCCCAAACATCGCACGTCAAAAGCGGTGTTTTCCCGTCAGTCATCGGGTTACCGGCGCCCGTTGTGCTTGCAAGGCCGAGTGTCCCGTCAGCCGTCTTCACTAGCCATCCCCAGCCGGATCCAAAGGTTGTGACGGATGTTTTGGTAAACTCTTCTTTGAAGTTTTCAAAGGATCCAAAGGCTTCGTTGATCGCCTCAGCAAGATCACCAGTCGGTTCACCGCCACCATTGGGTGACAGGCAATGCCAGTAAAAGGTGTGATTCCAAACCTGCGCCGCGTTGTTGAAGATCCCGCCAGACGAACTGGTGATAATGTCTTCTAAACTCTTCCCTTCATACTCTGTGCCGGGCACTAAATTATTGAGGTTATCCACGTAGGTTTTATGATGCTTGCCATAATGAAACTCGAGAGTCTCTTCAGAAATGTGCGGTGCCAATGCATTCTTCGCATAAGGCAGAGAGGGCAGTTCGAACGCCATAGTATCCTCCGATCGGGTCAGTCGTCTTTGCGTAGTTTGGGGCCCGGTTTGGAAAGATCAACGTTTTAATCGGAAGCTTGGCCATATGAATGAGTGATTAGGTACACTAAGGGAACAGATTGGAAGACCTATGACCCGCAAAGAACCCCGTTTATCCGATGACTACAATGTATCGATGGCGTCGGCGCCAGAGCAAACCGCGACCGCGCGCACCTCAACTCGACCGCGTACTGAGGCAGTTGCAAAAACGCGTACCCCATGGATTCTCTGGGTCTTTACCCTAGTCAGTTTGAGTATCTCGACCGGGATCGGTCTATTTGCCTTGCAAGAGGGTGGACAGTATCAAGCTGAGCTTCGCTCTGCGCGCGAGCAAGCCAAGGCACTGTCTGAACAATTACGGCTGGTGACCGAGACTCAGAATATGGCCACCGGTGAGCTGGCATTGTCTGATCAGCAAACACGACAAGCTGTGATCGCAGCAGAAGGGCGAATCAAGCAGGAGTTTGGATTGCGTCTCAGTCAAGCCGATCGTGCGCTTGAGAAGCTCAACGCGGAACTGACCGCTGTCAAAGGTGCAGTCACCCAAACTGAGACCTCGATCAAACGGTTGCAAACACGCAATGAGTCATTGCAAACAGCACTGAACGCAACGAATCAAGATGTCAGTGCGCTACGCGGTACACAGTCAGGTTTAGAGTCCCGCTTCGCATCAGAGATTGGTGGATTGGCGGGCGCTCAAGAGCTATTGGCCCAAGCACAAACCGCATTGACTGACTCGATTGGCTTGATCCGAAATGAGCTGCTCACAGAGCAGGATCGGATTACAGAGGTGATTGCCGCCCAGTCCCGTGTTGACACCCTGGAACGGCAATTGACTGAGGCGACCTTGAGTGACGCCCGACTCCAGCGGGAATTGCAACTGGTGCAACAGCAGCTCGAGGCGATCACGCGTTTGGAGCTCACAATCGATCGGTTGGATCAACGCGTCACTGCACTTGCTGAGCCCGATCCGGCACTTCTCACGATCGATGTACTCACCGAGCAGGTCGATCGTTTGCTACAAGATCAGCGTGCTCAGCAGGCACTGCTGGAGTCAGTTGATGCGACCCGGAAGCAACTGACGCAACGATTGATCGATATGGATCGTCAGGTACAAAGCCTTGGCCGCGGAGAAGGTGGATGATCCGTCGCGTCGTCTTTAATCAAAAAGGGGGCGTTGGGAAATCCAGTATTGCAGTGAACCTTGCGGCCGTGAGTGCTCAGCAGGGCTTGAAGACGTTACTGATTGATTTAGACGTGCAAGGCAACGCGTCGCAATATGTCATGGGAGCGCACGCGGCCCGACCAGGGACGGAAGTGTTTTTCCAGAACCAACTTAATTTATATGCACGTGAACCCCTGGCGACGCTGATTCATGAGACGCACTTTGCAGGACTGAGCATCATGCCGTCTGGTCCTGGACTCTTAGAACTCGAGCACAAGCTCGAAAGTCGATACAAGATGTATAAATTGCGTGAAGCACTCGACACGCTTTTGGGTCAGTTTGATCGGATCTATTTGGATACGCCGCCAGCCCTTAATTTTTTCTCTCGCTCTGCACTGATCGCTGCTGATGACGTCTTGGTGCCCTTTGATTGTGATCGTTTCGCGGTCCATGCTCTGCATCAACTAACGATGAATTTTGATGAGATTCGGGCAGATCATAATCCGAGCCTTCGTCTCGCCGCAGTCATCCCGAATCAGGTGCCGGCACGTGCGAGTCTGCCAAGAACTTTGATCGCGTCGCTTGTGGCTGACGGCTATCCGGTGACAGAGACCCTGTTACCACCGAGCGTGGTCATGCGTGAGTCACATGAATTGTCGAAGCCACTGGTATTTTCTCATCCAAACCATCGCTTGACCCATGCATTTCAAGCGCTTCATGCGGAATTAGAGCGAGGTATGCGTGGCTGAACGGTCAGACGTTCAGCGGGTGCTTGGAGAGTTAGAGCACTATCTCCGTCGCACCGGGCAGTGGTCCGATGAGCGTCCATCACGAGCGGCACTTGAGAGTGTTGTTCCATTTTGTTGCGACCAGTTGACCCTGGCGCAGTGGCTACAGTTCATCTGTATTGGGCGTTTGCACGAGGTGTTGGAAACAGGAGACCCTTTGCCTGAGCGCTGCGAAATCAGACCCTATGCGGAGATGGTGGCGGCTCAGGGTGAGGCCGTGACTGCTGAGTTATTGCACCTGTTACAGGCGCTAGATCAGACGGTCACCGAGGCACGTTAGGAGTCCATAAAAAAGGGCAGACCTGCTTCTATCAGATCTACCCTTTATAATGATGGTAGCGGGGAGAGGATTTGAACCTCTGACCTTCGGGTTATGAGCCCGACGAGCTACCAGGCTGCTCCACCCCGCAATCGAGGGACGCACTCTACTGATCGAAGGGTGTGTCGTCAAGTAACATTCTTGGGAAATCCATGGAAAACGAGCAGATGGGATGGTGATCGAGACACAGCACACACTGCTCTGGTACGACTATGAAACCAGTGGCCGTGACCCGAGTTTAGATCGACCGATCCAGATGGGTTGGTTGCGGACGTCTTTGTCCTGCGAATCCAGTGATGAGGCCAGTTCGCAGTTCGTTCGGTTGCCGGATGATGTCTTGCCCAGTCCAGGGGCACTTTTGGTGCACCAGATTTTACCTGAGCGCCATCAAAAGCACGGAATCACTGAGGCCGAGCTCGCCGCGTCCTTGGACCTGCTGATCAGTCCTCGCACGTGGGTTGCCGGGTACAACAATCGTCGCTTTGATGATCGTTTCACACAGCACGTGTTGTATCGAAGTTTACGGGATCCATACCGCTGGCAATTTGCCGAGGGTCGTGGACGCTTTGATTTGTATCCAGTGGTCTTGACCTTCTTTGCACTGCGCTTTGGCGCTATCCGTTGGCCCGAAGATGCTGATGGAACACCGCGCTTTCGGTTGGATCGGCTCGGTCCTGTGAATGACTTAGATCGTGGGTTGCGTGCCCATGATGCGGCATCTGATGTCACCGTGACCGCCCGCTTGGCGGCACAGCTTGCGAAGTACGATCCGGATCTCTTCCAGGAAGCCATGGCCTTAATTGATAAACAGACAGTGATTGCACTGATTAGAGCCCATGGACGTGAGGAGGGGGTGTATGAGGTCACCAGTTTCGCAGGGCTTACACGTGGGTATTTGCGAGCGCTGTGGATTCCATTTCGTTTGGGCCCAGATGGTGACTTTATCGCCTTTGATCTGCGTCACGATCCTGCCACGGTATCTGCCTTAGTCGCTGAGCAGGCAACGTCCAAAGAGAATCTGACGACCCGTCGACGGATCCTGTCACAGGCGGGAGTCAGCATGATTCGAGCGAATAGCCAGCCCATGCTGTGGCCACGATCTAAGATATTATCAGACCCGGAGGTCCGTCTCCCTGAGAGTCATCAGGTTGATCTTGAGGCAACCCATCTAGGGCAGTGGCATGCCGTGCAATCAAGCGCTGCATTTCGTGAGTTGTATGCGATGACGCTTGATGCCTTTCGGCCCGATCTCACCACAGACCTGCCTCTGGATGTTGATCAATTGCTCTATTCGGGGGGATTTTTTCCAGACTCTGATCGTCAGATCTTGGCGTCGTGCCCGCACATGGATCCTCAAGCGCTCAGCACTTGGATGCCTCACTTCAATGATCCGCGTCTTCCGGAACTGGTGTTTCGCTATCGTGCACGGAACTTTCCGCAGAGCTTAAGCCAAGGGGAATGGCGTCAATGGCAACGGACGCGTCGGCAGAAACTTCTCGCCACTGAGTCGCCGGGCGTGACCCTGGCGTCAATTCATCGAGAACTCGAGGCGCTCTCTGAGTCAAACGCACTTGCGACTCATCAGTTAGACCAATTGCAGGCGTACGCGATTTGGTTGGACAATCAACCTCTAATCTAATCATTCGGTCTGATAAGGATAGAGATGATCAGTCGAGGAGACTTCTTTGGTGGCGTCACAGCGGCAGTTGTGGCTCTTCCGTTGGCGTTGGCCTTTGGTGTGGCATCTGGTGCTGGGGCGGCGGCTGGCCTGTATGGGGCTATTGCTGTCGGGTTTTTGCTGCCTTATTCGGTGGAACTCCTTCGCAGGTCTCTGGACCCACTGGGCCAATGACGGTGGTGATGGCGGTGATTCTGACGGAGACCATTGCGCTGGATCCTGATCAGGGACTGGCCATTGCGTTCACCGTGGTCAGTCTGGCCGGCATCCTACAAATCATCGCGGGTCAACTCCGACTCGGTCGGTATTTTGTGATGGTGCCATTCCCTGTCGTGAGCGGATTCATCACAGGCATTGGGGTTATTATCATCTTGTTGCAGATTGCTCCCTTACTCGGAGTGGCTTCCCAATCAAATCCGCTCGAGGCTCTTGTTACGTTGCCGGAGGCCTTTCGCTCCTTGTCGATCCCGGCGTTTATTTTAGGCGGCTCAACACTTGCGGCCTTGTTTTTATGGCCGAAACGATTTCAAGTGTTGCCCCCGCCCTTGATGGCCCTGATTGGACTCTCGGCGCTCTCGTTAGGGGCAGATTTTTCTGAGGTGCCGCGTATTGGCGAAATCCCTCGCGGGCTCCCCAGTATCATTTGGCCCCAGATTTCACTCGAGTACTTTCCGCAAATGCTCGGGTCCGCCTGTCTACTGGCCGCACTTGGTGCGATTGATTCACTGCTTACCTCGCTTGTGGCAGATAACCTCACTCGGACGCAGCACGACTCAGATCGTGAGCTCCGAGGACAGGGTTTGGGGAATATTGTGGCGGGGTTGATTGGTGGTTTGCCGGGGGCTGGAGCAACCATGCGGACCTTGGTGAATATTCGATTGGGAGGCCGCACCAGAGTCAGTGGCATGTTGCACAGTGTGGTATTGGCTGCGCTGATGCTGGGTGCTGCACCCGTGGGAGAACAAATTCCGCTGGCAGTACTTGCGGGGATTTTGTTGAAGGTAGGGCTCGATATCATCGATTGGCGTTTTCTTCGAAGGCTCCATAAAACACCCCCGTTTTCAGCTGGTCTGATGATCTTGGTGCTGTGTGTCACGGTCTTCGTGGATTTGATTACTGCGGTGGTGATTGGGGTCTTTATCGCAAATTTGGAGACCTTGTACCGATTTAGCGAACATCAATTAACCACAATGTCCATTGGGCGGAGCGCGCAAGATATTCCTAATTTATCGGCGGATGAGGAGGCCTTGCTCGCTGACGCCAATCAACGCGTGCTTCTTTATAAGCTCAACGGGTTCATGAGCTATGGCTTGTCTCGTGGGATCGCGCGACGTTTTTCCAGTGTCTCGGATTATCAGGTGCTGATTGTCGATTTTACTGAGGTCGCGCATGTCGATCTGTCAGCAGGGCTGACTTTGAGCGAGATGATTGATGATGCCAAAGAGCGTGGTCGTCGGGTCTTACTCGCAGGCTTGAGTGAACCCTTGTTGCGTTCTTTAGCCCACGTGGGCGTGCTTGATGAGGTGCCGGAGGCGGATCGTCAATTCGACCGCCATGGCGCTTTGGTGTTTGCCTTGGGGCTGATTACGGCGACTGAGTCGGTGATGCAACCAGTGTAAGACCGCCTTGACTCAGTAGGGCATCATAGAACACCAGTAGATCATTACGTGACAACGCATCCAGTTCGGCAAGACGTTGCGTCCGCTCGTCGAACGAACGACGCAGTCCGATCGTACCCCAAAGCGCGCTCGATAAATCGGATTGGGTTTGCCAAGGAGATTCAAGCTCTTCTTTCAACACCGCTTTTGCCCGATTAAAGGTCTCGGGGTCGAGTTGTGCGAGGGTCTCCCGAAACCCTCTGAAAAATCCCTTGATCTCCGCGGCTAGAACAGTCGCCTCTACATTTGGAGACTGCACTGCCCCCGCGAGAATAGGTCGATTGAGCACAGGAAAAGCCATCGCGAAGGTCAGATATCCCAACTGTTTCTCAGTACGTAGTTGGGTGTAAAAGGGCGCCTCGATCAAATTGGCGAGCAGTTGTGCTTTGAGGCGAGCGGACGTACTTTCATCATCGATCACAAAAGCCAAGACTGAGGCGTGATCTGGATGGTTGTAGCGGAATTTAGTTTGCGCGCCCTCTGGCCATAAGCCGGTTGAGAGTTCAATACCAGCACCATCTGGATCAATTGGCAGCTTTGCAATCAAGCGCTTCAGGGACTCCGTCGATTCAGTCAGGGTCAGCGGTGCATGTAAAAATGCTTCTGCAACCAGACCGGTAAAGACGGCCTTTTGATATTCATGAAACGTCTCTCGATCCAATGCGATGATCGCGGCCAATCGGTCTGCTTCCAGAAATTCGCGTGGCATGAGGGTGACGGTCAACTCGCTCAATAACCGGTTGACCGGCCGTTGCTTATCGTAGGCGGACAGACGATCCAATTGTCGGGCTTTAAGCCGTGCAAAGGTGCCCGCATCGATCAGCGGTGGAGGTAAGGTCTCTAGGACGTTAGGGACCAAACGCATGACGCCATCGTGATAGCCGGAGGCTTGGAGTGTAAAGCCCGATTGCGTGGACTGTACCCCTAACGATGCGCCCGCAATGGCGGCATCATAGGTCATCGCACTGAGTCGGTCGTTCAGATAATCGGCCAACAGATCAGCCATCACTTTGCTGTCGGCATCTTGTGACGCAAGCGGGGTACGAAGCCGAATATAGAGATCAGAGCGAGGCTGTCCGAAGCGGGTTTCAGAGAGTGCATAGGCAACGATGCCAGGCTGTTCAATCACCCGCGTCGGGATGACCACGCCTTCGGGACGATCGCTTGGGACCAACCGCGTGAAGGTCGTTGCGATAAAGGGATTTGGCGCGGGCAATTGCCCAATCGTTGGTGCCTCTCCGTGTCGAGCACGCTGCCAGGCTTGCAGTCGATTGTCTTGGATACGCTCTTTGCCAAAGGGCGTCGGGTAGTACTGCGTGACCTGATCTGTTAGCGCTTCGGGAGCCGTCACCCGAAGATACAGATTCTCTGGCGTGAGCCACGACAGGTAATCCATCACCAGGTCCGGATCAAAGCGTGTGAGCAGACGATCACGGGTCCATAGCTCCCGAATTGGCGTGGTCTGCATCGCCTCAGACAATGTGGTCACTGTGCCCCGTGCTGAGGCGTCTTCAGCAAACCGGAAGTTCGCTTCGGCGACCTGCTGTAGTTCGGTAAACCGCCATGGTGCGATGCCTTCGCGCTCTATTTGATAAAGCTGGGCAAACAACGCCTCAATGATGGCATCACGTTGCCGATAGCCTTCTTCGGTGACGCTCACACTCATTCCGAATAACTCGCTATCGCGCATCGCGAGGCTTGGGCCCGCACTCAAGCCATTGATCCAGCCCTTGGACTTCAAGATGTCAAAGAGACTACCCGGACCTTCATGCCCGATCAGATGACCCAAGTAGGTCATGGGTTTTGAACCCTGATGCGCCTCACTGGCCGGTACGGGCCAGAGCAGTGAGAGACGTCGGCTGGTACCAATCGGTTGTGACCGTACTTCGAGAGGAAGCATGGTTCGATCTAGGAGTGGCTCAAGTGTCCGAATTGGGCCCAAGTTACTGTTTGTTATGTTGCTGAAGCGATCACGAACCAGTGATTCGAGGGTATCCAAGGAATCGGATGATAAGACCGCCAAAGCCATTCGATCGGCTGAGTACATCGCTTGATAAAATGTTGTTACCGCCTCAACGAGGCCAGGTTGATCGAGCGTTTCCAGATTACCCGAATGAAACCCTTGGAATGGATGGGCGGGGTTTAGGCCCTCTTTGGTGACCGCAAAACTCCGATTGCCTTCATTTTGTAACTTGGATTGATATTCGGAATGAACCGCGTTGACTTCCCGTCGGACATAGGTCGGATCAAAGCGGGGCGCGACAAAGAATCGACTGAAGCGATCCAAGGCCCCGGGCAGGGCATTGGGTTGGACATCAAAGAAATAGTTGGTGTTCTCTGGCGCAGTAAAGGCGTTGTGTGATCCACCAGATGCGCTGATGTATTGCTGATACTCGCCCGCCTCGGGAAACAGATCGGTGCCGAGAAATAACATATGCTCTAGAAAATGCGCGAGTCCAGGATACGCCTGAGGATCATGATTGCTGCCAACCGCGACATCCATTGAGGCAGCAGCCCGGTCAGACGTTGGATCGCTGATCAGGAGTACCTTTAATTGATTGTCTAACGTCAGTGCGCGGTAGCTTCGGTCACTAAAGTCGGGGGCAACGACATCTGCGACTGCAACACTTGCAACCAGCCACCAAAGCCATCCCATCTGTCTGCGCATGTCACCACCAGTGTTTATTCCATTGTTCAGGATTTGCCCAGAATTTTGCATTGTTCCAAGCACGCGTGTGGTTATAGGTGGCGAGTGTGTAACAGAAACTCAAGAGCGGCCCCTCTCGATCATGCGTTTCGCTATGTCGCACATAGCCCAAGCCGAACAGTGCGGAGGGGGCGATGACTGCGGGGCGGATCAACACAAACACCTGTGGGGCCAGCTGATTACGGGCAATCCCAGGAAGGACTAGATCGTCCTCGGTCTCGATCACCTGGCTAATTAAGACGGCTTCGTAGCGCATACTGTGATGGGTTAAGGCATGCGGGTCAGGCGATAATTGAACCACATCGACCGCATGGGTTGATTGGTAGTTTTCAACCAGCGGCAGTGTCGGGCCAATCACCACTAACGTGCGTGGGGCGACGACCTCGAGCCAGGGCGCAATGAGGCCATCGGGACCTGTCATCATGCGTCTGGGTTCCGCGTGAACACCGGCTTGTTTGGCTTGGACAGGTCCGCATTGTATTGATAGCCGCCGAGGTTGAACTCGAATAAGTCAGGTTCAGCCTGTGGGGCATGGAGGGCAATAAACCGTGCCATTAGTCCACGTGCCCGTTTGGCATAGAAACTGATGATTTTGAATTGACCATTTTTCCAATCCTGAAAGACCGGGGTGATGATTGGCGACTGAATCTGCTTAAAATCCACGGCGTCTGCATACTCTTGGCTGGCCAAGTTGACGAGCGGCGCACCATCAAGCTCGGCATTGAGCTCGGCGGTCACTTTGGGGCGCCAAAATCCTGCCAGTGACGCTGCTGACTGCACTTGGATTTTTGTGCCCATCTCCAGCCGATAGGGCCGGAATGCATCCAGCGGACGCAACAGTCCGTAGAGTCCAGAGAGGATCCGAATGCGGGTATTGACTGCCTGCACGTGGTCGATGCTCAATGACTGCACCTCAAGACCCTGATACACATCGCCGTTGAAGGCAAACACCGCTGGCAATAGCGAGGGGTCAGTGTGATCGGGTTGCCACTGCTCAAATCGCGCGACATTTAACGCAGCCAATGGATCTGACAGATGCATTAATTTTGCGAGACCCGCGGGATCATAGGCACGCATCTGCTGTACCAGCTGATCTGCCTCGGCGAGAAATCGCGGCTGACTGGTGGCTGGATGGGCATGCTCTAACGTGGTGTTGAGTGATTTCGCGGGGGAAACGATCGCGCGCATAAAAACCTCTTTGTACTTGCATCCGGTGGTGGCCGGTCTGAAACTACCTGCAGGAACCTATGTAAGGCAAATGGATTGTGATCCAAGTCACTGACGCGATTCGCTCAGGCCAAATTTTTGATGAACTCATTCGAGATGATGGATCGCCCCGTCCAGGTGCTGAACGCCTGATTGATTTTTTGAGGCAATTGTCGCCTGAAGTCCTCTCCGCCCGCCATCAAGCCCTCGAAGCAGCCATTAAGAGCCAAGGGATTTCATTTACGGTGTATTCGGACGCGACCAATATCGATCGCTCATGGCCGTTGGATTTGGTGCCTCGCCTGATGCGCGAGAGTGAATGGCGCGAGACGGAACGTGGGTTGAAGCAGCGTCTAAAAGCCCTGAACTATTTTTTGAATGATATTTACAATGAACAAGCGTGCTTGCGTGATGGGATTGTCCCTCGCGAGCTGGTGTACAACTCGCCCCACTACATCGCACTCGCACAAGGTGTACGACCACCTTTTGAGACTTGGGCGCATATTTGTGGGTCCGATTTAGTCCGTGACCATCATGGACAGCTATTTGTCTTGGAGGACAATCTTCGGGTCCCCAGTGGCGTGTCTTACATGCTCGAAAATCGATCAGTGATGAAGCAAGTCTACCCAGAGCTGTTCCAAAATCATGAAATCCGACCGGTGAGTCGGTACGCATCCGATTTATTAGACATGCTCAATGCGCTCTCGCCGCGACCGGTTGATTCGCCAGTCATCGTGGTCTTGACGCCCGGGATTTTCAACTCGGCCTACTTCGAGCACAGCTATCTGGCACAACAACTCGGTGCCGAGTTAGTGCAGGGATCGGATCTGTTCGTGGATTCTGATCACTGTGTGTATATGAAGACTGTGCAGGGTGTCCATCGGGTCGACGTGATTTATCGGCGGATCGATGACACATTTTTAGATCCACTCGTGCTGAATCCGGAATCGCAACTCGGTGTGCCTGGTTTGATGCGCGCCTGGCGAGAGGGCAAGGTAGCCATTGCTAATGCTCCCGGGTCTGGAGTGGCTGATGATAAAGTGTTGTATTCATATGTTCCTGAAATTATTAGATATTTTCTGGGAGAGGAGCCGATCTTAGCGAATGTGCCCACGTATTTGTGTTCCGATCCAGAACAGCGCGCCTATGTGTTGGATCATTTGGCGGAGTTGGTGGTCAAACCAGCAGACGCATCGGGTGGCTACGGAATTTTAGTCGGCCCGCATTCGACAGCCGAACAATTGGTGGCTCGGCGCGCCGAGATCCTGGAAAACCCCAGGGTGTGGATTGCCCAGCCGACACTGTCATTGTCGACCACCTTAACGGTCACTGAGGCGGGTGACTTAGCGCCGCGACATGTTGATTTGCGGCCCTTTGTGTTGCAGTCCTCCGATCAATGGTGCTCGACCGGTGGTCTGTGCAGGGTGGCATTGGTGGAGGGATCCTTGGTAGTGAACTCATCACAGGGCGGGGGCAGTAAGGATTTTTGGGTGATTGCTGATGAGGAAACGCGCTGATGCTGTCGCGAGTCGCGGAACACCTGTATTGGCTATCACGCTATGTGGAGCGCGCTGAAGCCACTGCGCGGCTTGCCACTGCAGCCTTTGATACGATTTTGGATTTACCGACCACCATTCCTTATGACTGGGAATCTCTCATGCTGGTCTTTGATCCAGAGAGCGAATTAGGCGATGTTGGTGAGGCCGAAGTGATGCGGCTGTTGATGGTGGACCGTGATAACGCCAGTTCGATCCGATCTTCAATCGCCTATGCGCGGGAAAATGCGCGCGTCACCCGCGATCTAATCCCAAAAGATGCGTGGGTCTGTTTAAACGAATTACACGGTCTGGTTGAGCGTCAGAGCCTGTCGACCTTGGATCGATCTGCACGCAGTCGATTACTCCGTCAAGTGATTGCAGGTTGCCGGCTTTGGCACGGCTGTCTGATGTCCAACATGGCCCGTGATTTGGGCTGGGCGTTTCTGCAATTGGGTGATCGCATCGAACACGTCGATATGCTGTCACGCATGATTGATCCGCGGGTCACCCAGATGGCTCCCAGTGGCTCGGCGCAGTGGGCCAGTTATGAGGCGTTAGGATGGCAAAATGTGCTCACGGCCATTGGTGGCTATGAGTTGTATCGGCACAGCACCCGTAACCGCCTGCATGGTGAAAGCATTTTGCAATTTGTGTTGAGAGATCGTCAGTTTCCGCAATCAATGACAGCCTCACTGATCCAAATTTTAGCCGATTTAGCGGTACTGCCGCATGAACGGGTCAATGCCAAGCTGGTCCAGGGGTTGATCGCGGGACTTGATGGGCTGGCACTTGATCGGATGACACCGGATACGCTCACGGAGAGCATGGATTGGGTCCAGCAAGGATTGTCTGAGTTACACACTCAGATCAGTGCCTCGTATTTTTATTTTATCGATGATGCCGGGTCGTCGACCGCTCTTACATTGTCTTAATCAAACGCTTGGTAGCGATTGAGCGACCGTGTCAGACGATTCGTGATACCCCAGATGAGCAAGGCCAAGCCACACAGCACGACCAAGGCAGCAAACAGCACATCAGTTTGCCCTCGTCCATTGGCATGCAACATGAGGTAGCCAAGACCGCCCGCGGACCCCATCCATTCACCAACCACCGCACCAATTGGCGCCACTGAGGCGGCAATTCGGAGACCGCTACCGGCAAAGGGGAGCGCGAGCGGGAAGCGGACTTGCCAGAAAATCCTAAGTCGCTGTCCACGTAGGGCCGTGATGGTATCTGACCAACTGCTGGGGAGCGCCCTGAATCCACTGAGTGTGGCTGCAGTCACCGGAAAGAAGACAATCAGTGTGGTCATCGCCAACTTTGATGCAAATCCATAGCCGAGCCAGAGCATCAGAATCGGTGCCAAGGCAAACACCGGAAGCGCCTGACTGATCACAAGTGCAGGCATTGTCCAGCGTTGCAGACGTGGCGAGTCTGCAATGAGACAGGCGACCGCCAGTCCAAAGATGCCCCCCAACGCGAGCCCCGCGCTGATCTCAGCAGCAGTGATCAGCGCATGGTGCACAAACAGCTCGGGTCGGGTCCATAAGACGGATATGACTCGTTCTGGGCCGGGCAGGATGTAATGTGGAAGATCAAAGATCCAGACGATTCCAGCCCATAGGGTGAGAAGGACCGCAGTGGTGATCAACCCCCGCAATACACGGATCATAGGGCACCATCCAATGCCCGAATCAGTTCGCGGTCGTCCTGAAAGGCTTGGAGATCGAGCGGTCCGCTGAGTTGCTGTGCACTCAATACCCAGGCCGCCTCGAGCCAGTCGCTTGCATCGCGTGGATCGTGGGTGACTAGAATCACGGTTTGGTCGACCAAGAGCTCTCGACACAGTTCGGCCATGTCAATGCGGGTCGATCGATCCAAGCCTGCAAAGGGTTCATCCAAAAGCACCAACTCCGCTTCTTCAAATAAACATCGTGCGAGCGCGACGCGACTTTTCTGGCCGCCACTGAGCTGACCACCGGCACGGGCTGCCAGTCCCGAGAGTCCAACGCGATCAAGAAGCGCATCAGCGATTTCTGCGGTTTCCGAGGATTGCTCCCCGCGCAATCGCGCGCCGAGCATGACGTTGTCACGCGCGCTGAGCCACGGGAGAAGCACTGGTGACTGAGCCATGTAGGCAATCCGGGTGGTCTCACACTGAATCTGCGGAGGCTTCGGTGTCTCAAGCAGTGCTTTTAAGAGTGTTGATTTGCCAACACCGGAGCGGCCGAGCAGGGCAACGTGCTGGCCGCGGCCGATCGACCAGTCAATGGTGGCTAACGGCGGATACCCTGGATAACTGAGATCCAGTTGCCGAATGGTCAACATCAGCCGTCGCACTCCGGCATTGAGCGTTGATTGAACACAGGTATTTCCTCTATCTACGGACGGCTGTGTGATCCATCTGTCTGAAATGGACTGCATGACCTTGGTCGGAACAGCAGGATTTAAACCTGCAACCACTCAGTCCCGGTTGAGGCGGCGACCAGCCTAGGTGATGCTTCAACGGCTACTGATTGTGCGGTTGAAAGGGTTCTGATTCAAGGAATACCCAGGGGATCAGTGCTGCTTGACTGGGCGTTAGTGCCTCTGGCATGGACTGGCGCTATGCGTTCTGAGGCCGCCTCGGTACACTAGCGTCTTTTCGGGTCAAGAAGATCGGATGCAGGATCAACTTCCAGAATCCAGCGAAATCGCGTGGCAAACCCTCTATGCCGCGTTGGATTTTGATCAGGGTCAGCAGCAAGCACGCTGGGCTGATGAGGTCGAGCGTCGCCTGAAAGAAAATGGAATGACCTATCAGGCGCATACCCAGAGCCAACAGGCCTTGCGACAGGGTCGCCTCGATGTGGTGCCGTATTTGATGGATGAGGGCACTTTTGCCACGCTGAGTGCGGGACTGATTCAGCGGGTTCGCCTGTTTGAAGCGATTTTGGCGGATATCTATGGACCTCGGCAGTTGCTCGCGGATGGCACCTTGCCGCCAAATCTTGTGTTTGCAAACCCTGAATATGTCATCCAAAGCCATGGTCTTGAGTTAAAGACACCCTGGATTGGATTTCTTGCCCACGACCTGTTGCTCGACGCGAATGGGCAGTGGCGAGTCTTGGGCTGTTCGACGCGGGCGCCAGCAGGTCTTGGCTACGCGCTTGAGCGACGCATGATTATGTCGCGAGTGATGGGGTATTTGTTGCGGCAACTATCTGTAAAACGTCTCTCTGGATTTTTCCGAACCTTGCGTGGGCTGCTACGAGACGAGTCTCATACCGATGAACTCTCTATTCTGCTGTCGCCCGGGCAACAGAGTGACTCGTATTTTGAGCATGCCTTTTTGGCCAATTATCTTGATTTCACCTTGGCCGAAGGGGATGACCTGACGGTCCGTGGTGGCCGTCTGATGCTGAAAACCTTGAGTGGGTTACGTCCGGTGTCGGGTGTGATGCGACGTGTGCCAGACCATGACTTGGATCCGCTTGAGATGCATGGATTTAGCCGGCAGGGGACTCCGGGTCTCATGGAAGTAGTGCGACAAGGCCGTGTTCGCATGGCAAACGTTCCCGGTGCTGGGGTGATTGATTCTCCGTTGTGGATGGGGCGCTTCGAGCGGCTGTGTGAGCGACTTCTGGGGGAGACCCTACTGTTGCCTTCGGTTGCTGCCTGGTGGCTTGGTGATGCTGACGAGCATGCTCAGGCGATGGCCATATGGCCTGCTATTTTGGTCCGCCACGCCAGTGTGTTTCCAAGTGGTCCCTCCTATGTGGTGGCTGATTTGAGTGCCGAAGCACAGGCGGCCTTACAACAACGAATCGCGGCAGATCCAGCACAATGGGTGGCATGGGAAGCGGTCCAGATTGCTGAGACGCAAGTTGCCCAAGGCACTGAGCGAATTGCTGCCCATGGGGTCGTTCGACTCTACACTGCGCAAGGGTTGGATCGAACAGTTGAGGTGATGCCGGGAGGGCTTGCCGCCTGTAATCGCGACTTTCGCTGGGCCCAGTTACGTCCCAATATGCCAGAACTCTATAAAGACATCTGGGTGATGGGCGCCGAGCCGGATAACCAAGCCAGTATTCTGGCTGAGAAGGAAGCGCCGGTCTTGGGCTCCCATGACCAATCGATGACCCCATCACGGGTCGCGGATGCGATGTTTTGGTTGGGCCGCTATGTCGAGCGCTGTGACTCCCTGACACGGGTACTGCGGGAGTGCTTACTGGGGCTGATTGACGTGCGGTTAGATCGCCAGCAGGCAGGTATTTGGTTACTGAGGTATCTCACACCCGTTGAGACTGATGTCCCTGCCTCGGTAATTGCAGAAATCCATCGTGTCTTTTTTACGCCTGGGGGCGCACAGTCTTTTTCTGAGTTGGTCGATGCCATTATGCGAAACGCGCGGGCAACGCCTGACTACTTGAGTGACGATGCATGGCGCGCCCTGGTCAATCTGGAGCAGTTGATTGCGCGGGCCAACCAAATTCGTGCGGATGACCCAGGAAGGCTGTTGGATCAAATTGAAGCGGTCTTGATGCAGCTGGCCTCATTTTCTGGATTGAATAACGACACCATGAGTCGCACCTTTGCCAATCGGTTCATGGATATTGGACGGCACCTTGAGCGTGCGAGTCGGACGCTCGTCTTACTGCATTATGGCTATCAGACATTAACCCCGCAGCATGCGAATGAGTGGGAGATGATTTTGGAGGTCACTGATACCGTCATGACCTATCGGAGACGGTATCGGACCCGGTTGCACCCAGTGGCGATCTTAGATTTGTTGTTGCTGGATGAGGAGACGCCCCGTGCCATTGGCTATCTCGCCTCACGGATTGAGCGTCAAGTGGCCTCCTTGCCGGTGCAGCAATTGGGTGGACGAAAAACGCAATTACAACGGCTCGGATTTGGCCTACATGCGCATGTCCAGATGATCCAGGTCGACGAGTTAATGACGGCTTATGGTGCTGCCAAGAAACCGCTATTCGAGCAATTAACGGGGCTGGTGAACCAACTGTCTGGGTTGTCCGAAGCGATTACATTGGCTTACTTTAGTCACGCAGACGTCCCACAGCAGCTCTTAAAGGCCAGCCGATGAACTATCGGATACGGCATCTCAATCGATACAGTTACACGCAACCCGTGAGTTTGTGTCATAACCTCGCATGCTTGCAGCCCCGCGATACCCTGAACCAGCAGGTGTTGACCTCTCGGTTAGTGATTCAACCCTTTGTTGAAATCGTCACCGAGCGATTGGACGTATTTGGCAATCGGCTATCTCAGTTTGCGGTTGAAGAACTGCATTCAGAGCTTTCCGTGGTGGCCGAATCCGTGGTTGAGGTCCGGGCAGCAAAACCCTCTGTTGCGCCTGAGATTGCGTGGGACGCGGTCACTGGAGTGCCGGCGAAAACGCAGGTTTTTCTGCGGCCGAGCCCCTATATTCCAGCCGCCTCGGATGCGATGCATCAGTATGCTGACCAGTCACTCGTCCCTGGACGGTCAATCCTGGATGCGCTCACCGATCTCAACCGTCGGATGTTCGAAGAGTTTACGTACGACGGACAATTTACCGATGTGGACACGCCTGTTGAGATTGCATTTAACGAACGACGTGGTGTGTGTCAGGATTTTGCGCATGTGATGCTCTCCATGTGTCGTGCGAAAGGCTTGGCGTGTCGCTATGTCTCTGGATATTTGGAAACTGAACCGCCCCCTGGAATGCCCAAGTTAATGGGGGCCGATGCGTCCCATGCGTGGGTCTCGGTGTTTATGCCGGGTGCGGGCTGGGTCGACTTTGACCCGACCAACGGGATTTTACCGTCTGAGCGACATATCACCCTGGCGTGGGGCCGTGATTATGGGGATGTTGTCCCGCTCAAAGGGCTGATGACAGGTGGCAGCCAGCATCAATTGGTGGTCCAGGTCGATGTCACGCCCGCCGAGGTCTCGTTTTAATCCTGACAGTTCGGCGTTGGCTTGACGCTGCGATTTAGAGTCAGCCAGAACATTGGCACTACTATCGACCTGCACAGGCCTCCGCCAGCGTCACAGTGCGTTCAGCGTCTGTGATATGCAGAGATTCGATCAGGCGACCATCCAATACGCAAATTCCCTGACCATGCTCCCGTGCCCGCTCCCAGGCGGCGAGCACCCGTCTTGCGGCATCAACCTCGGCTTCAGTCGGGCGAAAAATTCGGTTGGCAATCTCGATTTGGCTCGGATGAATCAGAGTTTTACCATCAAACCCAAGCTGCCGCCCCTGGCGACAGACGGCTTCGAACTCGGCATCGGCGCCGATAGTTAACGAGACTCCATCAATCACATCGATGTTGGCTTCACGCGCGGCAAGCACGCACAGCCCTAAGGCAGTTTGCAGTCCAAGGCGCTGAGGATCTGGTGGAAGCCGTAAGGCTTGGCTGAGATCACTGGTCCCTAGGAGCAGTGCTTGAATACGCCAGTGGGCTGCGCAGAGGGCCCGCGCATTGAGGACACCTGTGGGCGTTTCAGCCATGATCCACAGGCCGACATGGTTCGGCACTGAGGCCGCATCAAGCAGGTCACCGAGCGCGGTCAGGTCGTCGGCCTGTTCCGCTTTCGGGACCACGATCGCATGGGGAGGTGTTGTTAATAACGCCTCAATATCTGCCTGAGCAATCGCGGTGTGGAGTCCATTAATCCGCACTGCCACTTGCTTATCACCAAATCCACCTGCTTGGATGGCAGCAACGGCTGCTGTGCGTGCGGCGTCTTTATGTTCTGGAGCGACTGCATCTTCGAGATCCAGAATGCAGGCATCCGCAGGCAATGTTTTCGCCTTGGTGAGTGCCCTAGGATTGTCGGCGGGCAGGAACAGAAGACTGCGATGCGGCGTCATGGCGCAGGATTGGGTTGACGCTGGTGGATGGCTTCAATCTCACTCAGCACCGACTCTGGCAAGACGCGACTGTGAGTCTGGATATTTTCTGCCAATTGCTGAAGAGAGGTCGCACCAATGATGTTGGAGGTCACGAATGGACGAGTGGTGACAAACGCGAGTGCCATCTCGGTCGGCGTCATTCCCGATTGCTCAGCGAGTGCGCAATAGGCCTCGGTGGCAGCAATCGCTTCTGGATTATTGTATCGAGAAAATCGCGTAAAGAGTGTGAGCCGGGCGTTGGAGGGGCGTTGATTATGTCGATATTTCCCTGTGAGCACCCCAAAAGCGAGTGGTGAGTAGGCCAATAGACCCACACGTTCACGGTGTGCAATCTCAGCCAGACCGATTTCAAAGGTCCGATTTAACAGCGAGTAGGGATTTTGGATCGATTGGACCAAGGGTAGTTGGGCATGACGTGCAACCTCGAGAAACCGCATCACCCCCAAGGAGTCTCGTTCGACAGACCAATTGCACGAATTTTTCCACTGCGAACAAGGGTGTCTAACGCACCCAAAATCTCATCAATGGGTGTTTCAGAGCTTTCGCGATGTCGATACCCCAATTGACCAAAGAAATTGGTTGCGCGATCCGGCCAATGAAGCTGATACAGATCGATGTAGTCCGTTTGAAGTCGCGCTAATGAATCCTCAACTGCAGCTGTGAGATAGGCTGCTGTGTGTCGAGGACCGCCTCGAAAATACTGGACCCAGTCACCTGGTCCGCACGCCTTGGTGGCGATGACCAAATCATCCCGATGTCCGCGTTGGCGTAACCAGGATCCCAAATAGGACTCGGTGCGTCCCTGGGTCTCCGGACGTGGTGGAACGGGGTACAGCTCTGCAGTATCAATGAATTGAATGCCATGTGTGGTCGCATAATCCAGCTGCGCATGCGCTTCCGCTTCGGTATTTTGCTCTCCCCAGGTCATGGTACCCAAGCAGATCGATGACACTTGAATGTCGGTATGGCCAAGGGGGCGAAGTTCAATCATGGGCAATCCCTATTAGTCAGCACAGTGGAGAGGCGGCCTAACGCCTCGTCGAGGATGGTCGGTGAGGTTCCGTAATTCAACCGGACCGCAGTGGCATCTCCAAAGGGTCGTCCCATGGATAGGCGTACTTTTGCGTCGGTAAGACCTGTTATCCAGTCGGCCTCCGTCAAGGGCGCTTCGATCCAAGCCAGAAACGTGGCTTGCCCTGTTGTCACGCGGATATTCGGATGTGCGTTTGCCCACATCTGGACGCGCGCTCGATTGATCCGTAATGCGTCCAACAGCATCCGATGCCAATCCCACCCTTCTTGCAGACATCCGGCGGTCATCGCGAAGGCGAGTGGGGTGATATGTGGCATGGCTATTTGGGTGGCGAGCAGTCGCTCTCGGGTCGGAGCATGCGGGACAATCGCGATGGCTGCTGAAAACCCGGCGATATTGAAAGTTTTTGTGGCAGCCATAATGGTCAAGCTGGGGTGTGTCTCAGGCACCAACTGACCGAGGGGATAATGCGACACAGGATCCAAGCGAAGATCCGCCCAGATTTCGTCGGAGATTAATGGTGTTTCGGTCTCGACTGCCAGGGTGATGATGTCGTTAAGGCACTGTTTTGAGTACACAGCCCCACCCGGATTATGCGGGTTACACAGCAGCAAGACCGATGGCTTGTGAGACTGATCAAGAAGCCCGGCTAATGCCAAGAGATCGGGTACCAACCCTGCATCTGTATGCTCTAATGGATATCGTTCCAGAGCCCGTCGAGCGCGCTCTGGAACACCGGCAAAATAAGGGTAGGCTGGACTTGGTGACAGCACACGTTGTCGATCGGGGAAGCATTCCAGGCCATAGGTCATGGCAGGTACGACACCCGCGATGGGGACAATCCAATCTGGATCAATGTTCCATTGGTAGGCCCGGTGAATATGGGTCACCCAGGCGTCTCGAAATGCTGGTGGCTCCAATCCATAACCGAATACGCCATGATCGGCAGCGTGATTGAGTAGCGTTTTCACAATCGGTGGCGCTTCACAATCGAGATCAGCAACCCACAATGGTAATTGATCCTCAGGATAGGTAGACCATTTCAGAGCGTGCGCCTGCCGGCGCACCTGTGGGTTGGTCAGCCAATGCATCAGTCGGCAAGTTTCCGATGGCGGACACGCGTTGGGATGATATCGCCTCCCAATCGCTTTTTCCGATCCTCTTCATATTCGGTGTAGTTACCTTCAAAAAAGGTCACTTGAGAGTCTCCTTCATAAGCCAGAATATGCGTCGCAATTCGGTCAAGGAACCAGCGGTCGTGCGAGATCACCAAAATGGTTCCGGGGAATGCCAAGAGCGCCTCTTCGAGGGCGCGCAAGGTCTCCACGTCCAGATCGTTGGTGGGCTCATCGAGGAGCAACACGTTGCCGCCTTCTTTTAACGTTTTCGCCAGATGCAGTCGGTTGCGCTCTCCACCTGAGAGGTCTTTGACGAACTTTTGCTGATCGCCACCTTTGAAGTTGAAGCGTCCCAAGTAGGCTCGACTCGGAATTGAGTAGTTCCCCACTGTGATAATGTCTTGGCCATCGGAGATCTCTTCCCAGACGGTATGCTTGCCTTCTAGCGCATCACGGCTTTGGTCAACATAGGCTAACTGGACCGTGTCACCAATCTCAATCTCGCCGCCATCTGCCGTCTCCTGCCCGGTAATGAGTTTAAACAGTGTCGACTTACCCGCACCATTGCCGCCAATAATCCCAACAATCGCCCCCGCCGGAACCTGCAAGGACAGGCCCTCGAACAGCATTTTGTGTTCGAAGCTTTTGGCGACATCCTTAAAAACAATGACTTTGTCGCCCAAGCGAGGTCCAGGTGGAATATAGATTTCTTGGGTCTCATTGCGTTTTTGGGAGTCTTGGCTCTGCAGCTCTTCAAAAGCTTTTAGACGCGCTTTGCTCTTCGCTTGCCGACCTTTTGCGTTTTGTCGCACCCACTCCAGCTCAGACTTGATGGTCTTTTGTCGTGCATCTTCAGATTTGTGCTCTTGTTCAAGACGCTTTTCCTTTGCTTCCAGCCAGGTTGAGTAGTTTCCTTCAAACGGGATGCCGCGACCTCGGTCAAGTTCCAGAATCCACCCAGCTGCATTGTCTAAGAAGTAGCGATCGTGGGTGACCGCAACGACTGTGCCATCGAAATCGACCAGAAAATGCTCAAGCCAGGCCACGGATTCGGCATCCAGGTGGTTGGTCGGCTCATCGAGCAGCAACATGTCGGGCTTTTGTAACAGCAATCGCACCAGTGCAACGCGTCGCTTTTCCCCGCCAGAGAGATGTTCGATACTGGCCTCCCATGGGGGTAGGCGCAGTGCATCAGCCGCTTGTTCAAGGACTCGATCGAGCTCCCATCCGCCAACTGCGTCAATTTGGTTTTGCAGTTCGCCCTGTTCCATGAGCAGCGTATTCATTGTGTCATCGTCCATCGGCTCGCCGAAGGCCATCGAGATTTCGTCAAAACGGGTTAATAACGCCTTTATCTCGGCCACTCCCTCTTCCACGGCTTCCCGAACCGATTGGGTTGGATCAAGCTCTGGTTCTTGTGGGAGATACCCCACCCGAATACCGGGTTGCGGGCGGGCTTCACCGTCGATCTCGGTGTCAACACCCGCCATGATTCTGAGCAACGATGATTTACCCGAGCCATTGAGACCGAGCACACCGATCTTTGCGCCTGGAAAAAATGACAATGAGATATCTTTCAAAATTTCGCGTTTTGGGGGAACGACTTTGCTCACGCGATTCATCGTGTAAACGAACTGTGCCATGTAACGGGGTGCCTTTTGTTGGACGCTGGAAAGCAGTAAGTGTGCGTGCTCGGGGCGCAGAACTCAACGCTCGGATGGTCGCGGGGTAGTGATCGACCTGCAGATTGATCGAAGTCTCACTAGATGGCTGTGCTGTGAGCAGTCGATACGATCTAAGGTTCTGGGAATAATCCACTCGAGAAGTCTTACGTTGGGCAGGCATTAAGGTAAGGAAGAGTCGTTTTAACGAGGCCTGAAAAGTGTCGCGGAGGTCAAGCCATGGATCCGCTTTGCGAAGTCATCAACGCCAGAGCCCCAAAATGTCGCTAGATTGGCAGTGCGTTGAGAGACATCGTGTTCGATCAGATATTTCGGCCAAAGAGGTTGAGGTGTTCGGTTACTCGAAACCGATGTGAGTCATCGGCTACTTTCTCCTCACAGATGCCTGAGTTGAGAGCAAACGCCGTCTAGTATTTTTATTTGTGGGACGCGCAGACGGAATTCGTGCTGGTTAGAGTCATCGATACGTCATGAGATTGAATGCCCCAAAAATAGTGCACAATGTGCTCTTTACATTTGCGCACTTTGTGCTACCTTTTAACGCAATCGTTGCGGTATTTGGGGGTATTCAATGCAGTATGCGCATCACTGGTTTCTTGGGGCTGTGCTGAGTGTGGTGGCTTGGGTGAGCCCTGTGAGTGCGTCATCGGAGCAGTCCCTGTCGGATTATATGAACTGTGTGGAGGTCTTCACAGAAACAGACACCGACCTCATGCGCGTAACCACCTTGTTTTGTGGCGATGATCAGAATTTGATCGATGATCTTGAGGCGCGACAGTATGTCTTTGCCTATGTCTCAAAAACGTCACGCGCCGTGGACTATCAGATTCAGTTAATGATTCGTTCGGAGTCACCTCTTGAGCCTCGCTCATTAGTGGCGGACGGACACAGTCGGCCGTTGCATTTTCGTACATCGACGCGTGAGTGTCTCCCGGACGTTCCGTGCGGCTATGAAACAGCGATTTCATTCTCGGTGAAAGGGCTATTGATTGATGGCTTTCTCGACACCTTGATCGCGGATGGCGAGCGTGAGTGGTCTTATGAAGTTGAGTTAGTTAATGGCGATGTATTGCCCTTTGTGTTTCAAGCAGATGAATTGAGAGCCGTACATTATCTGACGCAAGGCTTATTAGTGGCTGTTCCTGCGATGGATCTCGATGACTCAACGATCACAGGGATTTAATTTGGCCCATTGCCAGGCGTCTGGCACACTGCGCGCATGCAGATGTCTGACCGCCGTCCTGACCAAACGCCTGAGAATCCCTTTCTGAGGTTGGGGTTTGTCGAATTCGCAGCGGTCTCTGCCATCACGATTGCTTTTTTCCCGCTGTCTTTAATGATGTGTTGGGTTGCCTTTGGCGCTACAACCACTCGACAGCTGATCAATGCACTATTGAAAGACTTTGTTCAAACACTGGTGATCACTGTGCTTGTTGTGGTCACAGTGATCTCCGCCTTAGTCTACGGAGTATGGCAATGGATCACCGTCTGACTTGGTTGCGTTTGAGCATGGTGTCATTAGCGTTGGCGATTGTGCTGGGCGCATTTGGGGTCCATGGGCTCGAGTCTCATGTCACAGCGGCACGCCTTGCAACCTGGCAAACAGCACAGTACTACCATGTGATTGTTTCAATCATCCTGCTGATTCTTGCGGTTGCGAGTGATCGCTGGCAGGTGCCACGGTGGTCTTTGCGTCTACTGGTCGCTGGTGGACTGCTCTTCTCGGGGTCGCTGTATGTGTTAGTACTCGCAGATCAATCGTGGCTTGGTGCAATCACGCCGCTTGGGGGGATGTTCCTAATTGCCGGACTTTTTCTTGCTGCGATTGGTTGTTGTCGGATCAACCATCCCCCATCTCAGTGAGAGGTGATTGAGGGATGGTACGATGTTGACAGCGTTGATTGCGGCGGCTTGGGTGGGAGCGATTCTTATCTTTATTGTCACGGTTTCACCAACAGTATTCCAAGCGTTATCCATGGAGCAGGCGAGTCGTTTTCTGCGTGCGTATTTTCCAAAGTTGTTTTTGCTTGAGCTGACTGTTGGTGCTGCTTTGGTCTTTTCTGGCCTCACCTATGCGCAATGGTGGTTCGCCATGAGTGGGTTTGCGATCGCTGCCATGGCTGCTCTAAATTACTGGGTGTTGATGCCAGCGATTAACCGAGTGTCTGATGACCTGTCTGCGTTAGCTGAGCCTGACCCACGCTTGAAGCGTCAATTTGGACGGTTGCATGGTGCATCTACGGTCCTATTTGGACTCGGTGGATTGTTATCTCTGTATATTCTTGGCGCTTACTGGCGGGAGTCTCAGTGATGACAACAGGGGTGACGGACTGGTTGAAAACACTGTTTGGCGATTCCAGTTCAACGACAGTGGAGACATTGCAAGGGTTTTCAGCCCCCACCTTGGCAGCGTGTGCGCTACTGCTTGAAGTCAGTTTGGCGGATCGTGCTGAGGATCCAGAAGAGATTATCCGTCTAAAAGATGCCATGCAGAGCGCTTGGGGGATTACGCCAGGTGCAGTGGATGCACTGCTGACCATGGCGCGAAGCCATCTCGCGCATTCTGTCTCCTTGTATGAGCACACCCGAATCCTGAACGCGGATCTGGATTACGTTGAGAAGATCGAGTTGATTCGGCAAATGTGGCAGGTTGCCTATGCCGATGGGCATTTGGATCATTATGAAGAGCACTTGATTCGGCGTGTCGCCGATTTGCTCTATGTCGAGCACAGGGATTTCATTCAGGCGAAGTTAGCGGTTCGCAACGATCTGCGTTCGCCAATTTAAGGCTAGTGCCTGATGGGGTCCGCAGGCTCAATCCCACTGAAAAAGAGTAGATCCCAGAGTCGCGTTTTGGTGTAGGTATCGGGCGAATGTGCACGACCCCCACTTGACGGTCTCAGTAACCCGGTCCAAGACAGCGGTGTGAGAATCTGTGACCGCACTGCTAACTGATTCTTCATGCTGAGAAAGACTGTTTCCTGTTCGAGACCATCTGGTGTTCCAAACAGAACTTCAGCGAGTTTCTCGGCCTGGATGGGTTGATCACCGTATTCATCCAAGATGCCAAGATAGAGATCCCACTGGTTGAGATCGAGCTCACTACCACGTCCAATCCGGTGATCAAATTCAAATAAAAAGACCGGTGTCACGAAGGTAAAAATCCGCGCGGTTCGGCCCACCAGTTCGCGCCCGAGTGGCGTCAGAAATGCCTGATTTTTTCGTCGTCGCAGAATTTTCAGGTGAAATAACAATTCATGAATGACATCGAGCGGGGGCACGTCGGGCTGATTGAGTACCTTATTGACCCGCTCGAGCTCAGCACGCCGAAACCCCGGCCAATCCATGATATCGACCGCCCAGTTCACGAAGACACGATTGAAATTGTGGCTTTCGGTGAGGCCAATGGCACCGTGGACATGGGCATAGCTCAAGACGTGGTCAATGGCATTGGCGAGACGCGCGTCTCGGAGCGCGGGATCATGGTCATCCAGTTTATGCATCGAACATCCTTTTCCGACCAGAGGCTAGCAAACGGTTGCCTGAAAATCTTGATGAAGGGCAAGTGTTAAGTGCGTCATCACAGGCGATCCAGTGCTTCTGTAAGGAGCTGGCAAACAGCCACAGTGGATTGGGGATTTTGACCGGTGATGAGGCGTCCATCCTGCACCGCATACGATGTAAAGTTGTCACTGCACTCAAACAGCCCACCTAATTCCCGGAGTCGCGTTTCGAGCAAAAACGGCTCGACCCCAACGAGCTCAATTTGGCGGGTCTCCGCATCGGTAAAGCTGTTGACCTTTTTGCCGCGGACTAGGGGTTCACCATTTTCTGCGGTTGCCTGCAAAAGGCCCGCCGGTCCATGACAGACTGCGCCAATGACCGCGCCATTGGCCCAAGCTTCAGTGATAATTTGACCGATGGTCAGGTCGTCAAAATCCCACATTGCACCGTGCCCGCCGGGCAGAAACACGCATTGGTAGTTGGTTGGATCAACATCCGACGCCTTGGCTGTACGGCTGAGTTTGTCCATGGCTTGTTGATTGTCCATGAATCGACCAACCATTGGGGGACGGTTGTCCGCTTCCACCAGTGTCTTGGGATCGGCGTGTGCCTGGCCGCCTGCAACGGAGGCAATGGTCACATCCCAACCATGATCGACCAGGGCCCAATAGGGCGCAGCCATTTCATCGAAATAAAAGCCGGTGCCGCGTCCGGTATCTCCCAGTTGCCTGTGCGATGTCAGAATCAGGAGTGCAGATTTTTGCGTCATGGTGTCGGTCTCGATCACGGTCGGTTTTTTGCGGATAAAGGGGTCAGATCACAGCCGTACCCGATATCTCTCAAGGCACGGTACATCAGGTCATACGCTGAGATCTAGGATTCGATGATGACAATGCCGGTTGCCGAGGATGCGAGACGGATTATCTTTGCCTCGCTCACTTTATAAGGATGCGTCAGATAAGTGAGTTTCGATGTCGTGTTTCTACACCGCACGTCGTTAAATCAGATAGTCTCTAGGACAAGATTCACAAGGAGGTTCATGATGCATTTTGTGGTCGTGCTGTTTGTCTGTGTAGTACAGGGCGTCGCCATGGCCAGTGGTGTGTCGCATCATGCGCAACAATCGCATGCCCATCGTGCCCCCCGGTGGACTCAGATCAGCGCCAAGCGGTGGTATTTCCAGCGAAAACCTATGATGAGACATTGGCTAGCATGCGCGCTCATTTGAGGGCGATTGATGCGGTGATTGCCGCGACGGCAACAGGCGAATTCAGTGACGCAGCCAGCGCGGCGGAAAAAGGATTGGGCATCGGGCACCAGCATGGTGTAGATGGGTTGCAATCGGGTCACGCCTTCATGCCGCCTGAGATGTTGGCCTACGGCAGCGCCATGCATATGAATGCACGCCAGCTCGCGGTCACTCTGCGAGATGCTGAGGTAACTGGAGACATTCCTGCTGTTCTTGGTGCACTGCAGGCAGTGACGCAGCAGTGTGTCGCCTGTCACGATGCTTTTAAATTAACGCGTGGCGACTGAGGCGTTTCGATCGATCTGTTGGTCACCTGTGTATGATTCGATCGCTGCTCCAGCGCATTCACATGCAGCGTTTCGCTGACGATTCTGGAGCATCATCTGTTGGTTTGGAAGGTTCTCGGTTCAGGGTGGCATTCGATCTGTCACAGAAATAAGTCTTGAACGTTGTGATTCCGCGAAATCGTCAAGGAGTCAGGATGCATCGTCCATCGCGCTGCTTGATCCCCCATTTGCGAGGGTACTTCAGTCAACCCAAGTCGATGGGAAAACATGGTTCGGCCAAGCGGTGACGAGGTCGATTCGAATCGCACCTGTCAACCCTGGCATTGCTTGACGGAAATCGCCCTGTCAGGCTTACTTCAGCATACGATGCTGTTCCAGTTGCATCCGAATAAGCGCGGATATTCACCTATATAAGAACCGCAACCCGTTCAGACAATCTGAACCACCTTCAGAGGGAAAACTAAAATGCTAAAAACTTCACTGGCTATTGCACTCAATAAACTGCCCGTGTGGGCATGTGCCATGGCGTTTGCTGCCTTGCCATTTACGTCGCAAGCACAATCCGTCAAGCCGCTTAATCCCCCGCAAGCGGTGACGGTAGCCTATGTACCCATTATGAAATTCGCAACAATGTACGTTGCCCAACAGCGAGGGATTTTTGATAAGTACGGCCTTGATGTCGATTTGAAGCGTGTGAAGTCAGGCACTGAGGCGATCGCCTTCTTGACCCAAGGTTCGGTTGACGTCGGTGGTATTGCCATCGTCACATCACTTTGGAGTGGCTGGAATAAGGGTCTCGACATTCGAATTATCGCACCTGGTGCGCTTGAGCCTATCGTTGACGGTCCAACCAAGCTGTTGGTACGCACCGCACTGTCAAAAGGTGGTGAAGTGAAGTCAGTGGCTGACCTGAAAGGCCGTCGTATCGCAGTTGCGGGCGGTCCAGGAAGTGGTGGGGAGTATCTTGCATCCAAAGCTCTGGCCCTTGGAGGGTTAACAATCCGTGATGTGGAACTGATGAACGTCGCCAACCCAGATATGCCCTTGGCATTCGAAAATGGGGCTGTTGACGCAGGCTTGGCGGGTTCGCCTTTTGCCGACCAGATCATCGGTGGAGGCCATGGTGAGATGCTAGCTGGTGATCTGACACCAGGGTTGATGACGGTTGCTTTTGTCGGATCTGGGAAATTCATCAAAGATCGTCCAGAGGTTGCCGAGCGTTTTGTTTTGGCCCTCACTGAAGCGGCGCGCATGATGCAGGGTGATGATTACCTCGCACCAGAGAACTTGGCTGCTTATATGACTTTCACCAACTCTACCGAAGATGCGCTGCGCAGAGGTCGTCCAGTGATCTATGACCCCACGATGGCCATTCCGGTTGAGGGTTTGGCGGATATCGAACGCGTTCACCGAGAGAATGGACGGACTGAATATACTGATCCACTGGATCTATCGAAAGTCGTTGACGAGACCTTCACAAATAAGGCAATTGCCACGCTGGGCAACTAGGCTCGGCTTCGTTAAGGTGCCCGACTCTCTCACGAGAGTCGGAGCACGTCGACACGCTTTCAGAGACACATCCCCATGGATACGCCAACTGTAGTTCGTCCTAAAATTTCTGCCAAGCACGTTGGGAAGATCTACGATACAGCCGACGGCCCATTTGTTGCGGTTCAGGACTTTAGTCTGGACGTTGCAGAAGGTGAGTTTGTTTGCATTGTTGGCCCGTCGGGCTGCGGTAAGTCAACGTTTCTGAGAATGGCTGCTGGACTGGAGAGCATCTCGTCGGGATCAATCAATATTGAGGCTGCCCCCGATAGTGACAAACCCGCCAACAGTGTCGTATTTCAGGAATATGCTGTGTTCCCTTGGAAGACGGTGATCGAAAATGTCTCTTTCGGCCTCCAAATGCGCGGTATTTCGGAGAAAGAACGTACCCAAGTGGCTCGTTATTGGCTAGACCGGGTCGGTCTGACGAAGTTTGCGAACTACTATCCTCACCAAATCTCGGGTGGGATGAAGCAGCGCGTGAGCATTATCCGAGCTCTAGCCAATGATCCAGAGGTTCTTTTGATGGATGAACCACTTGGAGCATTGGATGCGCAGACGCGGGTTGTCCTTCAAGAGGAGCTATTGAGGATCTGGGAAGAGACGCGCAAGACCGTTCTGTATATTACGCACAGCTTGGAGGAGGCGGTCTTGCTCGGTGATCGCGTGGTACTCATGAGTGCGCAGCCTGGAGGGATTTTGGACATTTATCACATCGACCTTCCACGTCCACGGAGCTTTGAGACCACAACCCTGGCGCGCTTTTCTGAGTACAGGGCGTTGATCTGGGAAAAGCTCAGTGCTGAGGTAACTCGTGCGATGGAGATGCAGGAATGACCCAACAAACAGGTGTCTCTGCCTTCCGCCATGATGCAAACCGACGAACCATCGTGTTGATGGGATTGTCTGTCGTCTTGACCCATCTCATTTTACTCGTGAGTGGGGCTTGGTTTGCATTTGCCTGGCCGGCAATCGGGATGAGTTTCATCATGCTGGTGTTGATCTGCGAGCGGATCGGTCGATTGGTTCCAGCGAGTCAGCGAAACCTCTACGAGCGATCTCTCGCGCTCGGCTTTCCGACGGTGGTTCTGTCTGTCTGGCAACTCGGCGGAGATCTTGGGCTGATCAATCGTATTTGGTTTCCACCTCCCTCTGAGATTGGGAAAGCACTCTGGTCGGTGACTGTAAATTATGATCGATTTTCTGAAACCAGCCTGTTAGGGCGACCCTGGCTGATACCGTCAGCCTATCAAGAAGGCGGATTTTCGGGGGTTGGGACACTGTTGTCCGAGAGCCACTTGCTGGCAACCGTCATGCGGGTTTTTAGCGGTTTTGTCTTAGGGGCAATACCGGGGATCTTTGTCGGTGTCGTGATGGGCCTCAACCAAACTGTGCGGCTGATGCTGGACACCACATTGTCTGCAGTCTATGTGTTACCTAAGATCGCCATCTTTCCGATTGTGATGCTGATGTTTGCGGATCCCTTTGGTGAAGGCCCTAAAATTGTTGTCGTGGCTTTGTCCGTCTTTATTCTAATGGCGATCAATACCATGGCGGGGGTACGACAAATCGACCCTGTTTTTCTCATGGCTGGCCGCAATTATGGTGCGGGGCATTGGCAGATGTTACGGCATGTGATTCTGCCTGGAGCGATGCCGGTGATTTTTGCGGGTCTTCGTATTGCGCTTGGAACAGCGATGATTGTGGTCATCTCGGTCGAGTTTTTGCGTGCTAAACAGGGCGTTGGGTTTATGACGTTTTACTATTGGGAAGTGCTTGTGCCTGAAAAGATGTACGCAGGTCTGGTGGTGGTCATGGCAATGGGCATCCTATTTACCGCGACGCTTTACTGGCTGCAAAAACGTCTGATGCCATGGCGAAAGTGACCCGCGCAAAGAAAAGTGCACAACCCGTATCGTCTTCTCTGGCAGGAAATAGACAAGCTGAGGCCACCATGCGGGATGCGCGTTACGATGTGATCGTGGTCGGAGGTGGTAGCGCTGGCGTGGCAGCAGCGGTGGGTGCTGCGAATACCGGTGCGAAAGTGCTGTTGGTGGAAGCCTATGGTTTTCTAGGCGGGGCTGCGACTCTCTCTCAGGTTCTGGCTTGGTGCGGATTTTTTCCGCAACAGCAGGGTACGGTACCAGACGCTGTTGTTGCAGGTGTTGGTCGTCAGGCCTTAAACCATCTTGCTGATCTTGGGCTCGACGTGCGCCCCTATTTCTCCGCGACCGGGAACTGGCCAATCAGGCTCAATCCTGAGGCGACCAAGATCGCCCTCGACCGGACTGTCGGTGCGACGGATACCTGTGTCGCGCTTCACACCACGCTGGTGAGTGTGTCGGTCAGTAATGGTCGGCTGGGTGCGCTAAGGCTAAGTGATCGGCGCGGTACCCGTGAGGTCTGCGCGGAGACCTATGTCGATGCGACTGGGGATGCAGTGCTCGCCTTTCTCGCAGGAGCGTCGCCCTGTCCTTTATATCCGATTGGCGCAGGAGTCCAGCCTGCCTCATATCCGGTGAGAATCTCCGGCGTGGGGCCAGATGTGTCGCTTGATAAAACGTTGCGCGGTCAGGCCTTCTCGGGGATTCATCGCCGCTACGGTTGCGCCGAACTGCGCGCCGATGGAGGCCTGATTACAACGCTGCCCGGGACTGGCGATCTCTGGTGGCTTGGCATTGAGGTCGAGACGAACGGTCTGGATGGTGAGGACCTAGCCCAGGCCGAGCGGGACGGTCGTGAACTTGCCTGGCGGGGCGTTGAATTGTTTCGGCAACAGATCCCTGGATTCGAGTCAGCGAACGTGGCATCGACTGGCCCACGTATTGGCATCCGGGAAACTCGGCATGCCGCGACTGTCGCGCCACTCTTGGAGCCGCTGCTCACTGGCGGTATTCGTCCTCCTGACACTGTTGCGCTGGGAGCGTGGCCAATGGAGCTCCATCACGGCCCAGGGCAGACTGAGTATCGTCGGATCGGAGGTTCGGGGATTTACGGAATTCCGTTAGGTGCTTTGCGATCACGCGATTTCACGAATCTGTTTCAGGCTGGGCGTACTTTAGGGGCAGATCCGGCTGCGTATGCATCTGCTCGCGTCATGGGGACATCCTTCGCCACAGGCCATGCGGCTGGGATTGCTGCCGCTTTGAAGGATCAGGGGGTGTTGGCAATACAGGGTGAACTGCGTCGACAAGACGCCTTGCTATAAATACATCATTGAGGCCTCAGCTCATCTTTGACGGTGTTCACCGCGAGGTTTGACGATTCGTTTCTTGTCGAGAAAGGAACTTTCCGTAAAAAAGTCTGATTGATTCGCAGCGATCGAGAGTTGGTAACTGTCGACTTGTGACCACGCGACCACATGTCTAACGAAGGCGTGCAGAGATCTGATCAGGCCTCACCAGATACTTGAGTGATGGGTCTTCACAAACAATTCAGTGGATTTCCGATGGATCTCCAATTTCAATCGACTGAATCGCGTGATGATCACCCTCACATTCTGGAGGGCCGTCTACATGAAACTTCAACTTTTACTTTCGCTGACACTGTCACTTTCAGCAGGAAGTCTCGTATTCAAGTCATCGACTGCTGATGCAGGCGTATTTATGAGCTCTCAAATGCTTGCTGATTTCGCTCAATCTGAAAACGAGTCTGAACGAGCGATGGCGCATGGTTACATTGCTGCGGTTCATGACGTCATTCAGGCTGAAAACGACCTTGGTGACGACATGTGCGTGAATGTTCCACAAAATATGGATCTACTCGATATGGCCCTGATATCCGCCCGACACCTTCAAGTATTCGTCGAATACCTCAATGCGGATCCAGACTATATCGGGAAACCGTTTCCTGCGATCCCGGTAATTCATTATGGGCTCTCCCAGTCGTTTCCATGTAACCCAACCTGATTAGAGACTCATTGAGTATTGGCAGATTAGCGAACTGTCCAACCAGCGCTCTTTTACGAGATTACCGTTATCCCGTATCCATTTACGGAGCATGCCACCGCATTTGGGGGGTACGGTCATGCGCTGCCAATCAAGGTTCTGCAAAAACTTGCGAATAGTGTTGGCTATGGGACTTGGAACGATGCGAAGCAGGTGATCGAAGAGGGTCACAGAAGCAATCAGCTACTTTACTTATCTCGCTAACGACCATGTGAGCAGTAAAACGACACTGTTTACGATTGCAAAGACTCTGGAACTGCGTGAACAGGACAATGCAGCGTTTTTTCAGTGAAGTGAGAACCATCTCTGCAGTAAGCTTCAAACGCTGAGTTGGAGCGGGTAGTGGGAATCGAACCCACATCTCTAGCTT
>JAGYKJ010000004.1 GCA_018401755.1 Litorivicinus sp.
GATGGATATATGATAAAGATGGAATGGAAATTCCTAGACAATATATTATCAATGCACACAAGCTTCATTCCGTTCGGCATTGGGAACGGTTGAACCTACCCCACTAAGGTAAAGAAGTAGGGTATTTGATGTTTCTTGAGCTAGCAAAATCTGGTGGGATCAATAGCGACACCCTAAAGTCGTTTTATCTCTCAATGCCGTATGCTGAGAGTACGATTCGGCACCTCCTTCGACAGCTGGAGATTGATGGCTGGGTCGAAGTGTCCCGAGTGGTCACCGATAAGAGGTCACGGCAGATTGATCTAACGCCAAAATTGTCGGGGTCGGATTGGATGCCGCACCTTACACTCGACACGTCGTTGGCGTAATTGACCTTGCCGAGCACCCAACCCTAAGCAAAGTTGTAAACATTCATCTGAATAATCAGATCATTGAAGTCACAATCGGCACCACTTCTAATGGCCACGTCTTCAAAGGCGAATGCGCAGTGCCCCACCACCCGAGCCTGAGATGAGCCGGCCACGAGATCGTGCCCCGCCACGTAAAGGTTGTCCTCTTCGGTCAACAAGACCGGGGCGTAGTAACCATCTTCGGCCGGCTGCCATCCGGTTACCGCTTGATCCGAAGCACTGAACGGCTCAACCTCAACCTTGTCAAAAAACGTATTGTTCTCAATGGCGGCTCGCACCGCCTGATCAAACTCCAGCGTGTCTTGCAAATGACCATCAAAACTGATCAAACCGGTCGTTTCATCGATCTCGATTTGAACCATGGAAAACGTGTTTTGCATGGCCGCTGGTGCCTGCAAACTGAAATCGACTGACATGCCGCTCTTGAGATAAATGTAGGCATCTGACACATCATCACGTTCCGTTTGATCGACAAACAGCCCATCCTTGGCACTTTCCAACGGAACATAAGCCAAATCAAGGGCCATGACGACCGCTTGGGTCTCAGGGTCAATGACCTCTAACGCGTAGGCGGAGTCGCCTCGCGTGTAGTCAAACACAAACGGCTTTTGGGCTTGCTCGGTGCTCGTGCCGTGCGGGCGAAACTCGAGTGTTTCGCCCACACCCAGCCGGAACAGGTCGAACAATCCTTGGTGACCCATGTCCTGCTCTTGCGCAGACCCGCCAATCGTCCCAACGAATGACGCCTTCTCAGCGGCATCAATCTTGTAAATATCCAGAAAAATGTCTTGATCCGTGAAGACCTCTTTGACGGACAGGGTCATTTTTGAGGAGAGACCGTCGCTGCCGATCATACGAATCTGCGACGCATCATGACCACCATCTGCTGCATCCCGGGCAACCCTTGCGTCGTTACTCGCATCGGGCTGCGACCATTCCAGACGCATGCTTCCTAACGATTCGAGAACATGAATATAGCCACCGTTGGAGATAATGCCCGTGCGTGTGGCATTGTAAATATTCTCGTAGATGTCAAATGCGTTCGCAAAATACGGACCCGGACCTGACCCGGTGTTGTAAGTTGAGAACACATTGAGCACGCCCGTTTTGTTGGCCTCAACACCAAACAGCGGGTTGTTAATGGTCTGCACATCAAGTTGGTAGTAGTCTATTACCGTGTTGGTTGCAGTATCGACATAGCTCCAAACAGGCTTTTCCGACTGCCAGGCAGACTGATCGAATATCGCGGGATAAGCAGCCAAGGGAGAGCCGGGTAAAGTTTCAAACGGGCGAACCAACGCGTCGCCTTCGGTCCCGAACAACATGGGGATATCTGTGCCCACGGTCAGCGCGTCATGGCCTGTCCATGCCGCGGGTATTTCAGCCGTGTCCGTATTGTTGACAAATGCCGTCACCTCGAATGGGCCATCGATGCCCTTGAGTTGACCCAGGATGTTGGCCACGGCGGTGTTGTCCGTATACCCACCGTCAAGCAGTCGAACATTACCTGCATTCACGATGTCCTGCAGATCGCCGTTTTTGTAAGGCTCTGCCACCACGGCCTTGCCATCTGCCGTTTGGACCGGGACAGCCATGTCGGCCATGAAATTGGCCAGCGGAACCGAGAACAGTGCCGACACCGTATCCTGCGCCGACGCGCCAATATCTTCAACCACCGTGTCAACAGCCGTCATCACAGTCCGTTGCAGGAATCCCGGTAAGGCCTGATAAATGCCATTGGACTCGATCGCACTGTTAATGGACGACTCGAGCTGTTCGGTCGCCGCTTTGACCAGTCCAGGATAAGTTTCCAAGACACTCGCGGCACCAGCAAAAGAGCCAGAGATGGTGGCAACATCGATGATCGACAACTCGTCGATGCTCAGGTTTGACAGGGTGGTTGTGGCCTGCGCTTTGTCTTGGCCAAGCAGGCCCCTTTGCTCGTAATTGAGGTTCAGGTCGCCCGCCGTGAAGATCAGCTGATCCTCGGGATACCCCTCGCCTTGTGGCTGCAGAACCATCGTGATCGGTGTGTAGTAGCTTTCGGCATCGACAAGCTTGGCTACCGACGTAGAGGCCTCAACAAAGCTATTGAGGTAGTTTGAGTCGGCATAGGAAATCGTCTGTGCCATGGGCTTGGCCGCACCGATAATCAGGCTTTTATCGGCAGCCCAATCCAGACGGTTCATGGTGATGGGGTCGCTGAGCTTCTCGGTCATGCCGTAGGACCCAAACGCCACATCTTTGACGATTTTCATCCAGTTCGGCGTCTTACCGTCGTTGCTTTCGTTATAGGAAAGCGACACCAGCCCTGCGATATTTTCCACTTCTGGCTCAGCAGAGTCTGGAGTTGCGGCTAGAACAACATCGATCACTGCTTTACTGAGGGTTCCAAAAATCGTGGTCGCCAGGAAATCGGCAACATCCGTGTTGCCAAACACCGCTGATTTGATCTGGTCATAGAGCGGCAGTGAGGACACATTTTGAGCAACGATAGATTCCAGCACACCATTCAAAGCCGTGGCAGCCGCTTGCTTTGATGTAATGCCAATCAACTGTTGTTGCTGACCCATGTAGCCCGTCGAAAACCAGTCACTCGCCTGATTTGCCAAATCGCTTGCGAAATCTTGGGAATAAGTCAACATCAAGACAAACCAGCTGCCACCGGAATTGCCGGCCAGGCCGTCGATGCCGTCAAACAGGGTCGGCATACCAAGCTCGACGGTAGTTTGCGAACTTTTCCTTGCCGCATCGAGTGCTCCGCCCACCATGGCCGAGCTGACCGTGTGACTATTCCAGCCCCCACCTGAAAACGTGGCAAAGGCATTCCCCGAGGTTGACATCATATGAGCTCCATCGCAATACCACTAAGCAGTGAAAATGTACCCCGCATCGAGCACATTTGCAAGGTAATGACCCAGTAAAAATCTGCTCAGGTGATAATCAAGGAGATATCACGGATGAGTACAGAGATCAACGAGAACGTCAAACGTTGGACAGCCAAGCGCAAGATGGCGTTGGTGCTGGCCCGGTTGGCCACCCAAATTCCCCACCCTTGGCCACTTCAAACTCCCCCATCTGAGTGGCGCGCTTTAGCGCGCTAACCATCAGTTACCGGCAGGACGTTACTGTGATCCCCTCGAACAGGGGGGGAACTGGAGTGAACGTCTTGAAACCGCACTTACAAACGACTGTATTTACGCTGCTGGCAAGTAACACCAGTCAGCGTGAGATTGCGCGTGTCACCAAGATAGATCGCAAGACGATCCGAGCATATGCCAAGCGTTGGCGCGAGCAACAGGCAAATTCCCCCGGGGTGGCCACCGGGTCCATGGATCAAATTCCCCCACCCCGGCCACCGGAGAAAGCAGCCAAACAATCGGTTTCGGCCTGTGAGCCATACCGTGAGTTCATTCAAGAACAGCTTAAGTTGCGACGCAATTACACAGCGATCTACCAGGATCTAGTGGATATTTACGGCTTTAGCGGTGCCTACAACAGCGTGAAGCGATTTGCCGGCAAGCTGTGTGAGTCCGACCCGGTTCAATATGACCGGCTCGAGTTTGAACCGGCCGAGGAGGCTCAGGTTGACTACGGTGAGGGTGCGATGACCCGCGTGCCAGGCACTGACCGTTACAAACGCCCACGGCTGTTCATCATGACCTTGCGCTACTCAGGGCGCAGTTTCCGGCGAGTCGTCTGGAAATCCAGTAAGAAGGTCTGGGCTGAACTGCACGAACAGGCCTTTCGTTACTTTGGTGGCAGCACCAAGTACGTGGTGTTAGACAACCTGAAAGAAGGCGTCATCAAGCCCGATCTTTATGAGCCTGAGCTCAACAGCGTCTATGCCGCAATGCTCAAGCACTATGGCTGTGTGGGCTATCCCGCCCGAGTTCGAGACCCGAACCGCAAGGCGTAGGCTTCATATTGCACCTTGTCCGGCAGATTGTGCAGCGATAAACGTGGGTGGAGTAGGTGCATAGCGCCCGCCTTGTCCCTTGACTACAACGACGTCACCGAGGGGTTCGTAGAGGCAGCGATCTCCTTCGCCCCAACGGTGTTCCGATATGATTCCATCGCGTCCCCAATGATAGATCGAAGTTGTTGAGACACCCAAGCGAGAGGCCAGTTCGGCGGCGTTAAGCATCCCACGCGCTCGCAGACGTTCGAATCGACTCTTGAGTTGATAGACGCTACGAATACGGCGGACCTTCTTGTGCGTGAATGACTCACCCCGCCAATTTTTGTACCCGAGGGCATTGAGTTGCACGGCAACCTGACTGTCGGTACAGGTTTCGAGCAATTCATCTACCTGCCGGATGACCTCGGGAGGCGTTTTGCGGATCAAGGATATCGGTTTTGGCTTGTCGATTTCGAGTGTGGTTGTGCGGCCACCGCGGAATCGAACGTGAATGGCAATCTTATCGGCCTTGATTAAAGTGACATCGTCGATGAGCAGGGCCAACATTCGTTTGCGCTCGAGTGGCGCGACTCGATCATCATTCCAAACACGAGGGAAGTCATGGGCAAGTTGGCGAATCCGGGTTCGGGCCTCATCGCTGAGTAACTTCTGGTCAGCTTGTTGCTGGCGATCATGGTCCTGCTGCAGCGCGTCGAGATGCCGAAGGCGCTCGTTCCAGTCGGCTTCCAACGTATCGGCAACGAGGCGATTAGTCGGGTCGACGTTCAAGTACCTGCGCCGAGCCAATTCGGCGTCATAGCGCGCGCGAGTCAATTGGATCGCACGTTGCTTTGCCGCCTGCTCGATGCGAGCACCAATCTCGCCTTCAACCGCCAAAGCGAGCTCAAGGGCGGCTGGAGCCACATTCTCCAGAACTAACGCGCTGATCGCCTCATCTATGCTAACTCCACGCATGGTCTGGCAGGATTTGTCGGCACGTCTGACGGAATTCTCGGTGCACATGTAGTAGGGCTCGAGCTTGCCGCCTACCCGCTGATACCGCACCCGCATACGAGCACCGCATATGCCGCAAATAACGCGCCCCTGCAGCAAGCCGATCCCTTCCCGGGGCACGCTGCCTCGGCTGCCCTGACTCCACGCAGCCACGTTCTGTCGCAGCGTGACCTGATTGCGCTCGAATTCATCCCAGTCGATATACCCAGGGTGTGCGTCTTGAATGAAGACTTGCCAGTCCTCGCGCTTAACGTTGACTGAATTGTGCTTGTGTCCCGCACGATAGACTTGTCGCGAGCGCCCATAGACAAAGGCGCCGGCATAGCGAGGATTGTGGAGGATCGCAATAACGCGGCAATGATCCAGTGGACCCCAGTGCAAATCCCCCTTGCCAGTGCCACGTCGGATGCGACGGGGAAACAACCAGCCCTCGCGGCGGAAACGTTTAACCGTCGCCGTCGCTGACTGGAGCTGGCGAAACGTATCGAATAGCAGCTGTAGGGCGGCCCGAATGGATTGATCCGGATCGAGAACCACGGTGCGATCGGGATGGTAAGTCAGCCCAATCGGCAGGGGCATCTCCAACTCGCCACGACGCGCCTTGTTCAGAATTCCACCTTGCAGGCGGGCCTTGAGCACGTGCAGTTCCGCTTCACTCATAGCCCCTTTCAAACCAAGGAGCAGGCGGTCATTAAAATGCGCCGGGTCGTAAACACCGTCTTCGTCCAGAATCAGCGTCTGGGTCAAGGCCGCCAGTTCAATCAGACGATGCCAATCGGCATTGTTTCGGGCCAGACGCGAGACTTCCAAGCCGAGCACGATTCCGGCGTGAGCATTCGCCACCTCGGCGACCAGGCGCTGGAACCCGTCACGATCCTGGGCATTGGCACCGGACAAACCAAGATCGCTGTCAATGACATGGATTCGTTCAATCGGCCAGCCCAAGGAAACCGCACGTTCGCGCAGTGCGTACTGGCGCTTGGTGCTCTCGGTGTTCTCCATGACTTGGCGCAACGAAGACTGTCGTACGTAGAGGAACGCATCGCGGCGCAGATGATCAGCGGTTACTTTCTGGAATCGATCAGCAGACATGGGTGAGCTCCGAATGGGTGTTTAACACGAGGTTGGCGAGCAGGCGAACGAGACCGTTATCGAGTGGCAGCGATAGACTGGCGGGCGCGCGAGCAGTTGAGGGCAGCATCGTGACCGGCCTAAGCAGAATCTCCAATCCTTGCAGCATGCCGTGGTAGCGCAGGGCCGCGCGCCCCTCGGCACAGGGTCGTGCGGCGAGTACATCGGCACGCAAATCCTCGTAGGTCGCAGCGGCCGTCGAGAACACGGGGGTGGGGGGCAGTTCATTTACAGTTTTTTTTTGCGTGCGGCGATCGCACGTTCGATGCTGCGCGGATGAATCGACAGGCCAAGTCGGGTGCTGATTTCCTGAGCCAGCAAGCGTGCACGGATGGGCGCATCTTCCTGCGTGTGTTGATCGATCAGGGCCATCACGTCGGCGGTGAGTTTGTGTGCTCCCTTGGGGCCTCGTTGCTTTGGCAGCAGGCCGGGCAAGCCATCGCGGGCGAAAGCAGCTTCGGCCTGATAGAAAGTGGGTCGCGACATGCCAAACAGTGTCGCCGCTTCGGCCTTGGACGCTCCTTCGACCTGGACATGACGCAGCATTTCGTACTTGGTCTGAATCAGATCGCGAGGATCGAAGAAGTCTCCCGACTGAAACCAGGAGGCCTGGACCTCCTCGGGATGGGGGTTGAGCATACCAACGAGCCGTAGTCTTTCCGTCTTTGGGTCGGGTTTGGTCATGGTGCAGATCTCCGTCGGTGAGGTGTAATAAAAATACGCCGCTTCAGAACAAATGTTAAGGTAAATAAATCGCAAATGATCAGGAAATAAGCCAATAAAGTTCAATTTAATAGCAATTTTACTCGACGTTGCGATAACAAGTATGGCATATTTTATCTTACATATGCGGCATAATTCAATTAACATCATTATCCCCCTGCCGCTCATCAACCAAAGCGCACAATCGAAGCAGATCATCAGTACGAAACCAAGATCGCCCATCCGAGGCCTGGGCAAACAGATCCTGCACAGGAACATCGGTCCATGAGGCCAAGACCGAGCGCAGACGCCCTTGGGAGTCGTAATACATCACCCGATCCTCTCCCCAGTTCAATCGCCGCGTCGTTAGGACGTAGCGCATTCCCCGCTTCGGATGAAAGGGGTGGGTGATCTCAAAGTGCATGACTACGGATTTACCAACATCCCCATCACAGACAGTTGCTGACCTACTGCGTATTCCGGCTATCGTGACCGCTGATTCTGACCTATCGTGACCAGTTGCGCAGCGTTATGTGTTGTGCCCTTAAATTATAAGTACATCGGTCACGATGGGTTGATTTTTTGCTCCTGTTTGGTGGTTTTCGGCTTTTGCCGTAATGATTCGCCAGCTAAAGTCAGGCGGTAATTTTTTTGCATTAAACGATCCATGATTGCGTCAGCGATCGTGACGTCTCCGATCCAAGCGTGCCAGTGCTCAATGGGTAATTGACTCGTGATGATGGTGGCCTTGCTGGTAGCCCTGTCGTCAATCATCTCCAATAAATCAGCCCGCGTGTGGACATCCAGTCCGGTCATCCCCCAATCGTCAAGCAATAAGACATCGGTTTTGGCGAGCTGTATCAGCCACTTGCCGAAGGTGCCGTTGCCGTGCCGGATTTTTAAGTCTTCTGTCAGGCGCGGAACGCGCTGGTAGTAAGCCGAGTGACCCCTGCGGCAGGCGTATTGAGCCAGTGCACAAGCCAACCAGGATTTACCCACACCAGTTGGCCCATTAATCAAGACTGTCTGACCATTGGTTACCCAGGCGCCTAGCGCAAGACTCATGACCTCTTTGCGATCAATGCCCCTGCCAGCTCGGGTGTCCAGATCCTCAATCGCAGCCTGCGGGTAGCGCAGGTGAGCATTTTTTAGCAACCGCACAAGCTTCCTATCATTGCGCCAGTTGACCTCGCGATCAACCAACAGCGCGAGTCGTTCCTCAAAGCTCATGCTGCTAATGGTCGATTGCAGCAATTGCTCTTGCAGGGCATCTGCCATGCCCTGCAGTTTTAATTCTTTTAACTGCTCTAGCGTTGTATGCGTCATCATGATTAAAAATCCTATTGGTAGTAGCTCGGGCCACGCACATGTTCGTGCTCGGGGCTGGTCCATTGGGCGGTGTCTTGTGGGCTCGCTTGGTCACGTTTATTGACCAGTATGTCGCGTACATGGCTGTACTTGGTCACGCCCAGCTCCAGTGCCAGCAAACAGGCCGCCTCTAATCTGGTCTTGCCATAACGCTTAGCCAAAGAGAACAGCCCGAGACAGGCGCGATAGCCATGCTCGGGGTGGCGTCGCATATGCAACAGCTTCGAGACAAAGCTGCCAGTGGCCACCCCAATCGTCTCGCCCCAGTGAATTAGCCTCTCAGGCGTCCATTCCATGTGCGCCCGATGGGCCGCTGACAGGTGTTCAGCCACTGTTGTGTAGCCGCCTTTTTGCATACTCCGCACGTGACACGCGACCCGCTGACCTCGGTGCAATACCTCAACGGTGCGCGCCGTCACTCGCGCCTCTAGCTGCTGACTCACCAGTGCCTGAGGCACGCTGTAGCGGTGTCCTTCAAACTCAATGTGCTGATCGATATGGACTCGCACACGTTTGAACACCGCGAACTCCCACAGCTGGGCAGGTAGGGGCTGTAGCGCAGGCGCATCAATTTGCTTAAAGCAACTCGCGCGCGAGCCCGGCATTTTTTGGAAGTTCTTATTGTTTAGCCGCTCAAGCAGCGGCCTGATTGACTCGTTCACATCGCCAACAGAATTAAATCGTGTCCGGCGCAAGCGCATCATGATCCATCGCTCAACCACTTGAACAGCCGACTCCACCTTGCCTTTGTCTTGCGGACGATAGGGACGAGCAGGCAAGATCGAGGTGCTGTAATGACGCGCAAAGTCGGCAACCGTCTCGTTGGTACCAGGCTCGTAGCGATCGGGGTCGCTGATCATGGCGCGAGGGTTATCGGGCACGATCAACTGTGGCACGCCACCATAAAACCTTAAGGCCAAGGAAATGGAATCAAGCCAATCCAACATGGTTTCTCGAGGTGTCGCACAAGCAAAGGTATGGCTCGAGGCACCAAGCGCGGCCACAAAGATATGCACCCGATCGCCGTTATTGAGCCCCAATGTGGGTCCCGCGAAGTCAACAAACAGTTTCTCGCCCGCGTGGTGTGTCTGGCGCATGGATCGTTTAAGCGTGCGGGCATAATGCCGATAGTGCTCACAGAATTGCGAGTATTTGTGGGTACGTTGCTCGGGGTGCTGTCCACAATGCTCCTCCCAGAGCAGCATCAGCGTCATGCCCTTGCGGCGTAATTCCTGATGGATATAACCGTAGTCAGGCAGCACCACATCGCTGTGTTTAACTGGGGCCGGCAGTAACCGGCGTTGCAGATCGGCTTCATCAAGACCTTGAATGGTCGGCCAATCAAGCTTTGCGGCGCCAGCCAAGGTGACATACTTGGTCACCACGCCTTTGGATATTCCGAGCGATGCGGCTATCCGTTCATGGGAGAGCTGGGCGTCTAACTTCAGACGCAAGACATCCTTTATTTTGCGCATAGTAATCCTTGCTACAGGCATACCGACTCCAGTAAAGAGCTGGAAGGTTTGCCCGTTTGGGTGGATAGTTATGCACAACCCATAACGCTAGGGTACGACGCCGTGCCGGTATCGTGACCGACCGTTCCAGTCGAGGTTGAAAAACGGTCACGATAGACTGGAATCGCTGGTCACGATACGCCGGTATTGGCGGTCACGATAGGCCGGAATGACCGGTCACGTTGCTCCGGAATACCCACTTACGAGAACGGCATGATCGAACGAGTCATCAGAACCTTAAAGGAGCAATGCGCACATCGTCATCGCTTTGAGACGATCCAACATGCCAGTCGTGTCATTAGCGACTGGATCGCCTTCTACAATCACAAACGGCCGCATCAGGCACTCGGCATGAAAACGCCCGCAGAAACTTTTAAATTAGTGGCATAACCTGTGCAGAAACAGCTGGGTCATTACAACTTGCTCTTCCGTAAATCTGGATTTCTTCATCGTTTACCCCTATCCATTCATGTGGGTAAAACGACAGTACTCTAATTTTTGTATACCCCTAGTTTTTGGGAGAACGTCAAAACGAATCAAGTATTACAAAGATTTTTGCAAGCATTGATGAAAACTATTCGATTACTCAGTGCTCAAACGGTTACATCTTAGAGGTCAATGGTCGTGATAAGAAAGACGACTACTTGAACATCAAGCATCTAGTCTTGAAGCATGAGGAACTTGTTGATGTGTTGATTGAGATTGATCAGGCTATTCGGCAGCAACGTTCATCTGATTAACGGCATTGGTGGTCGGCTCACCTAAGTTCGACACCAAATGAGCTAAGTGTATGATTTCCTGACTTCTGCCAATTTACCCAAGCGTTGCTGAGTGAAGAAAAATAATCCATATTTTTCAATGGTTTGTAATTTTTTGATTCGCGATCATACGCACTAATGGTATCTTCGCCGGATGGCTGGAGACCTGACAACCCGTAAAACACGAACTGCTTCTGGCGCGACCGCTGTCCAGGTGGTTCGCTATGACGGTAAACGTCGCATTGTGGTCAAGCACATGGGAAGTGCCCACGATGAGAACACGTTATCCCTGCTCTTGGCCGATGCTGAACGGTATGTCCAAGAGCATCGGGCTCAGCCCAGTTTGTTCGCAGTCCTTGAGCAACCGAGTCGGTTGGTCGATTTGTCGCAAGTTCGGCTGATTAGCGTGACGCATACATACGCACGGCGGGCTTTGCTGGCTTGTGCGCATTTATGCGGGCTAGATGATCTGCCAATGCTATACCGCGATTTAGCGCTTATGCGCATCATTGAGCCGACCTCTAAGTTACGGACCATTGAACTGCTTAAACAGTACTTTGATGTGACCTACGCTGAGCGAACAGTCTATCGATTGCTACCTAAGCTGGTTAAACACCAGGCAGCGATTGAAACCGCAGCCATAGACTTGGCACGACGCGATCTGAAGGAGTCCTTTGGCCTCGTGCTGTATGACGTCACCACACTGTATTTCGAGTCATTCAAAGAGTACGAGTTCCAACAACCCGGGTTCTCCAAGGACAACAAGCCACAGCAGCCTCAGATCGTCATTGGCTTGATCACCACCCGATCTGGCTTTCCGGTGATGCACGAGGCGTTTGAAGGCAATACCTTTGAGGGCCACACCATGTTGGCAATTCTGAAGCGCTTCGAGCAACGGGTGGGCAGTGAGTGTAAGCCAGTGATCGTGGCCGATGCTGCGATGCTCTCGACAGAAAATATGCAAAAACTCGATGAGCAAGGCTATCGTTACATTGTGGGCGCACGGTTAGCAAATGGAGCCAAGACATTCGTTGATCAAATTGATGCCCAACTGCCACGCACGGACGGTGCAACCGAACGGTTTAAGCACACGCTCAAGAAGGGCTCGCTTAAAACCGTTGTTGATGTGATTTGCCAATTCTCTGATGCGCGTTACAAGAAGGACAAACGCGAGTTTGAAAAACACATCAAGCGCGCGCTGGCACTGTTAGAGAAAAATGAGCCTGGCAAGCGGGCCAAATTCATCAAGAAAGCCAGTGACAAGGAGTCCTTGTTTGAGCTCAACGACGCGCTTAAGAATAAAGCCCAGACGCTGCTGGGCATCAAGGGCTACGTCACCAATATCGCGCGAGATGAACTGTCTGATCAGGACGTGGTGGATTATTACCACGATCTCTGGAATGTGGAGAAGGCGTTTCGGATGACCAAGTCGGACTTGCAGGCCAGACCCATCTTCCACTACACCGAGCAAGCGATCAGAGCCCATCTGGTGCTCTGCTTCATGGGTCTGATGATGAGCAAGTATCTAGAACTCAAGACTGGGCAGTCGACCCGACAAATACGCGATCAGCTTTGGAAGGTTCACGAGGCTCATCTGCTCGATGAGCGCACCGGCCAGACGCACGTGATGCAAATGAATGCGCGCGAACTGGGAAATTCAGAACTGATTGATCTTCTGGAACCCGTTTGTACGCACTAAATGGCAGAAGTCAGG
>JAGYKJ010000005.1 GCA_018401755.1 Litorivicinus sp.
CCGGATTTTTTATTCCGCAAAAAGGGTCAAAACAAACCGTAGGGGCAACCCACAGGTAAGCCGTCGGGTCCTACTCAGGTAGTTTTCGATTCAAAGTATGGACAGCCAGTATGGTTTTTTTTTTTTTTTTTTGTGGCATTTACTGCATATGTGCCATACGCAAAGGGGTCTTCAGGGATTTCATTGGCGGAGGGGGTGGGATTTGAACCCACGATAGGGTATTAGCCTATGCCGGTTTTCAAGACCGGTGCATTCAACCGCTCTGCCACCCCTCCAAGGGTCGAGAAACGAGGCGGCGATATTAGTCGAACTATTCCAGGCTTGCAATCTCTCTACCTTGGACCTTCATGAGAAAAAAGATCACGACCTTTGATCTACATCACCCAGTTTGTTGCAACGCAAAATAAAGTTGGTCACAGTGGTTATCCCTGATCACGGATGAACACTGATGACGCTTCCTAGTTCACAGACCACCCCGAGTTGGCATCATTTGTCTATCGAAGAAGCCTTCGCGGAGTCGGCATCAACTGGGGATGGCCTAGATCCTCAAGAGGCCTCACGGCGCTTCCAGAGGCACGGTCCAAACGCACTTCCTGATGCCCCACCAACGCCCTTTTGGAAACGCATCATCCACCAGTTTCAGAACGTATTAATCTACGTCCTTTTGGTTGCCGCCGCCCTTTCAACCCTTCTTGGGCATACAGCAGACGCGCTTGTGATTCTCGGAGTCTGCGTCATCAATGCACTGATTGGTTTGATCCAAGAAGGCAAAGCGAATCGAGCTCTCGAATCCATCAAACACATGATTGATCCTCGCGCGATCGTCATTCGTGATGGAGAACGATTCTCAATTCCTGCGACAGAACTCGTTGTTGGTGATCACATCTATCTTGAAGCGGGCGATAAAGTGCCCGCTGACGTCCGCTTTCTCGAAGTCAGCCACCTACAAACCGATGACGCAGTACTTACTGGTGAGTCACAAATCACTGAGAAGGCCGTCGATCCAGTTTCGATAGATGCGCCACTCGGTGACCGGCGATCGATGGGCTATTGGGGCACCTTGGTGGTCACTGGGCATGCCAAGGCACTTGTCGTTGCAACAGGAAGTGCAACAGAGCTCGGCCGGATCAGCACACTGATCCGCAATGTACAAAGTCTCAAAACACCACTCATTCAAAAAATGGACGAGCTCGCCTCGCGGTTGACCCTAGGGATCATTGGTCTTGCTCTAGTCACATTCTTATTCGCATGGCTATTGCGGGGATATACCTTTGACGATGCCTTCATGGCCATCGTCGGTCTCGCTGTCGCCGCGATTCCAGAAGGATTGCCCGCAATCATGACCATCACCTTGGCAATCGGTGTACAAACGATGGCTCGTCATGCCGCGATCATTCGGAAACTACCCGCGGTTGAAACCCTCGGCTCAGTGACTGTGATCTGCTCTGACAAGACCGGGACGCTCACAATGAATGAGATGATGGTCAAAACACTTTGGATGAATGGAACTCGGATCGAAATCACCGGATCAGGGTATGCACCCATTGGTGAGTTTCAGGTGGCTGGTCATCCGCTCGAAATGGCGCAACAGCACCAGCTAACAAACATGCTCAAAGGCCTGGTTCTCAATAATGATGCGGTGCTTCGACCGCATGGTGATAGCTGGCAGGTCGAAGGGGATCCAATGGAAGCGGCCCTCCTATCTGCGGCGCTCAAGGCAGGACTAGATCCCACGGAGCTCAAATCTCAAGAGCCAAGAATCGATGACATCCCCTTTGATTCGAGCTACAAATATATGGCAACGCGGCACCAAGTGGGCAATGACGTATTCACCCTTGTCAAAGGCGCTCCAGAAGCCATCCTATCGCGATGCAGCTATCAGCAAACCCAGTCAGGCATTCAGCCACTTGACGATCACTGGTCTAACTATGCCGATCAATTGGCGTCTGAAGGGCAGCGCGTATTAGCGCTCGCGGTCATCGAAGGACCTGAGCTCGATGCAGCCCTGACCCACCTGGGTGTTGAGAATAACTTAGTACTTCTCGGACTCATTGGCCTTATTGATCCCCCGCGCCCTGATGCACTGGAGTCCATCGCACTTTGCCATCAAGCGGGGATTCGGACTGTCATGATCACTGGTGACCATGCGCTGACGGCCCAGACTATTGCTCGCGCACTGGGGCTTGCCGAACATCCCTCGGTCACCACTGGGTCAGAGATCGATGCGTGCGATGACGTCGCGTTAAGAGCGCTTGTTCAAACCACCGACGTGTTTGCAAGAACGACACCCGAACACAAGCTTCGCATTGTGGCAGCGCTTCAGTTTCTCGGTGAGATTGTCTCAATGACAGGTGATGGGGTGAACGACGCACCTGCATTAAAGCGCGCAGATGTGGGTGTCGCGATGGGTCTCAAAGGAACAGAAGCAGCCAAAGAAGCGTCCGAAATGATATTGGCAGACGATCGATTCGCGACAATTGCAATCGCTGTTCGCGAGGGGCGCACCGTCTACAACAACCTTCGCAATGTGATCACCTGGACCCTTCCAACCAATGGTGCAGAAGCAATGATCATCGTCATGGCGATCTTATTCGGCATCCCACTCCCGATCACACCCATTCAAATCCTATGGATCAATATGATCACTGCCGTGGCACTTGGGCTCACCATGGCATTCGATCCCGCACCATCGGGGATCATGCAACGCCCTCCCCGAACACCCGGCGCGCCTGTCCTGTCTGCCCACGCTCCTTTGGCAAATCGCATTCGTTTCAACAATTACCGTTTTGGCAAACTTTGGGATTTTTCAGTGGGCACTGTCGGCGGGACACTCTCTTGAGGTGGCACGCACACTTGTTGTCAACACTCTGGTTCTTATTGAAATCATTTATCTCATTCATGTGCGTGCAACTGAAGGCCAGCAACAACCGCGGATTGAGCTCACCCGAGCCGTGGTCATTGGTATCTTATCGGTGGTCATCGCACAAGTGCTGTATACCTATCTGCCAGTTCTACAACAACTCTTCGAGTCAACGCCGTTGACCGATGAACTCCTCATCGCACCGCTTCTGGTCGCAGCCATAGTCGGGGTGCTGATGCAATTGGAGTATCGAATTAGGGGCTCTAGAGCAAGAAGCCACTGTTCTCCTTTGACCTGACGACAAGAATTGGGTAAAAGACACCGTGAAATTGGTAGCAAGCGTTCCGAGGTCAATATGAGCAATACTAACTTTTTGGTTCCCATTTTAATTGGATCAACCGCACTTTTAATCGGAGCGCGTATGGTCTCTTGGGAGACCAATCATCCGCCGGTTGGAGCCTGTATTGGTGAGTGCTACCAAAGCTATCTTGCTGAGCAACAAGTGCGTGAAGCGGCTGAGGCAGTGCTACTCGCGCAAGCGTCTCCTGCGGATCTGGGAAAACGCTTGTACACCGGTTGCGCGGCATGCCATGGCATGAGTGGCGAGGGCGGAGTCGGACCGAAGGTACAGGGGCAAACGCAAGCGGCCATTGTGTCAATGCTGACCGCCTATAAGAATAAAGAGACGCGCGGCGCTCAGAGTATGCTCATGTGGGGACAATCCGAGGCCTTATCGACAGCCGATATGAATAATCTCGGCGCCTACATCGAAACCATGTAATGACCCTTGTACTGCGCAGAGATCACATCACTGCGCAGTGTTTGCTTTCAAACGCCTTTCGTCGTTTTTTGCTCTCCAAATGTGTCATGGTCAGTACAGGCGCTGACAATCAGCAATGTTGATCACAACTCGATCGTTTCAAATGGTCATCCAGTCAACGCGAACGGTGCGTCACGTCATGCCGCAACCACCTGAAGAAGCTGCCAGCGAAATAATCATCACGAATATCGAAATACTTTCTTAATAAATGATTTTTATAATGAAAATTCATCACCGCTTTCGCGCAGCAATGCCATCCAGCCCTATCCTTTCCTAATGTCTCCCTGAGATCTCATCCATTAGTCATCGTGCTGTCATCTGAATTTGGCAACTTAAACAGGCGTAATGGAGGGAAGTATGGCGGAACATCTGATCGTGGTTATGTTGATCGACGGTGTCTCTGAGCACTACTTCCACAAAAACAGACACAAACTCCCACATCTCGATCATCTCGCGCGTCGCGGCACCCTGGTCAACGCGCTCTCACCCGAGATTTGCGGCACCTCCCTGCCAGGGCGAAGCGCAATTCTGACTGGCGTGGATTCGTCAAGACACGGCGTCTACGGCAATCAACTGTTTGACCCATCGCAAGGACGCTTCCGAAATGCGCACCCCGATGACCTCCGTGTTCCAACCGTTCTCGCACGAGCGAAACAAGCAGGGCGACAAGTCGCCGCGGTCGGATTTGGAATGGCGCATCCCCGCGATACACAGGTGTACATCGGCCCTTGGTGGGCCCGAGACATGATTCGGGGTCGGCATGATGAAATGGATCGACACGATACGATTTGGGAACAGGCAGCGGGTATCGTTGACCCCAAAAACTACCTGGCCGAATTGACAGCCCTAGGGTTGGATACTGAATTTGTCCAGGTCCCCAGTGACGAACCCGGACATCTGATTCGAGGGACCTTAGCGGATCAACAAGTGGTCGATCTAGTCGCCGGCCTGGGATGCTCTACCCGTCGCCCTGACCTCATCATCGCCGAGATTGGGATGCCTGATCATGCTCTGCATACCTTTGGATACGACTCACCAGAGGCGGAGTGGTCAGTTCGCTTGGCAGATGCGCAAATCGGTACGCTGATGATGCGACTTCGTGAACATGCGGTTCCAACGAATCTTGTGATCCTCTCAGATCATGGCCACATGGATATGCAACATGCCATTAATGTGACGGCACTGACAGATCTCCCACATTCCTGCGAGGGACAGACGATCTTGATCGGCAATACCGATCCTGCTGCGATGATACGAGTTGATCATGCACTGCGCGAGTTACATTGTGAGCGATGGCCTGACCATGTCTTACCAATCGATGCCCAAGGGTCGGTGCGCCTTTACGTTGCGCCAGAGGGCTACAGCTTCGAGAATTGTGCAGATTCATCACAGATTGTAGTCTCCCCAAGCGCGTTATCGACCCACGGGCTGCGTCCGGGTCACCCGCGCGATCATCGTCTGTGTCTACTTGCGGGACCGGATATTCCAACCGGCCAAATCAATGCGTCCCAGCCCGGCCAAGTCACAGCGACAATCGCGCACCTACTGGGAATTGATAACCCCTTGCATGCATTTGCTAATCCCTTATTATAAGTACTCCGAAAGTCGTAAGCTTCGGCCTAATTGAACCAATAGGAGGTTAATTCAATGGAACCACGCGTTATTCAAGCGTCTGCTACTCAAGGAATCGAGGCACAGTCGTCAACGAACAAGGTCCTTCGTAATACCTACTGGCTTCTGTCCCTGACACTATTTTTTAGCGCCGCGATGACAGCGGTTGCAGTGTCTGTGAATGCGCAACCGATGCATTGGTTGCTCAGTCTTGGTGGCATGATTGGACTTCTATTCGCGCTGCAGTCAATGCGAAATAGCGTCTGGGCACTTCCACTGACCTTTGCCTTTACCGGGTTCATGGGTTGGACGATGGGACCGATGATTGGGTATTACCTCGCGGCACCCGGCGGCGCAAGCATCGTTGGTAACGCACTGTTTGGTACAGCGGCAGTCTTTCTTTCCTTGTCTGCTTATGTCATCACAACGAAGAAAGACTTTTCCTTCTTGGGTGGTTTTTGTTCACCGGCTTGATCGTTGCATTGCTCGCGATGATCGGATTGATCTTCTTCCAAGTGCCCGCACTCTCACTGGCACTCAGCGCGATGCTGGCGATGCTGGCTGCTGGATATATCCTGTTCGACACGAGCCGAATCGTGAATGGTGGAGAGACCAACTATGTGATGGCAACAGTCTCCCTATATGTTGATATCTACTTGCTCTTCACCAACCTGTTGGCACTCTTTGGGGTGTTCTCCGGCGACGAGTGAAGCGACTCGCCTGTTTGATCGAGGTGACCCCAGAGTCGGGGTCCCTCGGTGTATCCGCACTTCAGTTTGTTGAGTCCTGTGCCAATCAGGCAATCGACGTCTTTGTTTTCTTTTACGGCGATGGTGTCTACACAGTCCATGCACTTCGCAACACTCCGACCGATGAGCCACCTCTGCAAACACTCTGGACTCAGGTCGCCGAAAGGCCCAACGTAACATGCGTGGCCTGCGTCACCGCAGCTGAACGGCGCGGAGTCACGTCCAATTATGTGCTGTCGGGATGCCGGTTAGGCGGTCTTGGCGAATGGACTGAGGCAATGGCAACCGCAGACCGTGTGGTTCAATTCCGGTGAATCGCGTTCATCTCATCATTCGCCATGCTCCAAACGGAAGCCTCGCGGCGATGGAATTGATTGATCTCGCGCTGGTATCGGCAACCTTTTCAGTCCCGACCCAAATTTTCTTGGAAGGCCCGGGAGTCTGGCATGCCCTGCCGTCAGCGCCTTCAGTACTGAATTATTCAATTCGGGGGCGCCTGGACAGTATCGGGCTCTATGAGATGCCCCCTATGATCGTTGATGGCGAAGCGCTGGCTGCATTTGGCCTCACAATTCACGAGCTCATGCCTCCCGTTGAGCTCTTGGACCACGCGACCTATGTTGCCTATAGTCGCAACGCAGACGTCATTTTGGAGGTGTAATGATTCACATGGTAACAGGGCCCGGGGCGATGCCTGACGCGCTCTCAGCGCTGCAAGCGGGGGACATCTTGGTCTGCCTAGATCAGGCCATTCACGCACTTCCAAAAGGACCCTGGCTGACACCCGTTTACGTGTTGGCCCCCGATGTCATGACACCCAAAGCGATTCCAGACGGCGTCCATGTGCTCGAAATGAGTGCGTTTGTCCACGTTGTTGCGGAGCATGGTCCCACGCGCACCTGGAGTGATCGCGCCTAATGCAGCTCGATTCAGATGGCTACTTATTGGATCGCGCTGGCTGGACACGCGAAGTCGCCGAGGCGATTGCCAGAGACGAATCTATCCTTTTGAGCCCCGAGCATTGGGCGCTGATTGCTCTCGTTCAAGACTATTTTCAACGCTTCGACCATGCGCCACACATGCGACCGCTGGTCAATTGGGTCAAGCAGCATCGCGGGCCGGAGTGTGGCAACAGCGTCTATCTACACACCCTGTTTCCGGTCAGTCCCGCAAAGCAACTCGCCCGGATCGCAGGCTTACCAAAGCCCGCGAAATGTCTCTGATTTGACCTGGTTATTGAGGGGGTATTAACCGCTTCGTCCCCATGTACGGGACCAGCACGTCAGGGATGTTGATACTGCCATCTGCTTGCTGATAATTTTCAACGACTGCAATCAAGCACCGACCAATGGCGACCCCAGAGCCGTTTAAGGTATGCACTAATTCAGGCTTACCCTGGCCATCGCGCATGCGCGCCTGCATGCGACGTGCTTGGAAATCCGTACAGTTCGAACAGGAACTGATTTCTCTGAACTGCTGCTGTCCTGGAAGCCAGACTTCCAAGTCGTAGGTCTTGGCCGCTGAAAATCCAAGGTCGCCACCACATAGGTTCAAGACGCGATAGTGAAGGTCCAACCCCTGTAAAACGGCTTCGGCGTGGCCTCGAAGTTGTTCCAATGCGTCCCACGAAGACGCTGGATGGGTGATCCACACCAACTCCACTTTGTCGAATTGATGCTGTCGAAACATTCCTCTGACATCACGGCCATAGGATCCTGCCTCTGCACGGAAACATGGCGTATGTGCGACGAGTCGGAAAGGAAGTGCTTGCGCGTCGACAATGGTCTCTCGAAATAAATTGGTCAGCGGCACCTCTGCAGTTGGAATGAGATAACGTTCTCGCCCACCCCCATTGGACTCCGGTATGCAAAACAGGTCTTCCTTAAATTTGGGGAGTTGCCCGGTCCCTTCCAACACCGCCGCATCAACCAGATACGGAACTGTTGTTTCCTGGTAACCGTGGTGATCCGAATGCAGATCCAGCATATATTGACCCAGCGCCCGGTGCAGCCGTGCGAAGCCGTCCTGCATAACCACAAATCGACTCCCGCTGAGCCGACTCGCGCGCTCGAAATCAATGCCGCGATGCAATTCACCCAAGGCCACATGATCTTTCGGCTCAAAGGCGAAATCGGGCGCTGAACCCACAGTGGCCGCGACGACGTTCTCTTCCTCCCGAAATCCGTCTGGCACGCTGGCGTCTGGTAGGTTTGGAAGATGCAGCAGCAACTCGTCTAACGCCTCACTGGTCGATGAAAACTGCGCGTCAATCGCGCTGATTGCCTCACCAATATTCGCCATCTCCTCCTTAATCGCATCGGCCTCAGCGATCTTCCCTGCTTGCATCAACTGGCCAATCTGCTTTGACCCTTCTTTCCGACGATTTGCTAAGGACTCCGACTCCAACTGTAAACGCTTACGATCAGCCTCAAGTGTCAAATAATGCGCGCGATCAAAAGTCATCCCTTTTCGGGCAAGTTGAGACACCACAGCGTCCAGATCGGCGCGTAACAGTTTTGGGTCAAGCATGGTGAGGCATTCCTTCAAGTATTCTCAGACGATGTAGCATATCAGCTCACAGCAGATGGATTCAGCGACCATCAATGAGATCCACGCCATCAGACAGACCGAATACAAAGGTCTGGGGTGGAGGTGTCCCAGAGGCGAGGTTGGTAAACCGAATATGCGTGGCCTGACCCATGCCATCCCGGACACCTAAACTCACAAGGATGTCATCATGAAATGTCAGTTCAATCACACTGACCATCTGATCACGCGCGTTGGGCTCCAACAGGAATCGATCGCCACGATCAAGCACGATCCGACTCACCGTATACTGATCTCGGATTGCATCGATTCCACTACCAAGAATCGCGATTGGTGACTCCGCCAGCGTGTCATCCAATGGACGCACCGTCACCTGAGCAAGATCAGGGTCATAGACCCATAGATCACTGCCATCCGCCACGATTTCTTGCGCGTAAGGCGCGGCAGTTTCCCAACGAAAAACCCGTGGTCCCTGGAGATACAGACTCCCCTGCCGTACCTCCAACACGCGTTGATCCGGCGTCCGTGTTTCTTGCGTAAAACTGCTTGAAAAGGTGCGATAAGGTGCCAGCCGTTCCACAAGGCGTTCGACCGGATCAGCCATCAAAGTGGATGTCCACGTCATGCTCAGAATGACCAGTAGCCGTATCATCGTGGGGGAGGCGCCAACACTTCACGGGCGCCATTGTGTCCCATCTCACTCACCACACCAGCAGCTTCCATCGCTTCGATCATCCGCGCAGCGCGATTGTAGCCAATCTTCAATTTCCGTTGCACAGCGGAGATCGACGCTCGGCGGGACTCCGTGACAAAAGCAACAGCCTCGTCATACAGCGCATCCGACTCGTGCTCATCGTCATCAGAGAATCCTCCTGCACTCGTGCTGTCATCACTCTGGTTACCCTTCAGAATGGCGTCCTCATATTGAGGAGCACCCTGCTGCTTCCAGAACTCCACCACGTGATGCACTTCGTGATCATCGACAAACGCGCCATGGACACGGACTGGCACAGGTTTGCCGGCCGGTAAGTACAACATGTCTCCATGACCAAGCAGCTGCTCCGCGCCTCCCTGATCGAGGACTGTCCGTGAATCAATCTTCGAGCTGACCTGAAAACTGATCCTGCTCGGCACGTTCGCCTTGATTAATCCGGTGATGACATCCACCGAGGGTCGCTGGGTCGCCAAAATCAAATGAATCCCTGCTGCCCTCGCCTTTTGCGCGAGGCGCGCAATCAACTGGTCCACTTTTTTACCAACAATCATCATCATGTCAGCGAATTCATCAATGACCACGACGATAAAGGGCAAGGTTGACAACTCGGGAGCCTTTTCGTTGACATCCCAACCCTCGGGCTTAAACAACGGGTCCAATAACGGTGTCCCAGCGGCTTGGTGTTCCCGTATCTTCAGGTTGAATCCATCGAGGTTACGAACCCCAAGTTCCGCCATCAAGCGGTAGCGACGTTCCATTTCTCCCACACACCAACGTAACGCATTCGCGGCATCCTTCATGTCTGTCACGACCGGGGCAAGCAGATGCGGAATGCCTTCGTAGACCGATAACTCCAGCATCTTCGGGTCCACGAGAATCAACTTTAATGCGTCAGGCTTAGCCTTGTAGAGCATCGAAATTAACATCGAATTCACACCCACAGACTTCCCGGATCCGGTCGTCCCTGCAACCAATAGATGCGGCATCTTCGCCAAGTTAGTGCACACCGCCTCACCCGAAATATCGTGACCAAGGGCCAGCGTCAGTGGGGAGTCATCGCGTCGATACGCATCGGAATCGAGCACCTGTGAGAGGCGCACCATCTCACGATGTTGATTCGGAATCTCAATACCCACCGTACTCTTGCCTGGGATGACTTCCACCACTCGCACGCTAATCACCGCCAAACTTCGTGCGAGATCTTTGGCCAGATTGGTGATTCGTGACACCTTAATCCCCGGTGCTGGGTCAATTTCAAAACGTGTCACTACAGGACCCGGGTTAATTTCAACCACATCAACCTCAACCCCGAACTCCTGCAGACGACGCGTCAGTAGATCGGCCATCTGGGTTAACTCCGCCTCAGAAAAACCCTTTCCAGAGGGGGGTGCGGCCGGCTCGAGCAAAGACAGCGAAGGAAGTTGCATGCCGTCCTTGGACGGCTTGACTCGTTTGGTGGTCGCTATCGACCGCACAGGCTCATCCCCATCTAGCAGGGTATGCGCCTCGGATACCGTTTGAATCGACGGCCCAGTTTTCACCGTCGTGGCGGCCGAGTGCTGCGCATAGGAGGCAGGCTGGCCATCCAAGGCCTCAAGGGCGGCATCGTCCAAGGTGGGTTCCCGGCCACCGTCCCAGCGGGCTCCAGAGACCTCAACATGCGGCTCGACGCGCTGTCGAACAGAAGAGGGGGCGCGGCGCGGCGTGGGCAAGGTCGCCGCTTCTGGTTGCCCGGCTCTGGGATCTAAGACCGCAGGTGCAGCGCGGCGCGCCTGTGTCGATTTGGACAGTAACTCTGCCTCGATTTCTGCAACGTCAGGCTCGGCCGGTTGAGGTGCCACACGCGACAAGGTGCGACGCAATCCACCTGGGAGCCCCATTGTGTAGAGAGGCGCAAGCAAACGCCGCCCCCAAGATGGTCGCGCCTCAATCGACAGCTGAGACGGCTGGCGCTGGCCCGTCACCAACCGCTTGGATATCAACGCAAACTCTGTCACGACGCTTCCAACCTGCGACAGCACATCTGCCCAATGCCACCGAAACAACACCACCAGACCCACCAGAGTCGACACGACAGCCAATAAAGCGGCCCCAAAAGACCCCAATGTGACAACCAGTCGGAGCGCAAGCAGATGACCCAGCATGCCACCGCCACCAATCCCCTCCGGTAACTGGCCCAGGACAGCAGGAATATGTAACGCCAATAAAATACATGCCCCGAGAAAGGTCGCGAGGCCTCCAATGAGTCGAGTTGACCATAAGGAGACACGATGGACGCCCGGATGAAGTACGCGTCGCAACACCGCCCAAGGAACGAGGGCTAAACCATAGGCGGCATATCCAAACCAACTCAGTGACCAATCCGCGACCCATGCACCTGTTGGTCCAATCGCATTTTGCACGGCACGATCGCCGCCTTGGTAGGACCAACCGGGATCCTCCGGGGAAAACGACAGCAATGCCAATACAAAAAATATCGTCATCGCCAAGCCGATAAAGCCAATGACTTCGCGCGCTAACCGACTAAACCAGGGTTGAGGTGACAACTCAGACAACAGGACTCCTTGGAGGATCTTTACTGAAACCGTACTCTATATACCTTACTACGCAATACGCGCTATCAGGATATCAGAGAAGGACCCGTTCAACGTGCATCATCAACTCATCATTTTAGGATCCGGTCCAGCCGGATGGACAGCAGCCATCTATGCAGCGCGCGCCGGATTATCTCCGGTTGTGATCACAGGGACTGAGGTTGGCGGACAGCTCACCACGACCACCGAGGTAGAGAACTGGCCTGGTGGGACACATGACCTCCAAGGACCACAACTCATGGTCGACATGCAGTCACACGCGGAACGCTTCGACACACAGGTCATTTATGATCATATTCACACCACCCAATTGCAGCAGAAGCCGTTCACCCTGATCGGCGACAATGCCACCTACACGGCAGACGCACTCATTATCGCAACTGGAGCCTCCGCCCAATACCTTGGACTGCCGTCCGAGGATGCCTTCCGAGGGCGTGGCGTCTCGGCCTGCGCAACCTGCGACGGTTTCTTTTATCGTGGACAGACCGTCGCCGTGATCGGTGGTGGAAACACCGCGGTCGAAGAAGCCCTCTATCTTTCTAATCTTGCAAGCGAAGTCGTGGTCATTCATCGCCGTGACAGCTTTCGCGCGGAGAAAATATTGCAAAATCGGCTTTTCGCAAAGGAAGCCGCAGGACAGGTTCGTATTGTCTGGAATCACACCCTTGACGAAGTACTTGGCGATGATCGAGGCGTGACTGGGCTCAAGATCCGTGATGTACACAGTGGTGCGATTGACGAAGTTGCAGTCCATGGCGTGTTTATCGCCATTGGGCACAAACCCAATACCGGAATATTTGAAGGGCAACTCGTGATGGAAGGAGGCTATCTCCAGGTACGCTCAGGACTCAACGGCTTCGCCACAGAAACCTCGATTCCAGGCGTCTTTGCTGCCGGTGACGTCGCGGACCATGTCTATCGCCAAGCCATCACATCCAGTGGCTTCGGCTGCATGGCGGCACTCGATGCCGAGCGCTATCTCGCTGGGCAGCATTGATTGATCCCCTGGCTGTCTGAGCAGCCTGATCAGTTTCCATGCACGGATCAGGCCCTGACAGAGCCGAATGGATTGCTGGCAGTCGGTGGCGACCTCAGCATCGAACGTCTGATCGCTGCCTACCAACGCGGTATTTTTCCGTGGTACTCAGACGGCGAGCCGATCTTGTGGTGGTCTCCTGATCCACGACTGGTCCTCTACCCGGCCGACTTTAAGTACCGTCGTAGTCTTGCCAAATCTTGGCGTCGCCGAGGCTATCACGTCACTGTCAATCAAGCGTTTAATCAGGTCATTGCCCTGTGTGCCTCGGAACGATCGATGGCAGGAACATGGATTCATGCCGACATGCAAGCCGCCTATTGTCGGCTTTTCAAGGCAGGCTATGCGCTCAGTGTCGAAACCTGGGATGGCTCAGAGCTTGTTGGGGGACTCTATGGAGTCAAGTTAGGGCAAGTATTATTCGGTGAGTCTATGGTGAGCGTGGCCACCGATGCCTCAAAGATCGCACTTGCTCATCTGTGCCATCAAGCTGATCTGTATCAGATACAGATTATTGATTGCCAGATGCCAACCGCGCATTTAGCAAGCCTCGGTGCTAGGCTCATCTCCCGTTCTGCATTTTTGACAGAGGTACGCCGTTGGCATGAGCCGATTTGAGGATTTACGATTTTTTGCGACCGCGCCACACCCTTGCAGCTATTTAGAAGGCCAAGAGGCGACAACGCTCTTTGTCGACCCCGAAATTCGTTTAAACCCGGATGATATTGCCCGGTTAACTGACTCGGGATTCCGTCGATCCGGCCGCTACACCTACCGACCCCATTGTCAAAACTGTCAAGCGTGTATTTCAGTGCGCGTCTGTTGCGCTGAGTTCCAGCCTAAACGGCGGCAGCGCCGAACTCGGTATGCGAATGAGGATCTGACTTTTACACTCAGCAAGCCAACCATGACGGAACGTCACTACGGACTCTATGTCGACTACATCAACGCCCGGCATCGGGATGGTGACATGTATCCGCCGTCAATCGATCAGTACCACTCGTTTTTAGTAACCGGCGGTGAGAATGCCTTCTTTCTCGAAGCGTACTTGGATCAACGGCTGATTGCTGTCACGCACTTTGAGCGCATCACTGGTCGCGGGCTGTCCGCCATCTATACCTTTTTTGACCCCCGTCCTGAGCTACATGCGCGCAGTCTGGGCCGAATGATGATCCTGCAACTGATTGAACAAGCGCTCCTTGAAAAGCTTGATTACCTCTACTTAGGGTATTGGATACGGGATGCGCAAAAAATGGCATATAAGACCGAATATCGGCCCCTGGAGATGTTGGTGAATGGGCGGTGGATTCGTGCGACGTAAGCCGGCATAATCGCCCCTTCGTTTCATCCCAAGGGAGCCAAATGGCCAAAGAAGATTCAATTGAAATGGAAGGGACTATCGTCGATACCCTTCCGAACACCATGTTTCGCGTCGAACTCGACAATGGACATGTGGTGACCGCTCACATCTCTGGCAAGATGCGTAAACACTACATTCGGATTTTAACCGGTGATCGAGTGACGGTGGAACTCACACCTTATGATCTCACCAAAGGCCGAATTACGTTTCGCGCCCGTTAATATTGATCCAGTCATAGACCATCGCGAGCAACGACTCACGATGGTCCATCGGACGCACTATGCCGGCTGTGCACTCCGTTTTTCATGCGCAGTCATCTCAAATGCAAGCTCGCCTGCATCATCCACCGTGACATAGACACTCCCACCGTGTTGCAACTCGCCAAATAAAATCGCATCGGCAAGTGGTCGTTTGATCGCGTCCTGAATTAACCGAGCCATTGGTCGGGCACCCATGGTCTTATCGTACCCGCGCTTCGCAAGCCACTGCAGCGCCGCCTCAGAGACCTCAATGGAGACCTTACGATCATCCAACTGAGCTTGTAACTCAGCGATGAACTTGTGCACCACCTGCTCAATGACTTCTTCAGTCAAGGCTCCAAATTGGACCACTGCATCCAGCCGATTCCTGAATTCAGGGGTAAAGAGCGTCTTGATCGCCTCCATACCATCCGTGGTTTTATCTTGCTCATTAAATCCAATGGAGCGTTTCGCCAAACTTTCAGCGCCTGCATTGGTGGTCATAATCAGAATCACATGCCGGAAATCCGCCTTGCGTCCGTTGTTATCGGTCAAGGTCCCATGGTCCATGACCTGTAACAGCAGGTTAAATACATCCGGATGGGCCTTCTCGATCTCGTCAAGCAGTAATACGGAGTGCGGATGCTTTGTGATGGCCTCCGTTAACAACCCTCCTTGATCAAATCCAACATACCCTGGCGGCGCACCAATCAGGCGACTGACAGTATGACGCTCCATATATTCCGACATGTCAAAGCGCACCAACTCGATCCCGAGGGTCCTCGCCAATTGCCGACTGACTTCGGTTTTACCGACTCCGGTTGGACCTGAGAACAGGAAACATCCCACAGGCTTACCGTCTGCTTTTAAGCCGGCTCTGGATAATTTGATTGCCGAACTCATCCGCTCGATGGCTTCATTTTGCCCAAATACAGTGAGCTTCAGATCGCGATCAAGATTTGCGAGTACTTCTGTATCACTAGCCGATACCTGTTTGGCAGGAATCCGCGCCATGGTTGCGATGACAGACTCGATTTCGGTCACACCAATCACTTTCTTGCGGCGACTGACAGGTAACAAGCGCTGCATCGCACCAGCCTCATCAATCACATCAATGGCCTTATCTGGAAGATGCCGATCGGTAATGTACTTGGTCGATAATTCAACCGCAGAAGCAATCGCAGCCTTGGTGTAACGCAGACCGTGATGTTCTTCAAAGCGCCCTTTCAGCCCAGACAAGATCTTGATAGTGTCTTCAACCGAAGGCTCGAGGACGTCCACCTTCTGGAAACGGCGAGCCAATGCCCGATCCTTTTCAAAAATGCCTCGGAACTCTTGGAAGGTGGTTGACCCAATGCACTTGAGCTTCCCTGACGACAGCAAGGGCTTTAATAGATTTGAGGCATCCATGACTCCACCCGACGCGGCTCCGGCACCAATAATCGTATGAATCTCGTCGATGAACAAAATGGCATGGCGATGTTTTTCGATCTCCGATAAGAGACTTTTCAACCGCTTCTCGAAATCACCCCGATACTTGGTGCCAGCTAAGAGTGCACCAAGATCCAAGGCATATACGGTCGCATCCGCGATAACTTCGGGGACCTGTGCTTCGACGATTCGATACGCCAAGCCCTCAGCAATCGCCGTCTTACCAACCCCCGCTTCGCCAACTAACAATGGATTATTTTTGCGTCGACGCGACAGGGTTTGAATGACTCGTGATAGTTCCGCATCACGACCAATCAGCGGATCGATTTGTCCAGCTTTCACAGCCTGATTCAAATTGGTACAGAAGCTATCCAAACTTGATTGCTCCTTCCCAGTATCCGCGGGTGCGTCAGTTTGTTCGGCCTCCGCGGATCCCCCTGAACCTGATCTTCAGCCTTAGCAATGCCATGGCTGATGTAATTCACGACATCGATCCGCGCGATTTCTTGATTCTTCAGGAAATATACCGCCTGCGACTCTTGCTCCGAAAAGATCGCGACCAGCACATTGGCGCCGGTGACTTCTTGTTTGCCAGAACTCTGCACATGGAATACAGCCCGCTGAAGGACCCGCTGAAACCCCAGGGTGGGCTGCGTGTCCCGCTCCGAATCTTCGGCCAACACAGGCGTTGTCGAGTTCACAAACTGGGCAAGCTCATCCCGTAACTTGCCGATATCCGCACCACAGGCATTGAGGACTTGGATTGCAGAGGCATTATCCAAGAGCCCAAGCAACAGATGCTCGACCGTCATGTACTCATGACGAGCTTCACGTGCCTTCTTAAAGGCCGTATTCAGAGTCACTTCTAAATCACGACTCAACATCTGCCTTGCTCCCTACTCTGCTCGATCCACCTGACACATCAGGGGATGGTGATTTTGCTTTGCATACTCAATGACGTGATCCGCCTTGGTCTCTGCAACATCCTTCGGAAAAATCCCACAGACTGCCGCCCCCTTGGTATGCACCTGCAGCATGACCTGCACAGCCGTTTCCTGATCCAGGTTGAAAAAAAGTTCCAACACATGGATCACGAACTCCATTGGGGTGTAATCGTCGTTGAGCATAATGACTTTATATAGCGGAGGCTTAGCCAAAGCCGGCCGTGCTGTCGCTACACCATACTCGTCATCCGGATCCATTCCCGGTGTATTCGGTTCGCTCATACCGTTTTAAATTTTCCATGGGTCCCGTGTTCACTGTATGGGGGTTCATCCAGATTAGTAAAGAGGGAAATGTGGTTCGATTGCTGTGAATGGAATCCATAAAAAAGGGGGCTATCGCCCCCTTTGAAGTCCGAGCCAATTACATGTGCTTAATCATTTCCCGACCAAACTGCGCACTGCCCACTTCAATTGCATCATCCATCAGTCGGGCAAAGTCATAGGTGACCGTCTTCGACATGATGGCACGCTCCATCGCACTGATGAGGAGATCGGCTGCCTCGAACCATCCCAAATGACGCAGCATCATTTCTGCCGACAGAATCAACGAACCGGGGTTCACTTTGTCCTGCCCTGCATACTTGGGAGCCGTCCCATGGGTTGCTTCGAAGATCGCAACTTCGGCGCCAATATTCGCGCCAGGCGCAATGCCAATCCCACCCACCTGTGCCGCCAGGGCGTCAGAAAGATAGTCCCCGTTGAGGTTCAATGTGGCAATTGCAGAATACTCCGCCGGACGCAGAAGAATCTGCTGCAACATGGCGTCAGCGATCATGTCTTTGATGATGATCTCACGACCCGTTTTAGGATTTTTCATCACACACCAAGGACCTCCATCCAGTAGGGTCGCGCCGAACTCTTCGCGCGCCAACTCATAGCCCCACTCTTTGAATGCCCCTTCGGTAAACTTCATGATGTTGCCTTTGTGAACTAACGTGACACTCGGCAGATCATTGTCGATCGCATATTGATAGGTCTTACGCACCAAGCGCTTGGTCCCCTCTTCGGAGACAGGCTTGATGCCAATCCCGCATTGGTCAGGGAACCGAATCTTGGTCACGCCAAACTCGTTTTGCAAAATCGAGATCAACTTATCCGCTTCCGGTGATCCGGCGCGATACTCAATCCCCGCGTAAATGTCTTCAGAGTTCTCACGGAAGATCAACATGTTGGTCTTCTCAGGCTCCTTCAACGGACTCGGAACGCCGGCGAAATAGCGGACCGGACGCAAACATAAATACAGATCCAGCTCTTGCCGCAAGGCGACATTCAACGAACGGATACCGCCACCCACGGGCGTGGTCAAGGGTCCCTTGATCCCCACCTTGAACTCTTTAAACGCCTCAAGGGTTTCTTGTGGCAACCACTCGTCGGCGCCATAAGTGCGGACCGACTTTTCACCACAAAACACCTCCATCCAGGAAATCTTGCGTTGGTCTCCATAGGCCTTTGCGACAGCCGCGTCGACAACTTCCAGCATCGGCGGGGTGATATCAACACCAATGCCATCGCCTTCAATGTAAGGAATAATCGGGTTATTTGGGACGTTCAGTGACAGATCCTGGTTCACAGTGATCTTTTCACCAACCGCCGGCACTTGGATGTGTTGGTAGCCCATCCGTCTCTCCTGTGCAGTCATGGTATGTTGAGGGCGCGTAGGATAGCAGAATCTTGGGGCGAGGCCCTGTTGTGCTTTGGGATAGTTCATGATTGTTATTTTTCACAAGCCCTATGGAGTGTTATGTCAGTTCACGGGCGACACACCAAATCTCAAACACTTTATTGATCTCCCGGGCGTCTATCCCGCTGGCCGTCTGGACAAGGACTCCGAAGGATTATTGGTCTTAACTGATGATGGACGGATCCAGGATCTGATCGCGCACCCTCGGCATGGCAAACAGAAAACCTATTGGGTACAGGTTGATGGTGAGATCACCCAGGACGCGCTTGTGGCACTCACTGCAGGGGTCAGTCTCAATGATGGACTGGCACGCGCGCTGCAGGCGGAACCCATGCTGCCCCCACAGATCACGCCTCGGGATCCGCCAATTCGGGTGCGGCAATCAATCCCAACCAGCTGGATTACCCTCACCTTGGATGAGGGCCGAAATCGCCAAGTACGGCGAATGACAGCAGCCGTGGGTTTCCCCACGCTTCGCCTCATTCGGGTGGGTGTTGGACCCTTTACCTTGGGTGACTTACCAGTCGGCAGATATCGAGTCGATACGGCTTTCCAGTTACACTCTGTCGATGACTCAGCAAAAACACACACACGTCATCGTCGGGATGTCCGGCGGGGTTGACTCGTCCGTCACAGCGGCGCTGTTGCTCGACCAGGGATACCAGGTTGAAGGCCTGTTCATGAAAAACTGGGACGAGGACGATGACACTGAATACTGCACTGCAAAAGCCGATTTAGCGGACGCGCAGGCCGTTGCCGACCGCCTCGGCATTCGTCTCCATCGGGTCAATTTTGCGGCTGAATATTGGGATGATGTGTTCGCTCATTTTCTCGCCGAGATCCAAGCAGGTCGCACCCCAAATCCGGACATTCTCTGTAATCGGGAAATTAAATTTAAGGCATTCTTAGATTACGCGCGCCATCTTGGCGCGGATCTGATTGCCACCGGCCATTATGTGCGGCGCATGGACGGCCCAAATCCACTCGCGCGCGGGTTAGATCGCAACAAAGATCAAAGTTATTTTTTATGGGCACTCTCTGCAGAACAAGTCCATAGTGCGCTGTTTCCCGTTGGCACTCTGGAAAAACCACACGTTCGGGAGATTGCAGCCCGTCATCACTTTGCGACGGCCACGAAAAAGGATTCGACCGGAATTTGCTTCATCGGCGAGCGGCGCTTTGCAGACTTTTTGAAAACCTACGTCACTGCCTCTCCGGGGCCGATCGTGACCGAGACTGGCGATCCGATTGGCACCCACCAAGGATTGATGTTTCATACCCTAGGGCAGCGCCAAGGACTTGGGATTGGTGGATTATCGCGTTACCCGGATGCGCCTTGGTATGTGGCGGAAAAGCAGCTTGATCGCAATGCGCTGGTGGTTGTCCAGGGGGTTGACCATCCACGTCTTTATCGTCAAGCATTGCGGGCAACTCAGGTGAATTGGATCGGCGATGCACCTACGCTCCCTCGCAATCTGACCGCCAAGGTTCGCTACCGCGCAGCGGATGCACCCTGTCGTGTTTGCGCTGACACTTCAGGCCTGCATGTGACCTTTGAGGTACCGCAACGGGCGGTCACGCCAGGACAATCAATTGTATTTTATGACGGCGACATTTGTCTGGGTGGCGCTATTATTGAGGAAACCTTGGATGTCTAATCCCTATCGTGTCTATCCCTTGGCTGCACTTGCCATGGCCGCGCAGAACGTAGACCGGCTCGCCAATACGGGGCTGATCCCCCACGATGAGTTTGACTGCTTAGTCAAAAGCGTGCTCACCTTTGACGCTGAAACACCCCTCGGCATTTACGGTGATGACATCGCATATCTGGCCAGCGGCGGAAAAATGCTCCGAGAAATGCTCGGCAAAGGTGGCAATCGTAAATACCCAGAGATCATTCGTTACTTCATTAGCCTGATGCAAGTTGAACGACAGTTGCATCGGCAATCGGCACTGTTGGAACAGCTTCGCGGGCATTTGGAAGTTGCCAAGAGCAAATCCGAGCAGTTACACCCCACCCATGAATCCGTCATTGAGACCCTGAACCTCGCCTATCAGGAGACTGTCTCTACTCTGAAATTCCGAATTATGGTGACCGGCAATCACGGCCGACACCTTCAGCAAGGCAACAATCCTGCTAAAGTACGCACGCTACTCTTGAGCGGAGTGCGCGCGGCCATGCTCTACCGCCAGCTGGGCGGTGGCCGGCTGTCACTTTTATTCCAACGTGGTCGCGTCTTCAGTGACCTGACAGAGATGGGTTTATAAATGCAGATGGATTGGTCTTCTCTGATGGCGGTTTCACCCATTGACGGGCGCTACGCCACAAAAGTCGATCCGCTTCGCCCCATTGCCAGTGAATGGGGTCTGATGCGACTGCGTGTAGAGGTCGAGCTTGCGTGGTTGAAGGCATTGGCTGTGCATCCGCAGATCGCAGAAGTTCCCTCACTATCGGCCAATGCGCAGCAGATGCTTGATCAGATCGTGATCGCATTCAGCCCAGCCGATGGGGAGCGGATCAAAGCGATCGAGGCCACCACCAATCACGATGTAAAGGCGATTGAATACTTCCTCAAGGAACGCTTTATCGGGCATCCAGAACTCTCTGCAATTGCCGAGTTTGTCCACTTTGCGTGTACCAGTGAAGATATCAACAACCTCGCCTACAGCCTCATGCTGGCTCGTATGCGCGACGTCACTGTATCCGCCATCGATGGACTACTTGAGACACTCAAGCACAATGCAGAGCAATGGGCACACCATCCGATGCTATCTCGCACCCATGGGCAGTCCGCGAGCCCAACAACAGTTGGCAAAGAATTTGCCAATATTGCGCATCGACTGCATCGTAGCCGCGACCAATTTGCTAACGTTACCCTGATGGGCAAGCTCAATGGTGCAGTGGGAAATTACAATGCCCACCTCGCTGCTTATCCTGACGTCGACTGGGAGCAATTCGCCGAATCCGTCATTACCAGCCTGGGGTTAACCTGGAATCGCTACACCACGCAAATTGAACCCCATGATTGTATCGCCGAATATTTTGATGCTGCCAAGCGCATCAATACAATTTTGATCGATGCCAACCGGGATTTCTGGAGCTACATTGCGCTCGACTATTTCAAGCAGCGGACCGTTGCCGGCGAAGTGGGCTCGTCGACCATGCCGCATAAGGTCAACCCAATCGACTTCGAAAATGCCGAGGGAAACTTGGGTCTGGCCAATGCGCTCTTTGAACATTTGGCAGCAAAGCTGCCGATTTCGCGATGGCAGCGAGATCTGACCGACTCCACAGTCCTGCGTAACGTCGGTGTCGGTATCGCCCATAGCCTGATCGCTTACGCATCGATGGCAAAGGGACTCCAGAAACTCGAGCTCAACCTGCCTGTCATTCAGTCCGATTTGGCCCACCGATGGGAAGTCCTTGCTGAACCAGTGCAAACAGTGATGCGTCGATACGGTCTTGAACAACCCTATGAGCAATTAAAGGCGCTAACCCGCGGAAAGCCGATCGATGAAGCAACACTGCGAACCTTTATCCGATCGCTCGCTATTCCAGATGATGCGAAGGCTCGCCTGCTGGAGATGACACCCTTGACCTATCTTGGTCTCGCCGACCATCTCGCACGGACGCTGGATTGATGCTCGCGCAGCTGTCCAATGTCCGCCTCGGTGATGGCGAACAGCTACGCCCCTACTGGCAACGCACGCCCGTCTTATTAACGCAGGCGCTCGATCCCACCCCGTTAATCCCCTCAACAGAGACGTTGCTTGAGATCCTCAATGACACGGCGTTACCCGCGCGACTGATCACGGGCGACATGGCCGAGGGGTTTACCCTCAGTCATGGGCCCTTCGAGGGATTTCGGCCGCCGAGCTCTGGCCCATGGACCGTCTTGATCCAAGCACTTGATCAACTGTTTCCAGAATATGACGCGCTCCGGACCGCCATGGCGTGGCTGCCCGCTTGGCGTTTTGAGGACGTGATGCTGTCCTGGGCGTCACCCGGTGGCAGTGTGGGTAAACACTACGACCATTTCTCGGTCTTTTTGGTGCAGCTCAACGGGCGCCGTCAGTGGGCTGTGGGTCCGCGGGCAAACCAAGACACCCCCCTCGTCCCGAATCAACCCTTGCGATTGGTCGACCTCGCAGCCGATGACCAGGTCGTTGCCAGCCCCGGAGATGTGCTTTATCTCCCACCTGGGGTGATTCATCATGGCGTGGCAATGGATCCGGATTGTATGACCCTTTCGATTGGGTTCCGGGCACCTGATGCCGGTGCACTGTTTGAAACACTGGTCGAGCAATTAGATGACTCAGAGACCTGGTTCCGCTTCGATGATCCTGACCGCCATACTGAGGGGCCATCTGCCGCCATTACTGCCGAGGATTTGGTGAGAACGCGTGCACAACTACTCAATTTCCTCGACCGTCCTGGGGTCCTCGAGCGGATCCTTGCGACACGCGTGACTGAGCCCTATCTCCACGAGGATCCAGATGTTTCCGATGATGAGATTGATCTTCAGTCCGTCAATCAATGGCGAATCGAGGCGGGAACGCGGATGGCATACACGGAGACTGGATTCGCGATTCAGGGGATTTGGTGCGATGAGCCGCCCAGCGCGAGCCTACGCCAACTGGCGGATACGCGTGAAATCACGGGCATCGAAACCAGGCATCTCTCGCCGACTGAACGGCATGGACTGATCGCCTGGGTGCAGGCAGGCTGGGTCGTGGATGCCGATCTGGATTGAAGAAGTCCGCTGGGCCTCGCATCAAGATGTGCTGCAATCCATTCGTCACGCGGTATTTATTATCGAACAAGGCATCGATCCCGCTGACGAGTGGGATCACCGCGATGCCACCTGTCGCCATTTTTTAGGCTATCTCGACAATACACCGGTTGGTTGCGCACGATTGCTCGATGGCCGGACGATCGGACGCATGGCTGTGCTCGACTCGGCGCGGGGCCAACATGTCGGTTCCCGCTTACTCTTAGCGTGTCTCACAGCGATTCGGGCAACCCAAGCCACAGCAGTATTGGGTGCGCAGATCTCCGCCATGCCCTTCTACGCACTGCATGGCTTTCAGCCAGATGGGCCAATTTTTGATGATGCAGGGATCCCACACCGACGCATGACTCTCAATACCCAATCTCCCTATCAGATCTGTCCTGTTAAACGCTCTCCAGTCTCGTTGACCGTGCAACTCAGTGGCCCCACCACAAACATCCCATTGACCTTTCAGACCGAGACTGCGCATTGGCAATTGCGATTGCCAGCGATGGATGCCCACACAGAAAGCTGGCTAACTCCACGACTGATCTGCCTTGCGGAGTGTTTTCAGGCTAACCGGACTGACGTTATTTACGCCCGCGGGGCCGGTACAAGTGGCCTTCGATGGCTCCGCATGCTGTTAACGGGTCTCTCCAGTCAATGGCCATTGGGCTGGGCGCTCGGCCTACAAAGTCTGACCGGTCTGATCATCATAAGCTCCCTCTGGCAGCTTGATTGGCGGCGACTCCAGCAGTTCGGTGACACCAGTGTCTGGGCCGGCACCTCACTGGCCTGTGCACTGCTCTGGCACCTGTCAGCCGGCATTGAACCAGGACTGAATTTCCACCTCTTTGGTACTGGCCTCATGACGCTGATGTTCGGGTTTCGATTCATGGTATTGGGTGGTCTACTCGGCTTGGGATTTCATGTCGCAGGGGGCTGGATGAACTGGACCGAGATTCTGTGGCCAGCGCTCTTCATACTGATTATTCCAGGCGCGCTCACCCACCTGTGCTGGCGAGCCAGCCTGATCTGGTTGCCGCCCAATTTCTTTGTCTACAGTTGGGGAGTGAGTTTTGCAGGAGTATCCCTCGCCATTGCCGCAAATAGCCTCATCCTGACGCTGGTACTAAGCCTGTCAGGACTCTTTGAAACCAACTATCTTTTGCACTTTTTCTTGCCCTACAGTCTGATGCAAGTGTTTCCGGAAGGCTTGATTACGGGGATGCTGATGACTTTGCTAGTGCTCTACCAACCGACCTGGGTCACGACCTTCCATGATCGGTTCTATCTCTCTCATCAGAGTCCTCAGGATGCACATCGCCGTCCACGGAAACGTCAAACAACAGACCAACCTGGTGGACCACCAGACGACTGATAGGGGAAGAATTCCATGACCTGTCCCGCGGCAATACGCGACTGCAGATCTTGCCAATACCCAGCATCGAATAGTTCACCATGCAGTTCGGAAAACACCTCACGGGTTGCCGGGCTTGGGAACAAAAAGGTGGCAAATTCTTCAGGGAAGACGTCATTGGGCCCAATTGTGTACCAGGGCTCTGACGCCATTTCTTGTTCATAGGTGACCGGTTCAGGGATACGACGGAAATTTACTTCGGTGAGATAGCAAATTTCATCGTAATCGTAAAAGACCACACGGCCATGTCGGGTCACCCCAAAATTTTTGAGCAGCATATCTCCTGGAAAAATGTTTGCAGCCGCCAACTGCTTAATGGCATGCCCATACTCATCCAAAACCCGGCGCTGCTCCTCGTCCGTGCATTGTTCAAGATAGATATTTAAGGGCACCATGCGTCGCTCGGTGTAGAGGTGACGGATTAACACCGTCTCACCCACAATCGTGACACTACTTGGACACAAGGCTAATAATTCCTGCAAGCAGGCTCGATCAAAGCGCTCCAAGGGCAAGCTCAGATTCGAAAACTCCTGGGTATCCGCCATCCGGCCCACGCGATCATGAACCTTTACCAGATGATATTTTTCCAAGACGGTCTGGCGTGTCACATTTTTACTGGGCCCAAATCGATCTTTAATGACCTTAAAGACCATTTCAAAGCTTGGCAGTGTAAATACCGCCATCACCAAGCCCTTGATCCCTGGTGCGATCACACATTGATCGTGAGACGTCTTTAAATGCTTCTGAAACAACCGAACGAACTCAGTCTTACCATGCTTATAAAAGCCAATTGCGGAATACAGCTCATGCCGACGCTTGGCCGGGATCAAGGTATGCAGGAATCCAACAAATTCCACAGGAATGGGGACATCCACCATGAAGTAGCTACGGGTGAAACTAAAGACGACACTGACTTCAGAACGTCGAGTGATTACCGCATCCACGTACACGCCTTGATCCAGTGCATGCATCAGTGCAATGACCACAGGATAGATCACAGTCTCGGTCACCACACGTCCGACCAGATAGGCACCCTTATTTCGATAGAAGACAGGTTTAAGACACTCCAGTCGAGCTTCAGGCTGTAACAAGACCTCCGCTGGAATGCGATCTTCAATTGCACGCACAATCCGCACATGGTCTCGCTGTCGATGACACCAGGGCACCGTAAACGCGTAATCATCGAGCAGCTGATCAACGACCTGACCAGTCGACTCATGAAACCGATAGGTCATGTAAATCTCGACCTGACCTCGCGCGTTGACCCACTGATCCCCAAACCAAGAGTTCACGAAGGCATAGGTATCCGTAATGTCCTCATGACGGAAGATGTCGCAATAGATTGAATTAAAGAAGGTTTCTGCAAGCTCAGGATCAGTCCTCTCCTGAATCAAAGCAATGTAGTCACGTCGTGTGTCCGCCCAAATCTCGCGCGTGAGATTTTCATAACCGACACGCTCTGACAGCGTGCGATGGACAGCCTGCACCGCATCTTCATAGAGATCGATCCGCTCTTGAGCTGCCCGCTGCACCTCCTGCCAAGCGCCGCGCTCAAAGCGATCTCTGGCACCCAAGGTGATATTGATAAACTGATGACGATAGGCGGCAAACCCATCAATGATCGTCTGTGCCACCTGTCGTGGCGAGTAAATCTTCATCGCACACCTTGCCCAAACCGCGGCCCGTCAATCAAAAAAGCAGCTTCAGCAGGCGTCGATTCGCGACCCAAAACCACATTACGATGCGGGAAGCGTCCGAATTGGCGGATGATCGATCGGTGCTCTTTTGCCGAACGTAAAAACCGCCCAAGATGTCCTGCGCTCTCGGGGTCGGTATGCACTAAGAGATGAGTAAGGGCCTCAACCATCTGCGACTGATCGAGTAACGACTCTGAATGTTCTAATGGCATCAAGGCAAAGGCTTGGTAGTGCCAAGGTAATGCGGTAAACCACCCCTCCTCAAGACCCATTCGACACAGCCGTCGGGCGCGTGGATCGCCAGCATATGCGCGCGCAGTGCCGCGGAAGACATTGCGAGGAAACTGATCGAGCAAAACAATCAGAGCCACCAGACTGTATGCGTCGGATTCCCAGTCCCTGAGCCCGCCGGCGAGTGCGCGCTCAATCAAGGGTCCAAAGCGATCCCCAATCATCCGATCCAAAGCAGAACCACCATGGAACCATCGTTGATTGAGTTCAGTGATTGAATGACGCGAGGTGTCGAACCAAAACGACAGAATGTCATCGACGGCGGGACTGGCAAAAGTGAGGGCATTGAGAGGAACAAACATCATGCAGTCAGTGTAACCGAGTCGTTGCGGCGACTCGCCGCAGATCGACAAAGGTCTCAGAAATTAGGGGCGGAATCGCACCAGTTCAGCACGTTCTGGAGAGGCACCTTCCTGGGGGCGTACTAACGCGCCGAGACCGTGGGCATGCACAATGGTTAATCCAGACTGCTGTAAGACGCTTTGCACATGCTCAGCACGTGCCTGCGATTGCACCAACGCATCGCCTAATGAGCCCCCCGGCGTTACCGCAGTGAAGGCGGTGATGGCCAGATCTTCAACGGGAAACCCAGCCAGCGATGCCGCCAGCTCCTCGAGCAATGGAATACTCTCTGGACTCACGCGATTCCCTGCAAACAGGACCGGTAGCACCACGCGTCCATCACTGATCAGCATGGATTGGCTATCAATCTGTCGTGACTCGGCACCCGGTTCGACCAATCGAAGATGCACGTACTGCCGCCGATTACCCCGTTCGACGCCATAGGCCGATAGATACCGCTCCGCCTGTCCTGGCAACTTGACTGCGACGTAACGCTGCGCTTGATTCGGACCGTACAGCTCAGTGACCTGAAATAATGAGTTCGCCCACAATCCACTCGAGCCACACGCGCGACTTTCACACTGAAATAGCATCTCAGCCCCGAGCGCCTCGAGTTCTGCAGTAAGATTGGTCAGATAGGTGTGATAGTCCATTCTCGCTGACAGCTGATAGGTAATGTCAACGACATGTCCGTCGAGCTCAAGCTCAGTATCGATGGTGACACGGTTATTCACCCGCTCAACCCGATCCAAGGGAAACCGAATGGCTTTCCCGACCCCTCTTTGTATTTGACGATCTCACTACTGAGTGGCCGAGTGACTTCTGGAAGATCGCGTGCTCCAGGCACGTCAGCCGCCCAACTGGTCGAAGCAACAAGCATCAGGCTCAACATCAAGGGTTTGGACATGCGTACTCCATTTCAGTGAATCCTCGCGAGGATAGAGATGGTGACAGATTGTCGAGTTTCCACCCCTTCTCCTGGCTCTGTTCAGGATATTACGGGCTGATAGCTTGCAATAAGACGTGCACCCCCACGCGAAAAGTCCGACAGTGCGAGCACATATGCCGTTCCAGTCATCGCACGCGGCTCAACGTCATGGGTGGGATCTGCATAGACCAAATATCCCACAACCTTCGTCAGTAACGGCTGATGAAACACCACCAAATCACCATCGCTGACAGCACGCTCAAGTGCTTTCACAGCTGCATCCAAGGCACTGTCAGGGGTGAGATAGGGAATATCGGCGCCTACCTCTGCACCGATTTCCGTACACATCAACTGACAGGTCTGCAAGGCACGGCGATACCCCGAACTGTGACCCCGAACAACGGACACCCGGGCTTGGCGCAACTGCTGTCCAATCTCTATCGCTTCCGCCTCGCCGCGAGGAGTCAGCGTGCGGTCCGCATCTGTCCGAGCAAATGGAATCGCTTCCCCATGGCGCATCAGTATCAGTTGCATGCCGTCTCCCGGTCGTGTTGAGTCCGTATGGGATGGTAGTATGCCAAAGCCACCCCAAGAGTGAACCCACCATGAAGCTGATGTCGTTCAATATCAATGGAATCCGCGCACGGATTCATCAACTCGATGCCATCGAAGCGACCCTCGCGCCAGATATCCTGGGACTCCAGGAAGTCAAATGTGCTGACGATGCGTTTCCGTACCAAGACCTGGCTCACCTGCCATACCACTTTGAGACCTTTGGGCAAAAGGGGCATTACGGTGTGGCCTTAGCTTCTCGCATGCCCCCTGAGTCGATCCAACGGGGATTGCCCATGGAGGCAATCGATGCGCAGCGACGCATGATTCGGGGCGACTATCGCCTCCAAGATGGTCAGATGCTTACGGTGTACAACGGCTACTTCCCACAGGGGGAGTCCCGTGATCATGAAACGAAATTTCCATACAAAGCAGGTTTTTATCGTCATTTACTCGAAACACTTCAGACATATCACCGCCCTACCGAACTGATTGCAATCATGGGGGATTTCAATATTGCCCCGGTCGATCATGACATTGGTATCACGGCTGATGCCAAAGCGCGGTGGTTGCGTACCGGGAAAACATCCTTTTTACCCGAGGAGCGTGCCTGGTTTGACGCGCTCACGCGTTGGGGTCTACTCGATAGTTGGCGGAGTCGCCACCCCGAGATTTCGGATCGATTTAGCTGGTTTGATTATCGGTCACGCGGTTTTGAGGACTCTCCAAAGCGGGGATTGCGTATCGACCATATTTTAGTCACCGCCCCGCTCAACGAGCGCATTCTCGAGTGTGGAATCGATTACGCCATTCGGGGACTTGAGAAGCCCTCCGATCACTGCCCAGTCTGGCTGACGCTCGACAATGCGTCTTGACCAGCGGCCTGATCTAACCGACTCACGTACGGGGGGCGACCACTCCACCGCCCCTTGTACGACAAAGCGCTAGTTGCGGACCTCTTGAGCATCCACCACTATCGACGGTTGATTGATTCTGTCTCATACAAGGACTCATGGCATGACCGAGACGTCACGTTCGGCCCGACTCACCAACCCTTTCCATGAACCCACTCCAAAACGATTTGAAATTCCGGGCGAAATTGCACGGACGCCTGGTATTTACGAAGAGGCATTGACGGCTGGCTGGGCGCTGATGCAGCGACCCAAGAATGCACCCATTGCCGCCATTGAACGACAACATCAGAAGAACCGAATGACTGTCTGGGAGCGAATTCAAGAGCTTGCCGATGGCGAGCCGACGATTTTATTTCAGAATTGGGGCGAGAATTTAGATGGTGCCGGATTGGTCACCGCCCTGTGCACGGTACATGGGCGCGATATCGCTGTGTACGGACACGATTTCACCGTACGCGCAGGATCCATGGATGCCACCAATGGTTCAAAACTCGCTCAGCTTTTTGAGACCGCGGGAAAACTCGGTATCCCAGTAGTTGGCTTCAATGATTCGGCGGGAGCCTATGTCCCGGCAGGAGTGGGTGGCCTGGATGGCTATGCGGAGGCCTTCCGCGCACTGCGAGATATTTCAGGGCGGGTTCCATCGATCATGTGTATGTTCGGGTTTAATGCTGGGGGTGGCTCATACCTGCCTCGCCAAGGATCTTTCGTCATCCAACCGAACGATACGTTCTTCGGACTCACAGGCCCGCAAGTGATTAAAAGCGTCTTAGGTGAAGACGTGACGCCAGAGGCCCTCGGTGGTCCGTCGGTCCACAGTCAAACTGGGGTGACCGACTTTGTAGTCGACGATGAAGTGCAAGCGATCCGCAAAGTTCGCCGGCTGTTGCGATTTTTACCGTCCAATCACTCCGTGATGGCACCCTATCAGCCGACCTCTGATCCCATTCATCGAAAAACCTGGGATGCCGATATTTTATTAAAACGCGCGTTTAACAGCCCCAGTGGATTCAATACCCCCTTGGATATCACGATCTTAATTCAGCAGATCTGTGACCACGGCGATTTTGACGAGTTTCAACCAACGCGTGCCCGTAACACAATTTGTGCATTTGGCCGGATCGGTGGCCACGTGATCGGATTTTGCGCCAATAACTCGGCGGTTGCCTCAGGTCAGATCGACATTGATGCGGCCTTCAAAAATGCGCGCTTTATCCGGTTTTGCAATCTCTACAACATTCCGATGTTATTTTTAGAAGACACAACCGGCTTTTTGCCAGGCCAAGATCAGGAGTCACGAGGGATTATCCAGGCCGGCCGCGCAATGCTGGATGCGATTATCGATCTACGCGTACCCCGCTTTCTTCTGATTATCCGAAATGCCTTCGGCGGCGCCTATGCGGCATTCAACAACTATAAGCTCGGTGCAGATATGGTGTTTGCGCTCCCAACAACCCGCCTCGCGGTCATGGGTCCAGCTGGCAAAGAGTTTGTCTACAAAGACGAGCTCCGAGCGATTCGGCACGAAGCCACACAACGCGCCAAAACCAATGCGGTAGAGGCTCTCGCATGGCAGCAGCACGAAGAAGCGCGATTGTCTAAACGCTATGAAGTCGAACTCATGAATCCAAAAGAAGCCCTGTCACTTGGCTCAATTAATCAAATCGTCATGCCACATGACCTGCGCCCTGTGCTGGGGGAAAACTTCCGGCGCTATATTTCGGCCTACCAGCCATCCCCCATGCAATCCATTCAACGAGAATTCCACTGATGCATAACTCACTGATTCATCGTGACCGCCGATTGAGCCATCATCCGTCCGCATTCGTGCGTCAGTTTGCGGTTGAGGATGTCGATTGTCTGATCATCTGTCGTGGGCCAATCCGTCGCGAAGTCATGGATGTCCTCACAGAAATGGGTGCGAAATATGCCATCTTGCTCTCTGAAAAAGACTCGATCACCTACCAAAATGCACTCGCGCCTGAACTACGACTCATGGCTGATCCGACTCGCGTCCATCGCGTCCCGGACTACACCGGTGCTACCAAAGAAGAACGGACCCAACGCATTGCCCAGATCATCCAGATCGCCAAGGACAATGGCCACAATGCGATCTTCGCCGGATACGGCTTTATGGCTGAAGATGCCGAACTGGTTCGCGCGATCGAACACGCGGGACTGCTTTTCATTGGACCCTGCGCACGCACCGTGCGCCAGGCAGGGCTTAAAGATGAGGCGAAGCGAACCGCGTTGGCGGCCGAGGTCTCGGTCGTCCCTGGCGTTGATGACCTCACCACCCGGACACTGCTTGCCAAAGCCGAGCAGCATGGCGGGCTTGAGGCTGTCGCGCGTGATGCTGGACTCGCCATGCCAGCGGGCAGCTCTGAGTCAGACAACGCCACCGAGCTACTCGACGCCAGTTATCAAGCAGGGATTGATCTGATCACGGTTGATGAGATTGCCGCACAGGCCGAAATCGAGGTCCGCGCTCTATTTCGTGCACAACCCAACAATCGGATTCGTCTCAAAGCCATCGGCGGTGGCGGTGGCAAGGGCCAACGGATTCTGAAGGCACCAAAAGACTATTCTGGGACGGTAGAGGACCAAGTCCAACAAGCGAGCAGCCAGGTCCCAGGACAGTTGCGTGAAGTCCTGCAAGAAGTCAAAGCCACCGGGGTTGGGGACAACAAAAATGTCCTGATTGAGCTGAATATCGAAACCACCCGACATCAAGAGATTCAGGTGATCGGGAATGGCCAATGGTGCCTGACACTGGGCGGCCGAGATTGCTCGCTGCAGATGCATGAGCAAAAACTATTGGAAGTATCAACAACGCTCGAGAGTCTCGAGACTGAGCAGCATCGGGCACTGGCCACTGGCGATGCACTCAAGGCTGCCGCTCTCGCGACAGATCGTCAGATTTTAGAACGCATGGAGGGGGAAGCGACTCGTTTTGGTGAGGCAGTGGGGCTCGATTCTGTCTCCACATTTGAGTGTATTGTCGATGCCGATCAACACTTCTTCATGGAAATGAATACACGCATTCAGGTCGAACATCGGGTCAGTGAACTGTGTTACCAGCTCCAGTTTTCAAATCCCAATGATCCCAGTGATCAGTTCACCGTCGACTCACTGGTCGAAGCCATGGTGCTGATCGCCAAGCATAAAACCCAACTGCCAAAGCCCGCCCGTATTCCTCGCGAAGCAGCCAGTGTCGAGGCTCGCTTAAACGCAACCAATGCCGGGCTTGCCCCCCACGCGGGTGGCGTGATTGAACATTGGTCAAACCCGATTACGGATGAAGTTCGGGACGATCAAGGCATTGGCGTGCGTAATCCCGACACCGGGGCATTTATGAAGTACACCCTTGCCGGTGCCTATGATTCCAATATTGCGCTGTTATTGACCGTCGGCAGTGATCGCCGTCACAGCTACCAGCGAATGGCTGAAGTCTTGCGCGCCATGGTGATTGATGGTCAGGATGTGCAGACCAATCTCAATTTCCATTACGGCCTGGTCCACTGGTTCCTTGCGCGCGATGTCCATGCAAAATCCACAACCGCTTTTATCCAACCCTATCTCACCTTGGCTGGGTTGCTCGCTGGCGAAGTGCGACAACTGAACCTCGACTGGGCCTGGACTACCCTTGCCGAGGACAGCGTCACACCAGACATCTTTGACCGAAAACGCGCACTGGTGTTGCGACCCTTGCAGGTGATGATCAACGACCCGCATCTTCTGATTGGCTGGATCGCGCTCACGCGCGATGCATGGTCGTCTGATGCAACAGGGTTTCAGTGGCATGCCAATCCGTTTGGTTTATTGGCAGGGCTCTATCACTATCTGAACATGGACGCTGACCCGAAAAAGCCCGCTGCTGCAGTGATCTGGGACCACGACGCGATCATCCTGGACCAGGGGCAACAGTTCTATCGCGATCTCGCAACTCGCTTCGGGGTTGAGGACTGGCAGGTACTCTGCGCGTGTCTCGACGCCGAAGCACCGGCTGCGATGGAACCGCTGTGGGAAGAGATTCAAGCAGCACACCGGGGCTTCCAAGCAGGACTCGAATTATTGGGCCTTGTGGTGCAGTGTGCGCTTGCCGTTGATTTCGACGCACTCGGAGTTCACCCCGACCTGACTGTCGATATTCCGGATCGACTGCGCGATCCGGAGGTCCAAGCCCGTGCTCGTAAGATACTCATTCCACCACCGACGGCTGATGCCAATGAGATTGTTGCGGTTTCAGGGGGAATGTTCTATGCGCAAGAAACGCCCGGAACACCCAATTTTCTGGATGAGGGGACACACTTTGACATTGGCGATCCGCTCTACATCATTGAAGTGATGAAAATGTTTAATAAGGTCTACGCAGAGTTTGCAGGCACTGTCACCGAAGTACTGATCGAACGAGGTGACGGTGTCATTGTGAAGAAAGGGCAACCCCTCTATCGCATCGAACCCGACGAAAAAAGTGAACAGCTAGATCTGGACAGCCAACAGGCGGTGAGGCTCACCTATACCCGCGAGGCGATGCAACGAATGCGGAGAACAGCATGATTGATTTAGCGGCCTGGGCGGCACAAGTTGCCAAAGAAACCAAAGGTCTCTCGCCCGACGAGCTGACTTGGTATACCCCAGAAGGGATTGGCCTAAAGGTGTTGTACACCGAGGCGGATATCGCGGATCTTCCCAACCAACGCACCTTGCCAGGCTTTGCTCCCTTCATTCGTGGTCCCAAGGCCACCATGTACGCGGGTCGACCCTGGACCATTCGCCAATATGCGGGCTTCTCACAGCTGAGGAATCGAACGCCTTTTATAAGAAGGCGCTGGCCGCTGGTGGCCAGGGAATTTCAGTTGCGTTCGATCTTGCCACACATCGTGGCTATGACTCCGATCACCCTCGCGTGTCCGGCGATGTCGGCAAAGCTGGCGTTGCCATCGATTCAGTCGAAGATATGAAAGTTCTGTTTTCTGAGATTCCACTGGATCGCGTTTCAGTCTCGATGACGATGAATGGTGCCGTGCTCCCGGTACTCGCGGGCTACATTGTCGCCGCTGAAGAACAAGGCGTTGCACAAGATGCGTTGTCAGGGACCATTCAAAACGACATTTTAAAAGAGTTCATGGTGCGCAATACCTATATCTATCCGCCGGAGCCCTCCATGCGGATCATCGGTGACATCATTGCCTATTGCTCCACCCATATGCCGAAGTTCAATACCATCTCCATCTCTGGTTATCACATCCAAGAGGCGGGCGCCGATGCGGCACTGGAGCTCGCTTACACCCTTGCCGATGGGAAGGAATACATTCGCACAGCGCTAAAAGCGGGGCTTGATATCGACCAATTTGCACCGCGGTTATCCTTTTTCTTCGGCATTGGCATGAATTTCTACATGGAAATTGCAAAGCTCCGGGCGGCCCGCTTGCTGTGGCATGAAATCGTGAGCGAATTCAATCCAAGTAACCCAAATTCCACAGTCCTACGCACACATTGCCAGACATCAGGCTGGTCCCTAACCGAGCAAGACCCGTACAACAATATTGTACGGACGACGATCGAGGCCATGGCCGCCGTTTTTGGAGGCACCCAGTCGCTACATACCAATAGTTTTGATGAAGCGATCGCCCTGCCGACCGAATTCAGCGCACGAATCGCGCGAAATACACAGCTGATCTTGCAAGAAGAAACGGGTATTCGCCAGGTGGTGGACCCCTTTGGTGGATCGTACCTGATGGAGCGACTGACCCATGATCTGGCAGAGCGCGCGCGTGAACTGATCGCAGAAGTGGAACTCAAAGGAGGCATGGCCAAGGCCATCGAAGCAGGTCTCCCTAAACTGCGGATCGAAGAATCTGCAACTAACAAGCAAGCGCGTATTGATCGCGGCGAAGACGTGATCGTTGGGGTGAACAAATATCGCCTGCCAGCGGAGGCAGAAGAAGAGATCGATGTCCTCTCGATCGATAACACTCGGGTTCGTGATGCGCAGATTCAGCGTCTTGCAGCAATCCGCGCTGAACGCAATTCAGTGCGAGCAGATCAAGCCCTCGACGCGCTGCGAACGTGCGCCCATCGTGGCCAAGGAAATTTATTGGCCTTAGCCATTGAAGCAACACGTGCACGCTGTACAGTGGGTGAGATCTCAGACGCTCTGGAAACCCACTTTTCGCGGTTCCAGGCAACCCATCGGAGTGTCTCTGGCGTGTATGGACGGCATTTTGAACACGATGCAGGGTGGGCGGCTCTCCGTGAGCGCATCCAAGCATTTGCGAAGGCGCAAGGTCGACGGCCTCGTATTTTGGTTGCCAAGATGGGCCAGGATGGTCACGATCGGGGCGCCAAGGTGGTTGCCACCGCCTTTGCCGATTTAGGCTTCGATGTGGATCTCTCACCCATGTTTTCAACACCTGCAGAGGTTGCTCGACAAGCGATCGAAAATGATGTGCATGCAATCGGCATAAGTTCGCTAGCAGCAGGCCATCTCACCCTGATTCCGGAGCTCAAAGCTGCCCTGTCAGCCGAATCTGCGGAGGATATTATTTTGTTCGCAGGGGGGTGATACCCCGCAAAGACTATGGTGCATTATTTGATGCCGGTGTCGCCGCGATCTTTGGTCCCGGAACCGCCATCCCTGCCTGCGCAGCTGAAGTGATGGATGCCATTGAACGCCATGTCAGTTGATCTAAGTGCACTTTTTGCAGGTCAGCGACGCGCCCTTGCAAAAGCCATTACCTTGATTGAGTCAACGCGAGAAAGCGATCGAGCACAGGCGATGTCGGTTCTCAATGCGTGTTTACCACGCAGTGGACAGAGTCTTCGGTTGGGGATTTCCGGAGTACCCGGGGTGGGTAAGTCGACCTTCATTGAAGCCTTCGGACAGTTCCTCATTCAGCAAGGACATCGCGTTTGCGTACTGGCTGTGGATCCCTCCTCTCCCAAGTACGGAGGGTCGATTCTTGGTGACAAAACACGGATGGAAAAACTGTCCAGAGACGCGCATGCCTTTATTCGTCCCTCCCCTGCGGGTATCACTTTAGGCGGCGTCGCGCACCGCACCCGTGAAAGTATGTTGTTGGCTGAGGCCGCAGGGTATGACGTAATATTGGTTGAAACAGTGGGCGTCGGGCAATCTGAACACGATGTCGCATCAATGACAGATTGTTTTCTAGTCTTGATGCAGCCAGGTGCAGGCGATGAGCTTCAGGGAATCAAAAAAGGGATTCTTGAATTGGCTGACTTCATTGTGGTGAACAAAGCCGATGGCGAGCTTGCGCGGACGGCTGAGCAAACACGATTGCATTACCAAAATGCGCTGGGTGTTCTCAATCACACCGGTTTCTGGACACCTGTCGTACGACTTGTGAGCTCGACCACGGGGTTAGGTATCGAGGCATTCTGGGAACAATTACAGCAATATCAGGCGCAAGGCGCAGCGACTCTCAAGGAACGGCGTCGACAACAAGCACTACAGTGGTTTCACCAGCTCATTGATGAGGGCATACAACGGAGCCTACACGCGCAACCCAAGTGGGCATCCGCTCTAGAGGACGCACGAACGCAGATCCTCAACGCGCAACAAACACCTCCTGATGCGGCAGCCAGTCTATTGGCCGACTACTTCAAACTCTCCTAGCAACTCAGACCTTGACCGGCGGAAGATCGTACGCGGCGACCGCTCGCAATAAGTCTCTGCGGGAAATTTGTCCAATCAAAGTACCGTCGCGGTCTACCACCGGTAAGCGCCGTCGCCCAAGTTCAATCATGCGTGTTGCGGCATCCACCACACTGACACCGATTTCAATCCGATCCACCTGCGTTTGCATGACATCGCCCACTGAGATCTCACCCAAATCGCCCTGGTATGTTCCCGATAGAATTCCGCGCAAACAGTCGTGCTCTGAAATCATCCCCACCAGCGCACCCTGTTCATCCAACACCGGCATCCCCGAACACCCATGCTCCACCAACAGGTGCACCACAGTCATCACGTTGACATCAGGCCGTGTCGTGATCAGTTCACGAGCCATAAAGTCATCCAAAAGAATCGAACGAAACATCGTGCCTCCTGCTCTATTATTGTTATGGTTTGAATTAGCATACACCCTGTCATGGGAGGACGGTTATGTTGCATAAAATTGATCATGTGGGGATTGCCGTGACCAACTTGGATGCCGCCATTGCAACCTATGAAGCGCTCGGATTGACGCTCTCGGGTCGGGAAATGGTTCCATCACAGCAGGTTGAGACGGCATTTTTTCCACTCGGTGACAGCTGCCTTGAACTCATCGCTGCCACGGATGCGCACAGCCCGATTGCCAAGTTTATTGCGAAAAATGCAGGGAAAGGTGGTCTGCAACAATTGGCGATTACGGTCACCGATATTGATGCCGAGTTAGAACGCCTCAAGGCCGCAGGATTCACCTTAATCAACGACACACCTGTAGCTGGCGCACACGGGTCGCGGGTTGCGTTTGTGCACCCAAAGGATACTGAGGGCGTTCTGATCGAGCTGTGCGAACACAGCCACAACCCCACCTAATGCAGATCGAGGCACTCTGGCGTTACCCCCTCAAAGGCATGGCAGGTGAATCCTGCTCATTCTTCGATCTCGCGCCCAACATGGGGATTTCTGGTGACCGGCAGTTTGCGCTCATGCGTGCTGATCGACCCTTCGCAGACATCGCTCAGTGGGCACCCAAACGACACTTTATGCACGGCATGTACACGACGTTACTCTCCCAGATCACGATTCGGTGGCAGACCGATGCAGTGCGCTTTGAGTACGGCGATGAAGCCTTGGAACTCCCGCGGCCACTCGATCAGACCACGGCGCTCTGTGATTGGCTCGCGCACCTCGACTCCAGCCTTCCCCAACTCAGCCTAGTCAACCATGTGCGCGGATGGGCGGATGTGAGCCAACCTGTCTGGTCTATGATCAATCCAAGCACCGTCCAAGCGATTGCCGATGCCACTGGAACCCCTTTCAGTATGGCGCGCTACCGCGGCAATGCCTGGCTAAATCAAGTCGCTCCCTTTGAGGAACTCAACTGGGTCGGACGAATCATCGAGTGCGGTGCGGTACGCTGTCGCGTGGTCGAACCGATCGTGCGCTGTAAAGCGACTGAGGTGAATTGGCTTGGTTCGCGCGACCTTGGTTTCCTGGATCAGCTCGAAACCATTTCCCCAGATCTGGTCTGTGGCATCTACCTCGAAACCCTCAGTCCAGGACGTCTCCACCTTGGGGATTCGATCTCGATCGGCTCAGTACCCATAGATTAGGGTGTGAGCCAAAGTCCCTTGGTGCGCCGCGTCTGGACCAGACGATCCACAGTAAATCCTTCCGGGGCCCCTTTGAGCAGCGACATCCCACAACTGACGAGCGCACGTGCCATCACGGCATCTTGATCAGCTGGAGGAATCGCGGATGTCTCCCGTAAAACGCCTTCAAAGGCATCGATCACATCGTCTGCCAGACGCCCCCAGGCATCTTGTCCTTCGCCCCATAGCGTCATCGCGTGCCGCACCACCGAGGCAGTTCGCGGCCAACCGGATAGCATCAAATTCCATGGCTCGCCCGCTTCTGCCTGATCGCCACCGACCCGGAAGTCAGTGCGAATCAGGACCGAGGGCATATCCAACATCCGCGCCAACATAAACTCAACCACCGTCCCTGAGTCAGGCTCTGAACCATCCAACTGAAACACCGCCACATCCGATGCAATGAGTGCTCGTAAGCAGCTATTCCGAATTGCGATCGGATCGCGTGACGCACCAAGTAATTGCGGCAGAATTGGCTTATAGCGACCCTCACTGTGATGCTCAATTGCGTCTGCAAAGCGCTGATTACCATCCAGTTGCTTCAAATCAAATAGGGGTCCAGCCACATACACGCGCAGTGCCGTCATAAATAGGTCACCTTAGGCGAATCATTGGAACGCTTCACATCACCCAGCAGACGGGGAATGGCTGCAATCGCGGTCGCCACTAAACTATCCGGATCAAGACCTTCTGGCCGAATCGGTGCCGCATACAGCGTGCGAAGTCCCATGACTAAGGACTCAAACCACTCGACCACCATCATCGGTGGAATATCCGAATGCGGTAGTCGCGCGGAGACGATCTTTCCCAAGACGCGCCGCATTCGATCAGCACCCTCGCTCATCGCCTGTCGTGCCTCAGGATCATCTGCCAAATGACGAACCAATCGATCCATCAAGGCACCACGATCCGGATCACTCAGCTGTACCGTAATCCATGCTGCGAGCTGCTTTTCAGGATCATCAATCCCACTGACATGATCCATTAATCGATTTTGATAGCGCATCACGAGCGCGATCAATAGGGCATGCTTACTGTCAAAATGCTTGTAAATAGTCCCCTTACCGATCCCTGTCTCCAAAGCGATCTCTTCCACCGTGACGCGACGAATCCCCGCCACCAGCATCAATCGTTCCGTCACATCAAGAATATCGTGGCCCCGCCGTGCAAACTCCTGGCGACGTCTCGCAGCACGCTCTGGGCTGATCATCGACACACTCACTGCGCTCCCACACCAAACAAACGCACGAAATTCTCGGTGGTTTGTTCCGCAATGGCTTCAGGTGACGTCTGACGAAGCTGTGCAACAGCCTCAGCCACATGACTCACATAGGCAGGCTCATTGGGCTTACCGCGATAGGGAATTGGCGCCAACCAGGGCGCATCGGTCTCAATCAGTAGACGATCCGCTGGAATTTTTCGACAGACCTCATGGACATTCGTCGCCTTTGGGAAGCTCGCAATCCCAGACATCGAGATGTAATACCCCAAATCCAGCGCAGCCTTGGCCATCTCCCAGGTTTCGGTAAAACAATGCAAGACCCCGCTGTGCTGCGATGACCCATAGCGCGCAATCAGCGCGATGGTTTCCTCACGCGCTTCCCGCGTATGAACCACAATCGGAAGTCCTAAGGTGGCGCCAGCTTGTAAGTGCGTAATGAAGCTCTCGCGTTGCGTCTCAGTGACCGGCTGATGGTATCCATCCAACCCCGTCTCTCCCAATGCGACCACCTTCGGCGCAGATGCAAGCTCAGTGAGCAACGCGACCGTGACGCCAGGCTCCTCATCTGCATGGCACGGATGAATGCCTACCGTGGCCCAGACAGGCGCGTGCGCAGCAGCGAGATGACGAGGTGCCGGATTTGCCAGCGTAATACTGATACACAACATGCCATGCACTCCGTGTGCAGCTGAACGCTCCAACAGTTCAATGACACGCTGTGGCTGATCTGCACCGTCAATGCAGTCAAGATGGCAATGGGAATCGATCATGCTGTCCTCCGATTCCGGATTGTAGCAGGGCCGGTCCCATTTCGGGGCTGATGAGTTGTGACGCGGCCTGCCAAAGAGCCACAAAATCGACGGGCGGTTGGACCACACCTAACCCCACTGCAGGACGAAATGGAGGTGCAACCGACTCTGCAGCAAACCACACCACACGGACCTGGCACTGCCAGATCTGCCCATGTACCGTGAGGCATAATTGATGAAACCCACCGACCACCTCTGGCGGATATGCGCCAGGCACGATGACAGTCGGTAACTGAAATCCGAGCATGCAATGCGCGGCAAAGCGGGCCTCGTCTGGGCAAGTCAGTGCAAAATCCATGGAGGAACCATAGACGCAATCCGCGATTTGTCAGGGACGCTGGACCTTTGACCAGAGGTGGGACCAGACAGCCAACAGCGATCCAAAGCCCGGTAGCGCCATATGCGCAATGCCGCGCGCCGTGGGCATCCGTTGCGCGTGAATCCGATCCAATAACTGAAATAAACCTGATGCCTCTGGAAAAGGGGCCTGAAACGCCTCTGGGCCGAACCGGCGCGCGCAACCAGCCGAATCGGCTTGCCCATGCAAGCAAGACTCAACAATACGGACCATCACGGTCAGTACCAAGATTGGCGAAAGCCCCTTGATTTGATTCGCGCCCCACTGTGGATCCGCACCTGTTGCCACGGACTGTAGTGTCTTTAACACCACCTCGGCCTCCGCCAGTCGACTTGGGTCATCGTGACCGACGAAAGGCTCCTGAAGAAGCCATTGACCACGAGACACTTGTGCTTCACTCAAGCCAATACGGACACCCTCAGCACACACCGCATCCCAAGAGGCCAGACTGAGGTCAATTCGGCGCATCCGGCTTCGGAGTGTGGGCAGTAGCGCACCAGGTAGATGGGTTGAGAACACGAATCGGGTCCCGACTGGTGGTTCTTCCACCACCTTAAGCAGTGCATTTGATGCTTCAGTATTGAGAGCATCGGCAGGGGTCACCTCGATCACCCGTCCCTGCCCTAAGGTCGATGTGCTATAAACCAGCGCAATCGCATCACGCACCGCATCGATTCGAATACGTCCAGCGGCACCCTCTGCAGTTAGCTTCAAGCGATCTGGATGTGCACCTTGCATCAAAAACCGACAACTTTGGCAGCGCCCACAGGCCGATTGTTCTCGGACGTCAGGGCATAGCAATCGTGCCACCAGCCGATCACTGACGGTCGCTAAACCGAGTCCCCATGCACCCGTCAGACACCACGCATGCGGTACCCGAGGACCTTCGAGATCATGCTGGATGTGCTGCCAGGTCGACTCGATCCAGGGCCGCACTACAGTCTCCATCGGATCGCCAAGGTGGTGAGCAAGGTCGCGGTCACCTGTTCGGCTGGAGGCGACCCGTCAATCATCACAAATCGCTGGGGTTCAGCATCCGCACGCCGCTGATAGGCCCGTCGGACGCGTTCGAAAAAAGCGTGGTCTTCCCGTTCAATCCGATCTGCATGGCCCCTCGATGCCGCACGGGATAATCCGATATCGACAGGCACATCAAACACAATGGTGGTATCCGGTCGCAAGCTCCCCTGCACCAGCGTTTCCAAAGTTTCGATCCAGGACCACGAACACCCCCGTCCACCGCCCTGATAGGCAAAGGTGGCATCTGTAAACCGATCACAAATTACCCAATGCCCCGCATTCAACGCTGTCTGAATCCGTGTTTCGAGGTGTTGTGCGCGCGCAGCGAACATCAACAACAGCTCCGTCAATGCAGTCGGCGGGTCCGCTTCGGTATGCAGCAAAAGTGTCCGAATCGATTCGGCCAAGGGCGTTCCCCCAGGTTCGCGGGTCTCCACAAACGAGACCCCTCGAGCGCTCAGCCATGCGCAAATTGCCGCCTTTTGCGTACTTTTGCCAGCGCCTTCGACTCCTTCAAGAGTCACAAACTGAGGTTTCATTCGGTCTGCCCTAATTGATATCGACGTACATTACGATTGTGCTCGTCAAGGGTCTCTGAAAAGGCATGACTGCCGTCTCCCTTCGACACAAAATACAGTGCACTGGTTGCCTTGGGATGCATCACTGCCTCCAAGGATGCTCGCCCCACGAGTGCGATCGGCGTCGGGGGCAATCCATCGATGCGATACGTATTGTACGGCGTTTTTTCGCGAAGGTTCTTGCGTGTCAAATTCCCATCAAATCGCGCACCCAACCCATAGATCACAGTAGGATCGGTTTGCAGGCGCATCCCTTGCTCAAGTCGCGACAAAAAAACTCCCGCAATCAATCCACGCTCAGCGGAAAGGCCAGTCTCTTTTTCCACAATTGACGCCAAAATCAGTGCCTCGTATGGAGTCTTCAGCACCGCCTTGGTGCGCTCGCTCGCGGAAGACCAAGCCGCGTTGAGTTCATCCAGTAGCGCATCGTGAGCACGCCGCAGAAGTGCCTCGGCAGCCACCTCACCATGCCAAAAAAAAGTCTCGGCCAGTAAGACACCCTCTGGATCGGAAAAGGGTGAACCCCAATCAGACAGCCATCGGCGCCACTCAGGAGCGCCAGTGGACACCACATCAGGATGCGCAATCACGCGCGCCCAGGCTTCCTGAATCGTCGTTCCCTCGATCAAAGTTGTCCGGGACGGAATCGCCTCTCCTGCCCCAATTTTTTCCAATACTGCCAAATAACCCATCTGTGGAGACCATTGATAGCGACCGACCTGAGGTGTCCCTAACTGCGGAAAGACACGAAATACCAGGGCATGGCGCCAAGCGGGCCAAGTCGGATGCAGTGCTTGAGAGACTTGCCGAGCAGTCATTCCTGGGGTGACGTAGAGTGCATTGACAGCCACAGGTGTGGTCCACTGCTGTTGTTCATAGCGGGCGCACACGAGCACCAATACAATCCCGAGGCCCGCGAGACGCATCAAGAGACGCATTAGGGTGTCTTAAAGATCAAGGTCCCGTTGGTTCCACCAAAACCGAAACTATTGGATAAGGCGACGGACAGTTTTGCTTGGCGCGCTTCATTTGGCACGTAATCCAAACGACACCCATCCCCTGGCGCCTCCAAATTGATCGTGGGTGGCAAGACTTGATCGCGCAGTGCAAGAACAGAAAAACAGGCTTCCAATGCACCTGCGGCACCCAACGCATGACCGGTCATCGACTTCGTTGAACTGACTGCCACGCGACCTGCGTGGTCACCCATTAAGCTCTCAATGGCTTGTGACTCGGCAACGTCACCCAGTGGAGTGGAGGTGCCATGCGCATTGATGTAATCCACCTGATCTGGACGCAATCCCGCATCACGCAGTGCATTCGCCATCGCGGCACGTGCGCCACGTCCGTCTTCGACAGGTGCGGTCATGTGATGCGCGTCATCACTCATCCCGAAACCAACGAGCTCTGCAAGTATCGGCGCCCCTCTCGCAACCGCCGTGTCATAGGCCTCAAGGACCATACAGGCAGCCCCGTCAGCCAAGACAAAACCATCGCGGTCTTTATCCCAGGGCCGACTCGCTGCGGTCGGATCGTCATTTCGGGTTGAGAGTGCTCGTGCGGCTGAAAATCCTGCAATACCCAGCGGGGTCGAGGCTTTTTCAGCCCCCCCTGCAACCACCACATCGCAATCGCCATAGGCAATCATCCGAGCACCAAAACCGATGCAATGAGTCGATGTCGTGCACGCTGTGGTAATGGCAATATTCGGGCCTTGAAAGCCATATTTAATCGCGAGATTGCCAGCGATCATGTTGATAATGGATCCTGGCACAAAGAAGGGAGACACTTTTTTAGGTCCCTGGTTGTACAACAATAAGGTGGTATTTTCGATCAGGGTTAAGCCACCAATCCCAGATCCAATTGACACACCAATCCGAGTTGGATCGACGACATCGACCGATAACCCAGCCGCTTCGACAGCCTGAATGGCGGCAACCATGCCATATTGAATGAAGGGGTCCATTCGACGCGCGTCTTTTGCGGCCATATACTGATCTAATTCGAACGCGGCCACCAATCCTGCAAAACGCGTCGGATAATCGCCAGTATCAAACTCAGTGATCGCGGAAATCCCGCTGCGACCTGCTAAAATCGCATCCCATGATGACGCCACAGTGGCCCCACATGGACTCAACATACCAAGACCTGTGATCACAACACGACGCTTTGTCATTTCCTGCCCTTCGATTGTTCAGCTACAACAAAAAGCCGCGACAGACGCGGCTTCATGCATTCAACACGTCTAAGGCGATCCCTTACAGGTGCGCTTCGATATACGCGATGGCTTGTTGTACCGTGGTGATCTTCTCAGCTTCTTCGTCAGGGATTTCGGTTTCGAATTCCTCCTCAAGCGCCATCACCAACTCGACCGTGTCAAGAGAGTCAGCACCCAGGTCATTGACAAAAGAGGACTCAGTCGTCACTTCTTCTTCTTTAACGCCAAGTTGCTCACACACAATTTTCTTGACGCGTTCTTCGATATTACTCATCGCTTTGAATTCTCCTAAAGATGTCGTGCCACGCTACGACGTGGCGCCATTATTACCGATGAGGAAAAGATTACAACCTCTCCCACATCCGACTTAGGCCATATACATGCCGCCGTTCACGTGTAACGTTGTTCCAGTGATGTAACTTGCACCATCGCTGGCAAGAAATGCCACCGCATGCGCAACCTCATCGGCCGAACCAAGACGTCCAAGTGGAACCTGAGTGAGCAAGGCTTCCTTTTGCGATTCAGGAAGCACATGTGTCATATCTGTTTCTATAAACCCTGGGGCCACTGAATTCACTGTAATCGCGCGCGATCCAAACTCACGCGCGAGTGCACGAGTCATACCCTCAAGGCCTGCTTTAGCGGCCGCATAGTTGACTTGGCCTGCATTTCCCATGGACCCCACGACCGAGCTGATATTAATGATCCGACCGGTTCGCGCCTTCGTCATCGGACGAATAAACGCAGAGACCACGGTAAATACGCCACTTAGATTGGTATCGATCACCTGCGACCAGTCGTCTGCTTTCATACGCAGCATCAGGGTATCTTTGGTAATCCCAGCGTTATTCACCAGCACCAGAGGACTCTTGTTATCTCCCGCCAACTGTTCGGCAAGTGTCGCTACCGCATCCGAATCTGTGACATTTAGGATGCGTCCTTCACCTTGCTCACCCAAGCGGGCTGAAATCGCGTTGGCGCCGTCTGCAGACGTTGCCGTACCAATCACATAATGACCATCAGCCGCTAAACGATCTGCGATCGCTCGACCAATTCCCCGGCTCGCGCCGGTCACTAGTGCAATGCTCATGCACCCTCCTTCAATTGTTCGAGCGCAACTTGGAATGCGGCCGCTTGACCTGTCGGCCAACACTGCATCGCCGGATCAATTCGTTTCACCAGCCCAGATAGCACAGCACCTGGACCAAACTCCACCGCATGCATTAAGCCACTTGCGATCAGTCCCTGAACGGTTTCTGTCCAGCGCACAGGTGAATATGTTTGTGAGAGCACTTGTGAGCGAATCTGCTCTGGATCGGTCTCTGGCTGCAAACTGACATTTTGGACGACAGGGACCTGTGGCGCTGCCAATGGGATCGTCGCCAAGACCTCGGCCAATCGCTCAGCCGCGGGGCGCATCAACGCGCAGTGAAAGGGCGCGCTCACAGGAAGCGGCAGTGCACGCTTTGCACCCAAGGCTTTCAGTCGCGGTAATGCCGTTGCAACGGCATCCGCATGGCCAGCAATCACAAGTTGACCCGGCGCATTGTAATTCACCGCCTCAATGACTCGGCCGCTCTCGGCAGCCACCTGTGCAAGGGCCTCCTCGATTATCAGATCATCAAGACCAATCACTGCAGCCATCGCACCGGTACCCGCCGGAACTGCCGCTTGCATGAATTGTCCTCGTGCACGAACCACACGGACGGCATCTGCCAGCGTCAGGCTACCGGCACAGGTTAATGCGGTGTATTCACCAAGGCTATGACCGGCCATGACCCGAGGCATCGGACCATTCGCAGCTCGCCAGGCGCGCCACACGGCCACGCCCGCGGTCAGGATCAGCGGCTGGGTCACTTCAGTTTGAGAAAGCGCCTCTGCAGGACCACTTTGGGCGAGCGCCCAAAGATCATAGCCAAGGGCCTCTGAGGCCTCACTGAACGTCGCATCAATCTCGGCATACAAAGGCGCTAGGTCGGCAAGCATCCCAACCGTCTGAGAGCCTTGCCCTGGAAAAAAGGCCGCATATGCCATGAGACTTATGCGTCGTCTTCTGTCGACTCGTCTTGACGTGTCACCAAAACCTGGCGACCACGATAGAATCCGTCTGGACTGATATGATGGCGACGATGTACTTCGCCAGTCATCGCGTCCGTGGAGAGTGTCGGACCAGTTAATGCATCGTGTGAACGACGCATGTCTCGGCGTGATCTGGATTTTTTGTTCTGCTGAACGGCCATGGTTATTCCCCTTTGGGTCCCTGTTCGGTCTTCAATGCACTGAGCACCCCAAAGGGGCTCACCCGCGCCGGCGCCGATTCTGGCTCCGGGTCTGATGTCCATCCGGTGTCGCACATGTCATGCATTGGCATGATTGGCACCAGTAACAACAATTCATCTTCAATCGCTTGACGCAGCCACAATTCGCCGTCATCGAGCACAATGGGATCGAGCTCTCGATCCAGCTGCCCAGCCGCTTTTTCATTACGCGCCAAGCCCCATCGAATGTCGCCTGACAGCACGACATCCACTGGCTGCAAACACCGCTGACAGGTTAGGCGCACCTCACACTGCAGGGTACCGCGCACGACCTGGGGTCCAAATGGATCCCGACTGCCTTGTAACTCGGCAGTCCCTCCGGGCAAGAGGGTCGCGATTTCAGCCAACCTCTTGTAATGTGCTGGGTCTAGAGCGCCAGCCAACCGCTCCCCCGCATCCACGAAGCGTACCGCACTTACTCGCTCAGGAATGGGCTCGGAAAACATAGGCGCCGAATTCTAGTGAGAGCCCGCAAGACTGTCAAAGGAAATCATCGCATTGCGCACATCCAATCGACACCTACTCGCCACCGAGAGTCCCTATAAAATCAATCTGTTTACACGATTAGGCGTGCCCTTTCACGCAATCGCCGCCCACCTGGATGAAACCCCTCTTGCACACGAAGATGCCGAGTCCACCGCGCGGCGTCTTGCCCTGGCCAAAGCATCTCACCTTCAATCCAGCCATCCTCACGACTGGATTTGGGGAAGCGATCAGGTGTGTCTTGGCCCAAATGGTCCATTGGGTAAGCCTGGAGACCCTGAGCGAGCCATCGCAATGCTGCAGACATTATCTGGCCAGCAGGCACTGTTTTTGACTGCAGTGGCTTTGGTGGGGCCCAATGGATATCAGCGCATTCATTGTGAACAAGTGACTGTCCAATTTCGATCCTTAAGCAAGCCGGAAATCGAGCGATATATTGCCATTGAACGTCCGCTGGACACTGCAGGGGCCTTTAAGGTGGAATGCTTAGGCATCTCGCTCTTTGACTCCGTGACCAGCCGAGACCCGACTGCCTTGGAGGGACTTCCGTTAATCACAATCAGTCAATGGTGCCGGGACCTCGGTCTCCAAGTCCCATAGACGCTAGCGAGTGAAGGGCTGACCCACAGCCTGAAGCCACTGGCTGAGACCAACAGAAATACCCACACCGATCTGCCGCGTGACTTGCTGCCAGAGCGGCTCATCGGCGACATAGTAGACGCGCTCTGCAGCGCCAATAAGATCGCGAGCAACTTCATCAGGACCGGCCAAAGAATCAATCAGACCAAGACCCAGCGCGGTCTCCCCGTTCCAAATCCGGCCATCGAAGACGTCTTCACTGCGCAGACGGTCGCCTCGACCCTCTTTTACTCGAGCAATGAATTGCTGATGAGTCTGGTTTAGAATTGTTTGCAGGTGCGCACGATCTTCCATCGACTCCGGCGAAAATGGATCCAACATGGCCTTACTGTCACCCGCCGTGATCACCCGACGATCAACGCCCAACTTATCCATTAATCCAGCGAACCCAAATCCGGACGAGACAACACCAATGGAGCCCACAATCGACGCCGGTGCCGCATGAATTGAATCTGCGGCCGCAGCGATATAATACGCACCGCTCGCCCCAATATCCCCGATCACCGCATGCACAGGCTTACCCGGATAATCCGCCTTCAATCGCATCAGTGCGCGATACACATACTCCGATTGCACCGGACTCCCACCCGGCGAATTAATCTCCAACATGACACCTCGGGCGTTTGGTGCTGAAAAGGCCTCTTCAAGATTGAAAATCACGTCATGGGCATTGGTGACTTCATCAGCAGCAATGAGCCCATCGATGGGTACCACGGCGGTGTGAGGAGTCCCGATGAAATCCGGCGTCACAGATTCATTCCGGAACACCCAGACCGACAGCCCAATAATGTAACCAAGCGTGAGCGTCTTGAAGAAAATGCCCCATCTGCGCGCACGACGCTGCTCTCTTGTTGACTCCGTCAAAACCCGCTCAAGGGTCGTCCACAGACGCTCCGTCTCCGCATTTGGCGGCGGAGGCGTCGGTGCGGGAATCGACGCTTGCGATTCAGTCCAAGGGTCATTTGACATGGGTCATCCTTAAAAAATATCGGGATCCAGTCCAGCTGCGACCAACAATACCGCCATGTGCGAAGGTATCGGCGCGAGGACCGTCACCGCATGCCCGGAGGCAGCAATCAGGCCAATCGATCGCGCATGAAGACACAATGTCGTGACCTGTCGGGACTTCCATGCGGCCTGGCTCGCTTCAGACTGATACTTTAAATCTGCCAACACTGGATGTTTCTGGAAAGCACAGTGTACGCGAATCTGGTGGGTTCGACCGGTCACAGGCTCCGCTTCAAGCAAGGTTGCATCTGGCAAGCTTGCCAATACCTTAAATCGGGTCGTCGAGGGCTTTCCATCTTGCGCCACCTCAACCCGTCGCTCACCACTGCGCTCGTATTTCGCCAACGGTGCATTCATTTCGGTGACATACGATGGCCACCGCCCCTCAACAATGACAAGATAGCGTTTCTGCAGCTCAGCGTGCTGCTCGCGGAGTGATTTGTGTAACCGCCGGAGCGCCGATGGGCGACGCGCAATCACCAGACACCCAGAGGTTTCCCGATCGAGGCGGTGCACCAGCTCCAAGAAACGCTCATCCGGGCGCGCCAATCGTAACTGCTCGATTAATCCCGTCGCCAACCCAGAGCCGCCATGGACAGCAAGACCGCTGGGTTTGTTCAGAACAAACACATCCTCATCCTCGTACAACAGCGCATCACGCAATTGCAGCTGCATCCGGGAGTTGCTGCGCGGCTGTGCAGGACGATCAAGCACCACAGGAGGAATTCGTACGATATCGCCTGCCTGCAGACGACTCTCGGGCTTGCAGCGACCTTTGTTGATGCGCACCTCTCCGGTTCGGATCATCCGATAAATCCGACTTTTGGGAACACCCTTCAACAATGCGGATAAAAAATTATCCAGTCGTTGGCCTTCGCGGCTGTCATCTATGGTGAGCCACTGCACCTGCAATGCGTCCATCCGGACCCTCTTCTGTGTTGCATTGCCGAAACAGCAATCCGCTGGTATGCTCCAGACCATCTCGGGTTGAGTCAAGACTCCCCGCGACAAGACACCTTCTGCGCGGTTCGCAGAAGATGAAAGTATGATCCCGCCCGATCTCGGCGGGCCAGCGAAGCTGGGACAAGCACATTGATTGTAAGCGGAAGTTCCGCTTGAGAAGAAATTCAGGGCTCCCGAAGTGACAGTCGGTTGAGCCTGCCAAAACGTGTGATTTGTCGCCTTGGTTTTCCGACCGAGGCCTCGGTTAGTGTATCTAGCCCTCCGGATCGTGGCATCTGACCATTGAAGGTTGCCACTACATGAAGCGTATATTAATTAATGCATTACAGGCGGAAGAGATCCGCGTTGCGATGGTCGACGGACAGCGTCTGTATGACCTCGATATTGAGTCCTCCGACCGCGAGCAGAAAAAAGGGAATATCTACCGGGCACGTATCTCCCGGATCGAACCCAGTCTTGAAGCCGCATTTATCGATTTTGGTTCAGAGCGGCATGGCTTTTTGCCGCTGAAAGAAATCTCCCCCGAATATTTCTATGACGCCCCCAAAGAAAATGAACGTATTCGGATCGACAAGGTCTTAAAAGAAGGCCAAGAACTGATTATTCAAGTCGAAAAGGAAGAGCGTGGAACAAAGGGCGCCGCCCTCACGACTTACATTTCCTTAGCGGGCCGCTACATGGTTCTGATGCCGAATAATCCAGATGCAGGTGGGATTTCGCGCCGTATTGAAGGTGAGGATCGCTCAGAACTCAGAGAAAAACTGCAATCGCTTAAGATCACTCCGGGTGCTGGCATCATCATTCGAACAGCCGGCGTCGGACGATCATTGGAAGAATTGCAATGGGATCTGGATTATTTAGACACCACCTGGCAAGCCATCCGTAAGGGAGCGCTCAGTGGTGTCGCTCCATTCCTGATTTTCCAAGAATCCAACGTGATTGTTCGCGCGATTCGAGATCATCTGCGTTCCGATATCGGCGAGGTGCTGGTCGACTCAGAAGAGATCTTTAAGAAGGCCCTTGATCTGATTCAGCAAGTCATGCCCTCCTTCGCGACCAAGTTAAAACACTATAACGATGAAACTCCTCTGTTTAATCGGTATCAGATTGAGGGGCAAATCGAGTCCGCTTTCCAACGGGAAGTGCGACTCCCATCCGGTGGCGCGATCGTGATTGATCCGACCGAAGCTCTGGTCTCCATCGATATCAACTCAGCCCGTGCCACCAAGGGGGTGATATTGAAGAGACTGCGCTACAGACCAACCTTGAGGCGGCTGATGAAATCGCGCGCCAACTCAGATTGCGCGACATGGGCGGACTGGTTGTCATCGACTTTATCGACATGTCTGCCAACAAAAATCAGAAGGCGGTCGAAAACCGTCTGAAAGATGCCCTGAAATCTGATCGGGCCCGAGTCCAAATTGGACGTATTTCTCGATTTGGGCTTCTTGAAATGAGTCGCCAACGCATTCGTCCATCGCTTGGAGAAACCAGCGGTGTGGTCTGCCCACGGTGTCATGGCCAAGGGAGTATCCGTGATGTGCAGTCACTGTCACTGCAGATTTTGAGATTATTAGAAGACGAAGCCGTCAAAGATAAGACGGGTGAAGTGCGTGCCCAAGTGCCCGTCTCTGTCGCCACCTTCCTTCTGAATGAAAAACGCCAGCAAATCGAGTCGATTCAAGCACGCCATCGGGTACGAATCTTGATTCTCCCGAACCCGAACATGGAAACGCCAAATTACGATCTTCAGCGCCTTCGCGATGACGATCCGCAGGTTTCAACGCTGGAGCTGTCAATCGATATTCAATCACAGACTCCTGCCCCTGAACCTGAGGTGGTTCGGCAACGACAAGTGCAGGTGCGTGAGCAAGCATTGGTGACCGATATTCAACCAAAGACTCCGGCACCTGTCCGCGCAGAGCCTGAACCCACGATTGCGGTTGCGCCCACGCCGTTGCAGGAGCGTGATGACACCCGTGCTGCAGTCGGACGAAAGCCGCGACCCACGTCGGAACGACGCCGACGCGAACCCACCCGAAAAATCTCGATTCTATCGCGGATTATTGGACTCTTTACCGGACAACCGAGCGATGTCAGCTCAGCCGATACGACAAAAGCATCTGCCGACATGCGTCAGGAGCGCGGTGAACGTGATGACCGCCGTGGTCGTCGCAGACGTCCCGGTGATGCTCGGCCCAATGCGCCGACGGTGGTTGCTGAGGAGGCCGTGACGCTTGATTCACTCCCGAAAGATCCAACCGCCTCAGAGTCCAACGAAGAACGTCCCGGCCGTCGCCGTCGCCGTCGTCGCAATCGGACCGGTCGTGACAACGACGCTGATCAGCCAATCACCTCGGTGGATGCGATCGATGAGGTTTCGGATATTGAAGTCGTCATGACTCCAGCAGTCGTGGACCCTGCGCAACAAGCCATGATTGACGCGCATCGGGAACCCTTAACGCCCCGTCCTAAGCGCGCTGAGCGATTTGCGCGCGGTGAATCGGCAATTGCTGACCAACAAGCAAAGCTCGAAGAACATAGCATGACCTCTGGAGAAGACACCTTAAACGATCAGCCAGTGCTCAATGAGGGCATGATCAGTGACGATAAGCCAAAGCGCTCCAGACGCAGTCGTCGTGGATCACGGCGGCGCAGTGAAGAGTCAGGCATTGTGGATCAAGCAAACAGCTTGACTGCGGGCGACGACTTGGATCGCGACGAGATCGAACCGACAGCGGTTGAAGCAACCACCCAGGCAGCGACAGGCCCATCAGTCGACGTGATCAGCGTAGCAGGATCACCCGAATCCCCTGAGGACGCACTGCTGGACCAGCCAGATATGCCACAGCGAACCGCAGAGGTTCTTGGCGCGCCCATTGGAGAGCCTACTCCAGCGAAACGTGCACGCCGTGGCCGTGCTCGCAAGCCTAAGGGGACCGATGACACCGCGTTGCAAGCGATATCGACACTGGATGCCAACGACGAAAGCTCGCCAGTGACCATTGCGATCGAGACACAGGCCGAGGTGACCGTCCCAACCGAAGACTCGCCGGTACAAACCACAGCCGCAGATCTCTCACCCGCTCCCGCGCGTCGGGGCCGTGGTCGAAAACCAAAGGCGACAGACGATGCGGATGCTCCGATGCAGCCGGACCTGGATCATGTCGCCCTTGTGGAGGGTGGTGGCTCAGCGCCAGAAATAGAAGCGGACTCCAGTGCGCCTGAGATGGTGGAGACACCCGATCAATCGACATCGATCGATGCTGATGACGAGGCAATTGCAGTTCCAGTTGCATCGGCAACACCAGACCCCGAGACGGTGATCGGATCTGACCCAATCGCACCAAAAGCGCGCAGCCGACGAGGCCGTGGGCGAGTGACACCTGCACCCACAGCAAGTGTGATTCCCAGTGTCTCAGACGTGAAAGCGGCCCTGCTTGAAGACGCACCGTCTACTCCGATTGAGACGACCGCAACGCCGGTCAAGAAAGGTCGCGGTCGTGGACGTCCAAAAGCGGCACCGGCGCTATCAGCGAAGACACCTGATTCCACTGAGACGATTTAATCAGGTAATGCGGTGAGCCCACAGCGACTGTGGGCCCACCCTCAGATCAGCGAGCCACCCACTTGAGTTGGCTCCACGTCCAAGTGGATGTGATAGCGCGCCTTAATCTCAGACCGGACTTGCTTGACCAGCGTTCGCAGGTCTGCCAATACCGGTTGGCCATTGTTGACCAGCACCAGTGCTTGATCAGCATGAACGCCGACACTTCCGATCCAACGACCCCGCCATCCGGCTTGATCGATCAAAAAACCAGCCGCAATTTTAACCCCATCTGAATCCGGAAAATGTGGTAAGTCAGGATGTCGCTTCAATAGTGCGTCCCGCTGAGCAACCGAAACCACTGGATTCTTAAAAAAACTCCCCACATTCGGGATCACATCAGGATCTGGGAGCTTCGACTGACGGATCGCAATCACAGCATGGGCAATATCCAAGGGGTTCTGTAGATCGCCACCAGCCGCCGATACCGCATCACGAATCGCCCCATAGTCCACTGAGGTGCGTGCCCGGCGATGCAAGGTGAGATGCACTTCAAGAATGCAATATCGGGTGGAATCTCGCTTGAACAGGGAATCTCGATAGGCAAACGCACAGTCGTCGTTGGTCAACATGACCTGCTGCTGGCGTGACAAAATCCCATGCCAACACAGCCGTGCATACGGAGGAAAGCTCGACGCCATAGGCCCCGATATTTTGAATGGGTGCAGCACCCACCCACCCAGGAATGAGTGCCAAATTCTCGAGACCGTACCAACCGGATGCCAGCGTATCCATCACCAACTGATGCCACAGTACTCCGGCACCAACCCGCAGCCTGACCTCGTCCTGAACGATCTCAGCATGGCAATGCATCAGCCGAGGACGAATCACCGTTCCCAAAAATGTTGGATCCAACTGGATCCAGTTACTTCCACCCGCCAACACCAGAGCAGGTGCATCGATGCCCTGTAGCTGTGTTGCCGCAGTCTCTAGCGATGCGAGTTCAATCACCGTAGCCGCTTGAAACGGCAAACGAAAGGTCGTTTGTGCCGTCAAATCAATCATGCACGACCATTTAAATGCGCGCGGACCCGTTCCAAATCCGCCTGGGTATCCACCCCAGGTGGAATATCACACTCTGTCACCGCGACCTGAATCCATTCACCATGCTCCAGCGCGCGCAACTGCTCGAGATGCTCGACCTGTTCCAGTGGTGTGGGCTGCCAGTCATGAAATCGCTTTAAAAACCCTGCGCGATAGCCGTACAGACCAATGTGTCGATAGGTCAAGGGAGTTGGTTGGTCCGGAAAGCCAGCCGGGATTGCGGCCCGCGAAAAATACAAAGCGCGTCCCCGCCGATCGAAAACGACCTTAACCTGATTGGGGTTGTGACGATCCTCAGATGCAGTAAAGGGTTCACACAAGGTCGCCATCCCAGCATTTGGCTCCGTCTGCAGCAGTCCCGCCACCTGCGCGATTGCGCGAGGTGGTAATAAGGGCTCATCGCCTTGCACATTCACAACAATCGTTTGGTCATGCAAGTTCAGCTTTTGTGCCACCTCGGCCAATCGGTCCGTCCCAGTGGCGTGCTGGCCAGATGTCATCACCACTTCACCACCAAATCCATGGACCGCATCAGCGATCTCTGCATGGTCAGTGGCGACTACAACACGCGAGGCAGTCGATGCAATCGCACGAGTCCACACATGCTGGATCATTGGCCAACCTGCAATCTCCATCAAGGGTTTTCCGGGTAGACGGGTTGATCCAAATCGCGCTGGGATGACGACCCAATAGGTCATGGGCGATCCAACCGCTCATCGGTTGTCAGGGTCCGTGCTTCATCCGCGAGCATGACTGGAATGTCATCGCGAATGGGGAATGCCAAACCATCCGCACGACACCAAATCTCTCGGTCCACTTCACGAATATCAACCTCCCCCTTACACAGGGGGCAAACCAATAAGGCCTTTAATGCCGGTGCCAAACTCATGCTGTACTCCACTGTTGTAACTGTGCGATTACCCACGCATTCAATGCTGCCTGTTCGGTCTCGAGTGCCACGACCCAGATCGGTGAAGGACTCAAGTGTACCAACTTCACCGCATCCTTTTCTGTCGTAATCAAAGGCTCGCCGAGCAGTGCAACATCATCTTCGGTATAGGCATGGTGATCGGAAAACACATGCTCGGTAATCAATAATCCAGCATCTTGTAATCCATCAAAGAACACTTTGGGATTGGCGATTCCTGCCACTGCTTGAAATGTTTGCCCCGAAAAATGGGTGAGTGGCCAGCGTGTGTCAGGCTGATCAGAGCGATAGACAGCCAAGGATCCATTAAGGGATTGAAACACCGGCTGCTGGACCGACACACCCATGTGCACCAAAGCAGCCTCAGCATCGTCAGTGTGCCGAACAACCACAGCATCGTAGTCATTCACCACATCGAGCGGTTCACGTAACGGACCAAAAGGTAACACCTGCCCATTCCCAATTCCTTGCGTGGCACTGAAGACGCAGATACTCAAATCCCGACCGAGCCCCTCGTGTTGGAGACCATCGTCGCAGACAACGACATCAACGGAATGGTCATGAATCACACGATGCACTGCATCGCGACGCCGCGCGCCAACGATCAAAGGCACGCCGCACTGCACTGCCAGCATCACAGGCTCATCACCGACCTCAACTGGATCACTGTATGGGGTCACAGCCCGAGTCCCAGTTCGGCCAGAACGACCATAGCCGCGACTTACAATGCCGGGACTGAACCCTGCTGCACGAAGGGCTGTCACTAAATTCGCGACAACGGGCGTTTTGCCGGTGCCACCCAACACAATATTGCCAATGACCACCACAGGCACTTGCGAGGTGTCCATAGTGGTCCGCGCAATACGACGATGCTTGGCACGCATCCATCGCGCAATGAACGGACCCAGACATCGCGCCAAAAGGCCAGGTGGCCGTATCCACCATCTCGGCCAACCACCTGAAGGAAGACTGAACGCCGTGATCACCATCTCACTCCTTGTAAACCGGTGCAGGATAGCGTGATTTTCAGTATCTTTAGCACCCAATCAACAAAAGGAATGGGTGTGTCAATTGAAGGCTGGGCTGAAGCCCCTCCAGCCGTGCCGCTTACACCATGGAAGCGTTTACTTGGCCAATTGGATTTTTGGCTGGTAGATCACGGCTTTTTACGGGCGCTCTACGCCAATCGATTCGCGCTGGACGGTCCGTTTTACCGTAGCAATCAACCGAGCCAACAACAGATTCGCTGGCTCGCCGAGCATGTGGGTATCAAGACCATCATTAACCTTCGGGGCTACAATCCCACCCAAGGGCGTTATCAACTCGAAGCAGAGGCTTGCGAAGCTTGGGAGATTGCCCTGATCAATACGCGCGTGCACTCGCGAGGCTTACCGACAGCCCGCCAGATCAATCTGCTGAAAGATCTGATTGACCACATGAGGCTACCCGCCTTGGCCCATTGTAAATCGGGCGCGGATCGTGCCGGTTTCTTTGCGGTGCTGTATTGTCACTTCCGACTTGGACAGCCCGTCGCCGAAGCAGCCCGGCAACTGCACTGGCGCTATGGGCATTTCAAGAGTGCGAAGACAGGGATCCTAGATCACTTCTTTGAGACCTATTTGGTCGCCGCGCAATCCGCCCAAAATCAAGGTGAGACGCTCGCATTCATTGATTGGGTCAATACCGCCTATGATCGTGAGGCGGTGGAGCAGAACTTTAAACCTCGCGGATTTGCAAATTTTTGGGTGGACTGGATCCTTCGGCGCGAATGAAAAAAGACATGTCCACATACGTGCGTTTGGTCAAAGAGGCCATTCCTTATTGGCGGATCGCAGCAGTCGCAATGCTTGCCATGATCGTCACCGCTGGGCTTGAGCCGATTTTACCAGCCCTCATGGCCCGTCTCATCGATGAGTCATTGATCGCACAGGATCCTGATGCCTTATTAACGATTCCATTTTTAATCGTGGGTGTGTTTGTTCTGAAGGGGATCGCTGAATATGTCGCGAGCGTCTCCAGCCAGTATGTGGCGCATCGCACAGTCGCTGATATCCGTTCACAGGTCTTTGCCGTGCAGCTTGACCTCCCGATGGAAGAGCATGGGGATGAAGAAGGCGGACGGATGCTCTCACGGATTACCTATGATGTTGCCCAGGTTGGTGAAGCCGTCTCGACCGCATGGATGGTGATCATCAAAGACACTCTGATGATCCTCGGACTGTTGGGATTTTTGATTTATACATCGTGGCAATTGTCACTGGCACTGCTCATCGCCGCTCCAATCGTGCACTACGTGGTCAAAAAGGCAGCCGTTAAAATGCGGCGATCGAATGAAGACCTGCAAACCTGGACTGGTCGACTGACAGGATTGGTCGAAGAGTCGTTAATGGCAATCCGAGATATCAAAATATTTGGCGGTCATCGCAGTCAGCAGGCGCATTTTGATGATATCAATCGACGGCTTCGCCAAGAACAGATGCGCGTCGTGAAAATTCAGTCACTCAACGTGCCTCTGGTGCAAATTCTAGCGGCTCTGACCATTGGCATTGTCATCGTCATGGGGACGCAAATGAGTGTGCGTAACCTCCTCAGTCCGGGCGAATTCATTGCCTACATCACAGCAATGGGAATGATCTTTGATCCAGTCCGTCGGCTGACAGGCGTCAATGCCACGATTCAGCGTGGCTTGGCTGCTGCCGAGTCGATTTATGCGATTTTTGATCACGCATTGGATGACCAACGTCACCCTGCACCCCATTACACTCCCCTACCAGAAGCGAGCCTTGAATTCGATCACATCTCGTTTCAATACCCTGGGCAATCAGAACTTGTCCTTAGTGATGTGTCGCTGCGTATCGCGACCGGTGAGACCTTGGCACTCGTCGGCCCCTCGGGCAGTGGAAAAAGCTCCCTGCTTGCCCTGATCGCAGGCTTTATTCAACCCGTATCCGGCGCGATCAGAATCAATGGGATTGCCATCACGGATTGGCCACTGGCGCAACGACGACGGCAGCTATCCTTGGTAGGACAGCAGGTCAATTTGTTCGATACGACGATTGAGGCAAATATTCGATTTGGTGATCCCGATGCGAGCTTTGATGCGATTTATGACGCAGCACGCAAAGCACATGCACTGGACTTCATTGAAGCGCTTCCAGATGGCTTCCAGACCCGTATCGGTCCCTTTGGTAATCGACTCTCCGGTGGGCAACGGCAGCGGCTGGCAATCGCTCGCGCCTTCCTCAAAGATGCGCCCATCTTGCTATTGGATGAGCCCACCAGTGCCTTGGATGCCGATGCACGCGATCACGTACTCGCTGGGCTTGAAAATCTCAAGCAGAGCCGAACCACCTTGGTCATCAGTCACCAGCCAGAAACATTGCTGAGCGTTGATCGAATCCTTGAGCTCGATCGTGGTCACCTCAGATCACCAACGCGTCGGTGAATCCGCACGCCAAGTGCGAACTGGCCCATCAAACGAAAAAGTCAAAGCCCCATCTCGGTCGGTGCGATAGATCTGGGCTCCAACAGCATGCCACCCTTCAAGAACAGAGGCATGTGGATGCCCAAATCGATTCGTCGCGCCGACACTGATCATGACCACATCTGCACCGACCAACTGTTGAAACACTGGGCTTGACCCATCCCGAGCCCCATGATGAGACGCCACTACCACATCGATCTCACCCAGCAGATTGCGCTCATACAGGGCCCGAATCACTTGTGCTTCCGAGAACCAATCGGCATCACCCATCAGCAGCACCCGTTGACCCTCCGCGGTGATCAACACGACACAACTGGCACGATTCTCTGGCTGGTAATCTGATCGATCAGGCCACAAGACATCAATCACCGCATCATCAACGGACCATGTTTGTCCTGCCAAACAGGGGGTCGCACGTTGACTGACGCGTCCGCCACCAATCACCGCATCAGGGATCCGCGCATTTCGAAGAGATTCAAAGGCACCCACATGATCAAGATCGCCGTGGCTCATCAGAATTCGCACATCCTCGGCACCCTCGAGTAAAGGCATGATTTCGGATAAGCGGTCCCAGGATCCGGGTTGACCGGGGCCCAAATCAAACAGCCAACGAGTGGATCCCAGTTGCAACACCGCAGCAGACCCTTGACCGACATCGACCACGTCAAATCTGCGCGGTGGGTGCTCTGGCCAAAGCAGTGCAATGAGGATCACACACAGCACAAGTGGCCCTTTCGGAAGACAGCTTGGTAAAACGCTGATACCACCAATCAATGCACATGAGATCAACGCAGATGGCGCGATCGGATGCGACAACAGCGAGTGGGACAACACCCAAAAGACGCCATCCAAACCAACGGTCAACGCGTCGTTTAGCCATCCGATCCATTGAGCCAAATCCAAGACCAGCAGGCCAATCAGGACCAGAATCAGGGGACCGAGTAACGGAATCACGATCAGATTACAAAGGAAGCCCAACCACGGAAAAGCAAAGCCCATGGATAGGGTCACCAGTGGATTCATCACAGCAGAAAAGAACCACTGCATTCGGAGCAATCCCCGAATTCCAGTCAGCGGCGCAATGCCGTGCAACCAAGCGATGGCAGCAACAGCCCCGACCGACATCCAATAGCCGCCGGATAATCCGATGAGGGGATCCCACGCCACCAGTCCAATGGCAGTCAACGCGAGTAGGGATAGAAGATTGATGCGCCACCCGAACGTTCGTAAAATTGCAGCCAAAGCCGCCATTCCCACGGCTCGGCTCACCGAGGGCGACCATAGCGTCCAGTCCGCCAGCGCAACGCCAAGCAGACAGATGACGACAGTCTGTCCACGTAATCGACGCCTTGGATGCCATCGCGAAAGCAGATGCCCAAGCACCCACCACACACTGCCAAGAACCAAACCAACATGTAACCCAGAAATCGCGAGCAGGTGCGATAGCCCCATGGCAGATACGATGTGATAGGTCTCTGCTGCCAGACCAACACGCTCGCCAAAGAGTAAGGCGAGCGCGATACCCCCAAGGGGTTGCGGCCAGGCTTCAAGACGAGATCGGAATGCCTGTCGTGGTCCTTGCACCGGCGTGATCGAGCCACCGAGCCACTGCCCCTGTGCCACCACATTCAACACCAATGCCTGTCGTCGAGAATCCCACCCACCTGGGTTATGTAAATTGACAAGGGGTCGTAATCGAGCGCGCCCTTCAAGCACGTCACCGATCCGTACCTCGGCATAGGGAATACGAAGCAACGTTTGATCACTCTCTGCGAGGCTCGGACAGGTTGACGATAGCCACCGAACCACGGCCACAGTGTCGGGTGGCTGACTTGCCCGCAGAGCGCGCACCATAGCGCGCCCCGAGCAGACTTCGGGAGGATGATCTCTAGACCACAGTCGCTGCACCTGAGTCGATACACGTAGATCCTGGACAATCACACAGAGCGCGAGGAAGCCCACCCATCGACAATGGCTGAGAAAGGCGGCAATCGCCAATAGTCCCAGTCCACTGACTGAGAAAGAGGTTGGCAACCAAGCTAAAGTGCTTACAATCAAAGCTAGAAAGATCATCTAAGGAAGGATGCATCTCACGTTCTGAATGATCCGTCGTCAGCGCGTAAATGCTTGTCAGAGAACCGCTCGACCTCATGCCGAAAAAAACTGTTGCTCGCATCATGCCCCATCCAGATAAGATGGCGCAGTTCCGACGTCTTGGATGGTTCGGCCGGAAATTGTTCGCGTCTGATTTGTGGCATTTAAATCGGCGAACAGTGGCCTTGGCCTTTCTCAATGGGATTTTTTGGGCCTGTATGCCCATTCCGATGCAGATGCTTGCGGCGGCTCTGACCGCGTTAGTCATTCGTTGCAATGTGCCGATCTCAGTGGGCTAGTCTTCATCACAAATCCCGTCACGATGCCGCCCTATTACCTTGCAGCATATCAACTCGGTGCTTGGGTGTTGCAGAGTGATCCCATCGCGTTACCCGATGCATTTACCATGCATTGGCTGATGCAGCAGTTAAACCTGATTTGGCTGCCACTCTTGGTCGGATGCCTCATCTTTGGGCTGATTCTGAGTATCGTTGGCTATTTCGCGGTTCGCATCTGGTGGGTGATTCAGGTCCGCTTAATGTGGCAGGTTCGACAAAAACGAATCAAGCTAAATGAAGCGTCCCGTGCTGCAGCAGCCACTGTTGATCCGCCATCGCCGCCGCTCGGCGATCATGGGTCACGATCAATAGACTAAGACGACGTTCAGACGACAGTTGAAAGAGCATTGCCAGAACCCGATCGGCCGTCTCTTCATCAAGATTTCCAGTCGGTTCATCCATCAAGAGCACTTGAGGATCCGCCGCTAACGCACGCGCAATCGCCACGCGTTGGCGCTCGCCGCCTGATAACTCTCCAGGGCGATGTGTTATCCGAGCAGACAAATCCACCGCCGCCAGCAACTCGCGGGCGACACGCGTCGCGCTCGACACGGAGTGACCCGCCAGCAACGCAGGCAACATCACATTTTCCAAGGCACTAAACTCCGGAAGTAAGTGATGAAATTGATATACCACCCCAATCATCCGGCGTCGCGCGGCAACCCGCTCTGTCTCAGACATGGCATGAATCGGCTGATCCGCCCAATAAATCGTACCCGATCGAGGCAGTAAGAGCCCTGCTAGCAAATTCATCAAGGTCGATTTACCGGACCCGCTACGGCCTAACAATGCGACGCGTTGACCCGTTGTAATCGACCAGCTCAGCGACTTTAAAACCGAGACTTCAGACGTGCCTTCGCCAAAGCCAAAGGACACATCTTGCAATCGAATCAGCGTCTCAGTGCTCATAATTCAGCACCTCGGCAGGCACAATGCGACTCGCACGATAGGCCGGATAGAGGGTCGCAAGGAAGGATAACATCACGCTAAAGGCAACCACCGATAGCACATCATTGAGGTACAGCTCACTTGGCAAATACGATATAAAATAGGCACTTGGATTAAATAGATAAAATCCGAGTATAGATTCAAGCCACGCCAACAGATCGGTAATCGTCAGTGCCAAGGGGATCCCAAGCAGCACCCCAAAGAGGGTCCCAACCAAACCGACGACTGTCCCTTGCACCATAAAAATACCCATGACAGCCATCGGCGATAATCCGATCGTTTTCAGGATCGCAATGTCCGCACGCTTGTCAGTCACCACCATCACAAGTGTGGACACAATGTTAAATGCCGCAACAGCGACGATCAGTGCAAGGAGCAGGCCAATCAGGGTTTTCTCGAGTTGAATCGCCTCAAATAGATTTCCCTGCGTCCGAGTCCAATCTTGGTAACGAATGGGTTCTTCAATCTGCAGACTCACGTCCTGCGCGATATCCCGAATCCGCTGGGGTGCAGCAAACAAATCATCAAATTGAATGCGAATCGCCGACACCCCCTCACCGAGACGATACAATCGAGCCGCATCATCCAGTGCCACCAAGGCGAGCTGACTATCAAGCTGCGCACCCACCTCAAAGATCCCCACCACGGTGAGACGGCGCATCCGCGGAATGACCCCAGCCGCCGTAACCGTGGCGTCAGGGATCAGTAAGGTCACCATGTCCTCGAGTGTGACCCCTAACGCATTCGCGACGCCTCGACCCAAGACCACGCCAAAATCGCCTGCTGTTAATTCTGACAAGACTCCTTGCGTCATGTGCTGCGGCAAGATCGAGACATTGGCTTCGCGACGTGGATCCACACCAAGAATCGCCACAGAAATAGATTGCCCCCCCGCGAGTAGCAGCCCTTGTCCTTGATTTAGCGGGGCAACTCCCTGAATCCCGGGCATCGCCGCAATACGATCCATCAACAGGGTGGCGTCTGTCCGACCTGTTTCAAACTCAAGTAACGCATGCGGAACCGTCCCTAAGATTCGGGTGCGCAACTCTTGATCAAATCCATTCAAAACAGACAGTACCAAGATCAACACAGCGACGCCCAAGGTCAAGCCCGCCATCGAGATGGCGGAGATGAAGGAAATGAAGTGATTCCGACGCTTCGCGCGGGTGTACCTCAGTCCGATGCAGAGTGAAAGCGGCTTGAACATGGCGCAAGTGTAACGATCTTCGTGTTATTGTTCAGGCATTAATGCAAAGGAGTTCTATGGACGCGCTCGTACTTGCCATCGCAGCCCTCATTCTTTCTCGCTTGGTTCGCCCAGAGACTTTTGAGCCCTATCGCCGACCAGTGATTGGTGCTTTGCAATCTGCAACCGACAAGCTCCCCAATAGTCTGCGTTTACCGATCATGGTCGGCGGTGCCGTGGTCTTTAGCGCCGTTGTCGCATTTCTCCCAGTGATTGGTCCGCTGGTGACCTTTGCCGCACTTCTCTTGATTCTCGGCTACGGTCGGGTGACTGAGGATGCGCTGGCAATTTTAACCGAGCTTCGTGGTGGCTCATTTTCTCAAGCGCAAGCACACCTTACGCACTTTTCAGGGGTCGACGCCGATCAGCTCGACGAGAATGGGGTTGCGCGGGTGACTGTTGAAACACAAACCCTCCGGCTGTTTACCGAAGTCTTCAGCCCGTTGGCTTGGTTCGCTCTGGGTGGGCTACCTGGGATGCTTCTGTTATGGACCAGCCGAATGATCGCTGAACGGGATGGTAGCGGCGAAACCTCGCAACGCTGGGTTAGCCTATTAAATTGGGTACCTCTGCGTCTCTACGCACTGACCGTCGGAATCATGGGAGATCGCGAACGTTCACGATCCATTTGGAAGCATCACGCTCGCGAGTTCTCTGATGGTGAGATCGGCATCCTCATTGCAGCCACAGCTGGCGCGTTACGAATTCGGTTAGGTGGTAGCCGTTGCATCAAAGGCGTCATGATTCGTGAGCCAAGTATCGGTGACGGCGATGAGTGTGCGCGCTACCACATCGAGGAAATGGTTGCCCTTGGACAACGTAGTTTGTTGCTTTGGGCAGTCGGTGGCCTCCTGATTATTGCCCTCTAACCCACCCTACTCGCAAGTCGAGCCCAAAAAGGATCTGACTCACCAACTTTTGATTGATTGCAATCAGAGTGCAGATCTCCTAACTTTCTCAAATCACCTGGTGGCCGAGCGATCGGCATAACAGGGAATTCGGTGACGCGTAAGCCAGTCCGAAGCTGCCCCCGCAACGGTATGTTCAGCGATGGGCTCACACAGATGCCACTGTCAATTGATGGGAAGGCGTGTGAGCTCGGCAAAGGGAATTGCCCTGAACAAGCCCGGAGACCTACCAAGTGATTCATTCACTGTCACACGTGCGGAGGGCGCGTGCTGGGAGCAAACCATGCACTATCGCAACGTTCTGTTGGCGGTCACGGCCGTCTGTGTCGTACCGTCTGTCAATGCCGAATCGGCCGACATCATCATTCAACTGAGCAATCAGTTTGACAACACTAACCAAGGGACCAGTCCGGCATTTATCGTCACCCGGGAGGACATCCAGCGGTCCGGCTTTGAGTCGATCAATGCTGTCATCAATGCACTGCCCTTTGCACGCATCACGATGGATTCAGTCGGTGATGGCACAACCGCAGTTATCGACATGCGCGGATTCGGTGAAACGGCAGCAAGCGCTGTACGCGTCCTTCTCAATGGAATACCGCTTAACAATCCAACCAATGAGGCGCCAAACTTTAGTTTCATTCCAATCGCCTCGATCGAGTCTATTGAAGTCACACCAGGTGGGGGCGGCGTCGAATACGGTCCAGGCGCCATCGGCGGGGTGATAAATATCAAAACACTCTCAGGACAACAGGCCCCTTTTGATGGTGTTTCCTTACGGACCGGCTCGTATGGTCATGTCGCCTCAACGACTTATGGCATTAAAGCGCTATCGGATGCGCTTTCCATGGGCTATTCCGCATCCCATCGTCGCAAAGATGGGTATCGACATCATTCCGATGTAGAGCAGTCGTTTGCGAGTTTGGATCTGCGCTATGCCCTTGATCCGAATCGGACTTGGTCTTTCACAGTCAGTGGTGGCGATGAGAATCGACTCGCTACCGGCGCTGCGACAGACGAGGCCCTGGCCATAGATCGTCGATCAGTCGGATCTTCGATTTCGATTCTTGACCTTGAGAACACCTTTCTATCGAGTCGGTATGACGTCGGGTCATCGGGCGGGCGGTCGTACAGTGTGAAAGGCTACCGAAGACTCAGCCGACAGGCTGCTCGCTTTGACTATGGCCCGAATGGCACCTATGAAGAGGCATCGGATCAGAAAACAGGGCTCACTGGATACAGTGCGCAGGCATCGATCCCGCTGTCAGCGTCTCTCTCCACATTCCTGACAATCGATGGTGAGCAGAGTGACTACGACAAAACGAGTAATTTTTCTGGGTTTCTATCCACAACAGACCGCACGCGCGCACGCCTCGGTTTAGCGGCAAAACTCATTCGCGCTCAAGAATCTCAGCAAGGGACTTGGAAAAGTACCTTGGGGATTCGGATGGACGATCTGACAGACAAAAATCATCAAACCAGGACAGAATTGGAGTATCGCGGCACTGCCCTAGAGCTCTCTCAGCAATTAAGTCGATCCGACGACCGTACCGTGGTGCTCAAAATCGCGCGTGGATTTAGATTTCCCACCTTTGATGAAAATGACTTCACGGTATCAGGCAGTCCGTTGAATACGCAGAAATCCACGCAACTCGAGATCACTGCTCGAACAAATACATGGCTTGCAAGCGTCTACTTACTGGATATTGACGACGAAATTCGATTTGTTGATCCGGCCAGCTTTCTCAACGGTAGCTATGACAAAACTCGGCGGTATGGCGTCGATCTTCAGAGGAATATTCCCTTAGCTCAATCCCTCTCAGGACAAATTGGCTACCAATATATACATGCAACAATTAAAGAAGGTTTGAACAGTGGGGGCCACATTCCAGCGATACCCGGCCATACACTGTCGAGCTCACTCAGTTGGGTCCCAACACAACATTGGTCTCACCAGCTTCGATTCCGGTATCAATCGGAAACCTACGCACTCAACGACCCAGGTAATGTCTTAGGGCAATCGAATGCGTTCGTCACGGCCAGACTAGAAAGCACCTATCGCTTTAATAATCTGGTCTTCACAGGCGCCATCAATAACCTGTTCGATACCCACTATGATCTGTATCGGATAGCGACGAGCACACTCGATGACATTCGCCGAACACCCGCCGAACCACGCGGATTTGAGTTATCCTTGAGGTACGAATTCTAATGAATGGACAGATGATGAAATCTCAATCGATAGCAATCGCCGTTGGCCTGTGTGTTGCAATGTTGATCACCCGCGGATCACATGCGTCAGGATGGAACACTCTTCCTGAAGCATCGTGGATGGTATTTTTCATCGCAGGGTTATTGCTGCCAACGTGGTCACTGGCCGCGTTTTTAGGCTTGGCTGTGGGGATCGATGCATACGCCTTTACCTTCGGTGGGGTGCCAGGCACCTGTCTGTCTGTCGCGTACGCCATGCTCATTCCAGCATATTCTGTCATGTGGATCGCAGGCCGCCTGGTGCAGCCCTATTTCGAGAGCACCGTGACCGGCCATGGCGTGACCTTCATGGCAGCCATGCTGGCAACTGCCGCGTGTGAACTCATTTCAAGTGGAAGCTTCTATCTGTGGTCTGGGCTGTTTGAACCGACATGGGCAGAGTTTCTCGCGCGTGAGATGCAATACGCACCAGCCGCATTCGCAAGCTCCGCATTCTGGGCTGTTGCATTCATCGCCAGTCATGGGATGTATTGTCGCTATCAACATGCAAAAGCAACAGGCGAACTCACAACCTGACTGTCATCGGCCGCGGTCTCGCGGCATCTTGGCGTGCTCGGCCGAAGAACCATCAGCGGATTCTTCGGCGCTGAGGACTCTCAATCCCAGTCACCTTATTTGGATACAGAGCGCTTCGCGGCCTCCAACGTGTTTGCAAGTAAGCAGGCAATCGTCATCGGACCCGGGCCACCTGGAACCGGCGTAATCGCGCCGGCGATTGCTAAGGCCGCTTCAAAATCGACATCACCCACTAATCGCGTCGTCCCATTCGGCGCTTGGATACGATTGATACCAACATCCAAGACAATGGCGCCCGGTTTGATCCAGTCTCCCTGGATCATCTGAGGACGACCCACCGCAGCCACCAAAATGTCAGCGGATCGACACAGATCCGGCAGCCCTTGAGTTTTCGAGTGCGCGATAGTCACGGTACATGACGCATTCAGAAGCAGTGCAGCCATGGGCCGACCGACAATATTGGAACGTCCCACGACCACCGCATGCAGTCCTGCCAAATCACGCCGAACAGAATGCAACAAATGCAAACACCCTAAGGGTGTACAGGGCACAAATCCAGCACCCTCCGTCCAGAGTAAGCCCACATTGTGGGTATGGAATCCGTCAACATCTTTGGCGGGGTCGATGGTTTCGATGACCACTGTCGGGTCCAAATGCGCAGGCAACGGAAGTTGGACCAAAATGCCATGGATCGTCGGGTCGGTATTCAACTGATCAATCACCGCCAGCAACTCTGCTGCTGAGGTTTCCGCAGGCAGAAGATGATGGATCGAGCGCATCCCGATGGCTTCGGTCTGCTTAATTTTATTTCGTACGTAGACCTGGCTGGCTGGATCTTCTCCAACCAAGACGACCGCCAAACCAGGAGTCACGCCATGTGACGCCTTAAGGTTGGCGACACCGAGCCCAATCTCAGCACGCAGAGACTCGGCATGCGCTGTTCCACTGATGCGCGTGGCCGTCATTTAAGCACCACTGTCTTATGCCCGTTTAAGAACACCCGATGCTCGCTGTGCGCCTTCACCGCACGGGACAACGCATAATTCTCCATATTTCGGCCCATCGCCATCAGTTGATCAGGGCCAAAGGTATGGTCAACGCGACCCACCTCTTGATCAATAATTGGCCCTTCATCGAGATGCTCGGTCACGTAGTGTGCTGTCGCACCGATCGCCTTCACACCTCGCTCATAGGCTTGGTGGTATGGCTTCGCACCTTTAAAACTCGGTAAGAATGAGTGGTGAATATTGATGCATCGTCCAGCGAGCTCTCGACAAAGCTCATCGGATAAAATTTGCATATAGCGCGCTAAGACAACCAAATCGACAGACTGCTCGGCCATCAACTCCCGGATCCTGTCCTCCTGGAGGGCCTTGGTGGATAACTTCGAGCGACCCGTTGGCAAAACCTCATATGGAATATCATGAAATTCAACTAAGCGCTTCAAATCAGGATGATTTGAAGCAACAGTTGTCATCTGAATATTCAGCTCACCGGTACGCTGTCGATACAACAGATCATTGAGACAATGATCAAATTTTGAGACCAGCACCAAGGTTCGACAGGGAATTGTTGGATCGATAAATCGCCACATCATCGCCAACCGCTCGCCCACAGGCGCAAACGCTTGATCGAGCACCTCATGCGTCACTGTGGAACTAGGCACACGAAACTCTGCACGGCAAAAAAATCGACCGGTCTGCAGATCGTCAAATTGGGACAACTCCGTGATAAAGCATTCATGCTCTGCAAGGAACCCAGTGATTGCAGCGACCAATCCTGTTCGACCCGGGCAGGTAATGGTTAAAAAATAACGTGGGAGATCAGCGCGCATCGTCATGCCTTCGGCAGGGTGACGCCGGTCTGACCTTGATACTTCCCACCGCGATCACGGTAGGTGGTCAAACAGCGCTCGTCTGATTGAAAGAACAGCATCTGCGCTACACCCTCATTTGCATAAATCTTCGCAGGTAAGGTTGTGGTGTTTGAAAATTCAAGAGTCACATGCCCTTCCCACTCTGGTTCAAGCGGCGTGACATTGACGATGATCCCGCAGCGCGCATAGGTCGATTTGCCAAGACAGATCGTTAATACATCCTCGGGAATCTTGAAATACTCGACGGTCCGGGCTAAGGCAAACGAATTCGGGGGAATGATGCAAACGTCACTTTTTACATCCACGAAACTTTTGTCGTCAAAGTTCTTCGGATCCACCACAGCCGAGTGAATGTTGGTGAAGACTTTAAACTCATCGGCGCAACGCACGTCATAGCCATAACTTGAGGTACCGTAAGAGATCAGCTTATGGCCGTCACGGGTGCGCACTTGTCCGGGTTCGAACGGCGAAATCATGTCATGGGATGCAGCCATTTGCTGAATCCAGCGATCGGATTTAATGCTCATGGAATCAGTCGTCCGTCCTTGTTGAAGTCGTGATCAGACTCGCATGGGAGTCTGCGCGCGCTATCATAGCAAGTCGCGCACCCACTCGTCGGGCGATATCACGATAGGCGACTGCGATGGGCCCATCTGGATCAGAAATTGCGCTCGGACGCCCACCATCCGTTTGTTCTCGAATACTCATATCCAGCGGCAACGCGCCCAGTAACACCGTGTCATATTCAGCCGCAATCCGCTCACCGCCTCCCTCCCCGAAGAGATGCTCGGTATGACCGCACTGCTGACAGCGGTGTAAAGACATATTCTCAACAATCCCCAAGACCGGAACTTCCACCTTCCGAAACATCTCAATACCACGTCGGGCATCCAGCAAGGCAATGTCCTGCGGTGTTGTCACCACAACTGCCCCATTCACCGGCACCTGCTGGCTGAGCGTCAGTTGTATATCGCCCGTTCCAGGTGGCATATCAATCACCAAGTAATCCAAAGGACCCCAATTGGTTTGTCGCAGCATTTGCGTAAAGGCACTAGAAACCATTGGCCCTCGCCAGATCGTTGGTGAACGCTCTGTCAGCAAAAAGGCCATCGACATCACCGTCAGACCATGGGCCAAAATTGGCTGAAAGGTCTTGCCGTCTTCGGTGGTCGGACGCTGCCCTTGAACACCCAACATCATGGCTTGACTTGGCCCATAGATGTCCGCATCCAGTAAACCAACCCGCGCGCCCTCGAGTGACAATGCCAATGCAAGATTCACGGCAGTTGTGGACTTCCCAACACCACCCTTGCCACTTGCCACACAGATCACCTGACGAATGCCTGCAAGCGGTTCTCGCCCCTCTCGCGCGGGAACCACTGGAATATCGTGAGTCACTCGGACAGACACGTCCGCGACGTCCTTAAAATTCAGTAATTCGGGCTTTAACGCTTTCACCAATGCCCTTGTCAGCCCCCCCATGGCGTAGGGAAAACACAAATCCAGCTCCAAGACCTTGCCGTTAAGCTCACAACGCCGGAGCACGTCAGTCTCAGCCAAATTGACTTCGATGTAAGGATCATCATGGTCTGCCAGGACAGTCAGAACACGTTCACGTATGGTGATTGTCAAAATTTGCTCCATCATCAGTGACACCCGCGAATGTGCAGGCGCTTGTCGGTATACTTCGGGTCTCAATGACCAACACACAAGGATAGCAACACGTGTCGTCTGCTCCCCGCACTATTTTAGTCACAAGCGCACTACCCTATGCCAATGGATCCATTCACTTGGGCCATATGCTGGAATATATCCAGACTGACATTTGGGTCCGCTTTCAAAAACAGAGCGGTCATCACTGCGTTTACGTCTGTGCGGACGACGCGCACGGCACAGCCATTATGCTACGGGCTGAAGCCGAAGGCGTCACGCCAGAGACGTTAATTGCGAATGTCAAAGCCGAACATCAGGCAGATTTTGCAGATTTTCAGATTGGCTTCGATCACTACTCATCAACACATTCAACAGCAAATCAATACTATGCAGAACTGATCTATACCCGTGTTCGCGATGCGGGCGGGATCGCTGTGCGAGCGATAGAACAACTCTATGATCCTGAAAAAGGGCTCTTTCTTGCTGATCGCTACGTAAAAGGCGGATGCCCGCGTTGCCATACGGAGGATCAGTATGGTGACAACTGCGAAGCCTGCGGCGCGACCTACCAGGCCGCTGAATTGATTGGTCCTAAATCAACCCTCTCAGGCGCAACTCCGATCCTGAAAGCCGCAACCCACCTCTTTTTCGAGCTTGCGCAACATACCGATTTTCTGCGTGACTGGACTCGATCTGGACGGCTACAACCCGAGGTGGCCAACAAGTTGGCGGAATGGATTGATGGTGGATTAAAGAGCTGGGATATCTCCCGCGATGCACCCTACTTTGGTTTCGAAGTTCCGGATCATCCAGGCGTGTACTTTTACGTCTGGCTCGATGCCCCGATCGGGTACCTGGCAGCCTACAAGGAATGGTGTGATGCGAATGGGGTCGATTTCGATGCCGTCTGGAACCCGAACTCCGAGGCGGAGGTATATCACTTCATCGGGAAAGACATCGTCAATTTCCATTGCCTGTTTTGGCCAGCGATGCTGCATCAGGCTGGATTTCGGACACCGACAGGGGTCCATGTACACGGGTTCGTCACCGTCGATGGCCGTAAAATGTCGAAGTCACGTGGAACCTTCATTAAAGCGCGCACCTACTTGGACGCCCTTGATCCTGAATATCTGCGCTATTACTTCGCGACAAAATTAAGTAGCCGGGTGGAGGATATTGACCTCTCGCTCGAGGACTTCGTCCAGAAGGTCAACTCCGACTTAGTCGGGAAGCTCGTCAATATCGCCAGCCGTACCAGTGGATTTATCACCAAGCATTTTGACAGCACCTTGGCGGATCACGACGCCAATCCCGGATTAATTCGAAGCATTCGGCAGGCCGCACCAGGTATCCAGGCAGCCTATGACTCACGGGAATATGCGCGAGCGATGCGGGATATCATGGCCTTAGCCGATGATGTCAATGCATGGATCGCCGAGGTTGCGCCCTGGACGGCTGCAAAAAATCCAGAGACGCTCGATCAAGTCCAAGCAATCTGTACCACTGCGTTGCAGGCATTTCGACTCTTGACCCTCTATCTTCAGCCTGTGTTGCCCCAATTGGCCAAGCGGGTGGAAGCCTTTTTAAACGGCGTACCACTGACGTATGCTAGCCTCGACGTGGATCTGTTTGGGCATCGTATCGAGCCCTTTAAAGCCTTACTCACACGAATTGAGATGGATCAGGTACAGCAGATGATTCAGCCAGAAGCAACCAGCCAATCTGAGTCTCTGGCCTCAGCGCCTTCATCGCCGGAGCACGATGTTGAACCACTCGCGCAAACCTGCACGATCGATGACTTCAACAAGATTGACTTGCGTGTCGTCACAATCGTGGATGCAAAGGCTGTGATTGGCGCAGACAAGCTTTTGGAGCTCACCTTGGACCTCGGCGACCACACACGCACTGTATTTAGCGGGATCAAAGCAGCCTACGACCCAGCTACCCTGATCGGTCGACAGACTGTCATGATTGCCAATCTCGCACCGCGTACCATGAAGTTCGGGATCTCCGAAGGAATGGTATTGGCAGCAGGACCGGGAGGCTCAGATATCTATCTGCTCAGCCCCGACCCTGGGGCCAACGCGGGCCAACGCATTCGCTAGGCGCGAAATATGCGAGTGCTCTACAGTGATTATTGGTACACGCAGGGACTGATATCTGGAGACCCCGTGCGATCTTGTCGTCGAGACCTCTTCGCGCACCGGAGTCTTAAGGCCTGATGGACTGGGGGCTCCTGCTGATCTCGGCGGCCTTGGTCAACAACGTCGTGCTGGTCCAATATCTCGGTTTATGTCCCTTCATGGGGGTCTCTAATCGGATGGACAGCGCCTTCGGATTGTCGCTCGCCACCGCCTTTGTCTTAACCTTAACCTCAGTCGTCGCCTATCTGATTGAAACCCTCATCCTGATTCCGCTAGACGCAGTCTGGTTGCGAACCTTGGCCTTTATCGTGGCCATTGCAATCACGGTGCAATCAACCGAGCTGATCATGCGAAAAACCGCGCCACTGCTCTACCAAGTGCTTGGACTCTTCTTACCCTTGATTACCACGAACTGCGCCGTGCTCGGCATTGCATTATTGAACGTCAATCGATCCCATACCCTGCTGGAATCGGCGCTCTATGGATTTGGAGCAGCAATGGGGTTTGCGCTGGTGCTTGTGATGTTTTCAGCCATGCGAGAGCGACTGGCGCGCGCAGACATCCCTGAGCTCCTGCAGGGAACACCAATCGCATTAATCACTGCAGGCTTTATGGCACTCGCGTTCATGGGATTTTCCGGAATCGTTAATTCATGAATGAGATCACAATAGACATCATTGCCGGTGTGATCGCGCTCACCGCTCTAACCACAGCGGGCGGCCTGTTGTTGCAGACCTTATCGCGTCGGTTTCGTGTTGACGGATCACCGCTCGTCGCTCAGATTGACGCATGCTTACCACAGACCCAGTGCGGTCAATGCGGGCATCCCGGTTGTCGGCCGTACGCAGAGGCAATTGCCTCCGGAGAATCGATCAATAAGTGCCCTCCCGGCGGGAGGGATACCATTGAAGCCCTGGCGGATCTGTTGGGTAAAGAACCGATCCCATTGGATGCAGCGCATGGAATTACCGAGCTTCCGAAGGTCGCCGTCATTGATGAGACGGTCTGTATTGGCTGTACCAAATGTATTGTGGCTTGCCCTGTTGACGCCATCCTCGGCGCGGCCAAACTGATGCACACCGTCATCGCTGACGAATGCACAGGATGCGATCTCTGCCTCGCTCCCTGTCCGGTCGATTGCATCGCTTTAGTGCCTCGATCATGGCCAACCAGAGACATTAAATCGACCGACAGTCGCGAGGTCATTGCACGTGGCTGAGTGTCGAATCATCCAAAGTCCTCGTCGCCTCGCAGGTGGACTGCAGCGAGCCGATGGGAAAGCGTTGTCACTCTCGCAACCCCTCATGCAGATGAATCCACCGGTGTTACAGCTCGCCTTGCCGGATACTCTCGAGGACACCCCGCTAGAACGCTGGAGTATTGGCGACCAGATTGAGGCAGGACAGCCACTGTTCACCACCCAAGAGGGCATCACACAAGCCTGTCCTCGCACCGCCACTGTGGAGAGTGTGGGAACCGGCAAGACCCTGTCCGGCTCACCCACCCCATGTCGGCTCTTAAATCTGACCGTGGTGGATCCAGATCCACCGAGGCAGCCCAGCCTGACGCCGCTTCCTGCAAACCCAGACGGGCGAACTCTTCGACAGCGTGCGGCGGATGCCGGAATCGTAGGACTCGGAGGTGGAGGATTCCCAGCACATCTGAAGTGGCAACACCGGCTTCACACCCTGATTGTCAATGGCGCTGAATGTGAGCCTTTCTTGACAGCGGATGAGCAAACCATGCGACTGCGTGCGCCGGCGATCTGGGACGCGGTAGTTGCACTGATGAGTGCATTGTCCCTTCAACGCTGCGTACTTGTGCTTGAAGACAATAAGCCTGAGGCCTTGGCAGCTCTTCAGGCAGCCTATCCCAGCGTCCTCGACGCTCAGGATGTCTGTATTACTGTGATTCAGAGTCAGTACCCATCCGGTGCAGAAAGGCAACTCATCTGGCTGGCACTCGGTCTTGAGATCGCCACCACCACCTCCCCAGTGGAGCACGGTATTGTCGTCCATAACCCCGTCACTCTGGCTGCGCTCGCAGATGCACTCCATGGCTATCCGCTCACTGACCGGATCGTCACCGTCACTGGCCCATCCATTGTCACGCCTGGGACCTTCCAAACGCCTTTGGGCACACCGATTGATCTACTGCTCTCTCAGGCAGGAGGACTTCGCCCCGGGCACCACAACGTCTTTCACGGAGGCCCCTATACCGGTTGGCCAATCTCAAACACGGCTGCTGGGGTTAGGGCAACAACCGCTTGTCTGTATGCAGCACCGGTTGTTTCGCAGACGCCCAGTCCATGTATTCGTTGCGGTGCATGTGCCGAGGTTTGTCCAGTCCACTTACAGCCACAACAGTTGTTCGCAGCGCTCACCCATGATCAATTGGATGAGGCATTGCATGTGGGATTGTCACAGTGCTTGGAGTGTGGAGCCTGTGATGTGGTCTGCCCAAGCAACCTATCACTGACCAAAACGTTTCAGGATGGCATCCAGGACCATCAGCTCCAACAGGCGGAAAAGCAGCGAGCCGATCGCGCTCGGACACGGTTTGAAGCCCGGAATCAGCGTCTGCTCAAGCGCTCAGAAGCGGACGAGACGCGACGCGCAGTGCGACGCGAGCGCAGTGGATCCGCACTGGATCGAATTCGCGCAGCGCGCGCTGAGGAGACCCATTGATGCTCTGGCGCATTTGGGCTCCACCGCAATCGACGCGCGCAGTGATGCAGTCAGTCTGGATTGCCCTGATTCCAGGGACACTGACCAGCGTCTGGGTATTTGGACCAGGGGTCCTCGTCCACTTGGTCCTCGCGGGCCTTGGCGCGTGCCTGGCTGAAGTCATTGGACGACGCGCGCGTGGTCTTGCAGCAACGCAGGCATTGCAAGATGGATCAACGTTGTTAACGGCTTGGCTTCTCGCGCTAGCACTGCCTCCGGCCGCACCGCTGTGGCTGCCATTCGTTGCTGGATTAATTGCCATTGGCTTAGGTAAGCAACTCTATGGTGGCCTTGGGCAGAACCCAGTCAATCCAGCAATGCTGGCCTATGCCATCTTGATTGTCAGTGCACCGGTCGCCATGACCACCGGCTGGATTGTACCGTTTCAAGGATGGAGTACTCCCATGCCACTGACTGGGATCGGCGTGGGCGCTGTTGACGGTCTCACTGGGGCAACCATTCTGGATCTCTATCGAACGGAATTCCGGGAACTGACTGCCCCAGAGATTGCTCAGCACCCGTTGTTTTCCGTGGGTGGATTGGGGATCGCACCAGGGGTCGAGTGGGTCGCACTGAGTCACTTACTCGGTGGTGGATTTCTGTTTGCCCGACGCGTCATTCGCTGGCAGGCACCTGTCGGCTTCCTGGTGGGACTTCTAGGTCTCGCAGCGTTCTTTGCCATCGACCCGGACAATACCGTTCCGGTGCTGACCCATGCGCTCGCCGGTGCCACGCTATTTAGCGCTTTTTTTATCGTCACAGACCCCGTCTCTGGCGCGACGAGTCCGCGTGGACAGTGGTGGTTCGGTCTTGGCGCTGGCGTGATCACTTATTTGATTCGGACCTATGGTCTATATCCGGACGGTGTCGCCTTTGCCGTGCTCTTTATGAACTTCATGGTGCCACTGATCGATCAGTACACTCGACCACGCATCCATGGCGAAAGTCGGTCGATTCGCGGTTCAGTGCGAGGTCGCTCATGAATGCCCTCAAGCTTGCGATCTTTGGCTTTCTCACCAGCGCGCTGGTTGGGCTGGTCTACGTCTGGACCGCTGAACCCATTGCAAAAGCGCAACAAGACGCTCGCGATGCGACGATTCGTGCGATGTTGTCCGAGGTCGACGAGATTGGTTTGGGAATTGAGACTAGTCTCACCGACGCGCGATTGCTTGAGCAACTTGGCTGGAGTACGCCCATTGTCATCCGCGCATTGACTCGCAATGACGCTGTCGTCGGCTATTTGGTGCCGATCCGTGCACCCAGTGGCTATTCCGGTCCCATCGATCTCATCCTCGCCGTGACCACCGAGCCACGTATTCTTGCTGTGCGGGTCACCACACATCGCGAAACACCAGGCCTCGGTGATGCCATCGATCATCGAAAAAGTGATTGGATTCAGCAGTTTGCGGGCTATGCTTTAGACACCCACGCAGCTGAGGACTGGATAGTACGTCCAGATGGTGGCGTGATTGACGCCTTCACTGGCGCCACCATTACGCCGCGCGCGGTGGTCAACGGGCTGCGCCGCGCGATGAGCGCGTTGACCAACGATCCAAGCTGGCCTTCCAAATTGGAGGTGCGATGACACGCATGACAACCCTGACGCAGGGTTTGTGGACGCAAAATCCAGCCCTTGTGCAACTGCTCGGTCTGTGTCCATTGCTGGCCGTTTCAAACACCATTGCCACGGCAACTGGACTCGCCATTGCGACACTGGCTGTGTTGGTCGGCGCAAATCTATCAATTAGCCTGATTCGCGCGTGGGTCCCGGACACCATTCGTCTCCCAGCGTTCATCTTAGTGATCGCCGCCTTGACCACCTGTGCCGAGCGTTTAGTGCAGGCCTACGATTACAACCTCTATGAGTCCTTAGGAATCTTCTTACCTCTGATCGTGACCAATTGTCTCATTTTAGGACGCGCAGACGCTTTGGCACGACGCACTCCTCCTTGGGCATCATTGCTTGATGGAATCGGCCAAGGTCTGGGCTTTGGCCTTGCTCTGATAGCCTTGGGAGCGCTTCGCGAGCTGGCAGGATCGGTTGTGTTACTTGCGATCTTGCCACCGGGTGCCTTTATCGGACTAGGAATCTTGGTTGCGGCACATCGTCTTATCCACCGTCGGCTGGTTCGGCCACAGGACCCAGCAAGTCTCCCTTCAACAGAGACCAAACGCGTTCGCACAACGGGAGATGTCACATGAATCGAGAGACACGTACGGCCATCTTTGCGCGGCTTCGCGACGCAAACCCCGAGCCCACCACCGAGCTTGTGTGGCACTCTCCGTTTGAGTTGCTGATCGCTGTCCTATTATCTGCGCAAGCCACCGATGTGTCGGTCAACAAGGCCACCGCAAAACTCTTTGCCCAAGCCAACACGCCTGAGGGCTTGCTCGAACTTGGGCTCGATGCGGTGCGTGATGCAATTAAAACAATCGGCCTTTACAACACCAAAGCCGACAATGTGATGGCAACTTGCGTACAACTGCTTGAGCGCCATGGAGGACAGGTCCCACGACAACGTGAAGCCCTCGAAGCGCTCCCAGGGGTTGGCCGCAAAACAGCCAATGTGGTTCTCAATACCGCCTTTGGTGAACTCACCATGGCAGTCGATACCCACATTTTTCGGGTCAGTAACCGCACGCGTATTGCGCCCGGAAAGACCGTTCGCGCGGTGGAAGATCGACTGATGCGGACCATTCCCAAAGAATTCCTGAAAGATGCGCACCACTGGCTGATTCTCCATGGTCGCTATGTGTGCAAAGCACGCAAACCTGAATGCAATCGATGCTGCATTCAGGATCTGTGCGAATCGAAGACTAAGTTGTTATCGGAGTGAACGTCCTTTGCGCGCCGCGGTGCGAAGTCGTAAGGCGTTTAACCGAATAAAGCCTTCCGCATCTTTTTGGTTGTATGCGCCGGCATCATCCTCAAAGGTGGCAATGGCCGCATCAAACAAGCTCTCCTCAGAACGACGCCCGGTCACCATCACAGCACCCTTGTAGAGTTTGAGACGGACTTCACCCGATACCGGGCCCTGCGAGGCATCAATTAAGGTCTGGAGGACTTTCCGCTCGGGACTCCACCAATAGCCGTTATAAATCAGGGCCGCATACCGCGGCATCTGCGCATCTTTCAAGTGAGCCACCTCGCGATCTAAGGTAATGGACTCTAACGCGCGATGCGCTTTCAAGAGAATGGTCCCGCCAGGGGTTTCATAGCAACCGCGCGACTTCATCCCCACATACCGATTTTCCACAATATCCAGCCGTCCGATGCCGTGCTGTCCACCCAACTGATTCAGGTGCGCCAACAGTGTTGCTGGCGACATCTCCACACCGTCCACCGCCACAGGATCCCCGTGCTCAAACCGAATCACCACGTTCTCTGCGCGATCGGGTGCAGCCTCAGGTGCAACCGTCCAGCGCCACATACTCTCTTCCGCCTCGGCCCAAGGATCTTCTAGGACTGCACCCTCGTAGCTGATGTGCAATAGATTGGCATCCATGGAATACGGACTCTTGGTTCCACGCTTTTGCTCCACCGGAATCTGGCGTGTCTCACAGTATTGCAACAAGGTCTCACGCGAGGTGAGATCCCACTCACGCCATGGTGCAATGACCTTGACCGAGGGGTTGAGCGCATAAGCCCCCAACTCAAACCGAACCTGATCGTTGCCCTTGCCGGTCGCACCATGACTGATCGCATCGGCACCCGTCTGTTCAGCGATCTCCACCAAGCGTTTGGCAATCAGTGGGCGCGCAATCGAAGTCCCCAACAAGTACTCCCCTTCATAGAGGGTATTTGCACGAAACATCGGGAAGACATAGTCACGCACGAACTCCTCACGCAAATCCTCGATAAAGATATCCTTGACCCCCAAGGCTTGCGCCTTCGCGCGCGCGGGCTCAACCTCCTCGCCCTGTCCCAGATCTGCCGTAAACGTGACCACTTCACAGGCATAGGTGTCTTGCAGCCATCGAACGATGACACTCGTGTCCAATCCACCTGAATACGCTAGAACCACCTTATTAATCTGCGACATCTTTTGAGTCCCCGGAAACCGCTCGCGAAAGGGCGGGGATTATGGCAGTTTGTGCACCAATCAGCCAGATGTGTCCCCGTCTCCAGACGTTCGCTACCGCATTCACAGGTGACCCATCGCATGGTTTCCACTACCCTTAGGCTCCCGATGACAAAGGATACTCTGGTGCGCCTTACCCTTAGACAACCTGATGATTGGCATGTGCATCTTCGTGACGGTGATGCGCTCTCGACCACAGTACCCGATTGCGCACGGAGTTTTGCGCGCGCCATCGTCATGCCCAATTTGAAGCCTCCAGTCGCCAGTCTGGACGCGGCGTCTCAATATCGCGATCGGATTCTAGCGGCAGTCCCGGATGACGTCTCCTTTGAGCCCTTAATGACACTATATCTCACCCCATCCTTGGCGATTGATGCGGTGAGAGAGGGTCGTGCCAGTGGGCTGATCAAAGGCGTCAAATTTTATCCTCAGGGCGCGACGACAAACTCAGACGCAGGGATAGCCGCGCTCGACACGGTCATGCCAGTTCTCGATGCGATGGCTGATGTCGGTTTGCCCCTTCTTGTCCATGGCGAAGTGACTGATCGCGATATTGATATCTTTGATCGCGAGGCGGTTTTTCTCGAGCGAACCCTCGGACCATTGATGGCTCGTTTACCTGAGTTACGTGTGGTCCTAGAACACATTACGACCGAAGATTCGGTTCAGTTTGTTCAGGCGCATCCCGCCATGGGAGCCACCATCACCGCGCATCATTTGATTTACAGCCGAAATGACATGTTGGCCGGTGGCATTCGGCCACACCTCTATTGCTTACCGATTCTTAAGCGGGAAAAACACCGCCATGCACTGATTGAAGCAGCCACCAGTGGCCATCCGCAATTCTTTTTAGGCACAGACTCTGCACCCCATGCCATTGGCGATAAGGAGTCGGATTGTGGCTGTGCGGGCTGTTATACCGCGCCACACGCCTTACCTCTGTACGTCTCGGTATTTGATCAGGTAGGCCGATTGGATCAGTTTGAAGCTTTTGCCTCGATTCACGGGCCGCGCTTTTATGGATTGCCACTGAATACCAACACGATTTCTTTAGAAAAGCGTCCAATGCAGATCCCAGAATCCCGACCATTTGGGACAAAAACAGTGCGACTGTTGGGCGCGGGCGATACCTTGGAGTGGAGTCTCGCATGATTGATCTGGAGGTCGTCCACGAGGACGGCGAGGCCCCTAAAGCACGCCAAAAATCTGCCCTTGGGCGACGATTTCGGGGGTTTCTACCGGTGGTTGTGGATCTGGAAACCGGCGGCTTTAACGCCCAAACAGATGCACTGCTTGAGCTCTCAATGGTCATTCTTGACATGGATGAGCACGGTACCTTGATCCCTGTGGATCAGGAGCATGCCCACATCATTCCCTTTGCAGGGGGTAACCTTGAACCTGCCGCCCTCGAGTTTACTGGGATCGACCCCTTCCATCCGCTGCGTCTTGCTGAAGATGAAAAAGATGCGCTACAGCGAATGTTCAAGCGAGTCCGCGATGCGGCAAAGAAGCACGGGTGCAACCGTGCGATTTTGGTCGGTCATAATGCTCATTTTGATCTTGGATTTCTCAATCAGGCGATCGCGCGGGCGGATATCAAACGCTCTCCGTTCCATCCATTTTCGTGTTTTGATACCGCGACCTTGGCGGGTCTGGCTTATGGACAAACGGTCTTGGCGCGCGCCTGTGAGGCGGCGGGGCTCGCTTTTGATCACGCCGAAGCCCATTCGGCACGCTATGACGCCAAATTAACGGCGGACTTATATTGCACCATCGTCAACCGATGGCGCGATCTTGGAGGCTGGGATCCTGATTAGGGTTTGCTTACGAGCCAGCCAAGGTCTCGAGATCCAGTGATCGCGCGGCAATCACAGCCTGAGTCCGCGAATGCACCTTCAGTTTCCGCAGAATTGCCGTGACATGTGCTTTAACAGTGGCCTCACTGACATCCAACTCATAGGCGATTTGTTTATTCAACAACCCCTGCATCAGCATCACCAACACCCGAAACTGTTGGGGTGTTAACGATGCGATACCTGCCGCAATCTTCGCCTCTTTATCGTCTAAAACAGGACCCTCAAGGTTCACATCATCAGGTATCCAAGCGTCACCCGCTAGGGCGGCTTGCACGGCCTCGACCATTGTTTCAAGGGACACGCTTTTGGGAATAAAGCCCAAGGCACCATATTCCAAGGCACGCCGAATGATCGCATGGTCTTCATTACCTGACACCACGACAACCGGTAATTCGGGGACTTGCCCTTTTAGATACACGAGTCCTGAGAACCCACTGGCACCGGGCATTGTGAGATCCAACAACACCAAATCGGCATCATTGTGTTCCTGTGCGGCATCCTGAAGTTCTGCCATCGTCGAGACTTCAACGATCTCGACCCGAGTCGTTGCCCTGGTCACAGCCTGCTTCAAAGCTGCTCGGTATAACGGATGATCATCCGCGATCACTATCTTTGCATGATGCATGGTCGCATTCCTTCGCCACGATGGAGACACAATACCAAAGAATGCTGCAAAAGCGACTTCTCACGCATTTGCAGCCGGTGGGCGGCGTTGCCCACCATTTCTTAGCGTCGATTCATTCGCTGTGCAATCAAGTCATCCACCACCGATGGATCAGCCAGGGTTGAGACATCACCCAAGGCGTCATGCTCGTTCGCAGCAATCTTCCGCAAGATCCGACGCATAATTTTCCCAGAACGGGTCTTCGGCAGGCCCGGCGCCCACTGAATAAAATCAGGAGATGCAATAGGTCCAATTTCATGACGGACATGACCCCGTAATGCGGCACGTAATTCCTCAGTGGGCTCAAAACCATCTTGAAGAGTCACGTACACATAGATGCCCTCCCCTTTGATGTCATGGGGATACCCGACCACGGCAGCTTCAGCAACAGCTTCGTGAGACACCATGGCGGATTCAATTTCTGCGGTCCCCATTCGGTGTCCAGAGACATTTAAAACATCATCCACGCGCCCAGTGATCCAGTAATAACCATCTGCATCGCGCCGTGCACCATCACCGGTGAAATACATATTGGCAAAGGTCGCAAAATAAGTTTGCTCGAAACGATCGTGATCACCCCAGCAACTGCGACCCTGACTGGGCCAAGAATCCAAAATGACCAAGTTCCCGTCGGTTGCTCCCTGCAGAATCTGACCTTCCCCATCAACCAATGCAGGTTGCACACCAAAGAATGGTCGAGTCGCAGATCCTGGCTTTGTTGGGGTCGCGCCAGGCAGTGGAACAATCATGATGCCGCCAGTCTCGGTCTGCCACCAGGTATCAACGATCGGACAACGGCCCTGCCCAATCACCCGGTGATACCACTCCCAGGCTTCAGGGTTGATCGGCTCACCGACCGATCCCAAAATGCGAAGGCTCGATAAGTCAGAGTCACCGAAGACATTATCGCCCTTGGCCATTAATGACCGAATTGCGGTCGGTGCGGTGTAGAACTGATTCACGCCATGCTTCTCAATGACGCGACCAAACCGAGTCGCATCGGGGTAAGTTGGCACACCCTCGAACATCAGCGTCGTTGCGCCATTCGCGAGTGGCCCATAGACGATGTAGCTGTGTCCAGTGATCCAACCCACATCCGCGGTACACCAGTAGACATCGCCGTCTTTGTAGTCAAACACCATCTGGTGGGTCAGCGCGGTGTACACCAAATATCCGCCCGTGGTGTGCTTGAGACCCTTGGGTTTCCCGGTTGAGCCTGAGGTATACAAAATAAACAACGGATCTTCAGCCTGCATTGGCTCGGCAGGACACTCATCGGACTGATTAGCACAGAGCTCATGGAACCAAAGGTCCTGCGCATTCCAGGCAACCGATCCACCGGTGCACTTGACCACAATCACCGTCTCAACACTTTGGCCTGCAGCCGAGGCAACAGCCTTGTCCACGTTGGACTTTAATGCCACCGCCCGACCACCGCGACGCCCCTCATCCGCCGTGATAATCACCTTCGATCCAGACTCCTCGACACGAACCGCCAAGGCATCGGGAGAGAATCCACCAAACACAATCGAATGCACCGCACCGATCCTGGCACAGGCCAGCATTGCAACCGCCGCCTCTGGAATCATGGGCATATACAGCGTGACCACATCGCCCTTTTGAACACCCTGTGCACGGAGCGCATTGGCAAAACGTCCTACCCGACCATAAAGATCACGGTAGGTGATGTGTTCGTCGGAGTTTGGATCATCCCCTTCCCAAATAATCGCTGTCTGATCTCCACGGGTCGCCAAATGACGATCCAAGCAGTTCACCGCAACGTTCAGGACACCGTCCTCAAACCAACGGATATCGACCTCACCGAGTGCGAACGAAGTATTCTTAATCTGTGTTGGGAAGCGCATCCACTCGAGGCGTTTTGCCTGTTCAGCCCAGAACGCATCCGGCTCTTCAATCGACTGGCGGTACATGGCTTCATAGCGATCCTGGTCTATCCAGGCATTGGCTGCAAGCGCGGGGTCAACCGCGTACACCTTGGAATCGGTCATACAAGTCCTCGTTGGATGTTAAATGTCTTATCCGTCAAGTGTCTGTGGGATACGCGTGAGACCCAATACGACAATCGTCTCGATTGGCCTAAAGAAAGGCCCGAATCCGAGCTGTCATGTCAGGTACTGGGGTATCCATCGCAAACAGCGCAAGGAGCTGTCCATCCGAATTGGTGAGATAGATCCGCGACGTGTGATCCATGGTGTATTGCTCCGGCGTCTTGCCCTCAACCCGTGCGGCATAGACCTGATACTGCCGCATCACCCCAGTAATCGCTGCTTCGGATCCAGTCAATCCGATAAATTGAGGATGGAACGCTTGTGCATAGCTCGCGACTTCCTCCGGGCCATCGCGGCCAGGATCGACGGTAATAAAAATGCCCTGTACTTGATCCTGATCAGCTCCAAACGGAGCGAGCGCTTGCGCCATTCGCGATAACTCAAGCGGACAAATATCTGGACAGTAGGTAAATCCAAAATAAATCAATCGTAATGGTGCAGCCAAATCGGCACTGGCAACAGATCCCGTGTTGGACTCCAAGGTGAACTGCCCCCCGACCTGAGCACCAATCAGTGATTGTGGTTGCTCACCCATCAATTGACGGACAAAGGGATAGGCGACTAAACCGGCCAACAGTGCTGCCACCAATACCGGCGCGTAACGACGCAATACCATCTCAAGACTCCGCGATTTTCAGTAGATGTGCAGGGGGCAACTGTCGTGCCTCTCTGGCTGACCAGCGCCCAATCGTACCGATCATCAGGGCACTGACAAGAGGCAAGCCGATCCAGACACTCCAGAAAGTTGACCATTCCAGATTCAGGATCTGGGTATACAACACCCGACCCAAGAGCTCACTGGCAATGGCGGCAAGCAACCCAGCAAGTGCACCCAACACCAAAAACTCAGCCCACTGTGATTGCGACAAGAGTCGATCCGACCCCCCTAAACTTCGCAAAATCGCGGCTTCTTTTTTGCGAATCGGCAACGATGTTTGAATACTCGCCATCAACACCAATAATCCACCCGCCAGCACAAACCACAGCACAAAGCTGACGGCTTCAGTCACCTTTGCCAAGATGCCCCGCACCTGGTTCAAGACGGCGTCGATGGAGAGCAATGTCACCGACGGGAAGGCACGCGCAACGGCCGTGGTCTGGGCCACAGGATCGGGAAGATTCAGGCTCGTCAGCAAGGTGGATTCAAATCGATCCAAGGTGCCCGGAGAAAAGATCATAAAGAAGTTCGGCAACATGGAATCCCACTGCACCGAACGGATCCCCACCACCGTCGCCGTCACAGGATCTGGACCAACCAAGAATGCCAGCTGGTCACCCAGACGGATATTCAACTCCCGAGCCAACTCCGCTTCCACAGTCACCAGCCCAGACTCATCGTCACCAGTAAACCATCGCCCGTCGACAATCCGATTATCACGTCCCTGTTCGGAGGCTTCTGTCAAGCTGAGCTCTCGGCGCACCGAACCGGGAATCTCGTCCTCCATCGGATGTGCCGCTAAGACGGTGCCATTGATGGTCTCAAGACGTCCCCTGACGATCGGGTACAACGGGGCTGACTCCGCGCCAAGCTCGGTCAATAGTGCTGCAAATCCTGGCGCATCCGCCTTAGTGATATTCAGGGCAAAGGTATTGGGCGCATCTTTGGGTAATTGATCCTCCCAGGTGGCCACCAGATCCAACCGAATCATCGCCACCATGGTGACCGCCAATACCGTCAAACTAAATGCAATTAACTGGCCACCCGAGGTGCCGGGGTCACGAATCAGTTGCTGCATGCCAAAGCGCCAAGCGGGTCCTAACCGTTCCAAAGGTCCAACAATTCGGATCGCAACACGACCGATGATCAGAATCATGGCAACCAGCACGGCCACGGCCACCAAGACCAAAGCAGTCAGCGGAAGGTCTCGAGTGTAGAGTAATGACAAACACCCAAGACCGGCCAACGCCAAGCCATAGGTCACAATCCGACCTGGACCCGCGGTCGGATAATCACGCTTTAAAATCCGAATCGGCGGTACTTTGTGAAGCTGGATCAGCGCGGGGGTCGCAAACCCAAAGGTGGTCACTAAGCCGGTGGCGAGGCCGAGCAGTGCAGGTTCCGCATTCGGTGCGGGCAATGACACTGTGAGAAAGCTGGCAACGGTATCGACTAAGACAATTTGAATGCCATAGCCGATCAGAACACCCACAGCACTGGCCACGAGCGCCAATGACAGAAGCTCTAAGGCGAAGACCCGTGCAACGGCACCGCTGGATAACCCAAAGGTCCGAAACAACGCACTATCGACGATGTGATCCTCGGCCCAACGCCTCGCTGTCAGTGCGATCGCGGCACCCGAGAGCATGACGGTCAGTAACCCCGCAAGTGTCAGATACTGGGTTGCCTTGGTCAGCGCACTACCGACCTCAGGACGCCCATCAACCAGCCCCCGTACACGTTGTGAAATATCCAGCTCTGGCGTGATCCGAGCCCGAAATCGGTCGGCTGCCTCGCCCGCGAATAGCTGGTAGTAGCGTATTCGACTCCCTTCTTGCACCAAATTTGACGCATTCAAATCCAAGCGATTCATCATGAGACGGGGTGATAATGAGACAAATGAGCCTCCCCGATCCGGCTCAAACACCAAAATCCCAGAAATCCGCAATGTGGACTCCCCCACACTGACGTTGTCCCCAACATCGACGTTTAACTGACTGGCTAAACTTGGATCGACCCACGCGGTTCCCCGCACAGGAATCGCATTTGTCGGAATTCCCTGACCCGCGCGAGCAGCCGCGACATCCAAGCGACCACGTAAGGGGTATCCCTCAGTCACCACCTTGATCGCAGCCAACTCAAACCGATCGTCAAACCCCACAATTGAAGGGAACTCAATGGTCTCAGTGGTTTCGAGGCCAAGTGCTTGTCCCTCGGTGATCCAGCGCTCGGATAATGGACGATCCCCACGAATCACCAGATCCCCCCCAAGTAGCGCAGACGCATCCTGCACCATGGCACGGTCAATCCGATTGGTCAGCACGGCTGTTGAGGTCATGGCAGCAACCGCAACCACTAACGCGAGTGCCAGCAACGTCAGCTGCCCAGCCCGAAGCTCCCGGATCAGAAGTCTTAGACTGAGCATGGGGTGCTCTCCTGTAACTGGCCCTCATCGAGAGTGAATATCCGATCACATCGACTCGCCAGCCGCTCGTCATGGGTCACCAGCACCAAGGTGGCACCGGTATCTTGATTTAACTGAAATAGCAGATCACTGATTGACTCGCCCGTCCGACGATCAAGATTGCCTGTCGGTTCATCCGCGAAAAGTAGCGCCGGATCAGTGACGAATGCACGCGCCACCGCAGTGCGCTGTTGCTCCCCACCGGAGAGCATGCGCGGGCGATGACGCAAGCGAGCACCCAAACCAACCCGAGTGAGCCAGTCGGCGGCGCGTTGTTTGGCGAGTTTTACGGACACCCCAGCAAGTTCTAGAGGTAACATCACATTCTCAAGTGCGGTCAACCCTGGTAGCAACTGAAAACTCTGAAACACAAAGCCAACTGAGCCTTGTCGCGCTTTTGCACGCGCGTCTTCAGAAAGTGTACTAAAGGACTGATCTAACAGCCGAATCTCACCTTGATTCGGGACATCCAAACCAGCCAATAAAGCGAGTAGTGTACTTTTACCTGCGCCAGAGGGACCCACAATCGCGACTGAGTCCCCTTGGTTGATTTGTAACGAAACATCCCTAAGTATGGGCAGGTGTTGCCCGTCTTGATCCACAAACCCATGAGACACGGATGAAACTGATAAAACCTGTGCGTTGGTCATGGTCCGGACTTCTCCTTTGGCTTTCTCTGGCAATGCCAGTGACAGCAGATGTGCGTTTACTGATTTTGGGCGACAGTCTCAGTGCGGGCTATGGGCTTGAGGCGGATCGGTCATGGGTTGATCAGCTCACCCTCTCGCCTCCTGATGATGGGGACAGCATCACAGTTTTAAACGCTTCGATTTCAGGTGAAACCACCACCGGCGGACGCTCTCGACTTCCTGGATTACTGGATCGACACCAACCGACTCATGTGCTCATTGCACTCGGCGCCAACGATGGCCTCCGGGGGCTTCCGTTAGATGCGATGCGCGAGAATTTGCTGGCCATGATCGCGGCGGTGCAGACCGATGGGGGCCAACCGCTGTATGCAGGGATTGAGCTTCCAAGGAACTATGGCGGGCCTTTTATCCGTGCATTTCGGGCAAGCCAAGATCAGGTCGCCGCGCAGACAGGAATCCCCTACTTACCGTTCTTACTGGAGCCTGTGGCACGAGACACCGCGTTGTTTCAGGCAGATGGACTGCATCCAACGGAAGACGCACAGCCGATTTTGGCCACCTACATCGGCACATGGATTCAGTCGGTACTCGATGAGAAGTAGCGCAAACGCGTTAAATCATCGACGACCCGAATCAAATAACGATCTGTCATCGCACTGACATAATCGGTGATTTTCAAGAGCCGCGCATACCGCGAGTCGTTCGCATTTGGGCGATACTTGCCAAGACGGGCAACCGCATCGCGCGCTTTTGAATCAATACTGGTTCCATCCCCACCGACCGCAGCCAAGGCTTCAGCGCCCTCAACCAAATGCGCCAGAACGCCATTCAACAGATGTGCAGGCTGACCCTCATACGACTGTTTGGTCTGGTCCACATAGACGTGCTCCCGGGCAAGCGCTTTGGCATGGGCAATGACTTCCCCAGCCGAGGCACGACGCCAATCCAACAGATCCTCCTGAAACTCGCCGTTCATAATCGCGGTGTAGTGAGTTTTAAAACGGGCTTCCGCCTCGTGCACTAACGCATCGATCGCTGCGGAGCGCAGCAACTCAAGACGCACTGTTCGATCGTCCAACAGCTGTTCATAGAGCGCGCTCCGTGCACCGCGTTCAACAAGTTCACGCATTAAATCAGCGACCTCATCATAGGTGAGGTGACCCAACTCCACCGCATCCTCAAGATCAATCAGCGCATAACAAATATCATCGGCAGCTTCTACCAAAAACACCAAGGGATGGCGCGCCCACACCTCATGACCGAGAGCAGCCAATTGCAACTGATCTGCCAACTCTTGCATCACAGGCAGTTCAGCACAGTTAATCCCATGCTTCCCCTTGCCTTGGCCGATCTCTGAAGCCGCAGCAAAGGGGTATTTGACAAAGGTGCCTAAGGTAGCCGCAGTGAGCCGCATGCCCCCATCAAACCAGTGTCGCTCGAGCTTGGTCAGCACCCGGAATCCCTGTGCATTTCCCTCAAAACCAGTCAAGTCCGCCCGCTCACCCACTGACAACCCAGATAGCCACTCGGGATGCTCACGAAAATACGTGCGGATCGCCCGCTCACCTGCGTGCCCAAACGGTGGATTGCCGATGTCATGGGCCAGACAAGCCGCTTGCACCAATGCGCCAAGTGCCGATGCAGGCATCTCAGGTGGTAATGCGCCATTGAGTTCGAGCCAAGCGCCTATTTTTGTTGCGAGGCTTCGCCCAACACTGGCCACTTCGAGGGAATGGGACAGGCGTGTGTGGACATGGTCATTGTCAGATAGGGGATGCACTTGTGTTTTGATCGCAAGGCGGCGGAAGGCGCCCGAAAAAATGATCCGATCCTGGTCACGTTGCCATTGGTCACGGCTGTATCCAGGGTCCGGCGGAGTCCAGCGATCCCCATGATCCATCCGTGTACTGGATAGTAGTGCCTCCCAATGCATCATCGCTGTTGCTCGATCCACCACGGTTGGCAGTCCTCAGGGGTCACCTTGCGTAGGGGATAAATATCAAATCGAACTGCCTTCCCATGCATCATCGTCGATGGAACTCGCCCAGCCAAGACAGGCGCCTTTGGACTCCGTTTCACCACAATACGTGCTGCACCAGAGGTGAGTGCAGCTTCCAGCAACGAATCACCGCGTGCTGCGTTCGGCATCAGCCGATGCATGAACTGCATCTCCATCGAGGGTGCTGCGCGGCGTCTCTCTTGAAACATCGGATCGATATAAATCACCCCAGAGGGCACCTCAGGTAACACACTTAGGGCATCCCGATACTGAAACTGAATGCGATTTATCCAGGGTTCATTCACGCTGCGGCGAAGCCCATCAGCTGTCAACGCCGCCACAATCGGATTGGACTCACACCCGGACACATAACAACCCACGTTCGCCAATACTGTACTGTCGTGCCCTAAACCGAAGGTCGCATCAAAAATTGCCGGGCGACGTCCTTGCTGACAACCCAGTGCCCGAGTGAGCAGCTCTCCGGTGACCGCATGAATCCGCCGTGCTTGCGGACCACGCTGATAGTCGACCCGAAGACTGGAACGGTCGCCCGATTCGACTGATTTAAGGGAGAGTCCATCATCCGGCATCCACTGCACGTAACACCCCTGCTCTGGCGGCGTCAATTGCCAGTGCACAGTCAACCATGGCCACGCTGATTCAGCATCTGCCCGACTGAGTACTTGCCCTGAATCGTCAACGCCGATCATGAGGATGAGTGCCCTCGCACGAATTGCCACGCCTGGTCAAACACAGCCATCCACGGGGTGACCACTTCAGTCCCTGCTGGGACATAGGAGAGTTGTTGTCGCAAAACCACGCGCTCTGGATGAGGCATCACGATGGTGACCCGCCCATCGTCAGAACATAGCCCTGCAATTCCATGTGGGGACCCATTGGGGTTCTCTGGATACAGCGTCGCTGCCGATCCATCCGGCCTCACAAACTGAAGACTTGTCTTACGATCTGCGATCAGTGCGGCGGCGACTTGGTCAGTCTGTGGAAAACGACCCTCACCGTGCGCGACAGCCATTGGGAAGCGAACCCCAGTCAGCCCTTTCAAGAGAATTGAGCGCGTCTCAGGCACTTCGACCAAGCTCAGCCGAGCCTCAAAGCGCTGAGACCGATTGACAGCAAGCGACTCGAAATGCGCCGCGCCGGGGATCAGCTCGCGCAACTGGGCTACCATCTGGCACCCATTACACACACCGAGCGTCACGGTGTCAGGGCGCATAAAAAAGTCGGCGAAGGCGGCGCGTAACGAATCATTGAACAACACCGATTTTGCCCATCCAGACCCTGCTCCCAAGACATCGCCGTAACTGAACCCACCACAGGCCGCAAGCACCGAAAACGACTCGAACGTCACACGACCTTCCAGCACATCTGACATGTGCACATCGACTGCTTCAAATCCACAGTGATCGAAGGCATAGGCCATTTCCAGATGACCATTCACGCCTTGTTCACGCAGAATCGCGGCACGGGGTCGGGTGGCAGAAACACGCCGAATCGGCTCTGCACGAAGACAATAATTTGGAATAGAAATTGATGACAAACCCTTGTTTTCTTTATGAATAAGTGCCTCTGATTCCGCCACACAGGCCGGATCATCACGATGCGCTGCCATCGCCAAACTGACCGCTGACCAGCGTGCCTCGAGTGCCTCTCGCCGATATAAATGCGTCCGTCCATCCATGCTTTGAATCGACAGCATGGATCCTTCTACCCGACCCAACGACAGCACCTCCAGCTCAGGATGATGAAATGCCTCGCACGCTTTCGAGAGCGCTGATTGCGGAATCTGCAACACAGCGCCGACCTCCTCATTGAGCCAGAATGGAATTGTGTCAGGCACCGGCGTCGATAAGACGACACCGAGTCGCGAGGCCATCACCATTTCCGCGATGGTCGCAAACAGGCCGCCATCTGATCGATCATGGTAGGCGAGGATCCAGCCACCGCGATGACCCTTACCGACGCCGGTAAACAGAGTTTTCAACACCTCAGGGGAAACATCAGGCGTGGTCGTACCAATCGTTCCTGAGACCTCGGCGGCAATCGAGCCACCCAGACGCATGGCATGGCGTGGTGCAACCAAGACGATGATGGTGTCCGCTTGGTCGACGAGACAGGGTGTCAATGTCTGTTCAACATCCGTCACCGGTGCAAATCCAGAGCAAATCAGGGACATCGGACTGACCACCTGATGCGTCTGGCCATTAACCGACCACTGCGTTTGCATCGACATGGAATCTTTCCCCACAGGGATCGCAATCCCCAGTGCAGGACAAAAACTTTGGCCCACCGCCTCGACCGCACGGTATAGCCCAGCATCCTCGCCAGGTACACCGGCGGCGCACATCCAATTGGCGGACAGCTTGATATCGCCGAGCCGCGCAATCGAGGCACCTGCCAAGTTCATGATCGTTTCTGCAACCGCCATACGGGCGGAAGCCGCAGGATTCAGGACAGCAAGCGGGGTTCGTTCGCCCATCGCCATCGCTTCACCACTCCGTGATCCAATCGCACTGGCAGTCACCGCACAGTCGGCCACAGGTACCTGCCAGGGTCCGACCATCTGATCACGACACACCATACCGGTCACCGTACGATCGCCAATGGTGATCAGAAATGCCTTGGAGGCGACCGTTGGATGGCCAAGTACCTGCATCGCTAAATCGACGAAGGCCCCCTCGATGACCGCTTCGGATTGTGCCGGCGGCGGTAAGGAAACAACATCGCGATGCATCTTCGGTGGTTTCCCAAAGAGGATTTCCATGGGCAAGTCGACTGGAGCTGGCCCCTCGCTCGAGGTCAGGGTGAGCTGCGGTGCCTCCGCGGCATAGCCCACGACGGCCATTGGACAGCGCTCTCGTGCACAAATCGATGCAAACAATGGCAAGGCATGGGGATCAACAGCCAAGACGTAGCGCTCTTGTGCTTCGTTACACCACAATTCCAGTGGCGACAGACTTGGATCCGCGGAAGGAATCGCCTCGAGACTAAATCGGCCACCGACACCTCCGTCCTTCACCAACTCGGGTAAGGCGTTCGACAGGCCTCCAGCACCCACATCATGAATAAACAGGATTGGATTCTCCGCTCCACGCAGCCAACAGCGATCAATCACCTCTTGGCAGCGTCTTTCCATCTCTGGATTCGCCCGCTGTACCGAAGCAAAGTCAAGATCTGACCCGCTGGTTCCTTTGCCAGCCGAGCTCGCAGCCCCGCCGCCGAGTCCGATCAGCATTGCCGGACCACCCAAAACGACCAAGGGTGTTCCCGGTGCATACGGACGCTTCTCAATCTGCTCACCGGAAATGGTGCCGAGCCCACCTGCAATCATGATGGGCTTCACATAGCCTCGTCGACTGGGGCCGGATGCGTCAGCAATCACTGCTTCATATGCCCGAAAATAGCCCACTAAGTTGGGCCGACCAAATTCGTTATTAAAGGCAGCCGCACCCAACGGGCCTTCGCGCATAATGTCGAACGCGGTGGCCAATTGTAGTGGGAATGGCAGTGATGTCTCCCAAGGCTCAGGGGCACCCGGAATCCGCAGATAGTTGACCGAAAATCCGGTGAGCCCTGCCTTTGGTTTTGCGCCGCGACCAGTCGCTCCCTCATCACGGATTTCGCCGCCCGCACCCGTTGCTGCACCAGGATAGGGTGAGACGGCGGTTGGATGGTTGTGGGTTTCCACCTTCATCACGAGATGGCAGGGTTCGTCCCGGAAGTGATAAATATGCGTCTCGGGATCCATCAGAAAACGGGCAGCGCGAGGACCCTCGATGACCGCCGCATTGTCCGAGTAGGCGGACAACACGCCCTCAGGCGCCAACGCATGCGTATTACGAATCCACTGAAACAAGCTCTTCGGCATCAACTCGCCGTCGATGGTCCAACTGGCATTAAAGATCTTGTGTCGGCAATGTTCCGAGTTTGCTTGCGCAAACATCATGAGTTCGACATCGGTTGGATCCCGACCGAGGCTTGCATAAGCATCCGCGAGATAGCTGATTTCGTCCTCAGATAATGCCAAACCCATGTCAACATTTGCGGCGGATAATGCCTGAATTGGATCGATCTCGAGTGAGATCGATTGCAGAGGACGTGGCGACCCTGGGGCAAAAAATAAGGCATCTGGCCACGCTGTTAATACATCCTCTACTAACGGATCAGATAGGACGCCTCGGGCAATGTCCAACGCAGTCTGCTCACCCTCCACACGCACGGCAAGACCACGCTCAATCCTCTTAATCCCAACCAAGCCTGCATTGTGTGCAATATCGGTCGCTTTCGATGCCCAAGGCGACAAGGTCCCCGCGCGTGGAATCACCACATAATCAGGATGCGTTGACACCTCTGTCGCACTCAGTAACGCGGATAAGCGCGTCGCATCACTGACCTCGCCGAGGCAAAAGTAGACATAAGACAGATCAAAATTCGTTACACTCCACCCTCGCTCACGCGCACGTTCGCACAGTTGTGCAACCTGGAAAGACGAGAGGGCACTGCCTCCTTGCAGAGTGAGCATGGACATGGGACCTCAATGACATTGGGTAAAACGGGAGTTTAGCAGAGCGTGCGCAATCACCCACCCGTCCACCATGTTTTTCCGCAGTTGGCTCGCGCAATCGGACCTCTCATCGGCCTCTGGATCGGGCTTAGTCTGATCCTTGAAAGTCTTTGGGAACCTCCAAGCACCTGGCCACGCACTCTTCACACCATTCAGGAATCCGGAATAATTCGCATCCTTGTTCCTAATTCTCCTGATACATTTCATGGAGAAGCTGTTGATTTTCGTGAATTTGATCGAGCCGTGGCGCGGGCTTTCGCAGAACATCTGGGCGTCAATGTTGCGCTCATCGCAACTGCACCAGGCGATCCCATGGTGGCACAACTCCGACGCGGTGAGGCCGATCTTGCCGCGATCGCGCTGACGCGTGAAGAGGGTGCACGACTCACTTTTTCGGATGCGATCTTGCAATATCAGTTAACCCTGCTCCACCACCGAGAGACTCCCAAGCCGGCCACACTTGATGCCTTAGATCCGCCCATTGTCGTGGCTTCGGAGTCGATTGAGGCGCTGGCACTGGAACGTGTTCGCGATGCCGGTGTTGAGGGCATACAGTGGAGTACCCTCCCAGGCGTCAGTGCATTGCAATTGCTGTCTGATGTCGAAGAACGTCGACAGACTTACACCGCCGTCTTAGGGCCAGCATTTCGGCAAGTCCGCGCACTATTTCCGGATCTTGAAGCCAGTCGGGCGATTGGGCCCGCACTCCCTTTGGGGTTTGGATTTCCTTCCTCCGCCGATCCTGCGCTTGTGGCTGCTGCGAACCAATTCATCGCCACCGAATCAGTGCGCATTGATGAGCTGATCGAGTCGCATCTGAATAAACCCTTGGCGAGGGTTGCTGATATCAAAGCATTTACGCGGCAGGTCAATGCAAGACTTCCCACCTATCAGAGCCTGTTCGAGGCAGCAGCTGAGCTCGTTGACTGGGATTGGCGACTCCTAGTTGCGATTGCCTACCAGGAATCACATCTCAATCCACGGGCAAAGTCACCAACCGGGGTGCGCGGGATCATGATGTTGACCCTGCAAACGATGCGTGAGCTTGGATACACCAGCCGCCTGGATCCCGCCCAAAGCATTGAGGGAGGGGCACGTTATCTTAGTCAGTTGAAAAGTCGCATTCCCGACCGGATCCGAGATCCAGAGCGCACCTGGTTCACACTTGCTGCCTACAATATTGGCATGGGGCATTTGGAAGACGCCCGAAAACTAACTGAGCGCCAAGGCGGCAACCCTGACCGGTGGCTGGATGTGTCAGCACGACTCCCCTTGCTGGAAGACCCCACTTACCACGCACAAACGACCTACGGGTTTGCCCGTGGTCGCGAAGCGCAAGCCTATGTGGCAAACATTCAAACCTACTATGAGTGGTTAATCTGGGATGCCGAACGCGTCCGGGCGATCGCGTCGAGCGCGGAAGAAGTCGGTGAGTAGCTGAGAGGACTCCAGAGCGCATAGACCCTCACACACCGTGATCTGATGGTTGTAAAAATTGGCCTGATGTAACGACAGCTGTGATCCAAGGACACCCGCGCGAGGTTCTCGAGCGCCAAACACGATGCGCGCGATCCGGGCATGCATCAGGACACCAAAACAGGCTGTACAGGGCTCTAAGGTGACATAGAGCGTTGCACCGGGCAGTCGGTAATTGGCGACCTCTCGGCAAGCAGCCCGGATCGCCGCGACCTCCGCATGCATGCTGGGATCGTGCATACCGATCGGGCTATTTCCCGCTTCACCCAATAAGTGCCCGTCACGCACAACCACTGCGCCGACTGGCACCTCGCCGCGGCTCGCCGCCTCTTGCGCGCACGTCAATGCGCGGCGCATCCAGCGTAGATCATCATCAAGAGTCGGGATTTCGTGGTCCATCCGAATAGTATCCCTGACGCTGGCTGTCTAGGAAAGTCAAACAAAAATGATCGCACTCGCTCAGCGCGAGGACTAGGCATTGGTAGAAAAGGTCAGTACTCTCAATGTATTGAGATTCATAACAAAGGACATTTGTCATGTCATCCATTTATCCAGCTGTTGATCCTGATGGCTTATTGGAATACTCGGTGGTCTTTACTGATCGATCGGTGAATCATATGTCACGCCTCTTCCAAGAGACCATGCGTGAGCTGTCGAGTGGACTCAAATCGGTTTATCACGCGGATCAGATTGCACTCGTTCCGGGTGGCGGAACCTTTGCGATGGAGTCTGTTGCACGACAATTTTGTCGACAACAACGTGTGCACGTCCTGCGTAATGGGTGGTTCAGCTTCCGATGGTCGCAAATATTCGACGCAGGCGTCGACACTACCCATGTCGAGGTCACAAAAGCGGTGGCTGATTCCAGTTCCGCTGACGCCCAATTTGTCCCGGCCGATCTCGAGACGTTTTTAGATGCAATTCATCGCGAGCGGCCCCAGTGCGTCATCGCACCACATGTCGAGACCTCTGCTGGGATGTTGCTTCCCGACAGCACGTTGCGAGCAATCGCAGATGCGACGCATGCGGTTGGCGGACTATTCATCCTAGATTGTGTGGCCTCAGGGTGTCTGTGGGTGAATATGGAAGAGACTGGTGTCGATGTGATTATCACCGCCCCGCAAAAAGGATGGTCATCCACTCCCTGTGCTGGCGTCGTGCTCATGAGCGCACGCGCCGCCGCGCAACTAGAACGCACCAACAGTGACAGCTACGTCTTGGATTTGAAAAAATGGCGGCAAATCATGGCAGCCTATGAAAATGGCGGTCACGCCTATCATGCGACGATGCCGACAGACGGCCTCATCCAGTTTTACCGGACCTACCAGGAAATGGCGAAAGTTGGTTTTGCCGAGCTGAAAATGCGGCAAATTGCATTAGGACAGAAGATGCGCAGTCTGCTGGAAGATGCAGGCTTTAAAAGCCTTGCTGGGCCTGGATTTCAATCTCCCACCGTGATTGTGTCGCACACCAGCCGTGATGACTTCAAAAATACGCAGGCGTTCCTCGCAGCCGGCGTACAGGTCGCGGCAGGCGTGCCCTTAGAGTGCAACGAATCAGCAGACTTCAAAACATTCCGAGTTGGCCTGTTTGGCATCGACAAGCTCATGCACATTGATCAGACCGTGGCTCACTTTGAGCTCGCGCTGAACACATTACACGAGCCTGCTTAATCGCGAATATCTTGCAACAACCAGTCGGTCGGAATCTCCCGACCGAGCTGGTGACTCACGGCTTGTTCGTATACCCATCCGCCAACTGCTGAAAACTGCAATCCTTGATTGCCCACATTGCGATAAAAGGTAATCTGTAGGGGGTCTGTTCGCCCCTGGCAACGACCGGTGACTAGATCGGCAAACTCGGGCTTACTGCCGCCTTGACCACGATCGGTAAACTCAGGGCTGTCACCACCGAATCCTGGGCTTGGATTCTTCTCCGGAATTCTCGCCATCTCTTCAACAGACCCGCCGATAAACGCCGCTGGTGAATGTCCGCGTTCCGCTTGAAAACGCTCTGTCTGCCGCATCTGCAAGCCTGCAGTCCCCTGGCGCACCACGACATCGAATCGATTCATTGCCGCTTCAGGCATCTCACGCCGCCCTAGATTCGTCACATGCTGTCCGGGCTCAAGCCATTGCGCATCATACACAGGGGTCATACTGTCGGTGGCGCTGGATACAATGTCTGCGCCACGCACCGCCTCTCGTGGAGAGTCGACAGCAATCACCTCGATTCCCAACCGCTCAGTCATTTCTTCAGCGAAACGCGCACGATTGGATGCATTGGGGCTATACACATGACATCGTTGAATTGGACGGACACAACAAAAGGCATCGAGGAAGGTCCGCGCCATGCCACCGGATCCGATCATGCCGACGACACTCGAATCCTCGCGTGAGAGATATTTCGCACCGATGCCCGCACCCCCACCAACACGCATGTGCTGCAACACACCATCATTGATGAATGCCAAGGGTTCACCATTGCGGGTAGAGACCAAAAAGATCAGCCCACAATATGTTCCTGGCTCCATACAATACTTTTCTTCGGTCCAAGAACCATCTTCGGCGCGCGGCCAACTCACGATGTCACTTTTCATCCGAATGGCGAAATAGCCATCGTTTGCCCCTTCCATTGAGCCCCAGCGGAAATAGGACTCTGGATGAGCAGATGGGTAATACAGATCAATCCGTGGTCGATGAATGGCGCCCCCATCAGGAATTTTCCGAAAGGCAGCCTCCTGCACCCGAATACAATCCGCCATGGTCAGGACACGATTTACTTCGTCGTTATTGATCAGACGCATTGAAAGCTCCTAGGTTTCCCAAGTCGATGCATGAAACAGTGCCTCAGGGGTTAATGCCGAATGCACCATCCCTTGATCCATGGCATACCGAATCATCATCTCGATATTGGCTCGATTCCCATTGAACCCGCGCGTCCAGGGAGATCCCTTAAATCGCGCTTGCTCTAACTCCCAATAATGACGCCCGCCAGCGAGCATCGACCAATTCGGATCCTCGTAGTAGCCCATGGCAACATCAAACGCGTGGTGGAAGGTAGTCATCAACGCGCGAGGCAAGTCTGGATAGGCATCGGCGACCGCTTCCTGAATCACCACAACATGCATAATCGGGAAATATCCTCGATCCGCGTAATATCGGTCTTCTTCCGCTTCTGGATCACGAAATAAACGTCGCGCTGGCGTGCGCCCAATCATCACATCATGCGGCGGATGGGGCAGAAAAAATGCGTCGATTTCCCCAGAATGTAGCCGTTCGCCAAGCCGATCTCGATCACCAATAAACTCCACACTGACCTCGGGTCCATGTTCTAGTGGAATTTTCTCGCGGGTGGTCAGTTTCCACTGAATCGACTGCCATGGAACACCGTAGTAAAAGGTCAGATCGCCTTTCGCCAACAATGACAATGTGGTCTGAAACGCGCTCAAGGCCACTCGCTGACCGGCAAGATCACTGGCCGACTGAATCGAGGAGTCAGGATGCACCCACATTTGGCTTTGACTGAACAGGCGACGAGGGAACACGGGAATACCCACGATCGGATAGCCCTGATCTTTAGCCATCAAAAATGACGACATGGAAAACTCTGCCACATCGTACGTCCCTTGCAAGAACTCCTCGTGGCGATCCGTTCCATCTTTCAGCCGAGCACTTTGGCCAACCTGGAACGGCTTCAGTGCAAAACCAGGCGGCGCAATCGCTGTCCCATCAAAGAATGGAAAGTGGCGATCGTAGCGATCCAGTGCAATCGATAACTCTGTTGTCATATGTCACCCGCGATTTTTATTGTTAGGGGATCACGGAATCAGACTTTTTGTGTCTCCGTGATCACCTTGACGCCTACACTTCCCACCGCGAACTTCTGCTTTTCCACGTCAACACGTTCGACTTTGGCACCCATTTCAAAGGCAGCCATCTGCAGGATTTCAAGGTCTTCATCCCCTGAACTTTCGAACCAGTACTGTTCTCCGCGCGGAATCAAAATGCCTTCGTGTTTGCCGAATTCGCCAATCAAAACGTCCCCGGGACCATAGAATTTTACACAGCCGGCTAAGACCATCCAGAATCCATCCATGCCACGGTGCGAGTGCAGATTGTTCTCACCCCCCTCGCGGACCACCTGGACCCGGCCACGAATGATGTCACTTCCAGCAAGTTGCACAATGGCCTTACCACCGGGCATGTCTGTTGGTTTTTCGTAACGAAAGACTTGATAGGCCCCACTGACCTGTTCGACTGGCTGTCCCATAGTGCACTCCCTGACAGGGCGCTTTGCGCGCGATTACAATGGGTTAAGTATGCCGAACGGGTCGCAGCGACAAAACAGTCAATTTCAGTCGGACCCGATACCAAATCGTTCTGTGATCAAGCGGATGCGGCGCGGATCGCGAGCGTCAGAATCGAGACCAAGATCAGACTACTGGTGGCGAGTTTCACAACGTGTGCTGGCATAATCCGAAACAACCAGCCGGCCAGTGGCAAACTCAATACCCCGCCCAAGACCGCCCACCACACCACTGTAAAATCCGTCACACCATTTGAGCTCAGCCCGATACTCACGGCAAAGGACAAAGCCAAGCCAATCGGGATCGATGTGGCAACTGCCCTCTTCACATCTAGACCATGCGCACGTACCAGCGCAGGAACCACAAAAATACCGCCCCCCACACCGGTTGAGCCGACAAAAATCCCCGTCACTGCCGCAGCGACCGACCGACCAGCCCGCTCGATCCAGATCCCAACCCATGCTGAATAGAGGCTCGCCAGTGCGACCATGCCACAACCAATTACAGCCCAAGTGGTCACCTGATTGACCAAGTTGCTAAAGCCTCTGGCGTAGAGAGAGCCTGTTGCAAGCGCAATGACCACAGTGACTGGTACCGAGATGCGTAAAAAGGTCCATGCATCCATCCAAGACATCATGCGTGTGCGGAGATGCTGTGCAGAGATCGCCACTTTCAAGACAGCAGAAAACAACGCGCCTGTGGCTACAGCAGAGAGCGGATCTAAGCCCGCGACAACGATCAACGCCGGGGTGGTGACAACGCCCGCACCAACGCCAGAAATGGTAATCACAATCCCCAGCAACGCCCCCAGTATGACAACCTCAATCATCGCCCAACCGCCTGTCCAGAAAGCCGGCGCTCATTCCAAATATTCAGATAGTTTGCAGCGAAGATGACTGCCGCTCCGACGATGACATAGATATCTAAGGACTCCGCATAAACCACAGCGCCAATGGTGGCAATCAACGGAATGCGCGCAAAATCAATCGGCACGATGACCATCGCAGGCGCGAGACGGAGCGCTTGAGTGAGACAAAAATGCGCCGCCAAGCCCGCGAATCCAATTAACACCACCCACCACATCACTTGGACTGACGGCCAGTGCATCTCTGCGTCATAGCCGGCGCAGATCAGCCCAAAAACCGCTTGCATGGTTGTCAAATAAAACAAAATGCAGGTAATACTTTCCGTGCGCGTCAGCCGCTTGGTCAACATCAAGGACCCGGCGAACCCAATTGCCGCAAGAGCAGCTGCAAGCACCCCGGGAGACAGGGTCTCAACACTCGGCCTCACCACAATGAGTACGCCAATAAATCCTAAACACACCCCGAGAATACGAACCAAGGTCATCCTTTCCCCAAGAATGAGTGGAGACAACAGGAGTACCCAAATTGGCGATGTGAACTCCAATGCGACAACTTGTGCGAGTGGGATCAGTGTGATCGCTAAGAACCATAAGTTCTGTCCGGCAAAATGCGAGAGATTTCGGAGAGCATGTAAACCAAGCCGTTCGGTTCGAATCGAGGACAAGGTACCGCTCCACCAACCGATTAGACAGACAATGCCGATCCCGACCACACTGCGGTAGGTCATGATCTCAAAGGTATCAAGCTCTGCTCCGGCTTCACGACCAGCCACCGTCATGGTCGAGAACGCAAGGATTGCGCCCACCATTAAGAATGCGGCACGTACCAGCGGACTGAACCCAGAAGTACTTACATCCATGTACCCATTCCAACCCTGATGAGACCCGTATTACACGGTAAAAGTAAGTCCATGACCAACGTGAATTCGGTCGCACCCATCATCTGATCTGCTCTAACCGCACCAGTCATCGGCGAGGCATCTACTGCATCCAACGCATCATCCCAATCACCCCAGCGGTCGCGTAGAACAATTGCAACACCAAAATACCGCGATGCTGACCGAGGTATGCCCAGAGCCCGATCGCTATCGAGGAGATTAAGAGCAGCGCAAAGCCGATGAATTCCGCACCGATATTGAGCGCAACCAGCATCGAATACACAATTGCTGTGATCACGCCTGTCCATTCGAGCCAGCGGCTATGCACAGATTGTTTCGCAGTATTCGACATCGTCAGTCCTACACGACCAGATCAGAATCGAGGGCACGACGGGGCGATCGCTGCCGCACCAGCGTCATAATCCCTGAGCACACAATCAATGCAGCCCCCAAAAACACCCATCCATTAAGCTGCTCATCAAACAGAAACACTGACAAGATCAATGCGAAAATCAAACGGCTATACCGAAATGGAGCGACCACGGCAACATCTCCCCCGCGGGTCGCAATCACCACCGCAAAGTAGCCAGCACACCCAGATGCCGCTGAGACGATAAACCATCCCAGATGACCCCAATCAATCACCACCCAAGGCCCAAAGAGAGGAATGCTCACCACGCCTGCCCCCATGACGGCTGCAAAGGCCCACATCGAGATCGTGGCAGTCGGCAAGGCCGCAGTGAATGAACGGGTAATCACATCGCGAAGCGCGAGAAATAGAACCCCCAACACAGCCAGTAACGCAGCTGGCTGGAATCCGTCACCACCCGGCTGAATCACCAGTAATACACCCATAAATCCAAGCCCAATGAGCAGCCATTGGCGGAGCGAGACCACTTGTTTCAGGTACAACGCTGCACCCAAGGACACCACCAGAGGCGTGGCTTGAAGAATCGCTGATGCGGTGGCTAAGGACGCGTAGACCATGGCAGATACAAACAGGATCGCAGCGCCGAGTTCCGCCAGAGTCCGGATCGCAAATGCAGCTGTTCGCATTGCCGGAGACCACAGAGGCACAGCTTGAAGACGTGCAATGATCGTAAAGACAAGCACTCCACCAAGCCCGATACAAGCTAAAATCTGGGAAATCGGCAAAGATGCTGACAAGTGCTTAATCACCGCGTCCTCAAGTGCAAATCCAGCCATCGCCGCGGTCATATAGAGGATGCAGCGAAGATTTTCAGACACGATTGATCACTCAGGCGATATGGGCCCTCTAATCTGCGCCGCAGCTTGCAATTGGTCAAGCCTGCGCCGACCGGACCAATATCCTTTATGAATCGGTACCGCAGAGATCCCTGTGTTTAAGCAAGTTCCACGCGATAGCCAGGCAATGGAAAGTGAACGACCACATCACCGACCTGAGGATCCCAGTGATCCAAGGAAATCCGAAGATCCGACAACGCGCGTAATGATCCGATCACATCAGGATCAGAGGACTCCCCTGCCGGGCGAACCCGAACAGTGCTCCCCAAGGTATACCCCAACGCGCTCGCCCAGTCCGACAGCTCAGGCTCTGTACCTGTGCATGACATCGATGCAATCTGCAATGCGTCCTCACCTCGCAAATCGCCTACTGCATGCAAACTCAGACCCTCAAGCGTATCTAACACGGCAACCAATCTCGGAAATGCCGCCAAACACGCCAGTCCGTTTGACCAGCGAGCCTTGAGAAACCAGACCACCGATGCAGCCGCTGCATCCGATAAGCTGGCAGTGGAACCACCTAGATACGGGGTCGTGAGCAGCATCGATTCAAGGTATGCGAGGTGGCCGTGCAACTCGAGCGCGACCGAAGTCTGCTCCTGTCGAAGCTGATCGGAGGTCCAGCCCTTGCCAAAATAGAGGTCACCACGGTCTTGGATAAACTCTGAGGGTGCCGTGTCTAGGGCGTCTGTGATCACCAACCGCACAGCAAGCGCAAACACAGTCTGCTCGACCCAAGCGGCAAGGCTCATCACTGCACCTGGAGCCTGCGATCCAAAGACTCTGCTCGAGTGGCCTCGCTCGGCCAAGGTATGTGCGATGTTTTGCGAATCACAATAAATATCCGCACCGATTTGCAATACCGGTGTCCTGCGATAGTTCGCGGTCAAGGGCATGAGAAGAGGCTTCGGCGGAACGCGAGGGATCTCAACACTCCACCATGGATGCCCGCAGAGTCCCAACAAAAATCGAACCTTCTGTGCGACAGGTGATTGTGCATAGTGGTGCAGAATCCAGGATGATGCGTCGGGTGTTGCAGATGAATTGGGCACGAATGGTCTCCTCACGAGGGTGTGACTATGACGTCTCTCGGCGATCGCCGGAGGCCTGGGAGTCTGAGTCTGCCAATGCCTGAACGCATCGTGACAACCGCTCGGTCTCGGCTAACAGACCAAACGGAGGTCGGCTCACCCACATTCCAGATCCAATCATCCCATGTCCGGGGCGTACAGATCCAAAAGTCACCTCGTGACACAGGGCTTCCGGATCCTCGCGCTGTAACGCACGCACCATGCCAAGATGCCGCGGTTCCCGTAAAATCGGATACCACAAGATCACAATCCCGACGTTCCACTTACGCCGAATCTGCGCAAGAAACTCAGGGATCGATCGCATAATCAGTTTTCAATTCGTAACTTGGATCAACCAGTAACAGCCCACGGCGTGGCGTCGGTGGGCACAGCCGGTTTGCCAAGTGATACCCATCCTCGCCATAGATGCTTGCGCGCCCGCCCATCACCTGGCGTAACTGTGCGCATTCAGTCGGATGAAGCTCCGCGAGGTGAAGTCGATCGGTCGGGCGTAATAGACGACTAGCCAGCCAGGGCGACCCAGGATACATGTGCGCACCATAGTCGCGTTGGACCTCAGCAATGACCCGTTGATACGGGTGGTCTGACAAAAACCAGGGCCTCACGCCAGGGTGCAAAATTCCGCCGAGAGCCTCTGCGGTTTTTTGTGCGTCATTCGATCTGAGATCGTACAGTGCTCGGCCGCTGTGGGTCTCGATATAGGACACCGGCTTCTCTTTCTGGGTCAAATACGCCAACACCCAAGCCAGGATACTGTGCTTGTGGACATCCGCCAGATTACCGGCGTGAAAACTATGGAGATACGACAGCATTAGCGATCACCTCGGCTGCCTCTAGTGCCACCTTGGCCTTGAATTCGGCGCTGTGGGCCTTCCGTTTACCGATTGCCATGCCATTGTCCTCTTTGGACAATAGCTGTAACCGGTGTCTAACAATCAGGTTTCACTATACAAGTGAATGGGTCCGCCCTACAAACAGGCCTCCCGCGATAAATCCACTTAGATAATCGCTGAGCGGACCTTCGCAGAAATCCATTCACTGGCGACCACCGTCAGAAGAATCAGCAGTAGGATCATAGTGACTTGTGGCCAGGCGAGAACATTCAGCGACGATTGCAGCTTCAAGCCAATTCCACCAGCACCCACCAAACCTAAAATTGTACTTTCGCGAATGTTGATATCCCACCGAAAGACTGTGATCCCAAAAAAAGCGGGCAAAATTTGTGGCACGATCCCGTAATGCATGACTTGAAAGCCTGAGGCACCAGTCGCACGCACGGCCTCAACCTGTTTTTCGTCAATTTCCTCGATTGCCTCGTACAGTAACTTGCCAATAAATCCAATCGATCGAAGCGCAATTGCAATAATCCCTGCTAATAAACCTGGGCCAATGATTGCCACCAATAGTAATGCCCAGATCAATGAGTTAATCGATCGAGAAGTAACAATAATTCCCAAAGCAATAGGACGAAGTAGCAACCGTGATGGCGTTGTATTACGAGCAGCCATAAATGCGACTGGCACGGCTAAAATAACTCCACCTAAGGTACCGAGCGTTGCGATATTGAGGGTATCCCAAAGGGGCTGCATTAATTCTGGGAGATAAGACCACCGCGGCGGCATCATTCGACTCCCGAGATCTGCTGCCTGAGTAGGTGCATCCCAGACAAACAACCAAATCGTATCGCGGGTCATCAGGTTCCAGCACCAGACAAACAAGGCAACTGTTAACAACCATGCAAACCAAATAGCAAGCCGCTGCAGGCGAGATCGGTATTGCCAGTTAAGATCCTCGAGCCTCACTGTAACCACCGCCTGATATAACTCGAACTGTATTCGACGGCGAACACAATCATGATGATGATAATCAAAATTGCGCCCGCACTATCGTACTCATAGCGATCAATCGCAGTATTGAGAGTTGCACCAATACCACCTGCGCCAACAATGCCAATCACCGAACTCTCACGGAAATTTATATCCAGACGGTAGAGTGATAGCCCGACTAATCTCGGCATCACTTGGGGCTGGATCGCATAATTTATAATTTGCCAAAACCCAGCACCTGTTGCACGAATCGCTTCGACCTGTGACTCATCAATATCTTCAATATCCTCAGCCAGTAATTTAGATAGGAATCCAATCGTGGCAAATGAAAGGGTTAAAAATCCTGCAAACGGACCAAATCCAAATAACGCCACGAAGAAGATTGCGACGATGATCTCCTGCAATGAGCGCGATATTGCAATGATCGATCGACATATCATGTACATCCAAGCAGGCGAGAGATTTCTTGCGGCACCGATTCCGATCGGCACGCTGATCAAAATTCCAACAATTGTCGACGTCAGTGTCATGGTTAAGCTTTCAACAAGCCCAATCGAAATGTCGGTCCACCGACTGGAGAAGTCGGGGACCAAAAATCCTTGGACGAAGCGCCATCCACGCTCTAAACCTTCGGAAACGCGAACCCAATTGACCTCGAGACTCCCGATGGCTAGGACTAAATAAACCGCCGCGAGGATCCAAATAATTGGTCGCCAAACAGGATGTGTCAGTATTTGAGGTGGTTTGCGCCAATGCGTGGGATAACGAGATGTCATGAACGCAAAGCACCCAGTCTAGCCGTCGCATCCGCCTCTGAATCAAGATCGTCTTCATGCTGTTTTTGCATATTGGTCCAATCCTCAGCTCCGTATATGGTGGTGAGGACACTCTCAGTCAGCTCAGATGGCGCGCCGTCAAAGACAACCCGACCTTGGCGCAACCCGATAATGCGCTGCATAAACTGCAAAGCCAGTGGTACATCATGAATGTTAATGATTGCGGGCAAGTGATAGTCCGAACAGATCTCCACAATCAGCCGCATAATCTGACGACTCGTCTTAGGATCTAAGCTCGCTGTTGGTTCATCAACAAGAAGCAAGTCTGGATGCTGCGCAAGCGCTCTTGCGATACCAACCCGCTGCCGCTGACCACCAGAGAGCGCATCGGCACGCTTATCGGCCTGGTCAAGCAAGCCGACGCGATCAAGTAAGCGATAGGCATTTTCGATGTCCGACGCTGGAAAGCGACGGAGATATGTGCGCCAAAATGGCAGATAACCAAGACGTCCAGACAGCACATTTTCCATTACAGTCAAACGCTCGACCAAAGCGAACTCTTGAAAAATCATCCCAATCCGTCGACGCTGCTGACGCAAACGATTCTGATCCAGAGCCACCAAATCTAAGTCGTTGAGATAAATATGCCCGGTTGAGGGTTCAACCAATCGGTTGATGCAGCGAATTAACGTGGACTTGCCTGCGCCAGACGGACCAATCAATCCGACCACCTGGCCTTTTTCAATCGTCAAAGAAATGTCTGTTAGCGCTTTATCGCCGGTCCCGTAGGTTTTCCCGACTGAATCTATTGTTAGCATCAAACTATCCAAAAGATGGCCGCTGGAAACGACTTCCAGCGGCTAGGGTCTGTCAGTCTTATTTACAGTTGTAAGTCACACCGTTAGCGGCATCAATCTTACGAATCACATCCCAATCCTTTTTGAAGGTAATTGACACAAATTTTGCTTCGCCACTTTTTTCAAATTCACGCTGAAGCTTTGAGCCGTTCCAATCAAAGGTAAAAAATGCATCACGAATCTTCACTTGCAGCGCTGGATGCAGATTATGCGCAATGCCATACCCTGTGGTTGGAAATGTTTGTGATGTGTAAATGATATTGATCTGCTCAGGCTTCACAACATCACGTGCAATCATTCGCTTGCGGACAGAGTTCGCGATGGATGCTGCTGGGTAATCTTTGTTTGCGACACCCAAAATCGAGTTGTCGTGTTTACCTGAAAACGCTGCTTCAAAGTCTTGTCCTGGAACCATTCCAAAATCAGCTTTCAAAATCGCTGATGGCGCCTTAAAGCCAGAGTTTGACGTTTCCGACGTAAACGCCAGTTGCTTTCCTTTAATGTCCTCAACTTTCTCGATCCCAGACCCAGGGAACGTGATGATTTCCATTTCATAACCGAACGAATTATCAGCGCGCGCCATCATGGCAAATGGACGAAAACCAGCACAGGCAACGGCTAGAGGATTCGAACCGGTATTAAACCCAGCAACATGAAGGCGACCTGACCGCATCGCTTCAATCTGAGCGGCATTCGATTGTACAGGGAAAAATTGTACTTTCTTTCCGGTCACTGTCGCCAAGTGATCCGTAAATTCCGACCACACATCAGCATAAACTGCGGGATCTTCAACCGGTGTATACGTAAAAATTAACGTGGATGGGTCTACCCACTTTGTTGGATCAGATGGCACATCAGCAATCAAGTCGCCGTCTGCGTCTGAGTACCGTGAATCAAGTTGAAATTGGGCGAACGCAAGCGGCGCAATCGAAAGTGCGAGCGCAGCGAACCCAGTGGTAACGATTTTCATACACATGCTCCATAAACAATAGCCGAAATGAGACACTGATCATGCTCATGCAATATGACAGATGTATGACGAATGGCGAAATGCAAGTCGCGACTCAAATAAAAAGATAATCAAATTAAATACTTTTAATTTTTATATGCACTGTATTGGATAATAAGATGACAAGTGGGTAGTACGGCTCCGCCAGTGAAATTGTCGTGATACCCTGAAAAATACCATGTTCAAAAAATCTCATGAAAATGGTTAACTTCTTGCCCAGAGGGCCGGAGTACGCTGCGCGACCCAATAATGCACCAGTAGCAATATTTATACTTGAATAAATATTGCATAATGCTATATTTCACCCATGAGCACAGTGCAGTACAGCAGGAAAGCAATTAAAGGTATTCAGAAACTGCCCGCAGACATTGCAGACCAGTTCCGTACTGCATTCCAGGAAATAGCTGACAACCGTGGCAATTGGAATGTTAAAAAACTGGCAGGCCGGGAAGGTTATCGTCTGCGGATTGGCGGGTATCGAGGTATTTACAAGATTGAAGGCGAACGGGTAATGGTTCTTGTGTTAGATGTTGGCCCACGTGGAGGTATCTACAAATGAGTACACAGATCATTGAGAACAATGGCGTACCTGAGTATGCGGTGGTGCCAATTGCCGACTACCGTGTGTTAATAGAAAAGGCTGAAATGCTGGACGATGTAGCAGCTTTTGATAAGGCCGAAGCCACACTGGCAGCAGGCGAGGATGAACTGGTCTCGTCTGATATCGTTGATTTACTGCTGGCCAATGTGAACGCGGTGAAAGTTTGGCGTGAGTACCGTGGCCTGTCACAGGCTACTTTGGCTGATGCTGCAGGCCTGTCACAGGCGTATATCGCACAGATTGAGACCGGCAAGCGTGAAGGACGGGTAGATGCATACAGAGCTATTGCCAATGTGCTGAAAGTTAACATAGACGACTTGGTATAAAAGGTAAGAAAACCAGACGCCATTACATCGTCAATTGCTGCCTTGCAACACGTAACCCGTGTCGAGCTGATCTGGCAAGCAGGTGAACTCTCTTCCCGCAGATGCCAACCAATGCCAGATATTGCCCATCAGTTCCAATCATTCCCACTCTAGTGTCAATGAGCGATTTTTTGCTTAAATTTTTTATAGGTTATAGGTCTTCCGAAACGAAATACCATGAAAAACACCATGATCAGAAAATTCCGCAAAATCGCCTCGCAACACGCTTCATATTTGGATGTTTCACCAGATAGGGTATGCCCTATGCCGCGACCGACAAGTGCACACCCAACGCGTGCATCAGGCGATGGATGGTGTCCCACTTCGGCTTCACCTGGCCATTGATCACTTTGTAGAGGCTTTCGCGGTTGAGTCCAGCTGCTTCAGCAATCTGGGCTACACCCTTGTGTTTAATGGCGTGCCCCAGGGCCACAACGAATACGGCAGGGTCGTCATCTTCGTAGGCATCGGTCAGGTATTGGGACAGCTCATCCTCGCCCAGCAAGTGGTCAAAAGGGTTATATTCGATCAGTTTAGTCATGATTCAAACCTCCACTTCACTCAATATTCGTTGCGCACGTACAATGTCGCGTGACTGACTGGATTTTTTACCACCGCACAGCAAGATGATAAGTTCGCCGTCACGGATCGAAAAGTAAAGCCGGTAGCCAGGGCCTGCGAAAACTCTCATTTCACTGACGCCCTGCCCTACTGATTTAATATCCCCAAGATTGCCAACAGCAGCCCGATCCAACCGTTGAGCGATAGCTCTCGCAGCTTGGCGGTCACGAATTCCGGCTAACCAGCGGTTGAAGTGATCCGTGGTGAGTATGTGATAACGCATTCACGCATTGTAGCTCATGGGCTACAAAAAGGCAAGACGGCACGACAGGTGATTGCCCTCCGGCACCGGCTACATCATGGCTTTAAATTTTCCAGTACCATGAGAAACACCCTGTAAAAACTATTTTTCTGCCCCTGAGAGCGCGGCCAAACGGCGCCAAAAAAAGATCTAAAAGCACTCCGCAGAAACGAAATAACCCAGCATTTACGCTGGGTTATATAGGTTTAATACCTGCTGTTACCTGTCAATACCAGGTGTTACCCATCAATTCCGGTCATTCCCACTCGATGGTAGCCGGAGGCTTCGACGATACACCGTAAACGACCCGAGATACCCCTTCGATTTCGTTTATAATCCGAGACGAAACACCTTCAATAAATGCATAGGGTAAATGCGCCCATCGCGCTGTCATAAAATCAATGGTTTCAACCGCGCGCAAGGCAATCACTGGCGCATAGCGCCGCTGATCACCGACCACTCCGACGGAATTCACCGGCAGAAATACGGCAAATGCCTGAGATCGTTGGCCGGAATACAATCATTGATACTCAATGTATTTCAGCCTAAGATTTTTTGCAGATGAGCTAGCACTTGGAGACCATCATGCATATATCTCTGACTCCCGAGCTTGAATCTCACGTTAAAGCAAAAGTGGAGACTGGCCTTTACAACAACGCCAGTGAAGTGATCCGTGAAGCACTGCGTTTCATGGAAACCCATGAAGACTGGATTCACGAGCTCAAACTGGCTCATCTTCGCGAGCAACTGAAGGTCGGAGTGGACCAACTGGATCGCGGGGACGGTATCGAAATCGGATCAAAGTCGGCGCTCAACAGTGTGTTTGATGACATTCAGCGCGGAGTCTAATGACAGCGTACCAGCTTATTATTGCGCCAGCGGCCAAATCTGATCTCAAAGAAATATACCAATATGGCCTGCGACACTGGGGACAGAGACGGTCCAAGCGCTATTTATCCCATCTAAAGAACCAGTTCTGGATGCTGACTGAACAACCTCTTGTGGGCACAGAGTGCTCGGACATCCTACAGAACATCAGAAGCCTGACTGTCGAAAGTCATACCCTGTTTTATCGGGTGACCGCTAACAAAGTCGAAGTTATCCGTGTACTCCATGGCCGCCAGGATCCAAATCGTTATCTGAAATAGTCAGATAGAAGACCTCGATCCTCGGCAATGATTGGGCTTTTTCCGACCCCACACAGGAGCAGATCTGGCCTACTCCCACTCTGTTCTCAATAAGCCTTTTTTGTCGTTAATTATCAATGGCTTATTTTTCTACTTGTGGGTAATACCATGAAAACACCATGTTCAGAATATGCTGCTAATCGCCTTGTAAATTTTCACGAGAACGCCCTCAGGTTGCGCAGCCAGCCTGGTTGACTTACCAGATCCATTGGCATAGGCTTTGGCATATGCCGGGCAACCCAAAGGATACTTCAATGTCAACTTCCGAACGCCACGTACGACTCTTTCGCAACGGGCGCAACCAAGCCCTGCGCATCCCTCGCGAGTTCGAGCTTGAAGGAGAGGAAGCAATCATTCACAAAGAGGGTGACCGGCTGATCGTGGAGCCAATTCGTAAAGGCAGGTTGCAGGCACTGATTGCCACCCTGGAACCCCTGACTGAATCCTTCCCCGATATCGATGACGACCTGCCTCCACTGGATGACGTTCGACTATGAGTGCGTCGCTGGCGTATTTACTGGATACCAATATCCTGTCCGATCTTGTCCGCAATCCGCAAGGCGTAGTAGGAGCACGGATCACCAAGGCAGGCGAAGACACTATCTGCACCAGCATCATTGTAGCCGCAGAACTTCGCTATGGTGCGGCCAAGTCGAACTCTGGGAAACTTGCGGAACGCATCGACCTGATCCTCTCCGCACTGACAATCCTGCCGCTGGAAACACCCGCTGACCATCAGTACGCCACATTACGCCATCACCTCACACGTCAGGGAACACCCATTGGACCCAATGATCTGCTGATTGCTGCACATGCTATTGCAAGTGACCTAACAGTTGTCACTGCCAATGTCGGGGAGTTCTCGCGGGTGCCGGGACTGAAAGTGGAGAACTGGCTGCAAGATTAACCAACGACACCAGATCTAACCGCGGGGATTAGTCCTCGCTATTTCTGCAGTGACTGAATCGTTTATACCAGCTCTGAGAAAATCGAGACCACAATCGATTCGCCGCAAATAAGGCTTGGTTCATCGATAACTGCTATTGCCTGCCGATGCCAGTTATTCCCGCTCGATTATCAATAAGCCTTTTTTATCTTTTATTTTCAATGACTTATTTTCCTGCTAAATGGGAATACCATGAAAAATACCATGTTCAGAAATCTCTTCAGAAAATCTGAATTTCCTATCACCTTATAATTTCAACGCTGTCTGTAGATCCTCGTGTTCAAATGCACTGGCCATGCGTGTTATCTCTGTGCGCCTGGCTCCAACTTCTGTTGCTACTGCCTGCCAGGTGCGTGTTACCTCTGCCACTTCGCGAATAATCGTGCGTGCCTGCCCAGAACCAAGACCAAAAAACTCAGCCGCTTCCTGCAACAACTCCACTGAGCAGGTACCTTCATCAAGGTCAATATTCGTAGTCAGGATTCGCGCCTTCACATCCACCGGCGTCGGATTAAGATCATAGGCGGGCGAAAGTACCCAGCCTCCCGGCCCTGCCCACAGAAATCCATGGTTACGCAAGTGATCATCGACATTGGACACCAAGACATTGAAAACCACACGATGGTATAACTGTTGCGCATCTTCTTTGGCCTGTGCGCCATGCGCCGTCAAGGCATCAACCAGTTCGGGGTAACTGCCACGTTCACCGTCCCGGGCTCCCGTCATCGCCATCGCAGACAGAAAGGGAATACGCCAACCGTTGTCTCGATCAAAACGACGCGACAGCAGCACCGGTTTACCGGCAACCTGTAGTAATTCATGAACTGGCGTTTGGATTCCCACACGCTCCGCCAGCCTTAGCGCGATCTCTTCCCAGGTTTCGATGCTGTAGGCGTCAGACTCTTTGGGGAATTTCGCGATCGACAGATGGCCATGCTGATCGATCACGGATGCCTTGGGGCGAGCACCTCCAAGTGACGACCCCGGCGCGAAGATCAGCTGCAGATCTTCGTCCGTCTCCTCATCACGCTCTATTCGTTCAGTGATCTGCAATAGACGACCCAGTTCAATAAGCGCAGGAACACCGTCACGTACGGGAGACTGAAATACCTCCTCACCACGCCAGCGAAACCTGAGCGCACCCAGGCGGGTCTCATCTGCCACACCCAGCAGATAATGCAACTCCCCCAGCGTACGTACCTGCCGTCCCTCGCGTTCCGCCAGACGTCGTTCGGCACGTTGCATCAGGCGCCTGCCCCAGGTATCCGGTGCCGAGTCGCCAATCGACCCGAATATGGGCTGCCCCGCCTGCGGCGCGAATGCCCCCGCAGTCAGCGTCAGTGCTGGCTCGATCGAAAACCGGTTTGCATCACCAAGCCAGGCTTCATCATATTCAAAGGTAACAGTCGCTCCCCGGCGTGATGCCTGCCGATGAAGTATCCCCAAAGGACGCACCTGACCTTCCAGGTCAATATGAACCTCAACGTCAGTCATCCGATTTCTTCCTGCGCTTCTTCGACATACGCACGCGCTGGGGCAGATCCCCGGAAGCAAGCGACCGCCCGACTTCGTCATGCGCCGGATCGGCGAGCTGATCCAGCCTTTCCAGCAAACCCAGCGCCTGCAATACAGCAGCATAAATCCCCATGCTTACTCGAGGGTCACCTGCCTCCACCCGCTGCAGGGTAGCCCGGCTGGTAAAGGCGCGCTCTGCCACCACTGCCATGGTCAAATGACGACGCTGCCGGGCTTCGCGGAGATCGGTACCCAGTTTTCTCAAAATTCGTCTGATGGCTGAGGACGGAATATGTGGTTTTGGCATAATGTTCTATTCAGTTGTCATTAAACTCGCTTAATGTAACACTAATATTACATTATTCAAGAAAATCAACGATACCATGAACAGTTCAACTGGCAGGATATGGTATTGGCACACCGCGCAGAACCTGAGGGTAGCGATACCATGATTTATACCATTGAAAAATGGTAATAACTGCTTGCCGATGCCGGCCTGTGCCAGACGTTGCCAGACGTTGCCAGACAGAAACGAGGATAAATTATTGATTTTATAAGTATGCAGGGTCTTGGTGCCTGCAGTTGCCAGTCAGTACCAGATCTGGCCCTACTCCCACTCAATGGTCGCAGGCGGCTTCGACGATACATCGTAAACGACCCGAGAGACCCCTTCGATTTCGTTAATAATCCGAGACGAAACACCTTCAATAAATGCATAGGGCAAATGCGCCCATCGCGCTGTCATAAAATCAATAGTTTCAACCGCACGTAAGGCAATCACTGGCGCATAGCGCCGCTGATCACCGACCACTCCGACTGAATTCACCGGCAGAAATACAGCAAATGCCTGAGACACAGTGTCATACAGATTTGCGCGACGTAGTTCATCAATAAAAATTGCATCAGCCAACCGAAGCGTCTCCGCAGCGGCACGCGTCACCTCACCCAAAATGCGAACACCCAGGCCTGGTCCGGGGAAAGGGTGTCGATATACCATCTCGCGAGGAAGTCCCAGTGACACACCAATCTCACGCACCTCATCCTTAAACAGCTCGCGCAAGGGTTCAACGAGTGCAAGCTGCATCGTCTCTGGGAGCCCGCCGACATTGTGATGACTCTTGATGACGTGGGCCTTGCCACTGGCGGCCCCTGCCGATTCAATCACGTCAGGATAAATGGTGCCTTGTGCAAGAAAGGCCACATCAGGCAACCGACTGGCCTCGGCATCAAAGACCTCGATAAAGACGCGTCCAATGATTTTGCGTTTTTGCTCGGGATCAGACACTCCGGTCAACGCATCCAAAAACAGAGTCTCGGCGTTGGCTCGAATCACTCGAACGCCCAAGTGTTCTGCAAAGGTTTGCATCACTTGATCCCCCTCATCGAGACGAAGTAATCCGTTATCGACAAACACACAGACCAGTTGCGGGCCGATGGCACGATGTAACAACGCAGCCACAACGGATGAATCCACTCCCCCAGACAAACCGAGCAAAACATGCCGATCGCCGACTTGGGCACGTACCTGGGTGACCGCATCGTCGATGATGTTTTGTGGAGTCCAAGATCGACCACAGCCACACACTTGGTGTGCAAAGTAGCCCAACATGGCCGTTCCCTGCTCCGAATGAGTGACCTCTGGATGAAATTGCAATCCATAATAGTGGCGTTTTGTATCCGCCATCGCGGCAATGGGCGCATGCGCAGACGACCCAATCACGTCAAAGCCAGGTGGAACACGGGTCACCCGATCACCATGACTCATCCACACCGACAAGGTTCCAGTGGATGACAAACCGGAAAATAAGGATTGATCATTCGTAATGGTGAGATCGGCATGGCCAAATTCACGTAAATCACTGGCTTCGACTAGCCCACCTAATTCTTGAGCGAGCGCCTGCATGCCATAGCAAATTCCCAAGACGGGAACACCCAACGCGTAGACTTCGGCCGGAATCTTCCAGCCATCAGCGACCGTAGTCGACTCGGGCCCACCTGACAAAATCACACCCTTCGGTGCAAACGATGTGATTCGAGACGGATCGACATCACAAGGCAGAATCTCTGAGTACACCCCTTGCTCCCGAATGCGGCGTGCAATGAGTTGCGTGTACTGTGATCCAAAATCCAGAATCAGAAGCCGATCAGCGTGGATGTCTTGCATTATTTCACCCGATAGTTCGGCGCTTCTTTGGTGATCGTCACATCATGCACATGCGACTCCTTCACCCCAGCACCTGATATTTTGACGAACGTGGGGCGTGCACGCATCACATCGATGCTTTCGCATCCGGTGTATCCCATGGCTGCCCTGAGGCCGCCCATCATTTGATGCACAATTCCAGACAACGGGCCTTTACACGGAACACGTCCTTCGACACCCTCAGGGACGAGCTTTTCAGAGCCCATGCTTGCGTCTTGAAAGTACCGATCTGAACTGCCATCACGCTGCGCCATGGCACCCATTGAGCCCATGCCACGGTAGGCCTTGTATGCCCTTCCCTGGTAGAGCTCAACCTCACCCGGTGCCTCATCTGCTCCAGCAAGGAGGCCACCCACCATGACCGTGGACGCACCTGCTGCAATTGCCTTGGCAATATCGCCCGAATACCGAATTCCACCATCTGCAATCAAGGGAACCCCGGAGCCCATCAAGGCTGCTGCGACATTCGCAATCGCGGTGACCTGCGGGACACCGACACCTGCCACAATCCGTGTGGTGCAAATCGATCCGGGTCCAATGCCAACTTTCACCGCATCAGCGCCAGCCGCGACGAGTGCCTTTGCGGCTTCTCCAGTGGCAATGTTACCACCCACCACATCAACGCCTTCGAAGTGCTGTTTGATCCAACGAACGCGCTCGATCACACCTTTGGAGTGCCCATGCGCGGTATCGACGACCAGCACATCAACGCCGGCATGGACGAGAGCATGCACCCGTTCTTCACTCTCCGAGCCAGTGCCAACCGCTGCTGCTGCCAACAGTCGACGCGCTGCGTCTTTCGCCGCATGTGGGTGACTTTCCGCTTTGACGATGTCCTTAACTGTTACCAAGCCCTTTAGCTTGAAGGCATCATCAACGACCAATATTTTCTCAATCCGGTTCGCATGTAACTTGCTCTGAATCTCGGCAGCAGGCGCACCCTCTTTGACCGTCACGAGACGCTCCCTCGGAGTCATCACCTGTGCAATTGGGGTATCCAAGTCGGGGACAAATCGAATATCACGCGCAGTGACAATCCCCACTAAATTGTCACCCTCCACCACAGGCACACCACTAATCCGGTTTGCACGCGTGATGTGCAGAAGTTCGCGGACAGTAATATGTGGAGAACAGGTGATTGGATCCTGGATGATACCGGATTCAAACTTTTTGACCTTTCGGACCTCCGCCGCCTGGGCTTCGATCGTCATATTCTTGTGCAAAATGCCAAGACCACCGAGTTGCGCCATGGCGATCGCCAAATCTGCTTCGGTCACGGTATCCATCGCCGCAGACAAAAGCGGCATGTTAAGCTCAATATTCCGCGTGACGCGGGTCGTCAGTTGAACAGAGGCCGGGAGTACTTCCGAGTAGCCCGGGACGAGCAGCACATCATCGAATGTGAGTGCGTCTTCAGCGATGCGTAACATGAGCCGATCCTTGGGTGCAGTGGGGGTAAACCCCGTAGTTTACGGAGCAAACAGGTGTCTGAACAAGCACAATCCGATGCCAGTGCAGTCACAGTCACTGCACTGGCCACGCAACTCAGCCATGCGTTGAATCGGGCCTTCCCATCTGTGGTCTCAGTCGAAGGTGAGCTGACCAACTTCAAAGCCTATCCCTCGGGTCATTGGTACTTTTCGCTTACTGACGGTGAATCGACGCTCAGTTGCACCATGTTTAAGGGTGCAAATCGAACCGTTCGGCTCGTCGCACGTGACGGGCTGAAAGTCCGGCTGAGCGTCGAGGTCAATTTTTATCCTCCCAACGGACGTCTCCAGCTCATTGCTCGCAGCATGGCCGAGGCGGGCCTCGGGGACCAAAAAGCACGCCTTGATGCGCTTCGAGCGAAGCTGGTCGCGGAAGGACTCACAGACCCAGCACGGAAAAGACCGCTGCCTCAATACCCACAATGTATCGGCGTGATCACCTCACCGAAAGGGGCTGTCATTCGTGACATCTGCACAGTTCTCCAGCACCGATGGCCGCTCGCGGAAATTCGGCTCTACAGTGCGGCTGTTCAGGGGGACGACGCACCAACCTCGCTGATTGAAGCGCTGCGTCGAGCACACGCGGAGAAGCAGTGTGATGTCCTCATTCTCGGTAGAGGGGGTGGTTCGCAAGAGGACTTATTTGCCTTTAATGATGAAGCATTGGTCCGGCTCGTGGCCAGCTCACCGATCCCCATTGTCACCGCAGTGGGACACGAAACCGATACCGGCTTGGTCGATTTAGTCTCAGATCGGCGCGCGGCCACTCCCTCACAGGCTGCTGAGCTGGTCAGCCCAGATCGGGCTGAACGCGCACAGTATCTCGCAGCACAAATGACCCGCTTAGCACAGCGCGCAGGCAACCAAATCGCGCTCGCAGAGCAGCGCCTCGAGTTACTGACCTATCGCCTTGATGATCGCGCGGATCGGTTCGTGACCCGTCTCTCCGATCAACTCCAAACCTTACGTCAGCGACTTGTTTCGCCCGCACAATACATGGCACTGAAAAGCCGAGATCTGTTTCATCTTGCATCCGCACTGCATGCATCGATGCATCGGACAGTGGAACAGTATCGGATTCGGTTAAGCCACGCAGCCGGCGCACTGGACGTGTTAAGTCCGCTGGCAACCTTAGGACGGGGATACGGCATTGTGCAGCGCATCCATGGAGCGCATGCGCACTTGATTGGCTCCATTGAGGAACTCGAGGCCAATGACACGGTCTCCATCCGGTTACGCGATGGCGCATTCAATGCAGAGGTTCTCAGCCTCATTAAGGAGACGCCATGAACTGGATTGTTTTCGCGATCACTCTACTTGCTCAAGCCGCCTGGGCAACCCCACCCGATGCGCGTTACCCAGGTGGCATTGCGCGTATTGTGCTCAGCCCGGACGTCACGAGTGCACAGTTTGAGGGGAAATCTGTGCTGATTACCGCAACCCCCGAGGGTCCAAGTGCATTGGTTGGTTTGCCGCTCGATCTCACGCCAGGGACGCATCAGCTGGAGACCAATCTTGGGGCAATCACCTTTACCGTCGAGCCCAAACAATATCTCGAACAACGGATCTATCTAGACAATGACCGGCAAGTCAATCCACAGCCACTCGATTTGGAGAGGATTCGGGGTGAAGCCCACAATCAACGCGAGGCTGTCGCGGCATTTCGCGCAGCCAATCCAGATCTCAATCTCATCTTACCTGTTGAAGGGCCCATCTCTGGTCCCTTTGGAAAGCGTCGATTTTTTAACGACCAACCACGACGTCCACACGCCGGAACAGATATCGCCGCCCCCCTTGGAACGCCCTTGAAAGCAGCCGGCGCTGGGGTCATCACCTTGGTCGGCCACTTTTTCTTTAACGGGCGACTCGTGGTGATTGATCATGGCAAAGGATTGATCACCATGTATTGCCACATGGATCAAATTGCCGTGTCTGAAGGTCAGGTGGTGCCACAAGGCGCCATCATTGGGACGGTCGGCGCAACCGGACGTGTGACCGGTCCACACTTGCATTTGGGAATGGCACTCAACGGAGCCTGGATTGATCCCGCGCTCATGATTCCTGACATTGCCCGCCTACCCCAATAGACGAAACAACATGAATAAATGGCAGCCAGCGACTGTGTAGGCCAATCTAGGACGCATTTCGACATACCACGGGGGAATGGGAAGTTCGGCAAGAATCGGTCGATCAACAAACCACTGGGCGATGTAGGCGCCACCAAGAATTGCGAGCGCCAAGTGAACTGGCAACACCAAGAGTGTCAACCAGCCAATCAGTGCAGGAACCACCGAAATCAGCAAGCGCGATGACTGGCGCGTCCCGAGCACCAAACCTAGGCCCCAGTGCACGCCCCCCATAAACGACAAAATGACGATGCTGTAGAGAAGAAATGCTCGCAATGCGAGCTGATGCAGATCCTCGAATAAGAGCGCCGCCAAGGCTCCCAACACAAAGGGTGCAAGCCCGAGATAGCCTAATCGCGTGCCCATGCGTTCCGCACGTGCAAACTCGTCAACAGTCATTCCAACTCCAAACCCAATTGCGCACGACTGGACGTTGTAGCATAGCGAGGACGCACTTGTCGCATCTTCGATGCATGCATCCGCACTACCCGATCTCGCTCCTCCGCCATGGCATGCGTCGCGATCCAATGAGACAACCGCTGTTTCGCTTCACGCGCCATCTGCACCGGATCGCCAACGGGTGCTGGGTAGGTTTGGCCAATCCGAACCCCCAGTTTGGTTTGCAGAGAGACCGGCATACGCCAGGGCGCGTGAATCCAATCATTCGGCACAGCCGCCAATTCAGGCACATACTGCCGAATAAACACCCCGTCTGGATCCTGATCCATGGATTGTTTGATGGGGTTATAGATCCGATTCACATTGATCCCAGTCATCCCAGACTGCATCTGCATCTGCGAGAAATGAATCCCCGCCTCAAAGTCAACGAACCATCGCGCCATCACCTGGGCCGTACCTCGCCAATCAATGGCTAAATGATAGGCCGCTACTGCCGCCAGCATCGCGCGCATCCGAAAATTGATCCAACCCGTTTGCGCCAGGGCACGCAAACAGGCATCCACAAAGGGCCAACCCAACTGCCCCTCGGAAAACCGTGCGAGCCGATCTTGGCTGATGTCGGTCATCGGTTGATAGTCGAGAAACCCGCGATGCATCGATTCGAACTCAATCCGTGGTTCTGTTTCGAGCTTTTGTATGAAATGACAATGCCAATGCAGTCGGGAATAAAAAGAGGCCAATCCTGAGCGCAGGCCGGATCGATCGCCACCTGCCTCAAGTGCGAGGCGCCGCTCCTGCGTCGCCTGTGCGACTTCGCGGAGACTCAGCGTTCCATACGCAAGATGCGGAGAGAGTCTTGAGCAGACACTCGCAGCTTTGACTGGAGAGGACATCCCGCGACGATAGGTCGCGGCTCGCTCCTGAAAGAATGACTGGAGCAAGGCGTATCCAGCGGATCGCCCAGAGGACTGCCAGACGACACCCTCTTCCTTGCGCGCGATTGCCTGCTGTCTTAGGACATCAATCGCGGGCTTGGGCGGCGCACCAAGACCCTGCAAGCGAGGAATCGGTGCCTGCGGCGTCTGCATCACCGCCTCCCAGTGGGTTGCCCAATTCCGTCGCTGCTTCAATCCACGAATCACGCCATCTTGCCGGTATTCAGTCCAAGTCACAGCGCGCGCGTCACACCAGGCCGCAACACGTCGATCTCGGGCATAGGTCCAGTCAGGGCCCGTCTCTGCATGCGACCACAACCGGGAAAATCGATGCCCTTGCCATAGCGCTTCAAAGACGGCAACCACATCGCCTGACTCCACCCACAGCGGTTGACCAAGCTCGGTAAGAGCGGCGTCCAATTCCAGTAATGCGCCCGAAATCCAGGCCCACTGTCGAGCAGACGCGTAGGGCTGTTGCCAATAGTCAGGTTCGATGCAGTACAGCGGCAGAATCTTAGAGACGGATGCGGCCTGAGACAGCGGTTGCGCGTCTTGCACACGCAAATCGCGTTTAAACCAAACAACCGAGAGCGCACTCATCGATCAAGCCACCGCGCTCGATAGATACCCTCAGGATCGTAACGGTCTGCCTGCGCAGAGAGATTGAAGAGTCGACCGCCACGTGGGTCTGGACCAACGCCCGCAATATAGGCCCAGTTGCCCCAATTACTGGCCACGTCAAAATCAACCAACCGTGATTCAAGATAGGCCGCACCCTGGCGCCAATCCACGGCACAATGCGCAAGACATGCACTGGCCACCAATTGGCGACCGCGATTACTGAGCCAGCCGGTGGCATTCAGTTCTCGCTGGCACGCGTCGATGATGGGCTCTCCGGTTGTCCCTGCCATCCAATCATCCCAGCGCATCGATCCATCACCCCACGCAATCATGCGATCGGCCGGTCCCGCTCGAGAAAATAGCGCGTGTCCAGCTGATCGCGCATACCAGCGAAAAAACTCCCGCCAGAGCAGTTCGAATCGAAGCCAGTAGGTGGATTCATTCGCGCCATGGGTGGATTCATAAGCGAGCGTGTCGTGCCAAATCTGCCGAACAGAGAGGTTTCCATGGGCAAGCCACGGGGATAAACAACTGGATTGGTGTCGCCCCTCAAAAGCATTCCGAGTGTCTTTGTAGTGCGACAGGGCACCCGCTTCGAGATAATCAGACCACCAGGCTTGGCCGGCCTTTGATCCGCCATGACACGCAAATGAGACCGACTCAGCCGACGCGTGCAACGCGACAAGCTGCTGATCAAGGACTGCATGCTCACCCATGATCCCTTGGGGCCATTTCGAAGGACGCTGCCCTGGATAGTGCGGCTGACAACTGGGTGATGTCTCAATCGCTTTTCGAAAACGGGTAAAGGTGGCGGGTACGTCTGCTCGGTCAAAGGGCAACTGTGCGGGAGTGAACAGGTCATCTGTTGCCACAGTCACCACCGGATGGCCCAGCTTGGTGATCTCTGCATGTTCAGCAGACTCCTCAACACTCACTGGCAGATCGGTCACCACCGCCTGAATCACCCCGTGCTCCTGCACAGCCGTCAACGCAGCGCCCACATCCATCGCCAGACAGGTGAGTGGAATACCGTGCGAGGCGAGTGCCATCCGCAGCTCATAAAGACCCTCTAGACGAAACCGTTGCCAAGCAAGTCCTGTCCTCGGCATGCCCCACTGATGGGCGGTCCAGCGCCGTGGCTCAAGCAATGCAAGCGCACACAGCCGGGCATCGGCTGCCAAGGCCAGCTCGATGGCGGTCTCCAACGCAGGATTGTCCTCGAGGCGGACTGAATCACGCACCAGCCACACAACGATCTGAGTCATCCTGGCATCCCCGTTTGACGACAGCGTTTCGAGCAATAGACCACGTGATCCCAATCCTTCGCCCATTTCTTTCGCCAGGCAAAGGGCCGCTGGCAGACGGGACAGGTCTTTTCCGGCAAATCTGATTTCTTCACAACGCCCTGCTCAGTGCGCATCCGATCCCCCTTCCCAGGTGAGATCATCGCCATGGGCGGCGAGATGCGCGCTAAAGCGCTGCGCATCCACCTGGATCGCAGACGCTTTATCAGCAGACATTCGAGGAATATTTTTAAGAATCATCGCCATTCTCGGATTGGATTGAAAGCGACTGGCATGGCGCATCAAAAAATCCCAATACAGGGTATTCAATGGACACGCATTGGTGCCAACAGTGCGCTTCACGTCGTAATGACAGCCACGGCAGTAATCACTCATACGGTCAATGTATTTGCCACTGGCACAATAGGGCTTCGAGGCCAACAGGCCACCATCTGCAAACAGTGCCATCCCTAACGTATTGGGTAATTCGACCCACTCATAGGCATCGACATAGACCGCCAAGTACCAGGCACACACCTCCTCGACAGATAATCCGGCGATCAGGGCAAAATTACCCGTTACCATCAGTCGTTGAATGTGGTGCGCATAGGCATGGTCACGGGTATTGCGAATCGCTTCGCCCATGCATCGCATCCGGGTGCGCTCAGGGTCCCAGTAGAACGCAGGCAAGGGTGCCGTTGCATCTAACGCATTGCGCGTCCCGTACTCTGGCATATAGGCCCAATACAGACCACGGACATATTCACGCCAGCCCAAAATCTGGCGGATAAAGCCCTCGACAGCGTTCAAGGGTGCAAGCCCGTCCCGATAGGCTTGTTCGGCGCGACGACAGACGGTCAGCGGATCCAGTAACCCAAGATGCAGTGCACTCGAAATCAACCCATGAAATACCGTATCTTGGCCGAACACCAGTGCGTCCTGGTAGGTCCCAAAGAGGGGCAATCGCTCTGTCAGAAAACACTGCAGCGCTTCTTCGGCCTGCTCTGGCGTCACGGGCCACAGCCAATCATCCATGGAGCCAAAGTGGTCGGGAAACTGCTCCGTCACCAGTGCCTTGGCATCGCGCAGATGTGGCGTCTCCGGAAAGCGTGGCGGCTTCGGGAATGTGGAGAGATGGCAGGCTTGGCGGTTGTCATGATCAAAATTCCACTGGCCACCCTCGGGCTCTTTACCGTTCATTAAAATGCCAGTGCGCTGGCGCATTTGACGATAAAAGTGTTCCATCCGCGGCTGTTTTCGGGTTGCCAAAAAGGCTGCAAACTGGGCATGTGTCGCGATAAACCGTGTGTCCTCACAGATCTCAACCGGCACTCCAAGGCGGTCCTCAAAGGTCTCCATCTCGGCACGCAATCGCCACTCTCCGGGTTCCGTCATCACCCAGCCAGAGAACTGCCACTGCGACTGACACCGTGCCACTTCAGTCCCGATTGATTGTGTATTCGCAGGATCCGTCAGCTTGACGTAGTGTACGGATCGACCGGTGCGCCTCAGTGCGTCCGCAAAATGGCGCATCGCGGCAAAGGTGAGTGCGATTTTTTGAGGATGGTGCTTGACATATGTCGCTTCGGACCAAACTTCTACCAACAGGACCGAGTCGTCGGTATCAAGCGTTTGCAACGCCGAGAGCGTGTGCGATAACTGATCACCGAGGATCAAACAACAACGGGCCACGAGGGTCCTCCCACTTTGAGGTTACGTTCATGCATCGATTTCATTTTGCACTCTGCATCGTAGGAGCCACCATCGCCATGTCCAGTGAAGCCGCCGAACCTAAGTGCCCTGCACTGTTGGATCATACTGTCCGTCAACTCGCCGGTGAGCAAGTCGATCGCCTTTGCGAAACCTATCAAGGCCAAGTGGTGATGATCGTTAATACCGCCTCAAAATGTGGCTTTGCCCCGCAGTTTGATGGATTGGAGTCACTCTATCGGAAATACAAGGATCAAGGTTTTGCCGTTCTTGGATTTCCATCGGCTGATTTCGGTGGGCAAGAATACGCATCTGAGCAAGAAGCCGCTGATTTTTGTCGGCTCACCTACGGCGTGCAGTTCCCGATGTACGCCACCACTCACGCCAAGAAAGGCAAAGCAGATCCTTTATTTCAAGGATTGGCGCAAGCCGCGAAAGGTGATTACCCAAGCTGGAATTTCCACAAGTACGTGTTAAATCGAAACGGCGAACTGATTGGCAGTTTTGGCTCGTTCACTGGCCCCACGTCCTCGAAAATCGAGACACTGATCCAGTCCGCACTCGACGGCTAACACTCAGTGCGGGTGTTCTGCACCCGCATAGCCTTCACGACGCGCTGACAAGGTCATGGAGACGGAGTCCGAAAATCGAAGTGCATGCGGTTTATCGATCTTGACGTCCGCCCACATGACTTGCGCATGCGCCATCACCAGAGATAAGACTTCGTCGGTCATGCGCTCAAGCAGCAAGAAGCGATTCTCTTCAACGTGTCGGATGATCTCTTTGGTAATTGTTCGATAGTTCAGCGCCTCTTCAATCACGTTGAAGGTCACCGCCTTGGCTGCGTGATAGTGGATCCGAATATTGATGATGACATCTTGGCGGTTGGCTTTTTCTTCGTCTTTGATCCCGATGAATGTGCGAAGACGCAGATTCTCAATCTGAATCTTGGCAATCGCATCCCGACTAAACTCACCCATCACGCTTTCCCAATCAGTCTAAGAAACTCAAAGCGCGTGGACTGATTATCCCGCATCTCGCCAAGCATCACACTGCTGGCCATGGTCGAATTTTGCTTCTCAACACCCCGCATCATCATGCAAAAGTGTTTCGCTTCAACGACGACTGCAACACCGCGCGCGCCTGTGACTTCTCGGACAGCCAAGGCAATTTGCCGAGTGAGCGCTTCTTGAATTTGCAAGCGACGTGCGAACATGTCGGTGATGCGAGCAAACTTCGATAGACCGAGTACTTTCCCGTTGGGTAGGTAGCCAATATGGCAGCGCCCAGTAAAGGGCAGCATGTGGTGTTCGCACATGGAGTACAGCTCGATGTCACGGACCACCACCATTTCATCGGTATCCGAACTAAAGACTGCACCATTGACGATCGTCTCTAAATCCTGGCGGTAGCCTGAGGTTAAGAACTCAAGCGCTTTCGCAGCGCGCTTGGGAGTATCGACCAAGCCTTCTCGATCCGGGTTTTCTCCCAATTGGACCAGCAATTCTCGGTATGCTCGGGTCATTTCTGTAATCATGAGGTCTCCAACTTTAACGCACGATTGATGTGACCCCCCGTGGTCACTTGCAGGTACACTGATACCGACATCCCGTCTTAAACCAACCGACCTGATGCGATAGTGCGGACAACTCTGAAAGAAAACAACACTGATTCCTTCACAAAACCATCTTGGGGCGCGTGGCTGATCGGATGGCTGATTTTGATCGTCACCCTGATTGCGGCTGGGCTCGTGTTGGATATCAATGCGTTATTGCAACAGCTGGTCGGGCTGCCAAGCGGTACCTTAGTCACAGTAATCACCCTAGGCGCAACGAGTTGGCTGCTTCGCGGCATCCGCACCTGGATTTTAGTGAGCCCCTTTGCACCCATGCCGTTGACCACCGCACTCGGAGTCAGCTTCGTCCATAACGCCGCAAACAACATACTCCCGATGCGTCTGGGCGAATTGGTCTTCCCATGGCTCACCAAGCGCCTGGGATCTGGTGACTTTTTCACTGGATTGGGCGCTCTACTCTGGATACGGGGACTGGATCTGGTGGCACTGGTTGGGCTTGGTGGCGCCATTATTCTCTGGCCTGTCCTCGGATTCCCCGCCCTGGCCTTAGCCGCTCTCGTGGTTTTCGCGCTGCCATTACTGATCGGGTGGCTACTCCCCTTCTCAGCCCAATGGGGACTCCCACACCTGATCGCACGTTTGCGTGACCAGTGCATCATGGAAGCCCAGAATCCGAGGCGTCTGGCTCGACTGTGGCGTTTAACAGTGTTGTCGTGGTTGAGTAAGTTACTCGCCATGATGCTTTTATTGGCCACACTCTCCGGGTTGAACCTCGCCCAGGTCATGAGCCTGATTTTAGGGGCGGAGTTGTCTGCGATCTTACCGATCCACGGACTCGCAGGCGCTGGGAGTTATGAGGCAGGCGGTATTTTAGGTGGCCAGCTCATGGGGACAACGCTGACAGATGGCTTTGCTCTCACGGTCCAACTCCACCTTTTTGTACTGGGCCTCACCTGCGTGTTCGGTATACTCGGCGCCATCATGCTGTTAAAACGGATCCGCCATGACGCCTAACTTGCCACGTCTTTCTGTTGTCATTCCGCTCTACAGCGAGGAGGACAACGTCGATCGTCTGGTGGATGAGTTGCATCAAGCGCTGGAGTCTTATCAAGGCGAATTTGAACTGGTGCTTGTCGATGATGGCAGCTTAGACAGCACGCGCGAAAAGCTGCTCGATGCCCGCCAAGCGCGAGGACAACACATCGTGGTGTTATCTCATCGCCGGAACCTAGGCCAAACAGCTGCGATGCAAACAGGGCTGCATGCCGCACGCGGGGATGTGGTGGCATTTATGGATGGCGATTTGCAAAACGATCCTGCCGATATCCCCAGAATGGTGGAGGAATTGGTGACAGGCCAGTTGGATCTGCTGTGTGGTTGGCGAAAACATCGTCAAGACAGTTTGGATCGGACACTCCCATCCCGGATCGCCAACTGGTTGATTGGGCGCGTCACTGGGGTGGCACTTCATGATTATGGCTGCAGTCTGAAAGTGGGGCGACGCGACGTCCTGGATGGCTTGGACCTCCGTGGGGAGATGCATCGCTTTATCCCACTGTGGGTGGCCAACCTCACCCACCCCAGCCGAATTCAAGAAACGCCCGTACATCATCGAGCGCGCACAGCGGGTGTCTCGAAATACGGCATCTCCCGAACTCCTCGGGTGATTTTGGACTTATTGGCTGCTTGGTTTTTCTTACGGTTTCGGGAACGTCCTGGGCACTTTTTCGGGGTGGCTGGCCTGATCACTGGGGGACTTGGCACACTGTCTTTGGGCTACTTACTGGTCCTGAAGTTATTTGGCGTTGAGATTGGTCAGCGCCCACTGCTGATCGCTGGGGTGCTCCTCGCACTGGTGGGCTTACAGTTGATCACCACAGGGCTTGTCGCGGAGATGTTGACGCGTCTCAAACCGAGGCCACAGCCTCCCTTGACCCGACAGACAGACAGCGTTCAGTGGGCACAGGGATCGCATGACGACTCGACTTCCGCTTGATTGGCGATTTTTCCTACTGCTTGTCGGACTCGGCTGTCTAGGCACTCAGGTCAGCCTATTTGACCTCGATGAGGGGGCATTTCTCGAAGCCACCCGTGAACTGCTGGCAGGTGGCCACTGGGCGGCGACGACGCTCGACGGCGAACCACGCTACGACAAACCGATTCTCACCTACTGGCTCCAAGCAGCCTCGCTGACCCTCCTGAGTGGACTCTCGCCCTGGCTGTCGATTGAACTGATTGGTCGTCTGCCATCGATCCTAGCAGGGGCGGTCTGGGCCTGGGTGCTGGGTCGGTATGTGGCGGAGCAACAGCCGCAAAAAGGCGTTTTTATCAGTCTAGTGGTCGCGACCAGCCTAGGGGTCATCGTGATTGCCCGAGCGGCCACGGCCGATGCGCTTCTCAATCTCTGGTTTGCCCTACTCTTTGTTGACATCAGCCGATGTATTCGCGAGGAGCGGGACGGCCCTCGCCTTCGAGTCTATCTCTGGCTATCGCTCGGTATTTTGACCAAGGGTCCGGTTGCAATTTTGATCCCTGGGGGGGCACTGATGCTGTGGACCCTCGCGTCACAGCAGTGGCGCTGGCTGATGTGGGCGCTGGCCTATCCAAAGGGCTGGGCGCTATTGGCCGCAATCTTGGCGCCCTGGCTGATTGGGATCTACGATGCGCAAGGTCTCGATTTTTGGCGGGAATTTATTTTTCGACACAACCTCGAACGGTTCACGGGCAACCTGCACGGGCACGGAGGCCATCCGTTCTATTACCTGTTTGTCATGCCCCTGATGCTCCTCCCCTACTCAGCACTCGTCCTCGCGATTCTCTGGCAAGCACCGACGTTATGGCGCGACCCACTGACCCGATTCGGGTTGGTTTGGCTTGGCTTGGTGGTGCTCCTCGTCTCAGCCTCTGGAACGCAACTGCCCCATTACGTGCTCTACTCCACGCCTCCCTTGTTTGTGCTCTACGGACACCTGATCGGTCGCCTGAGCTCCCGGATATGGGCAATCCCCGGCCTAATCATTCCTGCAGGCTTGTTGCTTGCATTATTGAATCATCACACCTGGCCTCAACCCACCCACGCGCGTGATATCGAGCAACTGCTGCTACTTGCCGATGTGATTTTGCAATGGGAAAGCCATGTGATCTGGGGACTGGGGATTCTGACAGGGATCGCGAGCCTGTTGATTCTCTGGCCCAAGGTCCCTTTGGAAGCACGGCTATTAGGCTTAGGCGGTGTACAACTTGCCACCATTACCCTCATTGTCTTGCCAGTATTGGCCACAGCGCGGCAGGACCCGCTCAAGGATGCCGCCTTGCTTGCCCGTGACGCGGGCGCAGAAGTCGTCTCACAAGGGGTCAGAATGCCCAGTTTTTCCTTCTATCGCGGAGCGATCACGCGAGAACAGGCGCCCACGCCCGGGCAGTGGGTCCTGATTGCCGTGCACCGAGTGCCTGAACTGGGTACGCAAAGTGCGACGCTTGAACTCAAAGCCTCAGGCCCGGGATGGCGACTGATTGCACTCGTTCCCCCATCAGCCATCTGACCCACGAAACACCAGCGCCGCTGAGTTAATGCAATACCGCAACCCAGTCGGCTGAGGGCCATCTGAAAACACGTGCCCAAGGTGCGCATCACAGACCGCACAGATCACTTCGGTCCGCGGCATAAAGAAAATCGAGCGATCACTTTTTTCAGCCACTACCTCAGCCGAAGCTGGTTGTGTATAGCTCGGCCATCCAGTCCCGGAATCAAATTTATCGGTACTCAGAAACAGCGCAGTGTCGCAACAGACGCAGTGATACTGCCCGTTCGCATGGTGATCAAAATACGCATTCTGGAACGGCGATTCGGTGCCCTTTTTGCGAGTAATCTTGAATGCCTCGGGCGAGAGTTGCTCCCGCCATTGCATTTCTGTTTTTTCCACGCGTTTTTTCACTGACATTCTTGAACTCCCCCAAAAAACCAATATTGTGTGAGACATCACATAGCCACGAGGAGCGGCGTACATGTTGCGGATTGCCTTATTCTTACTGACCAACTTAGCCATTGTGTTGGTGGCCAGTATCACCCTAAGCCTACTTGGCTTCGAGGGCTATTTGGCATCAAACGGCGTCGACTTAAACCTTTCAAGCCTCCTGGTGTTCTGTTTTGTGTTCGGCATGGCGGGATCCGTCATCTCATTGCTCTTGTCAAAGACCATGGCCAAAATGGGCACCCGGACGGTGCTGATCGAACAACCGACCTCCGCGGAAGAGCGCTGGCTGGTACAAACCGTCAAAGAGTTGGCAGACGAGGCCGGTATCGGCATGCCACAAATCGGGATTTTTCCCTCATCAGCGAGTAACGCCTATGCCACTGGATGGAACCGCAATGATGCACTGGTCGCGGTGAGCTCCGGGTTATTGCAACGCTTCCACAAAGATGAAATTCGCGCAGTCCTCGCCCATGAGATCGGTCACGTGGCCAATGGTGACATGGTCACACTCGCGTTGGTTCAAGGCGTGGTGAACACCTTTGTGATGTTCTTTGCACGGATTGTGGGACATTTCATTGATCGCGTCATCTTTAAGACCGAACGCGGACATGGGCCCGCCTTCTACATTGCCACCATTGTGACCGAGATCATCCTCGGCATCTTGGCATCCATGATCGTCTTCTGGTTCTCTCGACGCCGCGAATATCGGGCCGACTATGCGGGCGCACAACTCGCCGGCGCAGGTGCCATGATCAGTGCACTCGAACGATTGCAGGCTGAGCAAGGTGTCCCCTCTGAACTGCCCGATACCATGGTTGCTTTTGGCATCAAGTCAGGGTCAAAGACAGGGTTCATGCGCTTGTTCATGACGCACCCACCTCTCGAAGAGCGTATCGCAGCACTGAAAAGCCTCCGATAATCACGAGACTTGCGCTGCTCTCTTATTTCCGCTCTGGGCTGGAACCCGCTGAGCTGCTCGGGCATCTTCGCGCAGCAAGGTGGGCGAGACGACCATCGATAGCGTCGTAATACACCATTCCCCGAGCGTTATTACGACCAGATACAGCGAAACATCATAGAGGGTAGCCCGGCAGAGTGGTTCCAGCGGCTTCCTGGTGGTGTGTTCGTTTTTGGTTGTCATGAAGACATGCAGACGGATGCCGCGATATCCCACACCACCACCACGACGGTCCGTAATCGCAGTGCGTTGAACGAGTTTGTGACCTCGAACGTGGTCGAGAATGGATCCTACGAGAACATCAACGAGTACCTGCGCGACCTGATCCGCCGCCACAAAGAAGGGGCAGAGGCTGACGCTTTTAATCGACGGAAAGTAGAGCTGACGCGCGCATTTTAGGAGGGTCTTCTCTGGTTCCAGCCGATGCATCCGAGACTCTAACTTCTGAATCTTGTTCGGCGCATCAGTCACTTTGGAGCCCCGCCAAAGCGCTCAAACTGAAGCTGTTCGACCCGAAGTTTGACCTATCAAAAGAGCGGTAGATCATTTATAGCCCCGTGTATAGAACACGGTTGTGCAGAGCAGGCTTGAATCATGCTAACTTGATCCATAAATAGTATTTTAATACCGTATATACCCTATTTATGGAACAAGATTGATCGCGATGGCAAAGCCAAACACCCGACCTTATTCTCGTTACGGACTGGAAGCCGCTGAACTGCTGGGGCTGCTCATTCATGACGCCCGCATTGCACGTAGCCTCACGGTCGCAGAAGCTGCCGAGCGCGCGGGCATCTCGCGCGGGCTGGTCCACAGGATCGAGAATGGTGAGATGGGCTGCTCCATCGGTGCCGTCTTTGAGCTCGCAGCCATTGTCGGCGTGCCGCTCTTTGAAGCAGAGCCCTCCACCCTGGTCCGCCACCTTGCCACGGCACGAAGCAAGCTGACCCTGCTGCCGAAGAAAGTACGCAAAAGTACTAAGGCGGTGAAGGATGACTTCTAAACCCCGTTATGAGGAAGCCTATGTCTGGGCTTGGTTGCCCGGCGCAACCGAGCCGGTTGTCGCTGGCCGTCTCGCCCAAGATGGCGAGAATCTGATTTTCAACTATGGCCGTAGCTATCTTGCGCTTGAAGGGGCTATCCCCCTCTACGTGCCTGAACTGCCCTTGCGGGCTGGAGCCATTACCCCTGCGCCTGGTTTGACCATGGCCGGGTGCCTGCGGGATGGCGCACCAGACGCCTGGGGGCGACGTGTCATCCTGAACAGAACCTTTGGCATCACAGGGAAGCATGCCGATATCGGTGCAATAGACGAGCTGACCTATCTATTGGAATCCGGCTCCGACCGCATCGGCGCGCTCGATTTCCAGTTATCTCCCACGATATATGTTCCCCGGATAGCACAGGCTGCCACTTTGGAAGAATTGCTCACTGCTGCCGAAAAAGTTGAAAAGGGTATCCCCCTCACCCCCGAGCTGGATCAGGCCCTATTTCATGGGAGTTCACTGGGCGGCGCACGGCCCAAGGCCATGATCGAGGATGGCGATAGGAAGCTGATCGCCAAGTTCTCCTCCTCGACAGACACCTACAACGTGGTCAAGGCGGAATTCATCGCCATGCGGCTTGCCGCCAAGATCGGGCTCAACGTTGCGCTGGTGCGCCTGGCCCATGTGGTGGGGAAAGACGTGTTACTGGTCGAACGGTTTGACCGTCTGCACGCCAATGATGGCTGGCAGCGCAAGGCCATGGTCTCGGCGCTGACGATATTCGGACTCGATGAGATGATGGCCCGCTATACAAGCTATGCCGATCTGACCGAAGTCATCCGGCACCGCTTCAGCCAGCCAAAGGACACCTTGCGCGAATTGTTCGGGCGACTGGTGTTCAACATCCTGTGCGGCAATACCGATGACCATGCCCGCAACCATGCCGCCTTCTGGAACGGTAAAATGCTCGACCTCACACCGGCCTATGACATTTGCCCGCAAAGCTGGGCAGGCAATGAGGCCAGCCAGGCCATGCTGATTACCGGCAACAACCGACGCAGCACGCTCGCCACCTGTCTGGAGGCGGCTCCCAACTTTCTGCTCGACAAGCAAACCGCTGCGGGAATCATTCAGCACATGCTGGCAACCGTTCGTAAGGAATGGGAAGCAACCTGCGATGAAGCCAGCCTCTCAGAGGTTGACAGCAATCTATTGTGGGAACGGATGTTCCTCAACCCCTATATTTTCGAGGGCAGTGAGGGATTCTGACGCCGTACCTGAGGCACAGCTTCGCGGCTCAAGAGCGGCAAACAGTGCTCAAGCCTGTTGCAGACTATTGGCGGCAACTGTGGACGTTGATTGATAAATGGTGGTGTTTTTTGATCGTTATTTGGCGTATTCGCGAGACGGGCGAGGCCGTCAGGGAAAGCATTTTGGGAGTGACGCAGATCTCTGACCTGCAAGTAGCATCACATGGCCGTTCTATTCGTAGGCGAACATGTGCTGGAGAATGCCGGAGACCTCGCGACAACTCGGCTCCGGCAGGCGCCCGAGATACTGAGCGAGGCGCGCCTTATCCACTGTCCGTATCTGGTCGAGAACCACCTGGCCCTTCTTGCGCTGGAAGGTAACATCGACGCGGCTCGGGTAGTCCCGCGTGACGGAAGTCATGGGAGCGATGATGACCGTCCGGATGTGCCGGTTCATCTCGTCCGGTGAGATAACCAGGCAAGGTCGGGTCTTCTTGATCTCTGACCCCAGCGTGGGGTCGAGGTTCACCAGGTACACGTCATACCGCCGGACATCCGCTACCACTCCCATGCATCCTTATCCCAATCATGCTCCATCGTATCGGGGATAAGCAGGGCATCGTCCTCGGCAGCGGCCATCCTCGCGAACGCTCCGTCCCAGCCATCGCGGATGCGACGAGCAGGCTCCAGCATGACAATGCCGTGCTCGACGCGCATCTCGATCTGCTCGCCGAAGCCGCATTCCTTGATCACCGAGCTTGGAATACGCACGCCTTTGGAATTGCCGATCGCGATCAGGTTTACCTTCATGTTTAAGTCCTCCGATGTACTAACAATGTACTCACTCCGATTGGATTGTCAATGACTTGACCGCCTCACTCGCTTACTGCTCGATGCACGGGAAATCGCAGATACCTTGACAGTGCGTAAAGGTCGGTTGGCCTCGGGTACGTCGATCGATGACCCTGCCGATCCAATGGGGAAGACGCTCTTTAACATCCTCACCATCTTCGCAGAGTTTGCATCCGACCTCATCCTGTCACGGACGCGCGAGGGATGGTGGTCGCGCATGCCAAACGCAAAAAGTCCCCGCAGGATACGGCAAACCGTGACATCGCAATGCTGCTAGAACTCCGACTGATGCGCAAAAGTGAGGTTGGCGGCCGCAGCACACAGTATGAGGTTGTGCTGAAGATGTTTCAGAACCAATCTTGCCTGTGTGTTCATTTTTGCTTATCTTGAAGACAAGATTACGGAGGCAATCATGTCCCAGACCACGACGATGACTGTCCGCATCAGCGGTGCCCTGAGCGAATTCGTGGCATCGAACGTAGGCGAGAACGGATCCTATGAGAACATCAGCGAGTACGTCCGCGACCTGATCCGGCGCGACAAAGAGCGGGCCGAGCGCGAGGCTTTTGATCGTCTGAAGGCTGAGCTGACCCGGGCGTTTGGAGCGCCCGAGGAAAGCTACCGCCCCTTGACCGCCGCCGAGGTCATTGCCCGGAACCGGGGCTAACGACGTGATCATTCGCATCCAGGAGGCCGCATCGCTGCGGCTCGACGAAATCTATCGCTACACCCGCGACCGCTGGGGCGACGAGCAGGCGGATCGGTACACCACCGACCTCTTCGCGGCGTTCGACCAGATCGAAAGCCATGGCGTCGCGTCCCGCCCCATCCCGGCCGAGTTTGGCGTCGACGGCTTTTACTTCCGACACGCGCATCATTTCGTGTACTGGCGGTGGCTGTCGAACGGGGACGTGGGCATTGTCACGATCCTGCACGAGCGGATGCACCAGATGGACCGCTTTCGTGATGACCTGCCTGAATGACCAGGGTTGGCGGCGCAATCCTCTTTTCTAGTCATGGGGGACTCGAAAAATGTTGACCAGGTGTTAACCAGAAACTACCCGGTTAATTCCCCAGTTCATGCGGTGGAACAGCTTTATCCATGCAGTTTTGCCCCTCGGTCGTACCGACTATTCATGTCACGCCGCATGCTCATCGCGTTCGAGATATCGGCGGAGCGCATCGCTGACGACGGTGTTGAGGTTGATGCCCCGGCGCTTGGCGTAGAGCATGGCGCGGCGGTGCAGGTCGCGTCCGGGGCGCACGTTGAAGCTGCCCTTCAGGGGCACATCGGGCTTGCGGCCCTCGGCCTCGCAGAGCTCAAGATAATCGTCGACGGCATCCTGGAACGCCGCCTTGATGCCCTTGGCGTCTTGTCCTTCATAGGTCACCAGATCGCGGATAAACTCAAGGCGACCGCGCAGCACTTCATCCTCGTCGCTGTATTCGACTGATCCGAGATACCCTTTGTATTCCAGCATCGTGCTCATATCAGACCCTCCTCGGTCAGGACCCGCAGCACATCATCAATGACGCACATCTTGACGATATTGCGGGATGCGGCTTGTGCAACGCGATGGTGGGCGCGGTGGCATGGACAAAGCGCCGCCGGGAACCGCCTGTCTTGCACGTGACGGCCTCGGCATAGTCGAGACCTTCGAGCAGCCTGACGAGCTCGTCCCAGGTAAAGTCTTTCGGCCTGCCCTTCAGTCGGGCAACCAGCTTGTCGCGCCGACTCATGCCGCCTTGCCACTCCCATTTTGTTTCCTAGAATTAGGGTGGGCATTCGGGCGGGATTTTGCAACCATTTTCAGTTGCATGTGCCGGAGCATCAAAGCAGATCGATGGGCCTTCCGCCTTCGTCATCCGACACCTCAGGCGGTGTCGGGCTGTTCAGCGCCCGCCGCAGCGGTTCGAGCGTATCATTCAACTCCATGAGAATGCCGTCCACCTGCCGCGAAGACGGATCATCTTGGGCATCCGTGCGCAAGGCCATGGCCTCAACCTTGCTGCCTATCCCCCAAGGTCGGGATGACAGCCTCGGCGAAACTGGTAAGGTCGGTTCGCCCCTCAGCCCGCTCGATCATGTCTTTCCCGGGAAGACCGCCTAGGCTTCAAGGTTCGGGTCACCACTGGCCACCGCGAGAGTCTTCATGGCTTTCAGTTCAAAGATCAGCGTTGCCAGGGCGCGTACTTGGAATGGCGGCTTCGGCAAGGGGCCTTTCAGGGCCGCCGCACGCATATAGGCGGAGACTGTCAGTCCGGCTATGGCGGCAGCGCGTTCAATGGCGCGCTTTTCATGGGGGGTGACGGGAATTCTCTGGACGACCGACAATCGATCCGCAGCGGGTATCGGCTTACGTCCGGCCACGTCTCAGACCCCATGCCCGTCGCTCGAAGAGGATCGGGGGGAGGTCCGGGGCGGGATACACCGCCTTGAGGCCGCAGGGCCGGATGGTTCATCAGCAAGACGATTCCGCTTGAGACCCCGCAAGGCGGTCGAATGCGGATCGTGTTGGATGGCAAACAATGCCGGCGGTCGCTCACCTCGGGGGCGTCCGTCAGGATCAGGGCTTTTTGATTTAGTTATTGATTTCAGTGTCTTATTTGGTTGCGGGGCATTGAACCTGCGACCTTCAGGTTATGAGCCTGACCTCAGAGCCGCAAAACCCCGACGACAATCCGCTTTGAGATCCTCCACAGACTCCAACCCAACTGCAATTCGAATCAAGTTCTCGCCAATCCCCATCAGTTGGCGATCGGCATCCGTCAAGCGGCCATGTGTGGACGTTGCCGGATGACACACGGTTGTCTTGGCATCCCCGAGGTTCGCGGTCAATGACATTAAACAGGTCCCATTAAGAAACGCCCAAGCCGCCTCACGGGTCCCTGCCGCCAAGGTAAAACTCAGTACCCCACCCCCGGCCTGCATCTGTCGTTGAGCCAACGCCCGTTGTGGATGACTCGCCAAGCCCGCATAGTTCACCCGCGCAACCTCAGGTTGTTCCTCAAGCCATTGTGCAAGCGCTAATGCGCGCTCGGAATGCGCCGCCATCCGAATCTGTAAGGTCTCTAAGCCTTTCAAGAAGATCCACGCGTTAAACGGACTCATGGTGACGCCACCAGAGCGAATAAAGGTGGTCACAGGCTCAATCAGCGATCGCCGACCCACGACCGCACCCCCTAATGCGCGCCCTTGTCCATCGATGTACTTGGTCGCCGAATGGATCACCAAATCAGCACCCAGCGCCAAGGGCTGTTGCAGTGCTGGACTGGTAAAGCAATTATCGACCACAAGCAAGGTCCCAGCGGCCTGACACAATGCGGATAATGCCGCAATATCCACCAATTCAATGGTTGGATTTGAGGGTGTTTCCACATAGGCGAGGCGTGCGGGTGTTTTCAAGGCAGACTCCCAAACCTCAAGTCGCGTCGTCGGCACCAGTTCAATCTGCATGTTGAACTTCTGCAGATACTTTTGAAACAGCTGCAGGGTCGCGCCAAACACTCCAGTTGAACACAAAATGCGATCACCCGACTGGCAATGCGCCAACACGGTTGACAAGATCGCCCCCATGCCAGTCGCTGCTGCCTCGCAAGCCTCAGCGCCTTCCATCGCCGCTAAGCGTTCGCAAAAGCTATCGATTGTTGGATTATCAATCCGGCCGTAAATGGACAGCCCAGAATTGTTCACGAAGGCATCAGCCATGGTCGCCGCATCTGGGAACACAAAGCTCGATGTCATAAAAATCGGCTCGGCATGCTCTCGTTCCGCGGTTCGATGGATCCCCATCCGCACCGCCTGGGTTTCCAGCGCCATGTCCTGGAGCAAGGCATTCAACCGATCATCGCGTTTCATCAAGACACGTCCGCACGTAAATCCAAGGACGCATCTTCGGCGTCCGACCGCCGCGCCTTTGCAGTATCATTCCGCTTGGCCGCCAACTCTTCAAGATAGGCCGCATCGATCTCGCGCGTCAAATAGCAGGCTGAAAACACGGAGTCTTCAAAGGTTCGCAAGGCGGGGTTCAGCTCACGGACAGCATCGACGAGATCCTCAAGTTCCTGATAAATCAGTCCATCGGCACCTATTAACTGATTGATCTGTGCCGTGGTCCGTCCATGCGCAATCAGCTCTGACGCTGCCGGCATATCGATTCCATACACATTTGGGGAGACCACGGCAGGCGCTGCTGACGCGAAATACACCTTCTTGGCACCGGCATCACGCGCCATTTCAACAATCTGATGGCAGGTCGTGCCGCGCACGATCGAATCATCCACCAACAACACATTACGTCCCTTGAACTCAGAGGCGACCGGGTTAAGCTTTTGCCGCACCGACTTTTGCCGTTCTGTTTGTCCCGGCATGATGAAGGTTCGACCAATATAGCGATTCTTGATGAAGCCTTCACGGAACAACACGCCGAGTTTCTGGGCAACTTCCAACGCAGCGGTGCGGCTTGTATCCGGGATTGGAATCACGACATCGATATCGTAATTGGGCATCTCCTTGAGAATTTTATCCGCGAGTTTCCGTCCCATGTTGATCCGTGCCGCATAGACGCTCACACCATCAATCACGGAATCAGGACGGGATAAATACACATACTCAAACAAGCAGGGATGACGCTCTTTATCACCAGCACACAACTTCCGATGCAGCGTCCCAGATGCATCAACGAACGCAGCCTCGCCTGGCGCGAGGTCGTCAATCAAGGAAAAGCCAGCGCAACTCAAAGCCACTGACTCGCTGGCAATCATGTATTCGACGCCACGTTCCGTCTTTCGCTGCCCGATACAGATTGGCCGGATCCCATGGGGGTCCCGAAAGCCTAAAATACCATGTCCGTTAATTAAGGCGACCACTGCATAGGCGCCACGGCAGCGTCGATGCACTGCTTCCACCGCCGCAAAAAAATCCTCAGGACTCGGCCGAAAGGTGTGCCGCTGATCCAACTCATGCGCCAAGACGTTGAGGAGGACTTCCGAGTCGCTGTCGGTATTGATATGGCGTAAATCTTCGTGATACAGATTTTCCATTAACTCGCGCGTATTGGTCAGGTTGCCATTGTGCGCGAGGCTGATGCCGTATGGACTGTTGACGTAGAAGGGTTGCGACTCAGATGACGAACTCGATCCTGCCGTTGGATATCGGACGTGACCAATCCCCATATTGCCCATGAGATAGCGCATGTGACGTGTTCGGAAAACGTCCCGCACCAAGCCATTGTCTTTGCGTAAATGGAACTTGCCTCGATCACAGGTCACAATCCCGGCTGCGTCTTGGCCCCGATGCTGCAACACGGTTAATGCATCAAATAACGCTTGATTGACGTTACCGCGCCCGAAGATTCCCACTACGCCACACATCATTCATTCCTTATTGACGAGGTTGTCGATCCAGTCGTACCTGGATTTCCGACAGGCCCCAATCGGCCACTGTTTCAAAATAGGGCGCCAGCATTGAACGCTGATACCAGGCATCGTTCACCAAGGGCGTTAGGCTCAACAGTCCAATGCTGACGGTCGCAATCACAGACCCACGCGCCAAACCAAACACCATTCCCAGGACCCGATCTGTTGAGGACAGCCCGGTCGCATTGATCAGAGCACCCAGCAAAAACGCAATCAAGGCGCCAACCAATAAGGTGCCGATAAACAGAGCGGCAAAGGCAGCAATCCCGCGCATTAAGGCATCACTGATCATGGAGGCTAAGAGCGCATCCATCTCAGCATAAAATAGCCGTGCCACCACAAAGGCTGCCACCCAGGTGCCGAGACTCAGGGCCTCGCGCACAAACCCGCGTCCCAGACTCATGGCTGTGGACAGGGCGATTAATGCAACCAAAATCCAATCAAACCAGCTCAACCCAAACCCATTACTGGCTGCAGTCATGACCTGATCGGTATTCATTGCGGTCCGTGCATCCGAACATCAAACCGCTGTAACAAGGGTGTCAATGACAAGGCTTTGGCCACCTCGGTGGCCACTGTCTGGGCGGCTGTTTGATCGACCCAGGGACCCATCAAGACGCGGTGAACATCCCCTTCGCTACGCACGTAGACCCGCCCCAGATCCAGTGCATCCACACGCGTCTGCAGGGACTCTGCATTCGCCCGATCTTTGAAGGCGCCCAACTGGATCACATGCGATGCCAACACACCACCAATCGGTGCATTTAACCCCGCCTGGAGCGCGGCTTGTTGCTCCGCGAAAGGAGCCGTCATCGGCTCTCGAATAGCTGGCGGGTTCAGGACCACAGGTGCATCCTGGATCGGCCGCAGATCGGGTCCACGGCGCTCGATACCCTCAAACTCAGGGGTCAGGAGCCAGGGCAAAATCAGTGCAGCCAGTGCCAATAAGGCAACCGCACCTATCCACTGATTGCGGCGACGCTGTGTCTCGGGCGTATGTTCAGAGGAAGTCGTCATGGGTTAGGGCATCCGCCACCATCAAAAAAGATCCCAGCACCACCACAGCGTCATCGGCCTGTAACGCAGTTGGGAGTGCATCCATCGCAACCTGCAGTGTATCAAAACTCCGCCAGACCGTCCGCCCTTGTTGCGCTGCGTGCTGCGCCAGATTCGCGGCACTTCGACCTCGCGGACCCGTCAATCCAACGACGATGAGATTGATATCGGCATCAATCGCCGCGAGCACACCAGACGCATCTTTATCTGCAAGCAGGCCGAGAATCACAAAGCGGTGCCCTAAGACAGGCAGCATCTGCCAACGTGTCATGACATACGCAACTGCCTGAGGGTTGTGCGCCACATCAAACCACCATCGCACCCCACGTGGATCCGTCCTCAGAGTCATGCGACCTAGCAACGAGACACGCTGTAACGTCTCAACAGGATCGGAGACCGAAAGTCCCAAGGTTGATGCAGCAGCCAATGCCAACGCGGCAGAGGCCACTGGGATATCCAGCGCCGACAAGCACACCCGGTGTGGCCGGATCTCGACCTCAGAGCGTCCGTCGGGGTCTGTCATCCAGTCCACCACGTGCAGCATCGCGCCACACTGTGCGGCGACCTCCATCAACGCAGGCGTGGCCGCCTGACGCACTGTCCATGCGGGTCGCTGAGCGCGCAAAATCCCAGCCTTTTCTCGGGCAATTGCCTCAATCGTCTCGCCCAAATAGGCTTGATGATCCAAGCCAATCTGGGTAATCACACTGACATCGGCGTCGAGTATATTCACCGCATCCAGGCGGCCACCAAGGCCCACTTCTAAAATCCAAAGATCCAAGTCAGATGCCGTAAAGATCACCAAAGCAGCCAGCGTGGTGAACTCAAAAAACGTGAGGAAAGTCTCGCCACGTGCGGCTTCGACCTGATCACAGGCTTGCGCCAAGACCGTCTCAGATACCTCGGCTCCATTGATCCGAATCCGTTCCGTGAACCGACACAAATGCGGTGAGGTGTATTGGGCATAGCGAAGTCCAGAGGCCTGTGCCAGAGCTCCCAAGGCTTCCACGGTCGATCCCTTGCCATTGGTTCCAGCGATCGTGCACACCCGTGCCGGCTGAGGTCGAATGGGCAAGCGGGAGGCGACGACCTGAACACGATCGAGTCCCATCATGATCTGTTCGGGAGGCGTCAGCCGATTCAGGTCGGCTTCCCACTGAAGCCAGGTTTTCAATGGCTTAAGCGGGATAACACACGGGCGATGGTCTCGCGCATCTGTGGGCGAGCGACGATCATGTCCACGGTACCATGCGCGAGCAAGAACTCGGCCCGCTGAAATCCTTCAGGAAGCGTTTCCCGGACCGTCTGTTCAATCACTCTCGGCCCCGCAAAACCCACTAAGGCTTTCGGCTCCGCAATATTGACGTCTCCCAGCATTGCAAAACTGGCTGATACACCGCCGAACACGGGATCCGTCAGCACTGAAATATAGGGCACACCGGCTTCCGCAAGACGCGCCAGGGCGGCAGAGGTTCGAGCCATCTGCATTAACGACAACAGCGCCTCCTGCATCCGAGCACCGCCAGACGCCGAAAAGCAAATCAGTGGGATCCGGGTCTCAAGCGCTTGCTCAGCGGCTCGCACAAACTTCTCCCCCACAACAGTGCCCATGGATCCACCCATGAACTCAAATTCAAAGGCCAGCACGATCACGGGTCGACCTAAGACGGCACCGGTCATCGCAACCATCGCATCTTTTTCACCGGTGGCTTTTTGCGCCGCCACCAGCCGATCCCGATACTTTTTCAGATCACGAAACTTCAGCCGATCATCCGGCGCCAGCTCGGCGAAGAGTTCTGTGCCGGTTCCCTCATCTAAAAACCCAGAAAGACGCGCTCTCGCGCCCAGACGACCATGGTGCCCACACTTCGGGCAGACCTTTTGATTGCGCTCAAGCTCGGGTTGATACAGCACTGCTTCGCAGGTGGGACACTTGGCCCAAAGGCCATCGGGGACCTGGGCCTTCCGCTCAGTTTTCGAGCGAACAACTGCAGGCACAATTTTATCGAGCCAATTACTCACCAGAGACCTCCATGCGATCCATCGCCGCGCGCATCGGAGCCAACAGTGCAGTCAGGGCGCCAGGCACCGCGGCGGGCTGATCTTTGTGATCTTCCACCGCCTGCACCAAGATGGATCCCACAATCACCCCATCTGCCAAGCGACTGACCTCTGCGGCCTGCTGTGGTGTACGGATTCCGAAACCCACACAAATGGGTGCATCCACCAATGCCCGGATCGCCGTGATTTTTGCAGAGACTTCATCTGTATTTAGTTGACTCGATCCGGTCACGCCGCGTAACGAGACATAATATAAGTAGCCGCTGGTTGCCCGACCAATCAAAGCCATCCGAGCGTCCGTGGTGGTCGGCGCTGCAAGATAAATCATATCCATCCCACAGTGACGCGCTTCAGCGACCAATCCTTCTTCTTCTTCGGGGGGCATATCGACCACCAACAACCCATCCACGCCCGCTGCCTGCGCAGCCTGACAAAAGACTGCCTCACCCATCGCAATGATTGGATTGAGGTAGCCCATCAACACCACTGGCGTGGTCTGATCGGTTTGCCGAAACACAGCCACCGCGTCCAGCACGCCCCGAAGTGTCATACCAGACGCAATTGCGCGCTCAGCCCCACGCTGATTAACGGGACCATCTGCAAACGGATCTGAAAAGGGCATCCCCAGCTCAATCACGTCAGATCCCGCTGCGACCAGCGCTTGCATGATCTCAACGGTCATTTCCGGGACGGGATCTCCCGCCACAACATAGGGAATCAGGGCTTTTCGTCCGCGGGCCGCAAGCTCGGCCATTCGTGTAGCAATGCGACTCATGGGCTTCCTTACAGTGTAATGCCTTCCAACTTGGCAACCGTGAAAATATCTTTGTCTCCGCGACCGGACATATTACACACGACCACTTGATCAGGCCGCATCGATGCCGCCAACGTCTTGGTATAGGCCAGCGCATGCGCGGTTTCCAAGGCAGGGATAATACCCTCAACTTCAGAGACTTCATGAAAGGCTGACAAGGCTTCGTCATCGGTGGCACCGACATACTGCGCCCGACCGATATCCTTTAAGAATGCATGCTCCGGACCAACCCCCGGATAATCAAGGCCTGCAGACACGGAATGGGTGTGCGAAATCTGACCATCCGCATTATCCATGATGTAGGTCTTAGCACCATGCAATACACCGGGACGCCCGACCGACAGGGGCGCCGCATGCTCGGTGGTGGACAGTCCACGACCGGCCGCCTCGACCCCAATCAAGGCCACTTCGGTGTCATTCAAGAAGGGGTAAAACAAACCCAGGGCATTGGATCCACCACCCACACAGGCGACCAATGCATCCGGGAAGCGCCCAAACAAATCCTGTGACTGCCAACGCACTTCACGTCCAACCACAGCATTAAAATCACGCACTATTTGTGGGTATGGCGCTGGGCCTGCCACGGTGCCAATGATGTAAAACGTGGATTCGACATTGGTGACCCAATCCCGCATCGCTTCGCTAAGCGCGTCCTTTAGGGTTCGCGAGCCCGATGTCACTGGCACCACCGTCGCACCCAGCAGTTTCATGCGGTAGACGTTCGGGGATTGCCGCTCCACGTCATCCGCACCCATGTAGACCACGCACTCAAGACCGAGTCGCGCCGCCACGGTCGCCGTCGCGACACCATGCTGGCCTGCACCCGTCTCAGCGATCACCCGCGGTTTGCCTGAATATTTGGCAAGCAATGCCTGACCAATGGTGTTATTCACCTTGTGCGCACCGGTGTGATTTAAATCTTCTCGTTTGAAATAAATTTGTGCCCCACCAATCGCATCAGACCACCGCTTGGCGTGATACAGCGGTGACGGACGTCCAACAAAGCTCGATAAATCTGCATCAAATTCTTGCTGAAATGCGGGGTCATTTTTGAGGCTTTGATAACTCCGATCGAGTTCGGCCAGCGCCGCCATCAGAGTCTCAGACACATATCGCCCGCCATAGGGTCCAAAATGACCCCGTGCATCAGGCTCATAGACCATATTTCGGAGTTCGGATTCACTTAGGGCTTGAGCCATGTTTCATCTCGCTTTGTGTGACAGGCAGCTAAAAAGCGTCCCATCTTATCAGGATCTTTCACGCCAGGCAGGGACTCAATGCCCCCACTGACATCCACTGCCCAAGGCGTGACTTGGGAAACAGCTGGACCGACATTCTCAGGTGTCAACCCGCCGGCCAGTATGATGGGCTGTGTCGTCTCTGGAACCAGGCTCCAGTCAAATTGTGCGCCAGTCCCGCCTGGAACACCGGGGCGGTACGCATCAAGCAACACACCCGATGCACTGGTATATGCTGGCATCCATTTTCCCAAATCCAAGGTCGGACGCACACGAAAGGCCTTAATATAGGGCAACCCCAACGCTTCGCAGGCCTCTGGAGTCTCGGTGCCATGCAATTGCACAAGATTCAGGCGAACAGCAGCCGCCACGTCACGGATCCACCCAGAATCCGCATCGACAAATAATCCAACCCGCGTCACAAATGCCGGGATCCGCGCAGCCAGCGCGATCGCCGTCTCGACCGAGACACCACGAGGACTTTTCTCGTAGAACACCAAGCCGATGGCATCCACACCAAGCGAGACCGCGCAGTCCACATCCTCGGGGCGCGTCAATCCACAGAATTTTACACGGGTCATCAGGGCTCCACAGGCGCAGTATCAAGAACGGAGGCCACCACCGGCGGAATCCGTACCGTCTCCTCGGAAGACAACAGGTCTCCATAGGTTGGTCCTAGAAAATACAGGCCTTGCGGGGGTGCTGTCACGCCCCCTTGGGTCCGATCACCGCTGGCAAGCACGTCCCCGGCCCAAGAGACTGCCGCATCACCGGTACCAATGGCCAGTAACACACCCACGATCGTCCGCACCATATTCTGTAAGAACCCATCTGCCTCGACATGCACGGCGAGCAGCTGATCGTGTGCATGGATCCGTAACCGATGAATTGTTCGGACAGATGTCTTTGCTTGGCAATGGACTGATCGATACGCATTGAAATCATGCGTTCCGACTAAGGCCGTCGCCGCCTGCGCCATTCGATGCGGATCCAGCGAACGATGGGTCGGGGTGGCTGCATGTCGCAGAAGCGCACTGCGAAACGGCACTCGCCGAATCAAGTACACATATTGACGAGTCTGCGCCGAAAACCGCGCATGGAAACGCGCATCCACTGGTCGCACCCAGGCTAGAGAGACATCCTCGGGCAACTGCGTATTGGTTCCCATTACCCAATTGTAGGGATCTCGCATCGCCTCAGTATCAAAATGCACCACTTGTCCGCTGGCATGCACGCCCGCATCGGTGCGCCCTGCGCACACCACTGAGACCGGTTCAGCGGCAATCACAGCCAAGGCTTTTTCAACCACAGACTGCACCGTATGGGGATCGTGACGCTGTGCTTGCCACCCATGGTAAGCAGTTCCATCGTACTCAATGCCTGCCGCCAATCGCATCATGCGTTGGCGTGTAATTGGCTCAGCCAAGTGCTGGCCCGGGTGCGCGCCTCGCGATCTGGAGAGACGGCAACACGCTGGAGCAGCTCAATCGCCACTTCACGCATCCCCTTGTCCAAATAGGATTGCACCATTTCCAATTGTTGGCTGGCCAGGTCAGCCTCATCATCCGGATCATCCCCCCACTCGGGATGTTCGTTCAGTGCATCTGCAGAGAAGGCAGCTAACAAGGCCGCTTCATCTTCAAGACGATACAAGGACTCGGTTTTCTCCAAGGCATGCGGCTCAACCAACTTGCTTTGTACCGTGTCAATGGCCATCGCCAACGGATCCTTTTGCACCGCCACCACACGCTCAGGAGAGACCGGTTGGATCGGCTGAGGTGGGGGCGCTGGACGACTCACCTCAGCAACCCGTCGTGGCGAGGTTGCCGGGCTCGTGGTGCGCCAGATCAGCACCAAAATCAGAAAAGCGGCGCCAGCCAGTGCGCCTAGAATCTCCGGACGACGCAACCACGCAACCCAAGTCGGCGTGGGATTCTCAATCACAGCCTCCGGTACGATTGCTGTCGAAAATGCACGCTCAGTGATCGAGGGTGTTGGTGGGGTTGTTATGGTCTGAATCAATTCACTTATCTTGGCATCCACTTCGGTGAGCTTGGATTCAAGATCGGTGATCCGACTCACCAACACACCGTCCGAGGCGTCAGGGATCTGCTCTGGCGGCGGCATCGCATTTTCCGCCGTCACTACTTCCGCACCAGACATGTCCTCCGTCATCGTGGAGGGCTCGAGCAGCGCCTCGGCAATCACCTCAGAGGGTACCGTGGGCGCAGCAAGCGTGACTTCAGAGTCCACCGAGGGGGTGGATGGCAGGGTGTCGGATGGGCTTGGTGATTCAGGTACGCGCGTCTCTTCAACCAAGGACTCAGTCATCGGTCTATCCGCATCCACTGGCTCTGCAGGCGTTGTCGCATCCTCGGTGTTGGCCATCACAACCGCGGTGACTGGCGCAGACACTGGAGCACGAACCACGGGCTCCGGGACAAGGGTCACGGGTTCCACGGGCGTGGTTTGATCAGTCACGGATTGAACCGCATCACTCCTGCGAAAATCTCGCTTTGGCGCCGCCATGTGGGCTTTAAAGACCCGGCTGGCTTCCTCAGGATTCATCGCCGCCATCCGCGCAATCGAGGGCACCGTTAATAGGCGATCCTTCTCCAGCGCATTGACATTACCGTACTCAAAGGCCTCAGGGTTGTCCGCATACAGCGCCATCATGACCTGCTCCATGCTCAAGCCCTCGGGACGGACACGCTCGGCGATACGCCACAGTGTCATTCCAGAGGTCACCCGAATGGACGCTGCTTGCACCGTGGATGCGGGATCCGCAACTGCTGCCATGGGGGCCATGGATGCATCAGAGGTCGGCTCAGCAGGTGGCATCTCGGTCTCAGCGATCTCTGAAACGACACTGGGCTGTGTGGGCAACGCGATGGTGGGTTGCACCGCTGATTCGGGTGGCTCCAGACCAATCGAGGTGCTCGAACGCTGTGCTCGGGGAATCGCAACGGAGAGTGGGCGAAGTAATGCACCAACTGGGGAGTACACTTCGATCAAGGTGCTGAGACTTGCGGTCTCCCAAGGCTCTTTGGTGCTGATGACTAATTCCGCGCGACCTGCGCCCGTGGCGTTTACTCGGTAGCGTAAGCGCGTCAGTTCAGCCGCACGGGAGAGTCCGCGCTGATCAAAGGCTGCTTGGGGTGCAAGTAACGGGAAATAGGCTGTTTCTGTCCCAGGCGAAATGCCTGTCATGGGAATGACGATTTGCAGCGGTTCCCCACGCACTGAAAGAACGCGGGGGCTGCCGAACTCGACGGCCCACAGACTGTGGCTGATGACCAACCCCAGAAGCAGGCCAAGCCATCTCACAGGTGTACTTCCTGCAGACCACACATCCAATCCACCATTGCCGGGACCCATACGCCATACTCGGTGTCTGCATAAACTTGCACGTGTACCCAGGTCGGCGTCAAGACTCGCGTTGCCATTTGCCAACAGGCGACATCATCGGCCCGACCACGACTGGGTGCCGCAGCCAGACAGGCATCCATGGCGGTATTGGATGCGGCCACCAGGGCATCCACCGTCGAGGCATCTGCCTCGATCCAAAGACTGGCGGTGGTGGTGTAAAACAAATCCGTCTGGTGCACGGCCAGCGAAACCGCCTCTGGCCCAAGGCCCTGGGCGTGCATCACCCACTGCTCCAACTCAGCGCTGTCGCGGCGCAATTGATTAAACGCGAGACTCCCGCCAAAGGGCTCCGAATCGGGATCGCGCCCGTTGAACAGTTGACTCACCTGACCCGCAAGCGCCTCGACACCACCTGGCATCGCGATCGCAGGCTCAGTCAAGGCTCCGACGATCCCCCGAACCTGCACATCAGCCAGTACTCGCTGCACCAATGCCTTCGCCGGGCTAGGCAAGACATAGCACGGGGTCTCGGTGACTGTTGCACCTGCCAGATCAATGACGCCATCAAATTCTGCAGGATCGACCGTCTCGGGCAGTTGCACGATGAGGGTGTGACCAAATAAGCGTCTTGCTTCGCCCGCCACCTCCGGACCATCCGTCAGAACAAACACATCCTCGGCAAACCGCTGATCCAACGCAGCCATCCACGCATCACAGACGCTTTGGCCTGCCCCTGTGACGAGCCAACGGTTCATACCCGCGCCTTCAGGATCTCAAGCATCCGCTTTAAGGGTTCCGCCGCGCCCCATAACAATTGATCGCCGACCGTAAACGCATTCACAAAGGTGGGTCCTAAATTCATTTTCCGCACCCGGCCTACCGGCACACGCAAGGTGCCCGTGGTGGCTGCCGGCGTCAGTCGCGCCATGGATTCCGGCTTATCGTTGGGAATCAGATCTGTCCAAGGCGTGCCATTGGCTAGCACCGCTTCAATATCAGCCAGGGGTATCTCTTGTTTCAACTTAATCGTCAGTCCTTGTGAATGACAGCGCATCGCGCCGATCCGGACACAGGTTCCATCCACGGGGATGGGATGATCTGATAACCCCATGATTTTGTTACACTCGGCCATGGCCTTCCACTCTTCACGGCTCTGCCCATTGGGCAATGCGCTATCAATCCACGGCAGCAGACTACCCGCTAATGGATAGCCAAAATGAGTCACTGGGAGTTGCTCGCCACGCAAGCACTCGGTCACTTGGCGGTCAATTGCTAAAATCGCCGACGCGGGATTCGCCAAGTCAGTGGCGACCGAGGCGTGCAAAGCACCCATCTGCTGAATCAACTCACGCATCTGGCTGGCACCTGCTCCACTGGCGGCTTGATAGGTCATGGAGGTGATCCATTCCACCCACCCTTCCCGAATCAAGCTGCCCACCGCCATCAACATCAAACCCACCGTGCAGTTCGAGCCAATAAAGTCTTTCTGGCCCGCATCCAAAGCTGCATCAATCACCGGCCGATTGACCGGATCCAGTACTAGAATCGTCTGCGGCTCCATCCGGAGAGTACTGGCCGCATCGATCCAATATCCCTGCCATCCTGTCGCACGCAGCGGTCCATAAACTGCCTTGGTGTAGTCGCCGCCTTGGCAGGTGATCAGGACATCACAGGCGGCTAATTGGGCGAGATCCATCGCATCCAATAGCGTCGCCTCGGCGCTTTCTGCAGGCGCCGCCTGGCCAACCTGGGAGGTTGAAAAAAATACCGGCTCAGTCCCCGCGAGAGTATTCTCTGCACGCATCCGCTCCATCAGGACAGAGCCAACCATGCCTCGCCAACCAATTAGTCCAACTCGCATTTCATTGTCCTTCTAAGGAGGTCACAACCGCGTCACCCATGGCCTGACAGCCCACTATCCGCTCATCCACAGCCGCTGTCGCGATATCACGTGTGCGAAAGCCAGTCGCCAGCACATGCTGTACCGCGGTCTCTATTGCCGTTGCTGCCTCGCGATGATTGAAGGTATGCATCAACATCATCGCCACCGATAAAATTGTGGCGAGCGGATTCGCGGTATCAGTTCCAGCGATATCCGGTGCAGACCCATGACAGGGCTCGTACAGACCTTGTTTGGCGCTGTTCAGACTGGCCGATGGCAACATCCCGATCGACCCCGTCAACATGGCTGCCGCATCACTCAAAATATCCCCAAACAGATTCCCGGTGACCACCACATCAAACTGCTTCGGTGCGCGGACCAACTGCATTGCCGCGTTATCCACATACATGTGCGACAGTGTGACATCTGGATAGTCAGCAGCCAGCCGTGTCATCACCTCACGCCACAACACCGTCACTTCCAGCACATTGGCTTTGTCCACCGAGCACAGACGCCCACCGCGGGCGCGCGCTGCATCAAAGGCAATGCGCCCAATCCGCTCGATCTCAGGCTCACTGTAGCGGTCAGTATTAAATCCAACACGCTGGCCAGGCGCACCTTCAATACCTCGTGGCTCACCAAAATAAATCCCGCCGATCAATTCCCGGACAATCAAAATATCCAAGCCAGAGACCACCTCAGGCTTTAAGGTCGACGCATGCGCAAGCTCCGGATACAAGATCGCTGGCCGAAAATTAGCGAACAGCTCCATTCCAGCCCGGATCCGCAGTAACCCCTTTTCCGGACGCTGACTCATGGGCAGCCCATCCCAGGCGGGACCGCCGACCGCACCCAACAGCACCGCATCCGCTGCCTTCGCTTGGGTCAAGGTCGTCTCAGGCAAGGGATCCCCGGTGGCATCAATCGCAGCGCCACCAATCAACGCCTCACTGTGGGTGAGTCCCAATCCGAACCGTGCATTCACCACATCCAGTACGCGCACCGCCTGTGCGACGATTTCAGGGCCAATGCCATCGCCCGGCAAAACAACAATGTGTCCCATCGACTACTCCCGGAAAAGCCAGGGCGCGTCTGCCCGGCGACGTGATTCATAGGCACGGATGGCATCGGCCTCTTTGAGTGTCAACCCAATCTCATCGAGTCCTTCGAGCAGACAGGTTTTCCGAAACGGATCAATCGAAAATCCAGCCGACCAGCCATCCTCACCCAAGAGCGTCTGTGCGGCCAAATCAATGGTCAATGCATAGGTCTCAGCGCCCTGTGTCCGCGCAAATAACGCATCCACCAAGGCCGCATCCAAGACCAGGGGTAAGAGGCCATTTTTAAAACTGTTGTTGAAAAAAATATCCGCAAAACTGGGCGCAATGACCGCACGAAAGCCATATTCCATAATGGCCCAAGGCGCATGCTCACGGCTCGATCCACAACCAAAGTTGTCGCGGGCTAACAAAATCTTGGCATCCCGATACCGGGGCTCGTTCAGGATAAACTCCGGATTGATCCGTCGGGTGCTGTGATCCGTGTCGGGCTCACCTGGATCGAGGTATCGCCAATCATCAAATAAATTGACACCGAAGCCGGTGCGCTTGATCGATTTTAAATATTGCTTCGGAATGATCTGATCGGTATCCACATTGGCCCGATCCAAGGGCATGACCACGCCGGTTTCACGAATAAATTGTTGCATGACGTCTCCTTACCACTCACGCACATCAACGAAGTGGCCGGCAATCGCGGCCGCTGCCGCCATCGCTGGGCTGACCAAATGGGTCCGACCCCCGGTCCCCTGACGACCTTCAAAGTTTCGGTTCGATGTCGATGCACAATGCTCTCCAGCACCCAACCGGTCCGCATTCATCGCAAGACACATGGAGCAGCCTGGATCGCGCCACTCAAATCCGGCAGCACGAAAGATCTGATCCAAGCCTTCGCGTTCGGCCTCTCGTTTCACCAACCCAGATCCCGGCACCACGAGCGCCTGGCGGACCGAGCCGGCCACGCGCTTTCCTTCCACCACCCGGGCGGCTTCCCGTAAATCTTCAATGCGTGAATTTGTGCATGAGCCAATGAACACCCGATCCAGTTGGATGCTCTGAATCGATTGGCGAGCAGTCAAACCCATGTACTTCAGGGCACGCTCGACACCTTCGCGCTTAGTCGGATCATCGATCAGTGCGGGATCTGGCACCACACCGTGGACGCCCGTTACCATCTCTGGATTTGTGCCCCACGACACCTGCGGTTCGATCAAAGTGCCATCAATCGCGATGTCGACGTCAAAATGTGCATCTGAATCACTGTGCAACTCCGACCAAGCCGCCACAGCACGCGCCCAATCAGCCCCTGTTGGGGCATACGGACGGCCTTGGACGTAATCGATGGTGGTTTGATCCACGGCAATCAATCCAGCGCGCGCACCGGCTTCAATGGCCATGTTGCACACGGTCATGCGACCCTCCATGGAGAGGCTCTCGATCGCTTCACCAGCAAACTCAATCGCACATCCAGTGCCACCGGCAGTGCCAATCTGGCCGATGACATACAAAATCACATCCTTCGCGGTGACCCCGAAGCCCAGTGGACCGGAAATCCGAATCCGCATGGTCTTCATTTTCTGGGTGACCAAGCATTGGGTCGCCAACACATGCTCGACTTCACTGGTTCCGATCCCATGGGCCAGGGCGCCAAAGGCGCCATGGGTTGAGGTGTGGGAATCCCCGCACACCACCGTCATGCCTGGCAAGGTCGCACCCTGCTCTGGACCAATCACATGCACGATCCCTGCTCTTGGGTCTGCCATCTTAAATTGCGTGATCCCAAAGGCATCGCAGTTGGCATCCAGGGTCTTCACCTGAATACGACTGGTGGGATCCGCAATCGCATCGACGCCGGCGGACTGGTTTTCCGTTGGCACGTTATGATCCACAGTCGCCAAGTTGGCATCCAGTCGCCACGGCGTCCGGCCAGCTAGGGTCAGCCCCTCAAAGGCTTGCGGTGAGGTCACCTCATGAACCAGGTGGCGATCGATATACAACAGTGCCGAGCCGTCATCCCGGGTGGAGACGACGTGACTGTCCCAAAGTTTTTCATACAAGGTGCGTGCGGCCATGCGACCTCCCAGGCAAATCAAGCCCGCTAGTGTACCGACTTTTCCGAATCAACCATAGGTGGCATCTAAGCTGGCTGCAGGACCCAATCGAGCCGATTTGAGCGAGTACAGAACCACCACCGCCAGCACCCCTGACAGCACGCCCATGGCCACAAAACTGACCGTACTCCCTGCATGCTCCCATAAAAATCCAGAGGCCAGCGCACCGGTTGACCCACCAACGCCGAACACCACGCCGCTGTAGAGCGCCATACCACGGCCTGCAAGTTGGCGCGGAAACCATCGCCGTACGAATTCGATACTGACACTATGAATCGCAGCAAAGGTGAAGGCATGCAACATCTGTAAGCCCATCAATACCCATGGCTGCTCCACCCAAAAGGCAGTCATTACCCAACGAAAAGCGCCCGCGATGAGCGCCCAAATCAGCAATTGGCGTAGATCGATCCGCGCAAGAAAGCGTGGCAAAGACCAAAACAGGACCACTTCAACCGCCACTGCCAAAGCCCATAACTGACCCGCCTGCAAGGCAGAATAGCCATGCTCCTGGACATAGAGTGTGAAAAACACGTTCAGCGGACCATGCGCAAACTGATTGAGTGCAGCAACCACCAAAAATAGCCACACCACGGGTGATTTCAGGCGATCCATGACGCGCCCCAAGGGCACGTCTGAGGCCGGCGCATGGACCACGGGCGGGAGCCAGAGCGTCAGTAAACTGGATAACAACAGCCCGACCAGCAACATCCAGGGCAAGCTTTCAAGACTGAACACCCGAAACCAGGCCCCACTGGCAAGCATCGCGCAAATAAAACCGACCGATCCCCACATCCGAATCGCCGAATAGCGATGGTGGGCACCCCCTAAATACTCAAGCGTCAAGGTGTCGAATTGGGCAATGATGGCGTTCCAAAATAACCCAAGCACCGCCAGGATCACCACCAACTGCCAAAAGCCAGGCGTGGCTAACAGCCAGCCACTGACCAGTGCCGAGCCGAGCATTCCGGCCTGGACCACCCGCAATCGATTCGGAATCCGATCACCCAGCATGCCCCACAGATAGGGCGCGACAATTTTTGACCCGGTGAGAATACCGATCAAGATGCCGATTTCCGAGGCGGTGTAGCCCAAGGCCTGAAAGTACGGACCCAGCCAGGCAACAATCAAGGCCACCAGTGCAAAGTACAACCCGTACAGGCCACCGAGACGGGCGCTCGGGACCGCTTGACTCACGTCGATGCCAAACCTGGGATCACCGGTGTTTCGGTTTGAACGTGGGCATTTTGACCGCGATGCCGTAGCGCATGATCAAGCAACACGATGGCCATCATTGCCTCGGCAATGGGCGTGGCCCGAATTCCCACACAGGGATCGTGTCGCCCCTTGGTGATCACATCCACTGACTCGCCAAAGCGATTGATGCTCTGCCCTGGCGTGGTAATGGATGAGGTCGGCTTTAATGCCAAATGCGCGACAATGGGCTGCCCGGAAGAAATCCCCCTAATACACCGCCGGCATGATTGGTCAAAAATCCCTCAGGGGTCAGCAGATCGCGGTGCTCGGATCCGCGCGCGGTCACCACCGACATGCCGTCTCCCATTTCCACCCCTTTGACTGCATTGATGCTCATCAGTGCATGGGCTAGATCTGCATCGAGCCGGTCAAAGATCGGCTCGCCCCAACCCGGTGGAACGCCATCGGCAACCACCGTAATCCGAGCTCCGATCGAATCCTGATCCCGACGCAGTGCCACCATAAACGCTTCCAGCTCACTCACACGGCCAGGATCCGCACAAAAGAAGGGATTATTGGACACCGCCTCCCAGTCTTTGATCTCACACACGATGGGCCCTAACTGCGTCAGACATCCCCGAATACGAACGCCAAACAGGCTCGCCAAGACTTTTTTTGCGATCGCACCAGCGGCAACCCGCATGGCTGTCTCGCGGGCAGAGCTCCGGCCACCGCCGCGATAGTCCCGGATGCCATATTTATGCGCATAGGTGTAGTCGGCATGCGCGGGCCGAAACACATCGGCAATGGCGCTGTAGTCTTTCGAGCGCTGATCTTCATTGCGGATTAACAGGCCAATCGGCGTCCCGGTGGTACGTCCTTCAAAGACCCCAGAGATGATCTCGACGGTATCTTCTTCACGCCGCTGGGTGGTGAATTGACTTTGGCCCGGTTTCCGTCGATCCAGATCGCCTTGCAAATCCGCTTCAGACAACAACACACCGGGTGGCGTCCCATCGACGATCGCAACCAGCCCTGGACCGTGACTCTCACCGGCGGTTGTCACCGTAAATAAGGATCCGATGGTATTCCCGCTCATGACTGCCCTCCGTAAAACGCACAGTATACCGCGTCTAGATCTGCTGCTGAGAGCACGACCACACCATGGCCCCCACGGCTGAATTCGACCCACGCCAACGGACCAAGTACCGGGCCGAGCCACGCCTCAAGTGCGGAGGCGGAATTACCGACCTCGAGCACCAACACGCCATCATCTGCAAGATACGCGCGAGCGCGAGCCATAAGTGCGCGCACAAAATCCAAGCCATCCATTCCTGACGCCAGCGCCACCACGGGCTCATGGCGATATTCTGGCGGCAAGCTCGCCATGTCCTCGGCATCGACATAGGGCGGATTGCAGAGGATCAAGTCAAAGGGTTCGGGAGGGATCGCGGCCAAACCATCCGAGGCACACAGGGTCAATGCATGGTCAAGGCTATGCCATTGCACATTGCGCTGACACACGGCCAGTGCATCCGGATCCACATCAGCCAACACCCCAGTGGACTCCGGAAACACCGAGGCCGCGACGATTCCGAGACACCCCGAGCCAGTGCACAGATCCAAGAACCGAAGCGGCCGATCGCGATGCATCGACACATGCTCAGGGGCCAGATCGGTTAACCACTCACCGATTGGGCTGCGTGGAATCAGCACCCGGCGATCCACAAAAAATGGCAGTCCACAAAACCAAGCGCGACCGGTGAGATAGGCGGTGGGTTCGCGGGACTCGATGCGTGCCTGGATCACCGCCATCAGACGCGCACCCTCTTCCGGTGTCACGCGCGCATCTAATAACCGCGCATCCCCATCTGGCGGCAAATCCAGAGCCCCAAAGACCAATGCCAGGGCTTCGTCCCAAAGCGTATCGGGACCATGACCCAGGGCAATGGGATGGCGACCAAAACTGGACAGCGCATGTCGCAGATAGTCTCGAATTGTCTGGAAAGATTGCATGGCGCGACTCTAGTGATGGCACCGAATGAAGGCAAGCACTTTGCATTTTTGGCAACAAGCCGGTATCTAGGGGACATGGCACAGGATGATGATGTATTCCACACATGGCTGAACACTGAGGGCGTGCGTCCGGTCACGCGCGAGCCACGGGTGCGGCCGCGGCTTCGGATTGACCCAGACACCGCAGCCGAGCTCCGTGCGCGCGCGGAGAATCGCCCCACCTCGCAGGGTGACCATGGCTTGTCCTTGGCTGAACCGCCGCCGATGGATCCATTAAAGCCCCTGGAGTATGTCGCCTATGGTGTGGATCGACGGATCCTCAGTGTCTTGGACCAAAGCCCATTCCCCGCCCAAGATGAACTGGATCTGCACGGCTTAACGGTCACTGAAGCAGCGCAAGAGATTCGGGCGCTGTTTTCCCACATTGCCCAGAAAAAACTGACCCACCTGCGCATCACCCACGGGATCGGTCGGCACAGCAAAGGTGGCATGCCAGTGTTGAAGGCTTACCTGAATCGTTGGTTAAAGAGCAATCCAGATATCATCGCGTTCGCCAGTGCCCGCCGATCGGAGGGTGGGACGGGGGTGGTCCATTGCCTGACGGTAGGCTTAATTGATGATCGGTGGCGCCGCTAACGGGTTACTTGCCCTTTTTCACGAAAGCCATCATGCGACGACGACGCTGCAACTGGCGCCCAGTGAGTTCGTTCTTTTTCCCGGCAAAGGGATTTTCGCCGGTCTTGAATTCGATCTTAATGGGCGAGCCACTGATGTTTAACACGCGCCGATAGACGTTTTCCAAATAGCGCTGATAGGACCCAGGTACCGACTCTGTTTGATTCCCGTGAATAATGATCCGCGGGGGATTCATGCCCCCTTGATGCGCGTAACGCAGTTTAATCCGCCGGCCACGGACCAGTGGTGGCTGATGCTCACTGACCGCATCCTCTAAAATCCGTGTGAGCACATTGGTTGAAAACTTGGTGGTCGCCGCCGCATGGGCTTCATGAATCGAGTCATAGAGATTCCCCACGCCCGTGCCATGTAACGCGGAGATAAAGTGTTGGACCGCCCACGGGATAAAGTTGAGGCGCCGGTCCAGCTCGCGCTTGACCGCATCGCGATCATCGGCACTCATGTGATCCCATTTATTGACGGCCACCACCAACGCACGACCGGCTTCAACCACGGTCCCGATCAGATGTAAATCCTGGTCCACCAGACCTTCACGGGCATCGAGGACTAAAATGACCACCTGCGCATCGTCGATCGCCTGTAGGGTTTTCACGATGGAGAACTTTTCAACCGTCTCACTGACGCGACCGCGCCTGCGAACACCTGCGGTGTCAATCAGCGTATAAGTTTGATCGTGCCGTTCAAACGGAATATAAATCGAGTCTCGCGTCGTCCCAGGCTGATCAAACACCACCACACGGTCTTCACCCAAGAGGCGATTCACCAAGGTCGACTTGCCAACATTCGGCCGTCCGACCACGCCAATCCGAATCCCAGGAGCATCTTGATAGCGCGGCAGATCGGTTGCATCGTCACGGGGTGTTAAGCCGAAGTGGGTGAGTAAATCATCCCCCAACACACTCACACCACGGCCATGCGATGCAGCAACGGGCCAGGGATCACCCAATCCTAATTGATAAAAATCGGCCAAAACGATGTCTTCCCGCTGACCATCGACCTTGTTTGCGACCAGCCACACCGGCTTATGGGCACGCCGTAGCATATCCGCGACCATCTCATCAGCGGCCGAGAGTCCTGTGGTGGCGTCCACTAAGAACAACACCCCATCCGCCTCGGCAATGGCCGCTTTCGACTGCGCTGCCATGGCTGCGTCAATGCCTGCTTCCCCACCCGAGAGGCCGCCGGTATCAATCACAAAAAAGGCATGCCCACCAAGCACGGCACGCCCATATTTACGGTCACGGGTGAGTCCTGAGAAATCCGCAACCAGCGCATCCCGTGAGCGTGTCAGGCGATTAAAGAGGGTCGATTTTCCAACATTCGGACGGCCAACAAGGGCCAAGACGGGTGCATTCAACGGGGCCACTCAACCAAGGACAGGGTCCCATCGACAGTCTGTATCAACAAGCCATCCGCGGTCATCACAGGGGCAACCTGCCCCTTGGCTGACGAGACACGCACGCGACCCATCAATGCACCATCGGCGGGGTTCAATAAATGCACATACCCCTCAAGATCCACCACAGCAATCGCCGTATCCGCCACTGCTGGTGGGCTTAATTCCCGAAACTTCAGACCCGTCTGCGCCCATAGGGTCTCACCCGTTTGCGCACTATAGGCGACCACCGTGCCATCGGTTTCCACGGCGATGACCGCGTTAAACGCAAGTACCGCGCCTGGGTAGGCATTCGCCTCCGCACTCCAGATCAATTGCCCCGACTGTGCATCGAGGACACTGACCTGACTGTTTCTGGATGCGGTGGCAATCAGTCCATTGCGGAGCGACGGAGCCCCTTTACTGTCGACAATGCGGCTGACTGGATTACGTCCGCGTGGCAACGCCACCTGGCGCTCCCAAATGATCCGGCCAGATGCGGCTTCATAGGAGACCAAGTCGACCGGATTCCCAGAGAATGTGTAATATCCCGTTCTCAAGCGCCATGGGGGCACCACCCTGAATACCCATCATGGCTTCCGCGACTTCTTCAAACCACACTAAGTCTCCAGTTGCGGCGTCAAACGCCATGACCTGTCCGCTATGGGTTTTGACAAACACCAATGCATCGTTGGCCAGCGGAGGGACATTGGAGGCGCTCGGCAAGGACACCCGCAGGACTTCAGAGCCATCGGCTCGGGACAAGCCAATCAATTGACCGTCCTGAGTCACCAGAAACACGGCATTGGGGCCGATGCCGACACCGCCAATGACCCCAGTCTTCAAGTTCACATCCCAGGTGACGGTCAAGCCACTGCTCAGCCAGCATGACTCGCCCGTCGGACCCGGCAGCCGCGATCACCGCTTGATCCACAGCCGGCGCAAGACCATTCAGATCCCGGTCTCCCCGAGCCGTACACGCTCAACGACGCGCATCTCAAGCGGTGTCGCAAGTTTGGTCAGTGACGTCGGCTTCGGTTTTTCCGGTGCGCTCGAGCATGCGGCTAGCACCAGTGATAGCGTAACTAACCATAGGCCTTTCATTGAGACGCTCCCGGTAATCCGGACAGTTTTAACGCGATCGCGGGCTGATTCAGGCCGGATGCAGTGAGTGCTTGTTGTGCTTGGACATAGGCCTCACGCGCTGAGTCCAGCTGACCCAGTTGCACCAAAAGATCCCCTTCAACTTCCTTTTGCACACCCACAAGACCCGGATAGGTAACTGCCCGAATCCGCGCCAAGGCTGCCTCAACCTGCCCAAGCTCAGCTTCCAGACGCGCCAACCGAATATCGGCCAAGGCAACTAATTCCGGGGCTTCTAGCGCATCGCGCGCACGCGTGAGCTCCGCGACCGCCACATCCAAATCGCCCTTCTCAACCGCTTGTCCGGCAACCACCATGCCAGACATGGCCGCATAGGTGGTGTTTGGATGCTCGGCGGTCAGCCCACTGGCCACCTCAATCAAGGTCTGGTAGATGTCTGCTTGTGCTGGATCCGAGAAATCTGCCGCAGATAACTCCAACAGTTGCTGATAACGCGATGCCGCATCGGCCGCTTGATTGGCTTGATAGGTCTGCCACTGCTGCCAGCCCAACACGCCCGCAATACCGATCGCCAAGGCGCCAATCAGTCCGGTTCCGTTGGTTTTGAGCCAGGCCTTTAGGCGCTCTTCTTGTTCGTCTTCAGACCTTAAATAATCCATGATGCTTTCCGTAGTTGTTGACAGTAGGCGATGGCATCCGCATGACTCACTGTCTGCGATTCACCACCTCGTAAAGGTTTGAGTTGGACCTGATCGTGCAGGAGCTCTTCCTGACCAATAATCAGACCCACCAGCGCACCGGATTTATCCGCCTTCTTTAACTGTGATTTCAGGCTGCCGTCACCGATGTGGGTCAAGACTCGCACATCCGGTGCCGTCTCACGAATCGACGCGGCTAATCGACGTAAGGCGGGCTCTGCATCTGCCGACTGCATCATCAAATAGACATCACAGTCACGCACGAGCTCGTCAGGGAAGACATCTAAGGTCTCCATCAACAAGACCAAACGTTCGACGCCGATGGCAAAGCCAACCCCAGGTGTGGATCGACCACCCAAGTGCGCCACCAATCCGTCATAGCGCCCGCCACCACAGACAGTTCCTTGCGCACCCAGTTGGTCCGTGGTCCATTCAAACACAGTCCGACCGTAGTAATCCAAGCCGCGTACCAACCGATCATTGATCACGAAGGGTACGCCCGCGTCATTGAGGGCCTTACACAGCCGGTCAAAGTGAGACCGATCCTCGTCCGTCAAGGCGTCTAAAATCGAGGGCGCATCGACTAAGATCTGCTGGGTAGATGGGTCTTTCGAATCCAACACCCGCATCGGGTTTCGTTGAATCCGGGCTTGGCTATCGACATCCAAGCCATCGCGATGGTGCTCCAAAAAGGTCACCAAAGCCTCCCTGTAGCGATGCCGCGCCTCCAGTGATCCAATCGAGTTGAGCTGAAGCGTTACAGCATCCCGAATCCCCAGCACGCGCCAGAGCCGATCGGTCAACTCAATGAGTTCTGCATCCATCATCGCATCGGCGATCCCAAAGCACTCCACGCCAATTTGATGAAACTGGCGGTAGCGTCCTTTTTGCGGACGTTCATACCGAAACGCAGGGCCTTGGTACCACAATCGCTGGGTTTGATTGTGCAGTAAGCCATGCTCAATCGCCGCGCGCACCACCCCTGCCGTCAGTTCAGGCCGCAGTGTCAGACTCTCCCCGGAGCGATCTTCAAAACTGTACATTTCTTTTTCGACGATGTCGGTGACATCACCAATCGAGCGGGCAAACAACCCAGTGTCTTCCACAATTGGAGTCCGAATTTGCACCAATCCATAACTCGCGAACAGCCGTCGTACCTGGTGTTCCACATAGCCCCAGCGGGCTGCATCGGCCGGTAACACATCCGGCATGCCGCGCACGGCTTGTATATTCATGCAGAGGCCTCGCTGGATGCGATCAAGGCGGCACGCTCTGCGTCTTTCTGTTGCGCCTTCTCCCGAATCATGGCTTCCAAGGTATCAATGAAATCATGACCGGGCAGTCGCGCCGCGGGTTTGCCATCAATAAATAGAGCCAGACTCTCTGGGTTGCCGCCGGTGAAGCCCAAATCCGCCTCACGCGCCTCACCTGGACCGTTGACCACACAGCCAATGACCGCCACGTTCATGGCTGTGGTCACATCTTCCAACCGTGATTCCAAGGCATTCATGGTCCCGATCACGTCGAATGTTTGACGCGAACAACTGGGACAGGCAATGAAATTAATGCCCCGCGCACGGAGCCGAAAGGCACGCAACAAATCAAAGCCGACCTTGACCTCTTCCACCGGATCCGCCGCCAAACTGATTCGAAGCGTATCGCCGATCCCATCCATCAGTAACAAGCCTAAGCCGGCCGCTGATTTCACGGTGCCAGAGCGCAACCCGCCGGCTTCCGTGATCCCCAAATGCAGGGGTTGCTCGATCTGCTGGGCGATCAGCCGATAGGCCGCGACCGTCATAAAGATCTCACTGGCTTTGAGGCTGACCTTGAAGTTCTGAAAATCAAATTTATCGAGGATATCAATGTGGCGCATCGCGGACTCCACCAGGGCTTCCGCCGTGGGCTCGCCGTATTTTCGCTGTAATTCTTTCTCCAAAGAACCCGCATTCACGCCGATCCGAATCGGAACGCCATGATCTTGGCACGCCGACACCACCGACCGCACACGATCTTCGCGGCCAATATTGCCCGGATTAATCCGTAGACAATCCACACCCAGCGCAATGACCTTCAGGGCAATCTTATGATCGAAATGAATGTCGGCCACCAAGGGAATATCCACTTCCGCCCGAATCGCGCCGAAGGCATCAGCCGCCTCAAGGGTGGGCACTGAGACGCGCACCAGATCCGCCCCGGCCGCCTCGAGTGCACGAATTTGTGCGACCGTCGCAGCGACGTCACAGGTCTCGGTATTGGTCATCGACTGCACTGCGATCGGTGCATCACCACCGATGGTGACACGACCCACCTGAATCGGACGACTCACACGGCGACGGATGGGGTTGGGGGTCAAGGGGTGGGCTCTCCTAAGGTAATGCGGGCCACATTCTGATAAGCGCGACCCGATAAATCCAGTCTCTCGCCATTAAATCGCATTTCGGTTGCGTGGACGGCGCCGATCAGGACTTCCACCACTTCGGTCACTTCCAAATTAAAATCGACGCCCGGCATCATCAAATCCGCCATGATCAAACCACCCTGGCGATTCCGAATCTCGACCCAGGACTGCTCACTAAAGCGCAACTGTAAAAAGCCATTACCCGGTGACGCTGGGGTATTCTGGGTGGGCAAAGACCGGAGAGACTCAGCCATCGCCGAACCAGGTTCGCTAGCTACACTCGGGGGCCTGGAACCCTCAGTTGCTGGCTGCGATGGGGCGACCGGATCAGCCTGGCGGGCGACCGCAGATCCCGATGCAGAGGCGGGCGCTTTAACCGCTCCGGCCACGGCGATCTTCTCTGGCGAGGGTGCATTCGCGGGCGCTGGTGTCTCGAGGCTGGTTTGTGGCGCGCTCGAGGGTACCACGGACGGATCAACTGGGCTGTCAGCGGCCTCGGTTGAGGTCAGGTTGGGCGTTGACTCAGGTGCGCTGGCCGGACGCTGGAGAGACGTACCCACATCGGGCGTACCCACCGAGTCAGTGGCAAAGGGCAAGGACTGCATCAGACGGCTCAGATCCACAGCCTGGAGCCACGGGCCAACACGAGGCGCCAACAGCATCAAGCCCAGTCCAAGTAATAGCGCGATCACAAGACCTGATAACACCGGAAACAGCCATCGCGTCGACTTCGACTGCTGCAGATCTAGTTCAGAAAATTGATGCATTGGCTGCTCTGCCGGCGGCGTTGTTCCGCGCCATGCATCAAAGGGACCTAGAACATCGGCTTCAGGCAATCCGAGCTTTCGCGCATAGATTTGCAGATAGCCGCGAACAAAACTCAACCCTGATAATGCACTGTAATCGTTCGCTTCAAGCCCGTGAATGACGGCAGCCGATAACAAGCACCGGCTGGCTGCGGCCTCAATGGTCTCGCCACGGGCTTCTCGCGCAGCCTTCAGGCGCGCTCCGGGGAGTTCGATGTCGTCTGTTTCTGACTCAATAAAAAACATCATACCGACCGCTGGTGACAGATCAACCGGCATCATACCTCAGTGCTTCATAACTCCAAACCCATCTCTGAGCACCTGAAACCGCGCCTGAATCACGCCAACCTCCGCAAAAAGCGAATCCCAGTCCAATTGCACCTCCACATCACTCTGCGCCTGTTGGATGCGCTCGTCGAGCTCAGCCGTCCGACCTCGCCTCGCCGCGATCAAAATCCAATCAGCCACCGCCTCTGGATCGGTTGGACGCAACCGACGTCGCTGCCCGTAGGCATGATCTGCGGCCTCAAGTTGCGCCAGCATTTCAAACGCACGTGCTGTCTCTCGCCATGCATGGGCACGCGCTGGATAGGTGCGCGCAGTGGTCACGGAAGTGAGGTAGACCAGCGCGTCGGTGGGTCGCTGCCGTGCGAGTAAGTAGCTGCCAAATTGATGTGCGACCCAAAGATCGGAGCCGGCATGCCGTGCAAACAGTGCCTCAGCAGTGGCATGGTCTCCACGCAAGGCCGCGAGACGCGCCCAGAGGCCGCCCACGCGGGGATGATCCGGCCGATGACGAGACGCCTGCTCAGCGGCCTGTTCGGCCTGTAACAACAACCCTGCATCCAAATAGCCTTCAGCGAGCTGCACATAGGCGAGCTGGGGGTCATGGGTACCGTTTGATTGGGGAGTGTGGGTAAAGGCTGACAGGCAATTAAGGTGAATGCCAGGATGACGCCAGAGAGCGCCATCCCACGGCTCACGTCAGAGAAATCTCAGGAGCAGCACCGAGTGCCGTCTCCACATTCACTGCCGGGATATAGCGTGCCGAGCGACGGGTTTTATCCGCCACACGGCCTGCCAACTGCCCACAGGCCGCATCAATGTCATCACCGCGCGTCTTCCGCACAGTCACCACCAAACCCCGTTGCTGCAGACGCGATTGAAACGCATAAATCCGGTTCCGCGAGCTCACTGTATAGTCTGTGCCAGGGAAGGGATTAAACGGAATCAAATTGATTTTGCACTTGATGGTTGCGCAGAGCGCGGCCAACTCGTCCGCTAACGCATCGGAGTCGTTCACGCCCTGAAGCATGGTGTATTCAAAGGTGACAGCGCGGTGATCGGAGAGTCCGTCCAGATACCGCTGAATGCTCTCAAACAGCATCCGGATGGGGTACTTTTTATTAATCGGCACCAAGGTATTCCGCAGTGCATCGTTGGGCGCATGCAGCGAGACGGCCAGCGCCACATCGGTCACCTGACCCAATCGATCAAGCGCTGGCACCACACCCAGAGGTGGACAGCGTCACGCGACGCTTTGACAAACCGTAGGCCTGATCTTCCATCATCAGCGTCATGGCATCGACAACCGGCTCGAAATTTAGAAGCGGCTCACCCATGCCCATCATCACCACGTTGGTAATGGCACGTTTTTCCGTATCTTTGACTGGAAGTCCAAAGGATTTGGCCGCGAGAAAGACTTGGCCAATGATTTCTGCTGGCGTCAGATTCTTATTGAACCCCTGTTTCCCGGTTGCACAGAAGCTGCAATCCAACGAACAACCCACTTGGCTCGACACACACAGGGTGCCGCGATCACCATCGGGAATGTAGACGGTTTCGATACTGGAACCGCCATCGACTTCCATCAACCATTTCCGGGTACCATCTTGGGAGTCGCCCTGAAACAAGATTGTCGGGGGCCGAACCTCGGCGATCTCAACGAGTTTCTCGCGCAGCGGCTTTGCCAGATTGGTCATCTCAGTAAAGTCAGTGACGCCTTGCTGATGGATCCATTTCAGCACCTGTGTGGCGCGAAACGGCTTCTCACCGATCGAGACAAAAAAGGCGGCTAACTTCTCAGGAGTACACCCAAGGAGGTTGACGCGATCGGTGAGCGCGGGTTCACTCATGCGCGAGGGCAGAGCTCATCGTCAGCAAAGAAATAGGCGATCTCACGTGCTGCACTGGTGGTGCTGTCCGATCCGTGCACCGCGTTTGCATCGATACTTTCCGCAAAATCCGCACGAATCGTCCCAGGTGCTGCGTCCTTTGGATTGGTCGCACCCATCAACTCGCGATTCTTGGCAACCGCGTTCTCCCCTTCCAACACCTGAACCACCACAGGGCCAGAGGTCATAAAGGCCACGAGGTCACCAAAGAACCCGCGCTCACGGTGCTCAGCGTAAAACCCACCGGCCTTCTCTTCGGACAATTGCATCATCTTCAGCGCCACAATGGTCAACCCTGCCGCTTCAAAGCGCGCCTCAATCTGTCCGATTGCGTTTTTCGCAACAGCGTCTGGCTTGATAATCGATAGTGTACGTTCAATGGCCATGACGGCATCTCCTTCAAAGTAAATGTTCGGATCGGGTCCCAATGGGGCGCGGATTATACGGGAACAGCGGCTCCAACAGCAAAGCTCTCGCCGCAACCGCACTCACTGACCACATTGGGATTATGGAAACGGAGGGTTCGATTCACACCCTCAACCACTAAATCCACCTCAGTGCCGTGAAGCAGTGGGCGCGAAATCGGATCGACGACCAACTGCAATCCATCAAATTCAAGGATCTCGTCCACGTCTGTCGGCGAGGTGGCGTAATCCACCACATAGGCATAGCCAGAACAGCCGGAGGTTTTCACGCCAAGTCGGATTGCCATCGCATCGGGATGTTTTGCCAACGCGTTCTTGAGATGCTGATTGGCCTTCGCAGTCACAGTAATGGTCATGTTGATCTCCTTAACCCTGAGATAGCGCGGGTGAGCGCGTCGATCAACGCAATGATATCGGGATCCGACGTTGTCCGCCCGAAACTCACACGCAATGAGGATAGCCCCTCTTGACGGGAAAGTCCCATGGACCGAAGCACATGCGAGGGTTCAAGCGTCGCTGAATTACAGGCAGAGCCGGTGGAAATGGCAATCTCAGGCATGGCTGCCATCAAAGGCTCTGCCTCCACTCCGTCAACGGTGATGTTCAAAATATGGGGAACTCCCTCGCCATTGACACGCACGCCACCCAGTTTTGCAAGTGCCTCGAGGACCCGTTGCCGATATCATCTGAAGCCGCAGCCGATCCTCAGGACCCTCGTCCTGACCCAATCGATAGGCAGCCGCCATACCGACCAGCTGATGGGTCGGCAAGGTTCCTGATCGCATGCCACGCTCATGGCCTCCGCCATGCATCTGCTCAGCCACCTGGAACTGGCTACGACGCACATACAGCGCACCGACTCCCTTCGGCCCGTGCACCTTATGGGCCGACAGCGATGCCAAATCCACGCCCAACTGAGCCACATCTGTATCGGTCTTGCCAATGGCTTGCGCCATATCGGAGTGCAGATAGGCGCCCTGTGCGTGCGTCCGCTGCGCAATCTCTGCAAGGGGCTGAATCACACCGGTTTCGTTGTTCACCGCCATTACCGACACCAGGAGCGTCGTCTGATCCAAGACCGCCTCGAGTGCATCCAAATCAATCAGTCCCGACGGCAGTGGATTGAGAACAACCACGTCGGCGCCAGCGTGACGTTGTAAATACTGCACCGGATCCAAGACCGCCTTGTGCTCACTCGCCAAGGTCACAATCTTGTTGCGCCCAGTGGACGTTGCCATCGCTTCAAACAACCCTTTGATGGCAAGGTTATCCGCTTCGGTTGCGCCACTGGTCCAGACAATCTCGCGAGGGTCTGCCCCCAAGGTATCTGCGACCAATTCGCGGGCCGCCTCGACCGCCTCCGATGCCTCCCAGCCAAAACCATGGGTGGTTGAGGCAGGATTCCCGAACTGTCCCTCGATCTCGAGGTAGGCACACATCTCGCGAACCACCCGCGCATCGACCGGGGTGGTTGAGGCGTGATCGAAATAATACCGAATCACGATCTCGGCTCCGACGAATCGGATTGAGTCTGCTCAGCTGATGCGATCACAGGCTCCTCCGGCACGTCACTCTGGAACGGGATTTCACCTAAATCACCCATCAGTTGCACGCCATCGAGGGCAGGCAAGGTCTCTTCGCAATAGCGGGGATTGACCTCACACAGGTGCGTCCCGATGCGATGCATTTTCTCATCCACCGCACTGAGCTGATCCAAAATGGCATGGATGGATTTGGCAATGGGGTCAGGCATATCATCCCCTAAGGCATACAGATCAAAGCCCGCTTTCTCATGCATCTGCGCACGTCGCTTCTCCACTTCAAACTCAGGATCGGCATTCCCCTTTTGCATGAATCGCGCCGGAATCCCAAGTGCTGTGGCATGCGCTGGCACCGCCCTAGTCACCACGGCATTCGAACCAATCCGAGCACCCTCACCGACAACAATGGGGCCCAGGACTTTGGCACCGGCACCCACAACGACCCGATCTTGCAAGGTGGGATGTCGCTTGCCAGGGTTCCAGGTGGTCCCACCAAGCGTGACTCCGTGATAGAGGGTACAGTCGTCGCCGATTTCGGCAGTCTCACCAATCACCACGCCCATGCCGTGATCAATAAAAAACCGCCGACCAATCTTGGCACCTGGATGAATCTCAATCCCTGTCAGAAATCGCGCGAACATCGCTAAAAACCGTGCCAGCCATTTGAAATTCCAACGCCACAAACGATGGTTGATGCGATGCAACCAGATCGCATGGAGACCCGGGCTGGTGGTGACAACCTCAAACCAATGACGCGCAGCCGGATCCCGTTCAAAGACGGCCCGGACATCTTCACGCATGCCCATCGGCATCTCCCTGCTCCTTCGTCGGCAATCCATAATTGTCTTGCGTCACCTGTTGGTGGGTCGGCGGCGTCATGTTTTCAACACTCTTTAGAATGCCTCGCAGAATGTTGATCTCAATTTTATCCACGCGTGCCCGGTTAAACAGACGGCGCAGACGTGCCATACCAAGCATCGGATTCTTCGGATCTAAAAACCCACTGTGTGCTGTTGCGCGTTCGAAATGACCCATCAGACCGTCGATTTCATGTGCGGTGGCAGGCGCTTCATCCCAATGCTCGCAGCCGGAGATCCCTAAATCATATTTGGGGGGCCAGGTCTCTGTTGGCTCAATCCCAGACACGCCCAATGCATCGAGGTACGCCAAGCGCAGCTCATAAGACATGACCTGAACCGCAGAGCCCAAGTTGAGACTCGAATACTGTGGATTCGCAGGGATCTCGACATGATACTGACAGCGCGCCAATTGCTCGTTCAACAGCCCGCATTCCTCACGACCATAACAAATGGCGACGCGTCCTTTCGCAGCCTCTTCAATCAGCAGTGGAGCGATTTCGCGAGGCGTCATATGTGGATACGACAGGGAGCGAAGTCGCGCAGATGTCCCCACGACAAGACGGCAGTCACCAATCGCATCCTCAAATGACTCGTACTGACTCGCTGCATTGAGCACGTCAAGTGCGCTGGTCGCCCGCGCCGACGCGATCGGCGAGGGGAAATCATCCGGAGTGACCAAGCGAAGCGTCGACAACCCCATGGTTTTGAGGGAACGGGCCACAGCGCCAATGTTTCCTGGGTGCGACGGCGAGGCCAACACCGAGATGAGATTTAACGGCAAGCTATCAGGTCGTTGGTTCAAGCTGGTATCCTTTATGGTTTACGGCCGAGATTATAGCCATGCATCCATCGAATAACCTTCTTCTTCCAATTTTACGTAAGCATGGCGATCGATTGCTCAAAGCCCAGATCGAGGCAATGGTCAAAGAATTGTCATGGGAGGAACAGGAACTTTTCCTGAGACGACAGCTTGATGCGTCGGTTGAGGCCATTCGAGAAAAGTTAGCGACAAGCTATCCCGACTATCCGTTCCTCACGGAATGGGAGCCAGAGATTTTGAAAAAGAGCTTGAAAGCATGGGTCTTTGCATTGTCAGGAGAGCAAAATTATTTGCTTGGGATTGATGATTTTACGTTGACGATTTCGTTGATTGAGCTAGGGAAACCGATTCAGGTAACTGGGCTTACTGCTAACACTCAGGCAGAGATCCGGATAAGTCCTAATGAAATTATTCGAAACGGCTATCGGGTGAAGTACAACCCATTCCACTTGATTTGCTTACCAAGCGCACCTCTAACAATGAAATCGAAGATTGGCTACTAATACGACGTGGTACAACCAAAACAGTAAACGTATAACGTGCCTACTATGATACAGAGTGCCATCCTAAATAAATTTTAAACAGGGGGACCCTAAAGCCCTCCACACTGTAAAGCCTCTAAAAATTCTTAGAAACTATACAAAACACCAACGATGGTTGTGTCGAGATTAGCAGTTGAAGAATCTGCTGCTTCCAGATATACCTTCAATCCACCACCTACAGTGTAAGTTGCGGCCATAACATCCATCTCAGTTCTGACGTCACTCGCAGTTGTTGATTTGTTCGCCTCCGTAGGCAAAATGTAATGTCACCCATTACATATTTCAGACCTATTGTCTGAGTGTCTTGGCCGACTACGTCGTCGTCAGTAGAGCTATCAATACCGACAGTGAGACCAGAATTACTGTATGCAATACCGGTGTATTTGGTGGTAGCAACAGTAGAAGTCCCCGCTAAAGTGCCGTATGCAACAGTAAAGCCAGCAACTGTGTACCTTAGACCAATCGACTCGGATTGCTGGCGCTTGTGTTGCTGTCCATCAACAGACCCAGCAAGTGTGAGCCCCGGTACCAAAGTCGGCAGAGTGTACAACACTACGCTTGATGCATCTTGACTGTTAGAAATACTCGGCGCGGCGTCGTTTCCATTCACTGGACCAAAATCAGCGTTCTCATCGATCGTATTAACAGCATGATCCACTTTACCCAGCTTGGCTGGAGCCAAAAGTGACCAGCAATGGCTCGATTTCGAGATCACCGCCAAGCGTAGAGCTGCGTCTTGAAGAGAACTCCACCAAACGCAGTGGACGCTCAACTCCATTGGCCAACTCTTCTTTCGCTGTAGCTTGCGAATATCAGAATCACCATGACGACTGCCTCCTCCATCAGCCCTCTGATGTGTGCTCCGCAATTCAATATCACCAGATACTGACAATTCGGCAGCATAAACTGGAGCTACGAACGCACCAGCTACTGCTAAAGCTACTAATTTTTTCATTTGAGATTCCCTCATTTCAAATTTAAAAGGTTACTTAAGTACCCCTCAATCCCGGTTGCCCGGATAGCAAGGAAGCTAACCTTGCCGAGGCTTTGGAAAGATCATAAGACCTCTCACTACTCGAAACCTTAACCAAATCCGAAAGAACAGACAACCTTTATGGAACTTTTTCCACTGACATCTGTCCGCACGTGAGATGTCCTGTACTCCGGCGGTAAAAGGGGCAGGTGGATTGTGCGCAGGAGCCGTACGATGAACGACTCACCATTCGCGAGCCTCATCCTGAAGATCTAGAATTTTCATTCCTAATAAAAAGTCACTTAAATATCAATGATTAAAAGATATTATCGCCAGACTAAATCGGAATAATTGATTAAAGAACTGATTCATAGAGAGTTCTCTTCATACGACGAAAAAACAGAGAAGAGATACTCAGCTGGCCTGAGGATTTAGCTATAACGGCCCTCTTTATATTAGACTAAAGTCTAATATATGCAGAGCCTCAAGATCGCGCTTTAGGGTCGTTGATCCTCTTCTGTCTCGACTTCAACGACAATCAAGTCGTCTCTGGAAATTCCCAGCATCAACAGAACATTGGCTGCCACGTAGATTGAAGAATAGGTACCGACGGCGACGCCGATGGTCAACGCCAAAGCAAACTGCCGAATCAATTCACCGCCGAACACTAGGAGTGCAAACAATACCAAAAGTGTCGTGACGGAAGTCGCGATTGTTCGGCTCAGCGTCTGATTGATCGATGCGTTCATCACTTCGCGAGGATCCGTCGTTCGCATGATCCGAAAATTTTCCCGTATCCGATCAGAGACAACGATCGTGTCATTGAGGGAGTATCCAATCACCGCCAAGACAGCCGCCAGGACAGTAAGATCAAAGTCCAACTGTAAGAGGCTAAATACCCCTAGCACGATGAGCACATCGTGTAATAGGGCCACGACCGCTCCGACTGAGAACTTCAATTGGAATCGGAACGCGACATAGAGCATGACCAAGCCAAGTGCGAGCAATAATCCAAGGCCACCCTGCTCCCGCAGCTCTTCGCCGACCTGCGAGCCAACGTACTCTGATCGCATCAACTCAGGCTGGTAACCCGCGCGAGTCAGGGTTTCAAATAAGGCGTCGCCCGCCTTGGGCGCGTCATCTTGTGCCAATCGTACGACCACATCAGTCGCCGCACCAAAGGCTTGAACAACCACATTCTCAAAGCCTGCATTGGTCAGCGTCGAGCGGACTTCCTGAAGATTGGGTTCCGTCGGAAACTGCAATTCGACCAACGAGCCTCCGGTGAAATCAAGGCCAAAGGCCAACCCCTTCACAACCAACAGACCAATCGAGATTGCGACTGCGATGGCGGACACGAACCCCGCAATCCGAGTATGTGCCATGAAATCAATATTGATGGACTCGACCCACTTCATAACGCCCACCTCGGCAGACGTCGTCCACCAAAGAAACCATCCACCAAGACGCGGGTAAATAACGTTGCCGTAAAGAGCGATGTGCAGATTCCAATCGCCAAGGTGATTGCAAATCCTTTCACCGGACCGGTGCCAATGCCTGCAAGAATCAGTGCCACTAATAAGGTCGTAATATTGGCATCCACAATCGTGACAAAGGCGCGCTCAAACCCCGCTAGGATCGCTTGAGAATCCGGCAACCCCCGTAGACGCTCCTCTCGGATCCTTGAAAAAATGAGGACATTGGCATCAACTGCCATTCCGACCGTCAACACGATCCCAGCAATTCCCGGCAAGGTGAGAACCGCCTGGAATAGGCTCATGATTGCAATTAAAAGCACCAGGTTAAAGGCAAGCGCCATATTGGCGATGATTCCGAAGCCCCGATAAAACGCGATCATAAAGAGCATCACCAAGTCCAAACCCGATCAACACGGAATTCAGTCCAGCACGGATATTTTCTGCACCCAGGCTCGGCCCAATGGTGCGCTCTTCAACAAAGTAAATCGGCGCGGCCAAGGCGCCTGCTCGCAGTAGGAGCGCCAGTTCTGAAGACTCTCGTGCAGAGTCGAGACCTGTGATCCGAAACTGATTCCCAAGCACCGCCTGAATCGTTGCCAGCGAGATAATCCCTTCTTCTTTAAATCGCACCTGCTTCGATTCGCCGGTGGCAGGATCAATTTCCGTGCGGCTTCTATTCTCGATAAACACCACTGCCATCCGACGACCGACGGATGTTTTCGTGACATCACTCATCCGCCGACCACCGCTGGCATCCAAGCTAATGTTCACCTGCGGCTGACCGTTTTCATCAAAGCTCGACCGCGCGTCGCTCACCGAGTTCCCAGTGGTGATGATGTCCCGCTCGAGCACCGCGCTTCGTGAGACTGTCTCGAAAACTGAATTCCTGAGTCTCGCGTACTGGCGCATCTGGCAATGCTTCTAACCGAAACTCTAGATTTGCAGTCGCCCCTAATACCCGCTTCGCGGTCGCCGTATCCTGCACACCTGGCAGCTCCACAACAATCCGATTGCGGCCCTGACGCTGAACCAGCGGCTCAGACACACCCAGTTCATTGACCCGATTTCTGAGCGTCGTCAGATTCTGACCCACCGCATAGTCTTCAATATTGGCCTGCTCACCCTCAGCCAAGATCAATGTCAAGAATAAACCTTCAGCGGTCTCTTCCGTACGATAGGCAAACTGCCCTGCAAATTCTTCGACGCAATCGCGCCTCGCCAATCGCCAAGGTCTCCGCGTCTTGGAATCGAATCGCGATCGCGCCACCCGGCCGCACATCAGCTGCCCGGAACCGAATCCGCTCTTTCCGCAGCATCTGCTTCATTTCTGAGGCATAAGCGTCGAGTCGCTGAGTCACCGCAGCAGCAAGATCCACTTCCATTAAGAAATGCACCCCGCCACGCAGATCAAGACCGAGTTTCATCGGACCAGCACCGATCGCTGCCAACCAGTCCGGTGTCGTCGGCGCAAGATTTAATGCAACCACCACGTCACTGCCCAACAGACGTTGGACAAGTGGCTTTGCAGCAATCTGATCGTCCACCGACGCCAGCCGGATCAATCCTTGACCATTGGCTTCCTCGACCCCAACCACCGTGTGGCCGGCCGCGGTCAACTCAGCGGCAACGTCCTGTAATGCATCCGCCGACACTGCGACACTGCTACGGACACCAGACACCTGGATCGCAGGATCATCCGGAAATGCATTTGGTAATCCGTACAAGCCTCCGAATACCAACGCGCAGGCGATGGCGATCGCCTTCCATAGCGGAAATCGTGCAATCACAGATTTTTCACCCCAGTGCAATGCACGGATTAGGCCGATTCTTTTAGTGTTCCCTTGGGGAACAAAATCGCAACAGCCTGCTTTTGAATCTGCACCTGCACGCCTTCCGCGACCTCGAGAGTCAAGACGGCATCACCAACTTTTATGATGCGACCCATTAAGCCACCACCGGTTGCGACCTCGTCACCCTTGGCTAAATTGGCGATCAAATTTTTATGCTCTTTCGCCCGCTTCTGCTGTGGGCGCCATAACAGGAAATAGAAAATGGCAATAAAGCCCACCAACATCAAAATCTGAATCATTGGATCTGGACCAGCCACTGGATCTGCGGCGTAGGCATTTGAGATGAACATGCGTGCGTTCCTTCTGGAAAAAGTGGGCGTAAAGCTACATGGAAGCGACTATTGGGGCAACAGCCTTGGGCAGACAAATCGTTCCAAGATTAGAGCGCCGGTGCTACGCGACCCTGTGCATGATAAAAATCATGCACCGCCTGATCGAGTTGACCAAGTACAATGGCTTCTCTCAGACGCGCCATGACACGTTGATAATGGCGTAAATTGTGAATCGTATTCAGAGTCGCCCCAAGAATTTCACCGCACTTATCCAAATGATGCAGATATGCACGGCTATAGTGCTGACAGGTGTAACAGTCACAAGATGGATCAATCGGATTGGGATCGGTTCTATTTGCTGCGTTCCGGAGTTTCAGGACACCCTGATCGGTAAATAGATGTGCATTGCGAGCATTGCGGGTCGGCATGACACAATCAAACATATCCACACCACGTCGTACCCCTTCAACCAAATCTTCAGGCTTACCGACACCCATCACGTAGCGGGGTTGATTCGCAGGTAGCATTGGAGCGGTATGCTGCATCACATCCAGCATCAAGGGTTTGGGTTCACCAACAGACAGCCCCCCAATGGCATATCCGTCAAAGCCGAGCTCGACCAATGCCTCCAAGCTTTCATCTCGCTGATCTAAGAACATACTGCCTTGGACAATTCCAAACAGTGCGTGCGGCGAGTCACCGTGTGCAATCAATGAGCGCCGAGCCCATCGAAGACTTAACTGCATCGAGGCACGCGATGTGGGTGCATCAACCGGATAGGGTGTGCACTCATCGAAGATCATCACAATGTCCGATCCCAGCGCCCGTTGCACCGCCATAGACCGCTCCGGATCTAACCAGACCTCTGACCCATCGATGGGACTCCGAAATCGAACGCCCTCTTCCGTGATTTTTCGGAGCTTCCCGAGGCTAAATACCTGAAAGCCGCCAGAATCCGTCAAGATCGGGCGATCCCAATGAATCATTTGATGTAACCCGCCAAGTGCCTGAATCTGCTCGGCCCCAGGGCGCAGCATCAAATGAAAGGTATTGCCCAGAATAATTTCCGCGCCGACCGCCTGCACTTGCTCAGTCGTCACACCTTTCACAGTCCCGTATGTGCCAACCGGCATAAAGGCTGGCGTTTGGATGGTCCCTCGAGGAAAGCTCAGCTCACCACGGCGGGCAAGACCATCGGTCGCAAGCACCTGAAACCGCATCTCGCAAGCCGATCTCATGCGTCATGCTCCGCGCGCTCAAACCAACAGGCATCGCCGTAACTGAAAAACCGATAGCGTTGCATCACTGCCTCTCGATAAGCCGCCATGACTCGGTCATATCCCGCAAACGCTGAGATCAGCATCATCAGCGTGGATTCTGGCAAGTGAAAATTGGTAAACAAGCAGTCGACCACCCTGAACGCGAACCCTGGCGTAATAAATACATTGGTCTCTGCTGTCTCAGCACGCACTTGCCCGTCAGGCGATTGCGCAGCCGACCCCTCAAGCGCCCGAAGACTCGTCGTGCCAATTGCAATCACGCGCCGACCCTCGGCTTTTGCGCGCTGGATACGCTGCGCTGCTTCGGTGGTAATCTCATACCATTCCGCGTGCATTTGATGGTCCGCAATATCTTCCACTCGCACCGGATTAAAGGTTCCCGCTCCAACGTGTAGGGTCAACTCGACCCACTCCACACCATTTGCCTTGATCTGCTCGATTAACGCCTGATCAAAATGCAGACCGGCAGTCGGTGCTGCGACTGCACCGGCGTGCTTTGCAAACACTGTTTGATATCGCTCACGATCTGACTCACTGTCTTGCCGTTTCATATACGGTGGTAAGGGCACATGTCCGTATGTCTCCGCATAGATCAACAACGAGCGACCTTCGATTTCTTCCAGCAGAAATAAATCGCCATCACGTCCCAAAACCCGCAATTGATAACCCACTTCAAGCTCAATGAGCGAATCGACTTTTGGTGTCTTCGATGCGCGCACAAAGGCACGAACCTGATGTGGCGCGATGATGCGCTCAATCATGACCTCGACCTGTCCACCGGTCGACTTGGTCCCTGTCAAACGCGCAGGAATCACGCGTGTGTTGTTCACCACGACGAGGTCACCGGGACGAAGCAGGGTCAATAGGTCTGTGGCAACAAAACCATGGCGAGTCCCTCGGCTCGCAGCAGGCACAATCATGAGCCGACTGGCCGACCGCTCAGCGAGGGGTTCTGCAGCAATCAGTTCTTCGGGAAGGTCATAGGCGAAATCAGTTCGTTTCAAAGCAATATCTCGGTGAGTGGGCGCTTAGTCTAGAGGCATGGGCGCCCTCGGGACAATGCGGTCTCATCCCAACGCGATCGATAAAACCACGAGCTCAAAAGCATGAGGAGGCCTTTGTCGCGCCGAGCACGTGACAAACTGAAAATTTACTGGCATATTTCGCGCCCTGCTAAAGATCGCGTCTCGCGATCGTTATCTGCCCAATGCCAAGGTGGTGGAACTGGTAGACACGACGGATTCAAAATCCGTTGCCCGTGAGGGCTTGAGGGTTCGAGTCCCTCCCTTGGTACCAACTGCGCTCGGAAACGCTCACCGCATTTTCTTCCAAAGATGTTGTAATCTTTCTTACCGATGCTTGACCAGTTACCTAAATGGTGACGGGCTGGAGATAGCGTTTGAAGCGCTTTCAGCCGACAGACCTCTCCCAAGACAAAATTTTCAATGGTATGCGCTTGCACGTCTGGAAAAATGACCTCCATCAATTGATAGGCTTCATCCAAAATACCCGCGTTAGATCGATGGATTCCAATGAGTCCAGAGTTCCGCATTAGCGCGTATTTATCGAGCCGGTAAATCGACTGGCCATATCACATATCGCGGCCCACCAATCCCTCCTCCTCAAAGCGGGTAATACTCCGATTTCGGGATCCAATCACGGGGCCTTCATCAAATTTAAGAACGATCGATGATGGATGTACATTCCGAGCAAGGGCCTTCGATGATTTTTGCCAGTGCGTATACATATCGAGCTGTATCAAGACGTCTTCTTCCGACTGGCTTATCACCTGCGCAAGCGTTCAGTTCTTAATCTCAAAATGATAGCGGTTTTCAAACGATCACTCAGTCTTCATCTGAGCAGTGAGCCCAACGCAAGTCACTGGGTACCCCGACAACACAACCAATTGATCCGTGACGACAGTAATCGCAGAGCGTTCGGACATAAATTGATCGTGGGACGCACGCGCGATTTGATCCTTTGCACCATGTGCGTAACCAAGATTTGGGCCGTAGCACACCAAGACCTATCGAATTGAAGGCTGTATCTTTGTCGGACCTCGAAAAAAACGGAACTCAATCGAATGATCTCCTTTTGGGTCAAAAATTTATGATCAGAACCTTGAGGATCATCCATGAAGGCCCGCGGATTCAAATAATGAGAAAGGCTAGACAACCACGATCATTTATGCTGTCCTCGGACTTGTTATTTCGCGACATGGGTATTTAATTGTGAGAAATTTTGGGCAGATGGCGGGCTTGGTAGCGTTTTTTTTCTCGAGCTTCGTTTGGGCAGAAGTTTCAATTCAAGTGTATGGCATCAATAATGGAAAAATAGGTAGTATTCACGCCTGCAGTAGGCTTGGTGGGAAAGACCAATCGCCCGAGATTGTGATAACAACGATCCCAAAAAACGCTAAGTTTTTGACGATTATTGTTGATGATCCCGACGCTAGGCCGGTCGCAGGGAAGACTTGGGTTCACTGGAATGTTTTCAACATTCCAGTGACTGGGTCAACAATGACCTTTGCCGCGGGCTCTAAACCCAGCGGGACAGTTGGTAAAATTCTGCAGGTTCAAGTCGTTATCAAGGAATGTGTCCACCAAATGGTCGGCATACATACAGGTTTGCTGTTTTCACCCAAGACAAAGAGGTTGAAGTCAAATCAGGATTCTCAGCTAAAGGTGTAACGATTGAAGAGTTCGAAGTAAAAATGACAAAACGATAACAGGTAGGGCTCACCACTGGAGATTTTGGCTGAACAGATCCTTTGGGCATGCCATTTGACGTTGATGCCCCCATCGATCGTTAGGTGCGGTTGAATTTTGAGGCCCTTCGGGGTTACTTAAAGGCACGACTCAATGTGAACAATGGCAGTGCGCCAAAAAGTTGATACGATGGGGCGCCCTGCATTTTAGTGATTGCGGGTACCACGGATTCCAGTCGGAATGGAAGACTTCCAAAGAATTTAGCCTTGTTAGTTTATGACGGCCCAATAGATCATTACACATTCGTCCATGACGTACTTTCGTTCTTAAAAGCACGAAGGGCTGCAACTTTTCACTTTTTTCTGAAAAAGAGAACCGAATATCGAGATACTAGCTGGCAAAGACTGCCGGGAAGTCTTTTCAAGACATCGACTCCGGCAATCAGAGAGGCTTCGACCGCACACACCTTCAATTCAGTGATTGCGCGAATTAGCGAATCGAACACTGATTTGATGACGCCACCGCTTCAAGTGAGAGCTGATATAAATTTTCTTTAATAGCTTTATTTGACCCCAAAACGGCACCTTAATTGGAGTCGAACTTGGAACATACCAACTATTGAATCCTGTTCTGAGAACAATCTTGTAGCTATTTGCAACGAGATGGCGATGTATTGATGGATCCCGTTGCCAGTCCTCCACCAAAATCAAAGCAACCGGATGTCTGCGATAAATCGAGACCCCGAAGGATATCTAACTCCGTTCCTTCTGTATCAATACTCAGTAGATCGATAGCGTCAATTTGATACTTGTCCAGCAACTGATCCAATGTCGCCAGAGTGACTTCGATTGATCGACCGGAAACGCTATTAGGATCGATTTCTTCTCGATTGAGAGACGAGTGCGGACCCGCTTCTCCGCCAGCAAGATGGAAGATAGCAGCTACCTGCTGTTGCCTTTTCCGGGGATGTGAGGGCAACGGCCTCAACTGTAGGCCATCCAGCGTCAGTGAACTGCGCTGCATTTTGGGGGATCGCTTCTACAAGAAGACCAACCCATCCCTGAGCCAGAAATGGGGCCGATACCGCATTACTGGGGAGATTGCCCCAACATCCACAAATACTTTTTTCGAGCCGAAAAATTCAAAAAAGCTCATCAGGAGAGCGTCTTCTTCTGTGTGATGTAGTACGGATCTATTAATTACAAACGCATTCCCTGACACTGGTTTCTTTCCTTCAATTCTCAAATTCCGCGATACTATCGCAACTTATAGGAATTCAGAGTAGTCAGTGGCGGGTCAGATGCCCCATACACGGAATACGAACGCTAAGGATCTATTTTGTCTCACGTATCCTGCTACATCATCGCCTTTAACGAAGAACGCAAAATCCGCCAAGCCGTTGGCAGTGTGATCGAGTGGGCAGATGAGGTCATTGTTTGCGACTCATTTAGTACGGATCGAACCGCAGAATACGCAGAAGCACTTGGCGCTCGTGTTGTACAAATCCCCTTTGAGGGATTTGGCAAACTCCGTAACACCGCACTCACCCACTGCACCCACCCTTGGATTTTTTCCCTCGATTCCGACGAGCGCTGCACACCAGAGGCCCGCGATGAAATCCTCTCAATTGTCAGATCGGATCAGGCGGATGGTCCCATCGCCTATTGGATGCCCAGAAAAAACTTCTTATTGGGTCGATGGGTGACCCATTCAGGCTGGTATCCAGATTATCGCCAACCCCAGTTATTTCGGAATGGACAGCTGCAATACACCCTTGAAGCGGTCCACGAAGGCTTTGAGTGCAAGGGCCCGATCGGACATCTCAAAGCGCCCATCTGGCAATTCCCGTTTGAGAACCTATCGCAGATGCTAAAGAAGGCAGACCGCTATTCGAGTCTTGGCGCGGAGAAGCTCCAGGACAAGAAACAAGGTGGCCTGGGCAAAGGACTCATCCACGGTCTCTCAATTTTTGTCCAAAGCTATGTCTTTAAAAGTGGTTGGCGTGATGGCCGAGCAGGTCTCGCCATCGCAGTCGGTGCCTTTATCGGGACCTTTTACAAGTACGCAAAACTCGCGGAATTACAACACGATTGGTCTGAACCCGAACAACCCCGCGTTGGGCCGCCTAACCCATGATTGTGGAACCAGCACCGGTCTGGAAGCGTCTGCTTGCCTGGGTGTATGACGGATTAATTCTAACGGCCCTGTGGCTTGTCAGTGGCTTAGTTGCTGCGCTTCTGGCCGGTGGTGAAGCCCCACCCTGGCTCGTCAGAACAATCGTTCTGATGTCGTCCGTCGCCTATTTTGGCTGGTCTTGGAAGGTTGGCGGCAAAACAGCTGGGATGCGCGCCTGGCGACTTCGCGTCGTCAGAGTGGACGGGCAGACCGCTCACCTGGTCAGACACCGCCCTCCGAATGGTGGTCTCGCTCGCCTGCCTGGCGCCAATCGGTGTCATGCTATTCACCGCATGGGTGCTCCCGCACCGCCAGACAATTTATGATCGACTCAGTCAGACGCAAGTGGTCCTAGAGCCCAAATCACTGCCGCAATAGACGCGGGATCAATAGCATTGGGATCGCCAGTGGCAACAACACCGCGAGACTTGGGTGCCAGCCAACAAGTAGTGTGAATGGAGCCGCCATATCCACCACATACTTGAACACTAAACCCGCCAAGACCGCCGCAAATACTCGGGTTGAGACAGACATTGACCGAAACGAGCCAAAGGCGGTGACCGCAGCAAGTAACGCCAACACCGTCAACGTCACAGGTAAGGTCATGCGTTGCCAAAATACTTGTGCATGTTGGCGAACCTCAAGCCCTTGTGATCGCAGAAATTGTTGCGCAACCCACAGTTCAGACAATGACAATTGCTCTGCAGGTAAAATCAGCCAACGCACGCCCTCAGCCTGCAGACCCGTCTCAAACGACAAAGGTTCCTGAGTCAGGATAATGCGCTCTGCCGCCATTTGAAGCTGTACCGCTTCATCTAAATTGCACCTTACCTGAGTCCAAGTGCACCTGCTCGCTGTCGACCACCGTCGCCAATTGCCGTGTGTCTGGGTCGATGGTGAGATGCCGCCAAGACGCGATCGATCCGTCTGCATCACCACGTAACCAAACGTAGCGATTGCTATCACGTGTCCACAAGGCGGCTGAGCTGTCACCTCGGGTATATTGGGATTTCAGGGATTGCGCCCACTCCTCGGCTTGTGGCATGCCGATTTGCGCGATCAACAACACGCCAACAAGCAAGGGCACCAGACTCACAATCGCCTTCATTAAGATCTGCCCGATCGACAGCCCACTGGCTCGCAACACAGTCAAGGCACTGTGCTGTGCCAGCCCACCAAGGCCGGCAGCCACACCAATCAGTACAATTAACGGAAGATCCAAATAAAGACGACGCGGCAACCCCAAGGCCGAGACCCCGACCATTTGCGTCAGGGTGTACTGTGCGTAGGGGCTTTTCATTTCATCTAATAATTTAAAGACGAATTCGAGCCCAGCAAACACCAAGGTCACCAGCAACATACTTTGCCAGATTGCGCGCGCGATCAGGCGTGTGGACTGTGTACCGATCATCTGCGTGCCTCTCATCTGCGCGCCCATCGCCCAAGACTTACCATGACAATCATCAGTGCGACAGCGAAGACTGCACCATGGACGGCCCACAGTCCTGGCCAGGTACCCCATCCCCCGGTCGCCACACCAGTCCGGGCAAAACTCAAGGCCGTGATGTAGCCAAACTGCAGCACAATCACCGGAATTAACCAAAGATAGCGTGATTGCCGTGCAGTCCCCTGCGCAATCAGAAAGGCAAAGGGCACCATCAGCCAGCACATCAGTGGTAATGCCGCCCGCCATTGGAATAACGCCACTTCATTGGGTGCATCGGCCCGCAACAGCGCCCCTGTTGATAGGGTCTCGACCGGTGCCGGCCGCTCCGAGGCATCCTCAGGCAACCGAATCACGTAGCGTCCGAACTGACTCACATCCCATTCAGGGGACCGAGCCGATCCCACGTGCTCGACACCGTCGAAGAGCACCAAGTATTTCTCGCGATCGGTGACTTCTTGACGGGCCGATCGCGCGGTGAGGTAAACCTCAGCACCCGTCTCGGTCCGCGGTTCCACGATAAAGACGTCCTGTAGCTCAGAGCGATCTGGTGAAATCGTCTCAGCGTAGACCAGTCGGCCTGACCGATCTGATTGGAATCGTCCAGCGACGACGGTATCAAATCCAGTCAATTGATCGCGCGCCACCAGTTGCCGCTCCAGTTCTCGGGCAATCGATGGTGATGCCACCAGAGACAACCAGGCGACACAGAGCGCAATGACCGTCGCTGGCACGGCGACCAGGGTCAGTAACCGCAGCATCGACAGCCCTGCTGTCTGAAAAATCACCCACTCCGAGTCCTCGCGTAATCGCCCAAGCACCAACAAGATCGACAAGGTCAGGGCGAGCGGTAAGATCAGCTCCAAAGAACTCGGAATCCGCCACAAAATCATGGTGAAGACCAACTCAAGCGAGAGCTCACCGACCGCCGCTTTTTCCAAGAACTGAATGAATCGACCACTCAAGACCACAAGCAAGAGCACCATCGACACTGCGAAGGTCGATTTTAAAATCTCGCCGGTGAGATACCTCAGAATGATCAAATGTCCTACACTCCGTCGTTTTAATCTGTCTTCAAGGAGTCCACGATGGACGTACAACGCGCATCCACCTCACTGACCCAGCTTCAGACCGACTGCGTGGTCGTTGGGATCCCTGAGGCCGAGAGTGTAGAAGCTTCCGTCGCTGAACTCGAGCACGGGCTCGCCTCGCTGGTACAAGACCTGATGGACAGCGGTGACTTTAAAGCCAAGGCTGGTCAGGTGTTAGTCGTGCAACGCCCTATGGGGCTCGTTGCCAAGCGCCTAGTGCTGGTTGGCCTCGGCCGGTCTGACAAGCGCACGGCCTGGAGCGAACGCGAGTGCTTTACCGCGCTTGGCCAAACCTTGCATCAGCTTCCGATCAAGTCAGCACATCTCGACATATCCAGTCTTGTGCCGGGTCAAACCACAGCATCCATCGAGCGACTTGGGTATGCACTGGCGTACACCAGCTATCATTATGACACCACAAAACCACGCAAAGAGCCCAAAACGCATCAGCTTGGGACCGTGAGCACTGGCGATGACGCCATCGTTGCTGACGCCCTCTCACAGGGTCTCATGATTGGTGAAGGCGCCAATCTCACCCGCGAGCTTGGAAATCTCCCTGGCAATACCTGCACACCGCGCTACCTCGCCAGTCAAGCTGAGCACCTTTCAGCACGCTATCCAAAGCTAGAGGTCGAGATCCTCGATGAAGACGCGATGGCTGAGATCGGCATGCATTGTCTCCTGTCAGTCTCTCGCGGCAGTGACGAACCGGCTCGATTCATCATCATCAAACACATGCAAGATCCTGATCCCACTGCCAAACCCAAGGTTTTGGTCGGCAAGGGGGTGACCTTTGACACCGGCGGTATCAGTTTGAAGCCAGGATCGGCGATGGACGAGATGAAGTTTGACATGTGCGGTGCCGCGACCGTCATGGGCTGCATGCAGGTTGTGAGTGCGCTGGCACTCCCAAAGAACATCATTGGAGTGATCGGAGCGGTTGAAAACATGCCCTCTGGACGCGCCATCAAGCCAGGCGATGTGGTTACAACACTGTCTGGTCAAACCGTTGAGATCTTAAACACCGATGCGGAAGGACGGCTTGTGCTGTGTGACGCCCTCACCTACGTGGAGCGTTTCGATCCCGAGGCAGTGGTCGACATCGCGACGTTAACAGGTGCTTGCTTGGTGGCGCTTGGCAAGCACAACACCGGCTTATTGAGTACAGACGATGCCTTGGCGGAGACACTCTTGACCCTCGGTCGTGAGGTCGGCGACCCCTGCTGGAGACTGCCAATTGAGGAGCCCTATCAGAAATTACTCGATTCAAATTTTGCAGACATTGCGAACATTGGTGGGCGGGATGCCGGCACCATCACTGCCGCCTGTTTTCTGAGCCGGTTCACCGATGCCTATCGCTGGGCACACCTGGATATTGCGGGAACTGCCTGGTTTAGCAGTGGCAAGGCCAAGGGCGCCTCCGGACGACCCGTCCCCCTCTTGGTTGAATGGTTGCGTCAATGACCGAAGCAGCCTTTTACCTGCTCGCCGACGAGAGCCACGACGCGCGCCTTGAGTTTGTTGTGCGTTTAGCCCGTCAAATCTGGCGAAAAGGACATCAAATTCATTGTCATGTGGCGGACCAAGCAACTGCTGACGCGTTAAGTCATGCCATGTGGTCCGATGATGAGAGCTTTCTTCCCAATACCACAGACGCCCATGCGAGCGCTCAGGAGCGCGCCATCACCATCGGTACCGAAGATATTCCCGATCGTCATGGTGTGCTGATTCAGCTTGCAGGCGACTTGCCGACCTGGTTCGCCCACTTTGAACGGATCATTGAAATCGTGATCCAAACACCCGCCGTTTTGGAACCCAGCCGCCGCAATTGGATGCGCTTAAAATCAGACGGCTATCCGATCACTCAACACGATATGCGTTCATGACAGAGACAACTCTTCACAAAACCTACGACCCCGCATCACTCGAGTCGCACTGGTACCAAATCTGGGAATCCAGAGGGTACTTTGCACCCAGCGGGACTGGCACACCCTTTTCCATCATGATTCCACCGCCGAACGTGACGGGATCTCTCCATATGGGGCATGCGTTTCAGGACACCATCATGGACGCCCTGATTCGGTACCACCGAATGCTTGGGGATGACACGCTCTGGCAAGTGGGGACCGATCACGCAGGCATTGCCACGCAAATGCTGGTCGAGCGGCAACTCGCCGCAGAGGGGGTATCGCGCCATGATCTTGGACGCGATGCGTTTTTAGAGGCTGTCTGGAAGTGGAAAGACACCTCCGGTGGCATGATCACCCAACAACTGCGGCGGATGGGCGCAAGTGTCGACTGGAGTCGAGAGCGCTTCACCATGGACGACGGATGCTCGCGCGCAGTGCAAGAGGTCTTTATTCGACTCTATGACGAGGGATTGATTTATCGCGGCCAACGCTTGGTCAACTGGGATCCGGTCTTGCATACCGCCATCAGTGATCTCGAGGTAGTCAGTGAGGAAGAACAGGGGTCACTCTGGCATTTCCGATATCCCTTGACCTCGGGAGATGGCCATTTGGTGGTTGCCACCACGCGCCCTGAAACCATGCTTGGGGACACCGCGGTGGCCGTGCATCCAGAGGATGCCCGCTATCAACACCTGATCGGTCAGACCATCACTTTGCCCTTGGTTGGACGAGAGATCCCGATCATTGCAGATGACTATGTCGATCCAGAATTTGGTACCGGTTGCGTGAAAATCACCCCAGCCCATGACTTTAACGACTACGCCATGGGTGAACGGCATCAGTTACCTGTCATCAACATCATGACCCTGGATGCGCATCTCAATGAGACGGTTCCAGAACCCTACCGTGGGTTAGACCGGTTCGATGCGCGCGCCCAGATTGTTGCTGATCTTGATGCGCTCGGACTGCTCGCGGGGATTGACGCGCACACGCTCAAAGTTCCACGCGGGGATCGGTCAGGAGTCGTGATTGAGCCTCTGCTGACTGATCAGTGGTTTGTCGCGGTTGAAAGCCTGGCAAAACCAGCCATTGCCGCGGTGGAGTCTGGCGCGATCCAGTTTGTGCCCAAGCAATGGGAAAACACCTATTTCGCGTGGATGCGTGATCTCAAGGATTGGTGTATTTCACGGCAATTGTGGTGGGGACATCGGATTCCGGCCTTCTACGACGACCAAGGGCAAATCTATGTGGGCGCCAATGAAGACGCGGTGCGTCTCAAGTACGGACTCTCCGCGTCTATGACCTTGCGTCAAGACGATGATGTGTTGGATACCTGGTTCAGCTCCGCGCTATGGACCTTCTCGACACTCGGATGGCCAGATGAGACCCCTGAACTCGCCCGCTATCACCCCACCAGTGTGTTGGTGACCGGCTTCGATATCATCTTTTTCTGGGTAGCCAGAATGATCATGATGACCCTGAAATTCACCGGCGAAGTGCCCTTTAAAACGGTCTATGTGCATGGATTGGTTCGCGATGCGGATGGACAAAAAATGTCCAAATCCAAAGGTAATGTGCTGGATCCGATTGACTTAATTGATGGCATTACACTCGAGGACTTGGTTGCGAAGCGCACAAAAAGTCTGATGCAACCGCAAAAGAAAGCGGCCATCGAGGCCGCAACACGACGGCAGTTTCCCAATGGACTCGAAGCCTATGGGACCGATGCGCTGCGATTCACGTTCTGCTCACTGGCCTCGACCGGGCGCGATATCAACTTTGATGTCGGCCGGATTGAGGGGTACCGAAATTTCTGTAACAAGCTCTGGAATGCATCCCGATTTGTCCTGATGCGGCTTGAGGATGGTCCGGTCGCACTCGATGCCCACGCTGAGAGGACAGTGTTTGATCGCTGGATCGTCAGTCGCCTGCAGGAGACCGAACATAAGATTGCCGAGAGTCTCGGTCAGTATCGGCTCGATCTCGCGGCCCAAGCGCTGTACGAGTTTGTCTGGCACCACTACTGCGACTGGTATCTGGAACTGACCAAGCCCATCTTGGCAGAGAGCGGAGCATCCCCGTCCACCCAAGCTGCAACACGAGGCACTCTGGTTCGGGTGCTCGAGACCATCCTTCGGCTCGCCCATCCCATGATGCCCTACATCACCGAAGCGCTCTGGCAGCAAGTGGCGCCTCTGGCTGGGACGCAAGGTGCCACAATTTCCCAGGCGCCCTATCCCATCGCGCAACCGGAGCGCGCTGATCCCGAGGCAACCGCCGATGTGGAGTGGCTGCAGTCGATCATCATTGCCGTGCGGACCATTCGCGGTGAACTCAATGTCAGTCCCGGAAAGGCGGTGCCCCTGATGATCCGTGGTGGTTCCGTCATGGATCTCGAACGACTTGCCCGATTGGAGCCCTTGTTAGTCCCGCTCGCTAAACTCACGGCCATCACCAACCTTGCTGCTGATACAGAGGTTCCACCAGCGGCAAGTCAGCTGATTGGGCACCTCGAGTTGATGGTGCCGATGGCCGGCTTGATTGATGTGGCTGCAGAACGTGTGCGATTGGAGAAAATGCGCAGCAAGTATCTTGCGGAAATCGAGGGAGTGACGCGCAAACTGGGGAACCCTGGGTTTGCCGATAAAGCGCCCCCAGAAGTCGTCCAGCGTGAGCAGGATCGTCTCACTGAGGCACGCATCCAATTGGAGAACACCATGACCCAACTCGAGGCACTGACCGACCTCGCGTAATCTAACACGACGGCCTTTGTCTGATCGTCACCCTGTCGATCGTGCGAAGGCCGCCGAATTCTGATGACAAAACGATGAAGTTTGCACATCGCCAACACAGTTATCCACAAGCCAAAGCCAAGCGATTCCGCAACAGCACTGGGTGAATCAAATTACGCAACGATTCTCCCCAATTTATCCACAGAAGGATTGGGTTGACTTCGGCGCCAACCCCATTATCTTGTGTCCAGGAAGCCGCCCAACCCCAACATATTGGGGTTGGGCGTTTTAGACAGATATCGAATTATCGGGAGGCGGGCATGTACCAGTCTAGTCGCGTGAGCGGCCAAGAGACCATCACAAAGGCTGCTCAAAGCGTCACAGTCAGTGCCAAGGATCAATTGCCACAACCGGGCGAAATCCGTGTCATGAAACGCAATGGAGCCGTGGTCTCGTTTGACGCGACAAAGATCGTGGTCGCAATGAGCAAAGCATTCTTAGCAGTTGAAGGGCATTCAGCAGCAGCCTCCAATCGCATTCATGAAACCGTTGAGCGACTCACTGCCCAAGTGATTGATACGTTCCGGCGTCGGATGCCGTCTGGTGGCATCGTCCACATTGAAGATATTCAGGATCAGGTCGAGTTGTGCCTGATGCGCAATGGCGAGCACCGGGTCGCCCGCGATTATGTGCTCTATCGTGAAGAACGGAAGCGTCTGCGGTCAGAGCGAATCGCCGCACCGCGTGAAATGCATCCCGAAATCAAGGTGATCAACGACTCTGGAACTCGTGAACCGCTCGACGTTGGACGCTTGAAAACCGTCATCGCGGAAGCCTGTGACGGGCTCAATGACGTGGATGGTGAGTTGATTCTGACCGAGACACTGAAAAATCTGTATGACGGCGTCACGCAGCAAGACGTCAATACCGCTCTCGTCATGAGTGCGCGGACGCTGGTTGAGAAAGAGCCCAATTACTCCTACGTCACTGCGCGTTTATTACTTGATGACATTCGTGCCAAGGGATTGACCCGTCTCGGCGTCGCCACCAAAGCGACGCAATTTGAGATGGAAACACTCTATCCACAAGCCCTGAAGGCATTTCTAGACTTGGCAGTCGAGTCAGAGTTGGTCAGCGAAGAGTTAAAGACATTTAATCTGGAGCAACTGGGTGCCGCACTGATTGCAGAGCGCGATAACCAATTCACGTATCTAGGTCTACAAACCCTGTATGACCGTTATTTTATCCACAAAGACGATGTCCGGATTGAATTACCTCAGGTGTTCTTTATGCGAATCGCCATGGGCTTGGCCTTGCGCGAAGAGCATCGTGAAGATCGGGCGATCGAGTTTTATCAACTCCTCTCAAGTTTTGACTACATGTCTTCGACACCGACATTGTTCAATGCCGGAACACTCAGAAGCCAACTGTCAAGCTGCTATTTGACAACAGTCCCAGACAACCTGGATGGGATTTATTCGGCAATCCGCGATAACGCGATGCTGTCCAAGTGGGCCGGTGGACTCGGTAATGACTGGACACCGGTACGATCGCTGGGATCCTACATCAAGGGGACCAATGGCAAGAGCCAAGGCGTGGTGCCCTTCTTAAAGGTCGTCAATGACACCGCCGTGGCGGTGAACCAGGGTGGAAAGCGGAAGGGTGCGGTCTGTGCGTATCTGGAAACCTGGCACATGGACATCGAAGAGTTTTTGGAGCTTCGGAAAAATACCGGGGACGATCGTCGTCGGACCCATGACATGAACACTGCCAACTGGGTGCCTGATCTGTTCATGAAGCGTGTCTTTGAGGATGGCGAATGGACCCTCTTCTCTCCGGCGAACTGCCCGGATCTGCACGACCTATATGGACAGGCATTTGAGCAGCGCTACGAAGCCTATGAGGCCATGACGCGCTCCGGTGAACTCAAACTCTTCAAGCGGATTCAGGCAAAGGATCTGTGGCGGAAAATGCTCTCAATGTTGTTCGAGACAGGCCATCCGTGGATTACCTTTAAAGATGCCTGCAATATTCGGAGCCCACAGCAACACTGCGGTGTCGTGCATTCTTCGAACCTGTGCACCGAAATCACTTTGAACACCAATATCGATGAAATCGCGGTGTGTAACTTAGGATCGGTGAATCTCAAGCAGCACGTCACCCGTGACGGTGGATTAGATCGGGAGAAACTCGGTAAGACTGTCAAGACAGCTGTGCGGATGCTCGATAACGTCATTGACATCAACTACTACGCGGTCCCACAAGCCGAGCGCTCAAACTTCAAACATCGGCCGGTGGGCCTTGGCATTATGGGTTTCCAAGATGCCCTGTACGAATTAGGCATCCCCTATGGATCGGATGAGGCCGTGGCCTTCGCAGATGAATCCATGGAAGTCATTAGCTACTTCGCGATTGAGGCCTCGGCTGATCTCGCCCGCGAACGGGGTAGTTATTCAAGTTTTGACGGAAGTTTGTGGAGTCGCGGCATCCTGCCGATTGATTCATTGGAGCAACTAAGGACAGAGCGTGGCGGAAATTACATTCACGTGGACACCACCCAGCGAATGGACTGGGCGGCGCTCCGGAACAAAGCCCAGGGCGGCATGCGGAACTCAAACGTCATGGCCATCGCACCGACGGCAACGATCGCAAACATTACCGGGGTGTCCCAGTCGATCGAACCGACCTACCAAAACCTCTACGTAAAATCGAACCTGTCGGGTGAATTTACGGTGGTTAATCCCTATCTGGTGAGTGATCTTAAAGCACGCGGATTATGGGACAACGTGATGGTCAATGACCTCAAGTACTATGATGGCAGTGTGCAGAATATTGCGCGCATTCCAGATGATCTGAAGGCTTTGTATGCAACCGCCTTCGAGGTTGAGCCAAAGTGGATCGTGGAGGCGGCCTCACGGCGTCAGAAGTGGATCGACCAGGCGCAAAGCTTAAATATTTACATCGCCAATGCGAACGGGAAGAAGCTCGATGTGACCTATCGGATGGCCTGGTATAGCGGATTGAAGACCACCTATTATCTCCGCGCACTGGGTGCGACCAGCACTGAAAAATCCACCGTCAGTCAAGGTCGATTAAATGCTGTCACAAGCACTCCAACCGCTGCTGTGGTGGCTGAACCCGCCACTGTACCCAAAGCCTGCAGTCTGGATGATCCAGATTGTGAAGCCTGCCAATAACTGATGAAGGAAAGGACTTGAGACGATGCTGAATTGGGATCACTTTAATGAACCAGACGATACGACTGCCGCTCCGCCCGCTCCTGTGGTGATGGCAGCACAGCAGACGGCACAGCGCGCTGAATCTGCGTCCACCGCAGTCACCGCTGATGTCACACGGTATGAGCCAACTGGCTCGGCAGCCTATGAAAACGCGCTGAAGGCATTGGAAGTGTTGGACGTCGCGCCAGGACTTGAAGAACTGGCAATGGGTGCGCAGCGTGTCTTGGTGGATGACAAGCGGATGATCAATTGCCGCGCTGACTTAAACCAGCTCGTCCCCTTTAAATACGACTGGGCATGGACCAAGTATTTGGATGGCTGCGCGAACCATTGGATGCCCCAAGAAGTCAACATGACCGCGGATATCGCCCTATGGCGGGCCAATGATGGCCTCTCGCCAGAAGAGCGGATCGTGATCAAAAGAAGTCTTGGTTTTTTCTCAACCGCGGACTCTCTGGTCGCCAATAACTTGGTGCTGTCGATTTATCGGTTGATCACCAATCCAGAGTGTCGCCAGTACCTGTTACGGCAGGCGTTTGAGGAAGCGATTCATACCCACGCGTATCAATATTGCATTGAATCGCTTGGCATGGATGAAGGCGAAATCTTCAACATGTATCGCGAGATTCCATCGGTTGCGAAAAAAGCAGCCTGGGCTCTCAAGTACACCCAATCGATTGGCAATCCCTCATTCCAAACGGGGTCGACTGAGAATGATCAGGAGCTCCTGAAAAACCTCATCGCGTTTTATTGCGTGATGGAAGGTTTGTTCTTCTATTGTGGATTTACGCAAATTCTGTCGATGGGCCGGCGAAATAAGATGACCGGTGTTGCCGAGCAATTCCAATACATCCTGCGCGATGAGTCCATGCATGTGAATTTCGGGATTGATGTGATCAATCAGATCAAAAACGAAAATGCAGAGCTGTGGTCCCCTGAATTCCAAGCAGAAATCACGCAAATGATGATGGAAGGATTGGCTCTGGAAATCGAATATGCGCGAGACACCATGCCACGTGGCATTTTGGGAATGAACGCAGCAATGATGGAAGAGTACTTGAAGTTCATCACCAACCGTCGCCTGATTCAGATTGGGTTAGCAGAGCAGTTCCCTGGTGCTGAAAATCCCTTCCCTTGGATGAGTGAGATCATGGATCTACGCAAGGAAAAGAATTTCTTTGAAACCCGTGTGACGGAATATCAAGTCGGCGGTGCGTTGTCCTGGGATTAACCCTACGCCCCTTTTCCAAGCCCAAACTGTGTTTGGGCTTTTTTTTGGGAGCGTCACAGGGTTTGGCTGTGCTCTGGCCAACGCGTCGTGAAGGAAGTCACTCGCGCTCAAATCGACATCCATGTCGGCGCGCGAATCCTTCCCTATTGAGCCCCACTCCCTTGGGACCGGTCGCTCGACCGGCATAGCGTGTCCTACTTTTTGATTTTATCAGAGCTATTTTCTGGACAGCAAGTCTTAATTTTACCGAGGTCTCGGTCGCCCAATCGGTCGGTTACCTGCCACGGATAATTGGCAAAACCGTCAGGGTCCGTTAGGGTCACGCCTCGAACGGAGACATAGCCATGCAACTCAATAGAACGACGCTTCTCGTGGACGATCTAGAGACCGCCAAAGCCTTTTATCTGGACGCGTTTGGATTCCACTGCCAGCTCGATGAGCAACGCCCTGGGGGCAAGCGCTTGATCGTGGTCAGCCCAAGCATCATGGGGCCTGGATTTTTACTCTCTGAGCCCAAGCCTGGCGATGCATCACTGGTGGGACAACAATCTGGGCAGCGGGTGTGGGCCTTCATCGATACTAAGGATTTATCTGTGGACTTGGCTCGATTTCATGCACAGGGGGTCACCATCACGGATGGACCCCGGACTGAACCCTTTGGGATCTGCTTACTGGTGAAGGACTTATCAGGCAATACATGGGAATGGGTCGAACGCCACTAAACCGGTGCATGGGTGAGACTGGTCGTCAGCCAAGTGACCAGCGCATCTGCGGTCTGTCCTGCAGATCGATCGTACATTAACAGGTGGGATCCTCCATCGACCCAATGCATGGTCGCCTGGTAATGCGCAGCCACAGTCTCCGCATCTCGTGGCCGAATTAAGCCATCCGCAGTCCCACTGGCAACCCAGATCGGTGGTTGTCCGACACTCGCGGTGTGTGGCGGTCCCAGCGAGTGGCTCAGATCAAAGGACAACCAAGGCGATTCATCTGTACACCGCGCCAAAAACCCATGCACCTCCTCATCGACCGAGGGACGTGAGAACAACAATCGCGCCATCACTCGCTCGCTGACGTGGCGCACGCCAAGCATCAATCCAACCGACAGTTGCTGAAATGCCATGGGATCATTCCACATCAGCCGCGTTGACACGCCGAGTAACCCCTGCACAGGGACAGGACTCAGTAACCCGCAAGCAGCCATTGGCACCTGCTGGCGCAGTAACCCGTGAACCACCGCTGAGCCCAGAGAATGGCCGACCACCACCGGTGGTGCCTCACATTGACGTATCACATGATGCGCATCTGCCACGAAATCCGAGAGTCGATGCTGCCGACGTGTTGAACGACCCTCACTGGCGCCATGCCCCCGAAAAGAGACGGCAAGCACCCGATATCCCGCGTCCAATAGCGGTTGAATAAACGCGTCCGTCCACACCCATGCACCGACGCAAATTCCATGCAGTAACACCACATCGACCGCACGCGATGGGATCTCTGGACGATACTCCAGCACTTCGAGGCGGGGTCGGGAAGATGGCATAGGACTCCAGCGGGATAGACTTTGATACTATCCCAGTGTAACGCAGATTGAGGAGGACTCATGCGCATTCGTCAGGCCACCCTGGCAGACCTTGATGCTCTGGTTGACGGGAATCAACGCCTTGCCATGGAAACTGAGGCACTGCAGCTGCCCACTGACACCTTGAGTGCCGGTGTCACCACCTTACTGACACATCCAGAATATGGACATTACTGGGTGGCAGAGGACTCAGGTGTCATCTGCGGGCAACTCATGATCACCTTTGAGTGGAGCGACTGGCGCAATGGGCTGCTATGGTGGCTGCAAAGCGTCTACGTCTGGCCCAATATGCGACAACAAGGTGTCTTCTCAGCACTCCTGACGCGGGTCATGGATGACGCCAAGCGTATTGGGATTCCGGAAATCCGACTGTATGCGGAAGTTGCCAATACTGTTGCCCATCGCGCCTATGCGCGGCACGGTTTTACCACTGGCCACTACGGCGTGCACTGCAAAGTACTCACCCCAACCTTCTAATGCCCTGTTTTGGCACATCTTTCGCTTCCTAGCTGGTCTTAACCAAATTAGCACTGGATTTTGCTGCGCCATGCGCAATGACGGTGCGTTTTCATCACATCCTGCGATATCACGCACTAACACAGTGCATTAAGGAGCCATCATGGATACCACGCTGACCGGTCTTGCGACACGCATTGACCTCATCAGTACCGGAGTCGATACATTTTTCTTACTGATGGGCGCCATTTTGGTGCTTTTCATGCACGCTGGTTTTGCTTTTCTGGAAGTCGGCACTGTTCGCCATAAAAATCAGGTCAATGCGCTGGTGAAAATTCTGACCGACTTTGGAACATCCACAGTGGCCTATTTTGTGATTGGCTATCAGATCGCCTACGGTGCCAATTTCATGGCGGGAGCAGATGCTCTGATTGGCGACAATGGATTCGCCTTGGTGAAGTTTTTCTTCCTCCTGACCTTCGCCGCCGCGATCCCCGCAATCATCTCTGGCGGGATTGCTGAGCGTGCTCGATTTTGGCCCATGATGCTCGCGAATGTGCTGATCGTCGCCCTTGTCTATCCCACCTTTGAGGGACTGATCTGGAATGGAAATGCGGGTTTCCAAGCCTGGATCGAGTCAGTCGCTGGCGCCCCCTTCCATGATTTTGCTGGATCCATTGTGGTCCATGCCATGGGCGGCTGGCTGGCGCTTGCCGCAGTGCTCGCTCTAGGACCACGAAAAGGACGCTGGAAGGATGGGCGCGTGGTGAGCTTCGCCCCCTCCTCCATTCCCTTTCTCGCACTTGGTGCCTGGATTCTGACCGTTGGCTGGTTCGGCTTTAATGTGATGAGTGCCCAAGCAGTCGAGGGAATCAGTGGTCTTGTTGCAGTGAATTCACTCATGGCCATGGTTGGGGGAACACTGGCTGCGTTGTGGATTGGTCGGAATGACCCTGGATTCATTCACAATGGGCCGCTGGCCGGACTTGTGGCTGTGTGTGCGGGAAGCGATGTCTTTCATCCAGTTGGTGCACTCGTTGTCGGCTTAGTCGCCGGCGGCATATTCGTTGCTCTGTTTGTGTGGTGCCAGCGCCAAAAGTCGCTGGATGACGTCCTCGGTGTGTGGGCACTCCACGGTGTGTGCGGACTCTGGGGGGGCCTTGCTGTGGGAATCTTCGGATCAACGACCTTCGGTGGTCTCGGCGGAGTCAGCCTTCTTGGACAACTGCTTGGGTCATTTGCAGGTGTCGCTTTTGCTGTCGTGACTGGTGCCGTGATTTATGGCGCAATCCGCATGACCCTCGGACTCCGACTCACCGAAGAAGACGAGTTCAATGGCGCTGACCTCGCCATCCACCGGATTCGCGCCAACCCAGATCTCTAGCGAGGATTCTCAGATGCCGGCGACTCCAACGGCATCTCCTCTGACAACGGGAGCGCAGATACACTCTCATCCTCAGGCGCGGTCAACGCAGCCTGAGTGGGAATCGGCATGGCAATGGATTCCAACACATGGGGGGTAAAGTGACGTCCCCAACTCTGCCAGACCGACACCAGCTTGGTCATCAGCTTTGCGCGAGCCTGAATCAATTGGGTCGGCGAACCATGCGACGCTTGACCCAATGCGTAAATGTCAGCCACCAGGTCTGCCGGTAACCATGAATCCACAACCCCCCGCAGTGTTGCCACTTGCGAGGCTTGCGCTGGGGGATGCTGTTCATTGCGCTCAGCATCCGCATGGCCTTGTCGAACGATTTGAGCCAAATGTTTGGTCACAACAATTTCGTGGCGATCAGCACTGACAGCGTCCATGGTTTGCCCACTGAACGCGTAAAACAATGATTCAGCGCTGGGTCGGTGAGATGTAGTCACTGGAGAGGGAATTGGCTTGGTTTTCAGTAAGACACCTGTTTTCTGATTCAGCGCCTCCATGTGCTTGATCCGGGTGACGAGCCGCTGGCTATAGACTAACAAGCCTGCCGTGGCAGCAAATGCCACCAGTAATAACACCACTTCCATCAACGGAATCCCCCTTTACTTCACGCTTAATCGACCAATCTCGCAAAACCTTGTGGACCTTATTCGACTAACCGTCCATCCATCCAGCGATCTAAGGCATTGTGCAGCCACCGCGCTTGCTTTGCGAAGTAGCGTTGATTCCCTTGCAAATGCTCAGCTTCTGGACGTGCACCAGGCAATACCAACATCTCTCCTGCACGGCCAAGCCAGCGGCGCATCATCCGTGGGTGCATCTCCGGATGAAACTGAGTCGCCAGTGCAGAGCGACCCACCGCAAACGCTTGCTCATAAAAATCGGCATCTTTCGGAGCGCTGGCAAGGCGATGCGCGCCATCGGGAAGTTCAAACCCTTCGCGATGCCACTGGTACACATGGCCCAGACCCCGGAACACAGCGCGTCCAGGTCCCAAAGCGCAAACGGGGTACCAGCCGATCTCGACGCGCGCATCTGGATGGCTCGATACAGCACCACCCAGTACGCGGGTCATCAATTGTGCACCTAAGCAAATTCCCCACAAGGGTTTCTCAGTGTGCAACCAACGCTCAATCAAACGCATTTCGAAGGCTAATCCGGGCAAGGGGTCATTCGCACTCATTGGTCCACCAAAGACGATCAAGCCATCATAGCGCCCAAGATCACGAGGAATACCCTGGCCAAGCACAGGGCGACGCAGATGCAGACGAACCCCCAACTGCTTCAGAACAACACCAACTTGCCCAGGTGACGAATGCGCCTGATGGACTATGCCCAAGACCTGTCTGCTCATCCCAATGTCGCCTCGCAAATGGTTCGAAAGGTCAGATTTAAGCGCGAGCCAGACTGTTTGCGAGTCTTTGCAATTTGATGCTGCCAATCCACCTGGGTACGTCCCGCCATGAGTAGCACGTCACCGGCTGCAAGATCAAAGCGCAGCGGGGCAGAATCGACCCCGGATGCGGGATGAGGACGCACCACAAAACGCCGAGTGGCTCCCAAACTCAAAGACACAATCAAAGGATTGAACCCCAGTTCGCGCTCGTTGTCTTGATGATACCCCATCGAATCCTGTCCATCACGATAGTGATTCATCAACAGGTGATTGAGCGGATCTCTCGGTAGGGTGATCTGTAAGTCGGCTAAGAGCATCACCAATTGCTGACGCAGGTCTGACGCCACTGGCGTCCAGGGCTTGGGGGGAAGACATTTACGCGCATATGTGTAAGGGAGATGACCGCACCAATCCATGGTCCGGGGTTCATCGACCCAGCGTCCAAATAACTGGATCTGTCCTTGCGTGAAGCGATGTCTTTGTAAGATCGTCTGAAGCGTATCCGACGCCACACTGGCATTGAGCCAGGCGGGCACATAACAGAGTGTCAACCCCGGTCGAATCAGCCACTGGGCGTCAGACAGCATGGTGCAATCGGTCCTCGCTTGTTGGGGTCAATCGGCGAAGACCAACGGATGCTCGTGTCAGTCAGACGTCTCAGCGACCTTCGACGACATCATAAGTTCTTGGTTGCTGATCAACTCTTCACGCAAGACTGGCACATCACGCGGTGCATCGATGCCAACACAAATCTGTTGAGTCCCTTTAATCTTCACCACCGTAATCCGAATATTGTCGCCAATTCGGATCGACTCATCCACGCGTCTTGTTAGTACTAACATGGGCCACCTCATCAATCCTTTGAAATTAAACTACACAATTAAGCGTTAATGGCTATCGTGTGCTGACCATTGATACCCCACTAGAATGGCATGAAAAACATGCCTAAGCGCAGAATTCATAAGGAAAAAGAATAGACTTTGTAGGACAGTCCGATTGGTAACTTTATAACGCTAACGGATTATTTGAGGCGGAATACGCCCCCGAATCCAAATCACCGGCACCACCAGCATCATGGCTCCGAAGAAGTGGCTGATGAGGACATCGAGGATCAACGACACAGTCGCAGGACTGTGTTCCCAAGCGATCATCGTAATCAGCACTCCGAACCCCATGCCGTGAATAAGAACAGCAAGGATGGTGATTTCAGTGGCATCGCGCACGGAGAGCCCTTCATACCTCATGCCGCGCCCCCGAATCTGTTCCCAACACCAGATCCCCGCGAAAGCTGAGGAAGATCCCAAGATCGCCAGACCCACCGACATCCATCCACTCTCCCATGCAGTTTCCACGGCAAGCATGCCCAAAAATAAACCGGGGATTGCCCGTACCCCATAACTTAAGGAGGCTAGAATTCGTAGAGCTGCTGGTAAACATAGCCAGGGCATGGCGGCCATAGGATCCCGAAAGATCGCCCATGTAATGTAATGCAAAATAATGTAGCCGCCAGCAACGAGGCCAATCGCTTCAAGCCAGGTCTTTGGAGACCAGCCATAGTCGTGGTCACCCACCAAGATAAAGCGTTTCACAAACCGGACAGTGCCCCAGATGATCGCAATCACGCAGGCCGCACCCAAGACATCACCAAGCCACATCACGCCCACATAGGTCCAGGAAAATGAGGCATGCACGGCGAAAGTGGCGAATACCAGGTTGGTGGTCAGACTGTTTGCCAGCCCACTCATCACCACAATCAGTGCAAACCGAGACATATTTAAACGGGCCAGCAACCGATCCGGACTGAGCACGCGATCCAAGAGTGCCATTGACGCGTAAGGAAAGACTGCAGAACAGAATGAGGCCATCACTGATAGCGTATTGAACTCGCCAAAGATAAACCACGAGCCGACAATGCTGCCAAGCCATAAGCCAGGAATCGAATATGCTCGTAATATCATGGCGCTGATCACGCGCACGCCGTGAGGTAGGTAAAATGCACTTATTCCGATCCACCGATCGAACTCAGTGAGCCAATGCACTTGCACTGAGAGCGCGAGCAGGTACGCTCCAGCGACAGCCAATAACGCGATAATCACTCTGAGGACCGGGACACGGTGATGCAGTACGCTCATGGAATGATGCTAGCCCGATTGAGGGTCGGAGGCGATGATGCCGACTAAAAAAGTCGAGGTGTGGGACATTTGGGTTCGCATCGGTCATTGGGCGATGGTGGTCGCGGTGATCCTGCAATTTATCACAGGCGGTGATCTCAGTTGGCAACAGGCACATGCCACGGTTGGTCTCTTGGTATTAGGCTGGGTGGTGTTTCGAATCCTCTGGGGCTTTGGGGGCGCAGGGAGTGCCCGGTTTCGCGCGTTTATTCCCACGACAATCAAGGCACTCCAAATCAGTCTTGCAGCATTAAGAGGGGGACCACCAGAGCGTCCTGCCACGCACACAGCACTGGGTGGCATTGGTGCGCTCATCCTACTCCTGCTGCTTGGCCTGATTGCTCTGACGGGCGCCGCATCCTCAGACGATATTTTCTTTGAAGGGCCACTGGCCCGCTATCTCTCCAATGATTGGGTCACTCTTGCAACCAGCGCTCACCATCGATTGACCGATCTCCTGCTCGTTCTAATCGGCCTGCACCTCGCTGCGATCGCGTGGCATCAATGGCGGCTCAAGGAACCGCTGATTCAAGGAATGTGGCACGGCAAGAAGCCCGCAGATCAAGGTCCTCTGTGGCCACCCTCAACAGGGCCACGCATTTGGCTCCGAGGATTTGCGCTGTTACTGGTGTGCCTGCTAGCCACTTGGCTTATCCTCGGTACCGCGTCACTCTGAACGGAAGTTGTTGTGACACTCTTTGCAAGAGGCTGCGGTTGCTTTAAACGCGGCACCAATCGCACTTGGATCCTGAGACTGCACCGCCGAATTCAGTGCACTCACCTTGGATTGCCAGGTTGTCAGCACGCGATTGAATTCCGCGGAGTCACTCCAAATCTGAGCCTTTGCGCGACTGTCTGGTCCGTCTGATCCTTCCGGAAACAACTCATCGATTGCACCTGCTAAGGCGTCCAGACGGATCGCTGCTTCGGCAAACCGCGCTTGATCCATGGGACGCTTCTTTTGCAACATCGCTCCCATGACATCACCAAATTCATATTTGATCAGTTTAAAATAGCCTTGACGCAATTCAGTGGCGTCATCGGCATGGGCAAAGAGTGTTGCGCCGCTTAAAATTGTGGCGAGGATCAATTGACGCATGCTGCGGTCTCCTTCACTGTGCAACTTGTCTACGACTATTGGGATAGACTAGAGCAAACAAAAGGACAATTTGATGAATAAGAGCGAACGTTGGCTGATTAACTTGGCTGCGCTTGTGGTTGTCTTGGCGGGAATTAAATCTGCTGGGACCATTATCGTCCCCCTGTTAGTGGCCATTTTCGTCGCACTGGTCTCATCCCCAATCGCACTAGGGCTCCAACGCCGCGGTGTACCGACGGTGATCTCAGTACTGCTCGTGCTCGTTCTTCTCCTCGGTATTATTGCCGGACTCAGTGCTGTCGTGGGTGGTTCAGTGAACGCGTTTCGGGCTGCAATTCCAACCTATGAAGGACGTCTGGTCGAACAATTAGGGCAGCTCACCGCGCTCGCCGCACAGTACAACGTAGCCATTGATGAGGCGTCATTACGGGCTATGGTGAATCCCAATGGCGCATTTCAGCTATTTTCAAATCTTCTCGCTGCAGTTGGCGGCCTTCTCACCAATGGTTTCTTAATCCTCCTCATCGTGGTGTTTGTGTTGATGGAAGCGGCCAGCATGCCTGACAAGGTACGAGTCGCATTCAATCGCACGGATCAGGCACCCTTTTTGGCGTTTGGCCGATTTATGAGCCACTTAAACAAGTACATGCTGATCAAGACCATTGTCAGTGCCCTGACAGGTATCCTAGCCGCGCTTTACTGTACCTGGCTGGGGATCGATTTCCCGATTGTGCTTGGACTCATTGCCTTCCTATTGAATTACATTCCGACGCTTGGTTCGATTATTGCCGGGGTGCCTGCGGTTATCCTTGCCTTTATTCAATTCGGACTGGGACCCGCTGGGGCAACCATTCTCGGGTACGCGGCGATCAATGTGGGCCTTGGAAATATTCTGGAACCACGCCTCCAAGGTCGGGGTCTTGGTGTCTCACCCATGGTCGTTTTTCTCTCCCTCATTTTCTGGGGATGGATGCTCGGACTGGTCGGAATTTTGCTGGCCATCCCGCTCACAATGACTGCAAAACTGGCCTTTGAGGAATCGCCACGCTACCGATGGCTTGCGATTCTATTGGGACCAGAGCGCCCTAGTCGCGTGGATCGGATCCCCCCGACCAATACCCTATAGCGAAAAATGCTGCACCTGCTAAGATGCCGCCGACACTGAGAGAGAAGGCACTGTGAGTCTCGCCCAAGTCGAACATCTGGTGATGCTTGTGAGCGTCACCGGCTTAGTTTTATTCATGGGATACATCGTCTGGGACCTTGGAAAGCGGTCCGGGGCGGGCAAATTGGGGTTGACGATTCTGCTCGGGGTGCTGATGTTAGCTCCGGCGGTATTTTTACTCAAAGAACTCGCGGTACTACTGATCGATCTGTAAATCGAGAGGGAGTTCATCGCATGCAACAGCTGTGGATTGGGTTGGGGTTGCTGACCCTGTCCGGACGGATGTCGGCCTCCACCACGTCCGACATCGTTCAAGATCTGACCATGACGCCCTACGGCATGATCGCTCTTGCGATCTTTGTCATTGCCTATCTGCTGGTGATGCTGGAAGAACGGATCCATTTGGCAAAATCCAAACCCGTCTTGATTGCAGCTGGCCTCATTTGGCTGCTGATCGCTGTGGCCTATCGCGGCACCGGGATGGAGCAGTTAGCCGAAGCAGCGGTTCGACACAACCTCTTGGAATTTGCTGAGCTGATGTTGTTTCTCTTGGTCGCAATGACCTATATCAATGCCATGGAGGAACGGCGGCTCTTTGAGTGGCTGCGGGAAAAACTGATCACTTCCGGACTGGGTCTCCGATCATTATTTTGGCTCACTGGGACCCTCGCATTCTGTATTTCGCCAATCGCTGACAACCTGACCACCGCACTGTTGATGTGTGCAGTTGTCATGGCCGTCGGTGGCAATAATGTCCGATTCATCGGACCGGCGTGTATCAACATTGTGGTCGCCGCCAATGCAGGTGGCGCCTTCAGTCCATTTGGCGACATCACCACACTGATGGTCTGGCAAAAGGGTCTGATTCCATTTTCTGGATTCTTTGTCTTATTTATTCCCGCCGTCGTCAACTTTGTGATTCCTGCAGCGATTATGTCGCTCACACTGCCGAATGATCATCCCGAAGCCACCTCACAACGGATTGAACTCAAGCGTGGCGCGTGGCGCATTGTCAGCCTCTTTCTGCTCACGGTTGCAACTGCGGTGTCCTTTCATACCTTTTTTCATCTACCACCCGCGGTGGGTATGATGTTTGGCCTCGGGTATCTCAAAATGTTTAGCTACTATCTCGTCCAATCGCTGCCACAATCGCTGACAAAAAAGCGTCGTGTCTACGAGCAAAAAGGGGACGTGGAGGCCATGCGTCGGCTCGGTGAAGTGGTCCCCTTCAATGTCTTCAACAACGTCGCCCGCGCCGAATGGGACACCCTGTTGTTTTTCTATGGTGTGGTGCTGTGCGTCGGTGGTCTTGGCTTTATGGGCTATTTAACCATCGCCAGCGAGATTCTCTATGTGGACTTCGGACCCACATTTGCCAACATCACGGTCGGAATCCTCTCAGCGATGGTGGATAACATTCCCATTATGTTTGCCGTTCTCACCATGCTACCCGAGATGTCAGAGGGACAATGGCTGCTGGTCACCTTAACCGCCGGCGTTGGCGGCTCATTACTCTCCATTGGCTCTGCCGCGGGGGTCGCTGTGATGGGGCAAGCGAGAGGCAAATACACCTTCATGGGGCATTTGAAGTGGAGTTGGGCGATTGCCTTGGGATATGCCGCCAGTATCCTTGTGCATCTGTGGTTAAATCATCATCTATTCAGTGTGGCTGCCGGTGGTGTCGGAGTCTTTACCGGGGCACAGTGAGCGAGTCCATTATCGTGCAGCGGGGTTCGCACTACGTGCACTTTTTTGGGTCGCTCATCTTCTCTATCCACAGCTGAGTGTTACGATTCCGCACAATTTGCCAAGCCGTGATGCCATACTTTGGGTGTGTTATTGCGGTGTCAAGAATTCATAAACTACTGTTTTTATTAGACTTATTAAAATATCCAAATGAATCACAATGTACAAAGATCTGAATCGGAACAAGGACTTAGCTGGACAGTGAATAAACCAGTCACAGAGTTATCCACAGGACTTAAGGGGTCGACTTTCGTCGTATAAAATGCGGTCCACCTCGAACGCAGCGCTCCCCCATTCCCCGCTCCAAGCCGGTGCATGGGCAATTTTGCCGCTAACCCCAGGCATTGTGCCCTTTGGTTTAATTGCTGGACTGACACCTGTTCAATTGGGCTACCACTGGCTGGACTCTGTCGCGGCATCCCTGCTTATTTTTGCTGGAGCCTCCCAGATTGCGGCCTACCAGTTGATTGCCGAGCACAGCAGTGTCTGGGTCATTTTTCTGACGGTCATTGCCGTCAACCTCCGCTATATTCTCTACAGCGCAAGTATTGCACCCCACCTCTCCGACGCGCCTTGGCCCCTGCGTCTATTGGCTGCCTATGGACTGACGGATCAAAGTTACGCGGTCTGTCTGAAAACATTTGCCGCCCGAGACTTTGATCTCAGCGAACGCTTACGGTTTTATTTTGGTGGTTCAGCGGTGGTCTGGAGCGTTTGGCAAACGACGACCTTGATCGGCGCGCTGGCAGGCCAAGTGATTCCGCTGCTGTGGAGCCTTGAGTTCATGATCCCCCTGAGTTTCTTCGTGCTTGCATTGGGAACCATCCACCGCCCCGCACACCGCACTGCGGCTGTGGTCGGAGGAACTGTGGCTGCAATGCTCATGCATGCACCCTTTAATCTGGGGTTGATCACAGGCGCACTGATGGGTGTGATCGCAGGTATGGCACATCATCGCTGGGGGTCAACGCATGCATCCTGAGCTTCTCCTGGTCCTCGGCCTCTGTGGCCTCGCAACACTGGCACTGAAAGGATCATTTATTGAAGGGCAGCGTCACTTACAACTGCCTCATTGGTTTCGGGAGGCCCTGGAGTATGTACCCCCCGCAATCTTAATGGCGCTGGTCATTCCAGGATTTATCAAGGGCGAGGCGACGTTGATTACGTTAGCAGGTCCAGTCTGGATTGACCCACGCTGGATTGGCGCTCTGATCGCCTTCGGAAGCTACGTGCTCACCCGCCGAAGCATCCCGACCTTGGCGGCAGGAATGCTCGGATTACACGGCAGCTATTGGCTGCAAAACCTGCTACAGAGTTAGCTCGGGATATAGACCAAACTGATCATATCCCAGGCAATCACGCTAACCGCCAGCATCCCCACAAGGGTACATAAGGCAACGGTCAGAATCGACGAGGCGAACAAAAATGCACGGTCTTCGTCAATGTCCATAATGCGTGACGTCCCGCTATAGAGCAGATACACCGCATCAGCCATCGCAACCATCCCGATCAATACATTGAACCAAAGGGCAGGCCATAGCAGCGACAATCCCGATAGAAACAGGGGCGTCGCAGTGACTGTTGTCAACATTAAGCAGGCATCCAAGGTGGATGACCCACCATAGGTCTTCTGCATCCAAAAAATAGCGCTCGCAATGAATGCAATCGCAGCCCACATCGCAAAATAAAACATGATGGCACTGGATACGGCACTGGATGCAGCAAGACGAACTGGGTTCTCGCCTGCGACAGACCAGCCAAACTGGGTAACCCCGATAAACATCGAGATCGCAGGGATCGCGGCAAGGATGGAGATCTGCGTTAAAAAAATCGTCTTGGTGGTGTAGCGTTCTTCACGCAACATGCCCCATTCTTTCTTCGGGTCGCGCAAAATGCCCGCGATATGACCAAAGTACATCATGTTATGGCTCTCCCTAGGACGCGTTGGCGCCAATCATCCTCTATGCAAATCAATTACCAGTGTCGTCGCTTTGAAAGCACATCACAAAATCACAAAATGATCCACCAGAAGCGCCAAGAACAGCCACATAATGTAGCGAATCGAGTAGAAGAACAGACGCATCGCATCCGCATCATCTTCGGAATACCACACCGTTCGCATCAGCCACAAAAACCGGCAGTTCAATACAGACACCCACAACACATAAATCCAACCACACATCCCAGTCAACACTGGCAATAGTGTCACCACGACCATCAGCAAGGTATAGAGCACCATATGGAGCTTGGTGTATTGGCGTCCGTGTGTGACCGGCAGCATGGGAATGCCTGCCTCTGCATACTCGGCCTGCTTGGCTAAGCACAGCGCCCAGAAATGCGGTGGCGTCCAAGCAAAGATAATCGCCACCAGAAGCAGTGCGTTGGGGTCAACAGACCCTGTCACAGCCACCCATCCAAGTAAGGGTGGCGACGCACCGGCAATCCCGCCAATCACGATATTCTGTGGTGTGGCGCGTTTCAGATAAAGGGTATAAATCAAGGCATAGCCAATCACCGACGCGAACGTCAATACAGCCGTCAATGGATTGGCGTACACCACCAGAATCAACAGGCCCAAGCTTGCCAAACAGGCAGCAAAACTGAGTGCTAACCAGGGCTTGACCTTACCGTCTGCCACCGGGCGACGCTTGGTACGATTCATGAACGCATCGATGCGACGGTCAACCACGTGATTCACGGTTGCTGCGGCACCCGCTGCAAGCGCAATACCAAGATTAGCCATGATAAAAAGCGTCAGCGAAGGAAGCTGTGGGGATGCCAGCAACATCCCCACGATCGAGGTCAGCACCATCACCGCGACCACGCGCGGCTTGGTCAGCTCGAGATAGTCGCGCCAGTTCCCAGTCTGTGGTTCAGGCTGGCTGAGGGCGTCCGAGACTGCCATGCAGGACCTCTCCTTGTTCATCCGTATCAAACACAAACTGCCATGCCGCAATGACAAGAAGTACCGCTAACACGTGGTGTCCGAACGCCAGCGCGTCAGGCACTGCATACACCACATTGGCATAGCCTAGCACCACTTGCCCAGCCAGTAATCCTGCCATCACCTGGCAACGGCTCTGAACACTTGGATTTCGACGCGCTAACCAAATCAACAACGCAGCCCAGTATCCGATGACAACAAACGCGCCAACGCGATGCACCATCTGAATTGCCGCGCGTGCCTCGAGCGCTAACTGACCACCTTCATAATTAGGACCAATCTCTGTTTCGATCTCAAAACCCGCTTTGAAATCATAGGGGACGTCAACCCCGGCGGCACAGGTTAATAGGCTTGGACAGGCCCAGCCAGCATAGTTTGTACTGACCCAACCACCCAAGGCCATTTGCATAAATAACACCAGAATTCCGCCAAGTACCCAACGCTTGGCTGGCGTGCCTACACCAACACCTGAGGCGGCTTGACGAAGCCGTGCCCGCAAATACATCAACGTCGACAAAATAATGAGGCCACCCATCAAATGAATCGTCACAATGATCGGTAGCAGCTTCATGGTGACTGTCCACATGCCGAATGCACCCTGCAGCATCACTAACCCCAGCAGCACCAGGCTGGTCTTGCTCGGGTAATGGGGCACTCCTCGATAACGAATCCCAAAATAGGCCAACGCCACAATGATCACGCCAAGGAAGGTCGCTAAGTAGCGGTGGATCATCTCAATCCATCCTTTGTGCGCAGCCACATGAATCTCGGGATAGCGCTCTTGCAAATAACTCAACCGCTCCGTATCCGTGGGCATCACCATCGCACCAAAGCAACCGGGCCAATCAGGACATCCCAACCCTGAATCCGTGATGCGGGTAAACCCACCCTTTGTGATCACAATGACAGCCAATACCAACGCAATCAGCGCCAAGCGGCGCGGCCAAACCGTTTCCATCATCCCACCTTCGAAAGCTTCAATAATTTTTTCAGGTCATTCAAAATCAGTGTTGGATTGGTCTCTGGTGGAAATTTCAACACCACATTCCCCAATGGATCAACCACCCAAATCGCCCGCTGGTTCGCCTCAGATACTTGCGCTTGACTGCGAACAACAACCCGATCACGTTCGCGACCAAGGGCTGCATGAAAATTCTCCATGCCAGCCTCGAAGGTATCGCACGCAACACATCCAGCTCCCTGTGTGAGCACAACTTGCCATTTTGGCTGGTCCACTAACATGTCTAGACCAATCTCCGCAGCCTGCAACTCCCCTGCTATCATCGCGCCGTGCTGAGTTCGACCCTCAGGAACACCAATCCCCGTAAAATACATCGTTGTGGCGACTCCAACTGGCAACAAGCCACCCGCCCAAATTAATAGCAAGACGCCATAGCGCTTCATGCTCGTCGCCCCCACGTTCGCATCCACCAAATCCACGCAACAATCACGGCAGCGGTCATCGCAAACCACTGCACTGCATACCCGATGTGCGTCATCACGCCCACACGAGGGGCCGGACCCTTCGCCGTGATCGGCAACCATCCTTCTGCAAGTACTACACCCGGACGAACATCCCCGAAATCCACATCACGCAACGACTGCACTCGTCGCCCGCCTGGCAACATTTCGGTTGCTGCCTGTCCTGACACATATCCCTCTGTCAAGGGCACCCATAAGCCGCGAAGCACCGACAGGTTATCGAACACGATGGATGGTAGCTCCGCGCGTGTTCGCTCAGCGGGCACCCAACCCGCGTTCACCAGCAATCCAACCTGGTTGATTTGCGCACGCACAAAGACCTCATAGCCAGCGCGGCCATCGACAATTCGGTTCTCTAGGAAAACCCGGTCCGGTGACACATCATCGACCGCAATCTCCAATCGCATACTTTGCTTTCCATCGAAGGATGCGAGCCCCTCGTAAGTCGTTACAAGCCCAGTTGGCACCAAGCTCGCCAGTAATGCACGCTTGTCATCGGCTCGTTGTAACTGCCAAAAACCAGCGGTCACAGTCAGGCTACCCACCATGAGCACAAGACCCGTAAATAGCCATTTTCTTCGGGCGCGAGATGTGTTTACCTGTGCCGCTTGAGTCATATCGGATACAACCATGTTTAAGCTTGTCGTTGTCCTAGTATTCTTCGGCGTTGTGGGCGTTCTATTTTCAGGCCTTTACTTCCTGATTAAGGACCCCTCAGAATCCAAACGCACTGCGAATGCGCTGGCTTGGCGAGTCGGTCTCGCGGCTCTCCTCATCGCCATCGTGGCGATTGGTGTCCTCACTGGACAAATTGAGCCACGGACCGCGCCCTAGTTAGAGTATGTAGACAAAAATAAACAAACCAACCCAGACGACGTCCACAAAGTGCCAATACCACGCAGCCGCCTCGAATGCGAAATGCTGTTTTGGGGTGAAGTCGCCATCAAAGATACGCAACAACATCACAAACAAAATGATGGTTCCGAGGGTGACATGAAACCCGTGGAATCCGGTGAGCATGTAGAAGGTCGCACCGTAAACTCCCTGACTGCAACGTCAATCCGAGGCTCTGTGTAGGCTTCAATGTACTCCACCACTTGGAAATACAAAAAAGCAACGGCAAGTGCGATTGTCGCCGCAAGCCAGAATTCGAGCTTCTTACGATGCCCCACCTTTAACGCGTGGTGGGCAATCGTAATCGTGACGCTTGAACTAATCAGTAACACGGTATTGAGTAAGGGTAAGTGCCAAGGATCAACCAACTCCCTGGGGCCTTCGAACTGGACCGGATCAGGGGTGACCATCAATGGCCAGGTCGCCTGGAATCCTTCCCACAACATATTGGTGACGCCTTTCTCGCCTTCTCCACCAAGCCAGGGCACTGAGAAAGTCCGCACATAGAAAAGTGCGCCAAAGAAGGCGGCAAAGAACATCACTTCGGAGAATATGAACCAAAGCATCCCTTGCCGAAACGAGCGATCCATTTGATCACTGTAGAGACCACTTTGGCTCTCTGTGATCACATCACGAAACCAACCAAAGATCACATAAAACAAAACTAAAAAGCCGGCACCCAAAATATATGGGCCAAATGACGCACGGTCTGCACTCATTGCATTAAATGTCATGGCAGCGCCATAGGCCAATAATCCCATCGAAACGGATGCAATGATCGGCCATCGGCTCTGCTCGGGTACGTAGTAAGAGGACGTACTCATAACAACTGACTCCCTGTCTTTGTCTTCTCTTGGCTCGCAACACGCTCTGCATCCGTGATGTCATACAGGGCGTACGAAACGGTAATTGTCGAAATATGTGCTGGTAGCTCTGGACTGACCACAAACACCATCGGCATTTCCTGTGAGGCGCCCGCATCCAGTGGCTGGCGCTCAAAACAGAAGCAGTTGATTTTGGTGAGATATTGCGCTGCTTCAGAAGGGCTGACTGATGGAACGGCCTGCGCGACCATCCATTCTGTGGTTGGGTTCATCGCCAAATAAGCGGTCTGTTGCGTTTCACCTGGGAAAATTCGCATCGAACGCTCCACCGGCTTAAAGTCCCAGGGCATCGTTTCTGGATTGGTCGAGACAAACTGAACTTTGACAGTCCGTGAGCGATCAATCTCGACCGCAACGGTCTCACCGCGACCAAAATTTTTCCCATTCAGTCCTGTGATATCGCAGAACACCTCGTAGAGCGGCACCAATGCGAATCCGAATCCGAACATCAGGACCGCAGTAATCCCGAGCCGCATTGCAACTCGGGTATTGGCCTGCTTTGAATCGCTCATCTAGTCAACCTTTGGCGGCGTTGAGAATGTGTGATAGGGCGCTGGAGACGGTACTGTCCACTCCAGTCCATGCGCTCCATCCCATACTTGTGCCGTCGCTTTCTCACCCACACGTGCGTTATGAATGATGTTGTAGACAAAGATTAACTGCGACAGGCCAAAGATAAAGGCTCCAACCGATGCAATGCTATTGAAGTCGGCAAACTGCAACGCGTAATCAGGAATTCGCCGCGGCATGCCCGCCAATCCAACAAAGTGCATTGGGAAGAACGTGATGTTCACGCCCACAAAGGACATCCAGAAGTGAAACTTGCCCAAACTCTCATTGAGGACATGGCCGGTCCACTTCGGTAACCAATAATAGACACCCGCCATAATCCCGAACACTGCACCAGGCACCAACACATAGTGGAAGTGCGCAACCACGAAGTAGGTGTCGTGATACTGGAAGTCCACAGGTGCAATCGCCAACATCAAGCCAGAGAACCCACCGATGGTGAACAGGACCACAAAAGCCAATGCAAATAGCATGGGTGTTTCAAAGGTCATCGACCCGCGGAACATCGTGGCCACCCAGTTAAACACCTTGACCCCTGTCGGGACGGCAATCAGCATGGTCGCGAACATAAAGAACACTTCGCCCACCAAAGGCATGCCGACGGTGAACATATGGTGTGCCCACACAATGAACGACAATAAAGCGATTGAAGCCACCGCATAGACCATCGATGGATAGCCGAATAGGCGCTTTCGCGCGAATGTCGGGATAATCTCACTGATGATGCCAAACGCCGGCAAAATCATGATGTACACCTCTGGATGTCCGAAGAACCAGAAGATGTGCTGGAACAAGACGGGATCCCCACCACCGGCGGCATTGAAGAAGCTGGTTCCAAAATGGATATCCATCAACATCATGGTCACGACACCCGCCAACACTGGCATCACCGCAATCAACAAAAATGCAGTGATTAACCATGTCCAGACGAACAACGGCATCTTCATCAGGGTCATTCCAGGTGCCCGAAGGTTCAGAATGGTCGCGATGATATTAATGGCGCCCATGATGGAAGAGATCCCCATGATGTGCACACCAAAAATAAAGTAGGTGGTCGATGGAGGGCCATAGGTAGTCGATAGCGGCGCGTAGAACGTCCACCCGAAGTTCGGAGCCCCGCCTTCCATGAACAGGCTGGATAACAAAATCAAAAATGCAAATGGAAGAATCCAAAAGCTCCAGTTGTTCATCCGCGGGAGCGCCATGTCTGGAGCACCGATCATCATCGGAATCATCCAGTTCGCAAGGCCAACAAATGCCGGCATCACAGCACCAAACACCATGATCAACCCATGCATTGTGGTCATCTGATTGAAGAACTCAGGCTCAACCAACTGCAACCCGGGCTGGAACAATTCAGCACGAATGATGAGTGCCATCAACCCGCCGATTAGGAACATGCATAAACTGAAGATCAGATACATGCTTCCAATGTCTTTGTGGTTCGTCGTAAACAACCACCGACCAATCCCCTTTGCGGGACCGTGATGATGCGGGTCGTGGTCATGATCCTTAACGTGCGGAAGATCGATATCTACAGTCGCCATCGGTAGTCCCCTTCTTAATAATTTTGAATATCAGACGGATTCACATAATCGCCGACAGCATTGCCTAAACGATTACGCTGGTATGTCACCACCGCTGCCAAATCGACGGCTGACAGCTGATCCTTAAATGCTTGCATCGCGGTTCCGGTTTTCCCGTTCACGACGATATCAATATGTGCAGCGATCGCACCGGTCGCAATCGCACTTCCAGAAATCGCTGGAAAAGCTCCCGGGACTCCCTTGACCGTCTAGCGCATGACAGGCGGCGCATGACCTGTTGATAGTACGCCCTCACCCATGGCAATCAGCTCATCAACAGAATAGGACTGGCTTGCGGCTTCAGCTAACGCAGCTTTTTTGGCACGTTGGGCCGCGACCCATGCATCATATTCCGCCTGAGGCTTCACTTCGACCACAACCGGCATAAACCCGTGGTCCTTCCCACACAACTCTGTGCACTGGCCGCGGTAGACACCGGGCTCATCAACGCGAACCCATGATTCGTTGATGAATCCAGGAATGGCATCCTTCTTCACGGCAAAATGAGGCACCCACCATGAATGAATCACATCATTCGCGGTAATCAAAAATCGTACTTTTTTACCCGCCGGAATGACCAGTGGATTATCCACTTCTAACAAGTAATTTGGATTCTTACCGGCTTCGTTATAGATCTCTTCTCTCGGCGTGGACAAGTTAGAAAAGAAATCAATCTCTTCATCCAGATACTGATATCGCCATTTCCACTGATAGCCCGTGATCTGAATATCGACATCCGCCTCTGACGTGTCGTACATATCCATGAGGGTCCCAGTCGCAGGAATTGCCATCCCAATCAAAATGACAAATGGAATCACGGTCCATACCACTTCCACCGTGGTATTTTCGTGAAAATGGGCTGCCTGAGCGCCCTTTGACTTCCGGTGCATAAAAATGGAGTAGAACATCACTCCAAAGACACCCACTCCAATGACGACACAGATCCAAAAGATCAACATGTGCAAATCAAAGATGTCCCGACTAATCTCAGTCACACCTTGGTTTAAGTTCACTTGCCAATCAGCCAGGGCCGATGAACTCGCGAGGGATAGGCCAAGAGCCATCATAGCTTTGGTCATCCGTAAGCCTCCTTACGTCGTCGATAATGTTATCTGGGTGCAAACCAATGGTTTGAATCTTCCTTAATGGACCGCATTTCACTTGATCTTAAGCGCTAATGCAAGCCTTAGCGCACCAACGCCATGACCGCTGAAATCAGCCCATAGACCATCAATACAAACCCTGCAGTCATGAGCACACCAACAATTGCAACCGCAACAAATCGATGCTCTTGAAGATCCTGTTCGTACTGCGCTCGCGATTGCACACCCAAAAACCCCGCAAACACAGTTTTTACTGCGCGTTTTAAAGACACGATGATCCTACCCAAACCCTGCTTCCATGAAACGTATCATGGGGACTTTGAGAAAAAAATCACGTAGTCACAAAACCGTCAAAATTAATGAATAGTCTCTCCCGAAATTGGAGAGTGCGATGCAAGTCCAGGCGTTAAATAAAACATTCGGGTCAAACGTAGCGGTCAATGACATTAGTTTCAATGTCGATACCCCACAAATGATTGGCATTATTGGTCGATCTGGCGCAGGCAAATCCACGTTATTGCGGATGCTGAATCGGTTGACCGACGCAACCAGCGGCGAAGTGATCATCGATGGCCGCAACATTTTAGCGTTACGCGGTAAAGAGAAGCGCGCCTGGCAACGCGATTGCGCCATGATTTTTCAACAGTTTAACCTCGTTCCCAGACTGGATGTCATCACCAATGTGATGCTGGGTCGCCTCAATCGGCACTCCACCCTCAAAAGCGTCTTTAAAGTATTTTCAACGCAAGATATTGAAGATGGGCTCGCCGCCCTAGATCGTCTCGGCATCGCTGAAAAGGCCTTGGAGCGTGTTGAAAATCTGTCTGGAGGTCAACAGCAACGGGTCGCGATCGCACGCGGCCTGATGCAGCAACCGAAAATGATCTTGGCCGATGAGCCGATTGCATCGCTCGATCCGCTCTCCGCAGAGATCGTCATGAAAAGTCTCCGCGAAATCCATGATCGCGATCAATTGACCGTGATTTGCAACCTACACACGCTTGATACGGCACGAACCTATTGCTCACGCATCATCGGCATGCGCGCGGGTGAGATGGTGTTTGATGGTCCAGCAAGCGAACTGACTTCCGATGTGGCCCGTGAGATCTACGGGGCAGACGAAGACCTCAATGAGGCGGTGACGTCTACATCCCTTGGAGCACCTCACAGTGTGCCAAGTGATGTTTCGCACCAATCGACGGCCAACCCGGCCGCAATCTGAGCAAAGACCACAACGCATGAAACGGAGACTGACAATGTTGAAAACAATCGTCGCGGCCATGGCCGCAGCTGGCATGGCGCTGAGCGCCCAGGTCGCACTTGCTGGTGGACACAGCAAGGGCATCCAAGAGTTCCGGATCGGAATCTTAGGTGGTGAGAACCAATCTGACCGTCTGCGCTCTAACGAGTGCCTACGCGCAAAAACTGAAGAGCTACTTGGCGTTCCGACCAAGATTTTCGCACCTGCCGATTACAATGGTGTGATCGAAGGCCTACTCGGGGGCAACTTGGACATGGCGTGGCTAGGTGCCTCAGCCTATGCCAAGGTGTACATGACCAATCCAAATATTGTTGAGCCTGTTCTGGTCAAAGTGAATACCGACGGATCGATCGGCTATTATGCGGTGGGTTTTGCTCGCACAGATTCTGGCGTCAAGTCACTCACGGACATGAAGGGTAAAGACTTTGCGTTTGGCGATCCAAACTCAACGTCTGGTTTCTTGATTCCTTCGGTTGAGATCCCAGCAGCTGGGTTTGATATGACCCCAGGCACGTATTTCTCAGAAATTAAATTTGCAGGTGGCCATGAGCAGACCATCGTTGGCGTCTTCAACGGTGACTTTACAGCTGGTGTGACCTGGGCCGATGGCTTGGGCGCATGGGAAGATGGTTACAACTCAGGCGCATTGCGTAAAGCAGCCGATGCCGGTTTGATCGATATGACTGAACTCGTTGAAATCTGGAAATCAAAAGTGATCCCAGAAGGTCCAATCGTTCTTCGGACGGAGCTGCCTGTGGACGTCAAAATCAAAATGACTGGTTTGATGGCCGGTTTGGCGTCTTTGGATCCTGAGTGCGCGTACAGCTTCATGGCTGGAGAAGTGAAAGGCATGCAGCCTGTCACGCATGAAACCTATGAAGTGATTATTGAAGCACGTAAGAAGTCGATGTAATCCAAAGGGGGCGTTAACGCCCCCTTTTTTCCTCCACATCTCAATGGAATGACAATGACCGACGCGCTGATTCGACTGGAAAACCAACGCCGACTGTATACCGGACTCGGTCTGGTGATTGCCATCGCCATCTTAGTCAGCGGCTACCAATCAGCCGAGTCATTGAACTCAGGCGGTTTCGTCCAGGGTCTCTCCAAGTTTTTCGATTATCCATCGCAGATCGTTCGGGAAGCGATTGCGAAAGGTCCTGAGTTCTGGCCACTGTTCCCACGCTTTTTTCCTGCGTTGATTGAGACCCTGAACATCGCCCTTGTTGCCACCTTGATTGGTGGATTACTCGCAATGATTCTGTCTCTCGCAGCAACCCGCAATCTGGACGTGCCCGACCGGTTAATTCCCGTGATTCGCCGAATCATGGACATCATGCGTGCGTTCCCTGAACTCATCATTGCCCTGTTTCTGATCTTTGTCCTTGGCGCCAGTCCAGTGCCTGCAGCAATTGCGGTCGCCTTCCACACCGCCGGCGCGCTGGGTAAATTGTTTTCTGAGATCAACGAAAATATCGACGTGAAGCAGATTGAAGGCTTGAAGGCGACTGGCGCCAGTTGGATCCAGAGAGTCCGCTATGGCGTGATTCCACAAGTGTTGCCCAACTACACCAGCTACTTTTTACTGCGTCTTGAGATCAATGTCCGAGCCTCAGCCATTTTGGGCTTTGTCGGTGCTGGCGGAATTGGCTCGGAACTTGCGCGCTCCATTGGATGGGGTGATGGAGCGATCACCTCCGCCCTATTTCTGATGCTCTTTGCAACCATTGTGATCATCGACCAACTGTCGTCCGCACTCCGTCGTCGCCTAACCGTTGCCACGGGAGGACATTCCGCATGAATGCACAACACGTCGCCCAAAGTGAGCAGGTCAAAGCGCTCGTCACCCGCCAAAAGTGGGGGCCGATAGGACTATTGATCGCTGTCCTGATTTATCTTCTGTACGCGTGGGATGCCTTCAATATGACGGAAGTCCTTGGCAAAGCACGGATGGAGAAAGGCGTTTTACTGCTCTCTGACGCCATCGCTCACAAAGTGCATGTGGTACAAGATCTACGGCGCGATCAATTCAGTGTCTCCGTTGAAGGTGAGCGGACAGCGACCTATGACGAAAGCCGGCCAATGCCCGCTTGGGTACAAGGCGGTAGCACTGATTTTCAAGTCAGCTTGTCAGACGGGTATCGCGTGGTGGTGAAAGATCGTCAGGTTCGTTACCAAGTGCCAGGCTATGGCGACGTACTCATTGAGATTGATGCAAAGGCCCTGAGCCTCACACTTCCACCCGGTCAGACTGCGCTACCCGACGGATTTCGGTTCGGTCCAACAAAATTTGACGCGCGTCCCCAATTCAACCAGCGCCTGCAGGTCTCACGATCTAAAATCGAAGTCCATCGCTACTTCTTTGGCTGGGAAAACTTTTGGTTCCCTTTTCGCTCTGCCTTTCATGGCTTAAGCGTGTCTGAGCTCTGGACACTGACACAGTCCAGCGAGCGTGTTGATCCAACAACCAGTAATGTCGCGTTGATGATTGATCATTTTTGGAATAACCCAGATTGGCAACATGGCATCATTGCGGTCGCTATTTTCGAAACCGTGCTCATGGCCGTGTTGGGCACCATGACAGCCGCCATCATCGCCCTCCCATTGGCCTTTATTGCGGCCCGTAACTTCAATCCCGAGGCCACATCACGATTCCTGATCCGTCGTGTCTTTGACTTTGTCCGAGGCATCGATACGCTGATTTGGTCGCTTATCTTCATCCGCGCATTTGGCCTTGGACCGCTGACCGGGATTATGGCGATCGCTGTGACAGATGCTGGCAGCTTCGGAAAACTGTTTTCAGAGGCCATGGAAAACGTTGATAACAAGCAAATCCAAGGAATTGAGGCCACCGGCGCGAACCGCGTCCAAAAATATCGATATGGAGTGCTTCCCCAACTCATGCCGGTCTTTTTGTCGCAATTCCTCTATTGGATGGAGTCGAATATGCGCTCAGCTACTGTCATCGGGGCACTCGGGGCCGGTGGCATCGGGCTTGTGTTGGTCGAGACGATGCGAACCCAACGGGACTGGGAAAACGTCTTCTACATCATCGTCCTGACTATTCTTATGGTGGTTATTATGGATAGTCTCTCAGGGCGATTACGCCAGCGACTCATTACTGGGGGCAAGCCGCGCTGACACGACGCCACACGCGGATCTGACCCAACCAGGCAAGCGTCGACGCCGCCGTTTTCAGCTGTTCAGCGGAGACTGCGGGCATATCGTCGGCGAACCCCACATCTACATCAATGCGCCCCTGCACATAATGCAATTGGAAGGTTGTGGTTTGGTCAATCCATGGGGACCAACAGTGTCGGAGGGCCACCTCGACATCCTGTCGTAAAGGACGTAAGGCCGTTGGACCCTGAATTTCCATCACTTCGTCATTTTCTGGATCAATGTGAAATGTGATATCGGCAACATGCGGGGCCGCTTTGCGGATCGCCGCTGCAACCCAACAACCGATTTCGTGTCCCTCCGAGACGCTCACCCCAGGCGCCACCTCAAGATGAATATCCATTAAGGTACGCCCTGCCATGGTTCGAGTCCGCATGTGATGAATATCTCGAACGCCATCAATCGCCATTGCGATCTCATGCAGACGCGCGCTCTCTTCAACTGGCAGCGCACGATCCACCAGTTCTTGAATACTCTCCCACAATAGCGTCAAGGCGATTTTCGCAATCAACAGCGCCACCAAGGCCGCTGCGATGGCATCTAACACAGGATAACCGGCCCAAACACCGATCAAACCAATCAGCACAGCAATGGACGACAGCGCATCGGTTCGAGAATGCCAGGCATTGGCTTCCAAGAGCTTCGATCCGACACGTCTCGCTGCACGCAAGGTATACCAGTAAATCGCCTCCTTGGTGATAATCGAGATAATCACCACCACAAAGGCCCAATGGGTCAGGGTAATGGCCGCCTGTCCACTGCGGACACGATCAATCCCATCCCATAAGATCCCACCAGCGACAAGCAGTAACACGCCGCCAAGCGCCAGGGTTGCCATGGTTTCAAAACGTGCATGGCCATAGGGATGCTCGGCATCTGGCCCCTCGCGGCTCACACGCGCTGCCACCAAGACCAAGGCATCGGTTCCCAAATCCGACAGCGAGTGGATTCCATCGGCAATTAAGGCATGACTCTGCGTCACCCAACCTAGACTGATTTTGCTCACGCCGAGCAGTGCATCGACAACTGCGCCCACCCACGTGACACGTGTGGTAACCCGAGCGGATTCGGCGTATGACACGTCAGTCATCCGATAAATCCCAGCCGCTCAATGCACCAAAATACACCCAAGGCCCCAATACCTAAAGACGCTGGAATCGCAACACGTGAGCGGTACCAAGGTGCATGGATCACCCAATATCCAAGACTCAAGTAGGCCCCTGCAATGACTGCAAACTGACCCAGTTCAACGCCCACATTAAAAGCCAATAAACCCACCACGTAGTCTCTGGGCGGCAGCCCCAATTCAGTCAGCACGCCCGCGAATCCGAGGCCGTGCAAGAGGCCAAACGCAAATACAATCAGGGTCCTCGATTGCACAAGGCGTGACCGAAACACGTTCTCGATCGCGACATAAGCAATCGAGGCTGCAATCAGGGGCTCGACAATCGCTGGTGACAAATTCACCACCCCAAAGAGCCCCAGTGCGAGCGTGACCGAATGCGCGACGGTGAACGCAGTAACCTGCCAGACCAAATCCATCATCCGGTGACTCAATAACACCAGCCCGAGGATAAACACGATGTGGTCCAACCCCTTCGGGAGAATATGGACAAAACCGAGCGCAATATAATCACCAATCAAGGTCATCAAATTCCGGGTGATCGGACCGCGTAATGGGACCAGCGCGGTCGACTGGCCTGTCATCACATACTCTACAAAGGGGTCGTCACTTCCCGGCAGCACAAACCGCACTGCGGTCGCCGGATGTGAGGGATGAACCTGATACCGGAGGCTTTGATCCGCCGAGGTCAAACCACCAACCAAGATCACCTCGCTGATACGGGGTAATTCCATGTCTGGCTCTGGAAAGACCTCAACGCGCTGAATGGCCAGCGGAAGTCGGCCTTGATCAGTCCATAAATCCACGGTCTGGATAAACGCGCGTTGCTGGCTGATTAACTGCGCTGCAATCGCTTCATCGGTCAAGACGCGCAACGCATCATAAATGGGTGCATTGAGTGCATCATCGGTATCGCTCACCGAGGGTGGAATCTCAGCCAACCAAGCCTCTGCGTTGAGCTCGAGCACAAGTTGGACACGACCCTGCTCAAGGATCGTCACGGTCGCGACGCTCGGTCGCATTTCATGCGCCTTGGCAAATAGACTCAAGACGCCCAAGATAAGACATAGAACAACGCGCACACTATTTCCATCCGAGCAGGAGAACTGAGTTTGGCAGATTTTCGACGCGTACGCAGGCTGATTCAGGGACTGATGTGGGCCGGTACTCTGATCCCGCTGTCTGTCTCTGGCCATGAATTTTGGCTCGATCCGAGTGCACATCGACTCGAACGCATTGACTCAGTTGGGATTCAATTCCGTGTTGGCCAAGATTTCCGAGGCTCTGCGCAACCCTACCTGGATCGGGACATTGCCACATTCACGCACCACCGGACCGACGGGGATGCGCTGATTACCGGATTGCTCGGTGATTCGCGCCCGGCTGCCAAAGTCACGATTCAACCTGGGCTCAATATCATCACGCATCTCACCACGCCCCAGCCGATTACATTTCGTCCAGACGAATCCATCTGGGTGGACTACGTGGTCCTTGACGGTCTGGAGGCGCAAATCGCGGCACATCCAGACCTCCCACAGGTCCCCCCTGTCTCTGAGCGCTATATTCGATCAGCGAAAACACTGATTATCGGTCCTGGTATCACGGCAAGCCAACGTGATCGCGAGACCGCGCTTCCGTTTGAACTGATCCTCGAAACACCGCCTGGACGTCTGAGTGCAGGCCCACATCGATTTCGTATCACCACCGATGGCATCCCCACCACCGGGATCTTGGTCAAGGCGTTTCGTGCCAGCGATCGTCAAACCGTGGATCAGCGGGTCAGTGACACCATGGGATGGGTGAGCTTAGATTTACCGACCCCTGATCGGTATTTGATCAGCGGGGTTCGCATCGATCCGGATACCCAGGGTGATGCTGATTGGATCAGCTATTGGGCGAGTCTCACACTCGAGGTTTGGCCAACAACACCATAAGGGCGTGGCCCACCGCATGCCAGGCAAAGGTCCCGGTAACATGGGTTACAGCGCCCATCGCACCGGCGCAGTCAAGTCGCTGCGCACCACGCCCCGGACGGGCTTGACCAATTGATCCATCCACTTGCTGGTAGCGTGTTTGTTCGTTGGAGTACACAGCGGTGACCGAGAACCGGCGTCCCGGCGTTCGGGGGAAACCAAATCGATTCCGAAGGGTTTGACGAACCGCCGCCAAGAGCGCGTCTCCATCCGTCTTGGCTAGGTCACAGGTCTGGACCCGAGAAGGATCAACCCGACCACCTGCGGCGCCAATCGTAATCACCGCACACCGCCGCTGCCGTGCTGCAGCGATAAGGGCAGCCTTTGCCATTTGATGATCACCACAATCAATGACGAGATCAAAACCGTGCGTCAAGACCGCATCGACGGTCTTCTCGGTGACAAAGGTGTGTAATTCAAGGACATCTATTTCCGGCCCAATGGCCCGCATGCGTTCGGCCATGACCGTGACTTTCGATCGCCCGTAGTGGCCCGTCAGCGCGTGAATTTGCCGATTGGTATTCGACACACACAGGTCATCCAAGTCAGCAAGCGCGATGCGCCCGATGCCGCTTCGTGCCAGGCCCTCGGCGACCCAGGATCCGACTCCACCGATCCCGACCACCAACACCGACGTGCGTTGCAGGATCGCGACACTTCCTGCCCCATAGAGCCGATCGATTCCGGCAAAGGCGTCAGACGTCTGCGCCGACATCACCCTCGGCCAATGCAAAGGCACTGTGCAACGCACGAACCGCCAGCTCGAGATATTTCTCGTCAACGACGACGGAGATCTTGATCTCGCTAGTCGAGATCATCTGGATGTTAATGCCTTCGTCTGCAAGCGCCTGGAACATCTGACTGGCAACCCCGGCGTGTGAGCGCATGCCCACCCCGACCACGGAGACCTTACAAATTTTGTCGTCGCTGATCACATCACGCGCACCTAATTCATCACGAATGGTATCCAAGACCGCGCGAGCCGCTTTGGCGTCATGACGATGGACTGTGAAGGTAAAGTCAGTGGTCTGATCGAGTCCCACATTCTGAACAATCATGTCGATTTCGATATTCTTTGCACCAACCGGCGCAAGGATTCGTGCGGCAACACCGGGGACATCCGGCACGCCCAATAAGGTCAACTTCGCCTCATCGCGGCTAAATGCAATCCCTGAAATGATGGGCTGTTCCATCGTATCTAACTCCTCAGTGGTAATTAAGGTGCCAGGGCCATCTTCAAAACTCGATAGCACTCGCAATGGGACGTTGTACTTACCCGCAAACTCCACAGACCGAATTTGCAGCACCTTGGAGCCAAGCGATGCCATTTCCAGCATTTCCTCAAAGGTGATTTTCGGCAAACGCCGGGCCGTTGATACGACCCGAGGATCCGTGGTGTAGACCCCATCGACATCGGTGTAAATCTGGCATTCATTTGCTTTCAGAGCAGCCGCCAGGGCCACCGCAGTGGTATCGGATCCACCACGACCGAGGGTCGTGATATTGCCTGCACCATCCATGCCTTGAAATCCCGCCACAATCACGACCGACCCGGCCGCAAGATCTGCGCGAATTGCCGCATCGTCAATCGCTTCAATACGTGCCTTCATGAATGCACTGTCGGTATGGATCCGGACTTGTCCCCCGTGTAGCTCCGCGCAGAGACACCAATCTCATTTAAGGCCATGGCCAACAGCGCAATCGTCACCTGCTCACCGGTGGACACCAGCACATCCATTTCTCGGGGCGTTGGGGTCTCAGAGATGGCGTGCGCCAAGCCAATCAACCGGTTGGTCTCGCCGCTCATGGCCGAAACAACCACGACCACATCGTGGCCATCGGCACGAAACCCGGCGACTTTGTTCGCCACGTGTTGTATGCGCTCCACGGAACCCACACTGGTTCCACCGTATTTTTGGACAATGAGAGCCATGAAATATCCTATGCCAGTTGTTCAGTTAGCCACTGTTGTACCGACGCGAGTGCTGCAGGCAGAGAGGCCGGATTGGTGCCGCCTGCCTGTGCCATATCCGCACGTCCGCCACCTTTACCCCCCACTTGAGAGGCCACAAATCCGATCAGATCACCGGCCTTCACCTGGGCTGTCAAATCGTCGGTCACTCCAGCAATCAGGTTGACCTTGTCGTCCCGCACGGTTGCCAAGACGATCACGCCAGTCCCCAATCGCTGCTTGATCCGATCCAGGGTATCCCTGAGCGTCTTCGGGTCAGCGCCCTCAAGGGTGGTGGATAACAGTCGCACGCCACAGACATCGATCGCGTGATCCAGCAGGTCACCACCTGCCTGAGTTGCCACCTTCATGCGAAGTTGCTCAAGCTCTCGCTCTTGCCCTTTCAACTTCTCTAGGGTTTGATCCACCTTAGACAACAACGACTCAGGGGTCGCTTTCAATCGAACAGCCGCCTCACGCAACCAGTTTTCCATCTCAGCAAGATGGTCAAGCGCACCTTCGCCAGTAACTGCTTCGATCCGACGCACGCCAGAGGCGACGCCACCTTCCGACACCACTTTAAACAGTCCAATATCCCCTGTCCGGCTGACATGGGTGCCACCGCAGAGTTCGATGGAAAACGACCCCATAGTCAGCACTCGCACTTCATCGGCGTACTTTTCACCAAACAAGGCCATCGCACCGGCAGCCTTGGCGTCTTCGATCGCCATCACCTGTGTCCGGACCTCAACATTTTTCCGAATCTCACCGTTCACTAAGGCTTCAATCGCAGCAATTTCCACACTTGTGACGGGCCCTTGATGGGAAAAATCGAAACGCGTCCGATCATGTGTCACCAGTGAGCCCTTTTGCGTCACATGAGTCCCAAGCACCTGTCGAAGCGCTGCATGCAGTAAATGGGTTGCCGAGTGGTTCAAGGCAGTTGCATGCCGACGCGGCCCCTCAACACGCGCAGTCAGGGTATCGCCCACTGCCAGGTGACCCATCTGTAACCGTCCCTCGTGCGCAAAATGACTGCCGAGCTTTTGTGTGGTCTCCACGAGAAAGGCCCCGGACCCACTGGTTAACTGACCAGAGTCGCCCTGTTGGCCACCACTTTCTGCATAAAACGGGGTTTGATTGAGGATCACGATGCCCTGCTGCCCCGCCTCCAAGTGTTCAACCTGCTGACCCTCACGGACTAACGCAAGCACCTGTGCGCCACTCTCGAGATGGGTGTATCCCAAAAACTCTGTCGCACCCTCTAAATCCAGGCGCACTTGCCCATCAGCAGAGAACTGGCTGGCCTGCCGCGACTTGGCTCGCTGTTCTGCCATGGCCGCCTCAAATCCTGGCATATCCATAATCAGGTCACGTTCGCGGGCGATGTCATTGGTCAAATCCACCGGAAATCCATGGGTGTCGTACAGCTTAAAGATGAGCGCCCCTGGCAATGTGCGATCCGCAAGCTCGGAGACAGCCTCATCCAATACCCGAATCCCCTGATCCAGGGTTTTCGCAAATTGAGCCTCTTCTTGCTTTAGCGCTGCAACAATCCGATCTTCCGCATCCCGCAGTTCTGGGTAGGCTTCACCCATCTCTGCGACCAGCGCGTGCACCAATCGGTGGAAAAAGGGCTTTTCGCAGCCTAATTTATGGCCGTGCCGGATGGCGCGGCGAACAATCCGACGTAACACGTAGCCACGGCCTTCGTTCGACGGCAGCACCCCATCACAAATCAAAAACGCACAGGACCGAATGTGGTCCGCAATCACCCGCAGACTCTTGGATGCCGTGTCAGTGGTACCGGTCACATTCATTGCAGCCGTGAGCAAGGCACGGAATAAATCGATCTCATAGTTTGAATGGACGCCCTGCATGACTGCAGCGATCCGCTCAAGACCCATCCCAGTGTCAACACTGGGCCTCGGCAACGGTGATCGGGTTCCGTCTGCCGCCTGCTCATATTGCATAAACACCAGATTCCAGATCTCAATGTAGCGATCCAGATCGTCATCTGGCGATCCAGGTGGGCCGCCGGCCACCTGCGGTCCATGATCGTAAAAAATCTCACTGCAGGGACCACATGGTCCTGTATCACCCATGGTCCAAAAGTTGTCTTTGTCACCCAGACGCGAAAAGCGGGTTGGATCGATACCCATCTCCCGAATCCAAATGTCTTCCGCTTCCTGGTCAGAGGTATGCACAGTGACCCACAACCGTTCCGCCGGTAGCCCCAAACACTCGGTCAGAAATCCCCAGGCAAACCGAATCGCATCGCGCTTAAAGTAATCCCCGAAACTGAAGTTCCCCAACATCTCGAAAAACGTATGGTGCCGTGCGGTATATCCCACGTTTTCGAGATCGTTGTGCTTACCCCCAGCACGTACACAGCGTTGTGATGTGGTCGCACGACTGTAATGCCGTGGCTCATCACCCAAAAATACATCTTTAAATTGGACCATCCCGGCGTTGGTAAACAATAACGTCGGGTCATTGCCGGGCACCAGCGAGCTGGAGGGCACGATGGTGTGGCCATTTTCAGCGAAATACGACAAAAATGCAGAGCGGATATCAGCGCTTTTCATAGGGTTTCACGAGTTCAATTGGGTTTCGGGTCGCAATCCTAGCGGAAAATTTGCTCAACGGCTTGCTGAGCCTCGGAAAAATTAAAACCTTTTGTCTGCAAAAAGCGATACGCCTTTTCGGGGGTTGGCTTTGTCTGACGTCGCATCCACTTGGTCAACACGACAAGACAGCGCATCGATTCCGTCTCCTCACCCGCGTCACTTGATGCAAAAGCCTCCTCAACCCAGGTCGCAGCAATCTGATGTTGACGAAGTTCAGCCACAATCCGTTGCCGCCCATAGCCTTTGGCACGGCGGCTTCTGACCAAGGCCTCAGCGTAGCGGGCATCCGACTGCTCGCCACTGTCAGCGCAGGCATCCAGCAACGCACCGATCTCAGCCCGTGACAGTTGCGGATCCTTTGCAGTCAGCTTCTGCGTGAGTTCGTAGCGGGAATGCTCCCGCATCGACAACCAACGCAACAACCAAGTCCGCGGATCAGTCACTGCGTCGTTGGCGCATGGCTTCAAGCCGCGCAAATAAGCCAGAGGTATCCCAACGGCCACCACCCATGGACTGCACCTCGCCATACAGCTGGTCGACCATCGCCGTCACTGGTAGCGCGGCTCCATTTCGGCGCGCTTCAGCAAGGCAAATCGCTAAATCCTTCCGCATCCAATCGACCGCAAACCCGTGAGTGAAGTGATCATCCAACATCGTTTTGTACCGATTCTCCATCTGCCACGATTGCGCTGCCCCTTTCGAAATCACATCAACCACTTTGTGGGCATCCAAGCCTGCTGCGCGCGCAAAGGACAATCCTTCACTCAAGGCCTCAACCAGCCCGGCAATACAGATTTGATTAACCATCTTGGTCAGCTGGCCTGCGCCTGGCGCGCCCATGTGTGTACAGGCTTTGGCAAAACATTGAATCACTGGCTCAGCTCGGGCAAAGACCTCTGCATCACCACCGACCATGACTGTTAACGCCCCATTCTCGGCCCCCTGTTGACCACCGGAGACCGGCGCATCCAAAAATCCCAGGCCACGTGCCTTGGCTTCGGTGTAGAGCTCGCGTGCGACTTCTGCACTCGCGGTGGTGTGATCGACAAACACGCTTCCAGATGCCATGCCCGCAAAGGCGCCTTCCGCACCCAGCACCACGCTTCGAAGGTCGTCATCGTTGCCAACACAGCAAAAGACCAACTCACTGCCGGTCGCCGCCTCAGCAGGCGTCGCCGCAAACCGGCCCCCAAACGCACTGACCCACTGCTCAGCTTTCGCTGTTGTTCGGTTATAGACCGTCACCGCATGTCCAGCTGCTGCCAAATGGCGTGCCATCGGATACCCCATGACGCCCAATCCTAAAAATGAAACCTGCATGCTCTTTCCTTCTTTCAACGTCGTATCAATGTGCAATCGCATGCGCGGCAAGCGCGCGTTTCAGCGGGTGTCCGCCAGGCCAGTCCATGGGACATCATCATCGCCGCAATCCACGAAGGCTCCACGTCTGCGACCGACCCAAATCGCCACCTGGGTGCCTTATCTTTGTCAATTAACAGCGCGCGAACGCCTTCACACCATTCCCCATCTTGCAACAAACGCATGCCAAGATCATGTTCTTGAATCACACACTGGCCGATATTCTGCAAGTGCGCGCGCTGAAATTGGTACCCGGCAATCAATGCGGCGCCCGGACTGGCCAACTCCAATCCATGCATTAGTTCAGGGTCACGTTCAGCCCATCGCTCAAGCACAGCCCACACTGCCGATGGCGTGTGATGTCGAATATCTGCTGCCAAGGCAGGACCTTGCGTAGCCCAGCCGCTCGGATGACCCTCTTCTGGGCATTGCTGGCTTTGAATACACGCCTTTATCAAGCTAAGTGCATCGCCAGATCCCCAGGCGACGCCTTGCAATAAGGCGAGCACGTCCGCCTTCGCCTGACGCGGAAGACGCCAGTCTGCGAGGTTGAGATAGAGCGCATCCGCTGCATTCACCATCACCCCACTCATCGCAAGCGCTTGCCCAAGCCCATAGGGCACACGGTTCAAAAACCAACTTCCGCCACAATCCGGGACAAATCCGATCCGAACCTCTGGCATCGCCAACTGCGAATGGGGTGTCACGATGCGAATATGGGCTCCCTGAAACACGCCCATGCCGCCCCCTAGAATGTACCCATCTCCCCAGGCGATCACTGGCTTAGGGCTCAATCGCAACCGCACATCAAGCAGATACTCATCGGCCAGATAGGCGCTTGCGTGAGAGAGATCGATTAACCCACCAGCGCGCCCCTGATCCGTCACATCGCGCACATCACCACCTGCACAAAACGCACGTTCGGTGACAGATTCGATCCAAACACAGACAACCTGCGGGTTCGCCTCGATGTCATCGAGGATCACAAGCAGCTCTTGAATCATGCTGTGATCCAAGGCATTCAGCGCCTGCGGACGATTGAAACAGACACGTGCAAGCAGCAGACCGTCCTGCAATGGCGCATACTCGAGTTGAACGGTCGCCTCGTGCATCATTTCTCCATTGAACATAAAGATATCTTTATATTATTATGTCCGCCATGTGGACATCATTTGACGCCTATCTTGACGCATTGCGAGCCATAGCTGAACCCACCCGGCTTCGGTTAGTGCGTTTGTGCGCCCAAGGCGAGCTCACCGTGTCCGAATTGACACGTATCCTTGGCCAAAGTCAGCCGCGGGTCTCCCGTCATCTCAAACTCCTTCAAGACGCGGGGCTTTTGACGCGGTTTCGAGAACAGCATTGGGTCTTTTATCGCATCCCTGAGGATCCCCAAACAGCCCAGTGGGTAGCCGAATTACTCACCGCAATACCGAACGATGATGAGATCGACTTGGATCAGCGGCGGCTCGATGAAGTCCGCATGGCGCGCGCGAAATTATCCGAAGCCTATGTTGAAACAGAAGTGCCGGACTGGTTGAAGCTGCATGAATTCCATGGCGACGAGCAACGCTTTGCAGATGCTGTTACCCACGTATTATCCGATGCACCGGTCGGACACCTATTGGATGTTGCAACCGGAACCGGCCGGATGTTGCGGATTGTGGGTGCACTGGCAGCCAGTGGCGTTGGCATTGATTTGTCGAAGAAAATGGTCATGGTCGCACGCTCTGCACTTGCTGAGGCAGGGCTCTCCCACTTGACCGTCCGCCAAGAAGACATGTATCAAATGCGATTCCCCACGAATCACTTTGACACCGTCACGATTGATCAGGTGCTCTACTTGGCCAGTAACCCCGACGCCCTGATTGCCGAAGCAGCGCGGGTCTTAAAGCCAACGGGCAGACTGCTGTTAGTGGCCTTCACTGCAGCAGACCGCGCACGCGTGGCCGCACCCAAGGTCAGTATTCGGCTCGAAGACATCACGCATTGGTTAACCGATGCGGGGCTTTGCATCGAAACACACACGACCCTACCGGGATCGGCATTGGATATTAGTTTGTTGGTGGCATCACCTCGCACAAGGACCACAGCATGAGTCAGCAGGCACCTCGGGTTTCATTTGAGTTTTTCCCACCGAAAACAGCCGAGGCCGCAGACAGCTTGTGGCGGACGGTGGAACGCCTCGCGCCGCTTGGACCGGAGTTCGTGTCGGTGACCTATGGCGCTGACGGGTCCACGCGCGAACGGACGCATCAGGTGATTGCCGACATTTTGGCAAACACTCGCCTGCGGCCGGTCCCACATTTGACCTGTGTCGGTGCCGATACGGCAGAGATCGATGCCATTGCCGACAGTTATTGGGCGATGGGCGTCCGCAGTCTTGTGGCGCTTCGCGGTGACCCCTCTGGCGGGGCTGAAGCAGACTATGTGCCGACACCGGGCGGCTACCCCTATGCAGCGGAACTGGTCGAGGGGCTCTTGGCAAAGCACCCGTTTGATGTGTACGTGGCAGCCTACCCGGAAACCCATCCGTCGGCACCGTCTGCGGCCTTTGATCTCGAGAATTTACAGCGCAAGGTGGAGGCCGGAGCAACCCATGCCATCACCCAATTCTTTTTCGACAACGACGCATTTTTGCGATTCCGAGACGCAGTGGCCCGAAAGATGACCGTCGACCTGATTCCAGGCATGTTACCAGTGACCAATTTCCAGACGCTGCTTCGGTTTGCCAGTGCCTGCGGGGCGCAGATCCCTGCGCGCTTTGCCACCATGTTTGAAGGACTTGATGACGATCCAACGACACGTCAACTGATTGCTGCGCATATGGCCGTCGAACAAGTTGAAGCCCTGCGAGCCGAAGGCGTTGATGCATTTCACTTTTACACCTTAAATCGTGCTGATCTCTCGTTTGCAGTCTGCCATGCACTGGGTGTGCGGGGAGACGTATGACACGTCGCGATCGGATTGCCTGGCTCGAACGCGCCATCCAGACCCAGATCGTCCTGCTCGATGGGGCGATGGGGACGATGATTCAGGAAGCCAACCTGGGGGAGTCTGACTATCGCGGCACACGCTTTGCGGAATTTCACCGTGATTTGAAGGGAAATAATGACTTATTGACCCTCACCCAGCCTGACCTGATCTCAGGTATCCATGCCGCCTACATCAAGGCGGGTTGCCAGATTATTGAAACCAACACCTTTAATTCCAACGCGCCCTCGATGGCTGATTATGGAATGGAGGATTTGGTGGTCGAGCTAAACGTCGCAGCTGCCCAGCTGGCGCGTCGCATAGCCGATCAGCATGAAACGCCAGAGCATCCTATTTTGATTGCTGGCGTGTTGGGCCCAACCACTCGCACCGCATCGATCAGCCCCGACGTCAACGATCCAGGCGCCCGGAATATTCTATTTGCTGATCTGGTCCGTACCTATGCCACAGCAACCGAGGCGCTCTTAGAAGGTGGTGCTGATCTTATTTTGGTGGAAACCATCTTCGATACGCTCAATGCAAAGGCAGCACTCTATGCGATCGATCAGGTCTCAGAGGCCAGAAATGAGCAGATTCGGATCATGATTTCCGGCACCATTACGGACGCATCTGGACGCACCTTGTCTGGTCAAACGACCGAGGCATTTTGGTTCAGCGTCCGGCATGCCAAGCCTCTCTCAGTGGGTCTCAACTGCGCGCTGGGACCCAAAGAGTTGCGTCCATTCCTCAATGACTTATCGCGTATCGCAGACGTCCCCGTGTCAGCGCACCCCAATGCAGGGCTACCCAACCAATTTGGCGAATACGATCTCGACGCAGTCGCAATGGCGGAAATCTGTGCGGAATATGCCACGGCAGGACTCGTCAACATCATTGGTGGGTGCTGCGGTACAACCCCTGAACACATTCGCCAAATCCGTGATCGCATTCAGGGGGTTGCTGCCCGAGTCATCCCTGACAGCCAACCCGTTTTAAAGCTCAGTGGGTTGGAACCCTTTGTGGGCGACGCCACCATTCGATTTATCAACGTTGGGGAGCGCACCAATGTCACAGGAAGCGCCCAATTTAAACGTCTGATCGTCAACGGTGACTTCGACCAAGCCTTAGATGTCGCGCGCCAGCAAGTCGAAAACGGCGCGCAGATCATTGATATCAACATGGATGAGGGCATGCTGGACTCGCAGCAAGCCATGGTTACCTTCCTACACTTGATCGCTTCCGAACCAGATATCTCACGAGTTCCAGTGATGCTTGACTCTTCCAAGTGGGACATCCTGGAAGCCGGTATGCAGTGTGTCCAGGGTAAGGGGATCGTCAACTCGATCTCGTTAAAAGAAGGTGAAGCGGCCTTCCTTTGGCAAGCCAGACGGATTCGGCGATATGGATTTGCTGTGGTCGTGATGGCGTTCGACGAATCCGGTCAAGCCGATACCCTCGCGCGCAAAATTGAGATCTGCGCTCGGTCCTATCAGTTGTTGGTTGAAACGGTCGGATTCCCGCCGGAAGACATCATTTTTGATCCCAACGTATTTGCTGTTGCGACCGGGATTGAAGAGCACAATCGCTACGCCTTGGATTTTATTGAAGCATGCGGCGAGATCCGAAAACGCTGCCCCCATGTGTCTATTTCCGGTGGCATTTCCAATGTGTCCTTTTCGTTCCGCGGCAATAATCCCGTCCGCGAGGCCATGCATTCGGTGTTTTTGTATCACGCGATTCGCAATGGCTTGAACATGGGCATTGTCAATGCCGGTCAACTCGAGATCTATGCCGAAATCCATCCCGAACTCCGGGAGCTCGTCGAGGATGTGATTTTAAATCGCAATGCAAACGCCACTGAGGCGCTCGTCGATGCCGCCCCGAACTACCTGGGGACCGCGCGTGAGGTTGAAGAGACCATCGAGGAATGGCGGAGTTGGCCCGTTAATGAACGACTTCGCCATGCCCTTGTGAAAGGGATTGACGCCTATGTGGTTGAGGATACTGAAGCTGCGCGCTGCGAGGCTGATGAACCCTTAAGTGTGATTGAGGGCCCCTTGATGGCAGGCATGAACACTGTCGGGGATCTCTTTGGTGAAGGGAAAATGTTCCTGCCCCAAGTCGTGAAATCCGCTCGGGTGATGAAAAAAGCAGTGGCTCATCTGATTCCTTACATTGAAGCCGCGCAAAAGGCGGATGGCCAGGAACCGACCAACAATGGCGTCATCATCATGGCCACGGTCAAGGGCGATGTGCATGACATTGGCAAAAATATCGTGGGTGTGGTTTTGCAGTGTAATAACTTCAAAGTCATCGACTTAGGAGTCATGGTTTCTGCCCAGAGAATTCTCGACGCAGCCCGGGAACACAACGCCGATATCATTGGTCTGTCCGGGTTGATTACACCCTCGCTCGACGAGATGGTGAATGTGGCAGCAGAAATGAAACGGCAAGGATTTACCTGCCCACTGCTGATCGGCGGAGCCACCACATCGCCTGCGCATACATCTGTCAAAATCGCGCCCGTCTACGATGGGACAGTGCTGTACGTGAAAGATGCGTCACGCGCAGTCGGTGTTGCGACCCGACTGCTCAGTCACGAGCGGGACGTATTCACCGCAGAGATCCAATCGGACCATCATCAAAAACGGGCCCAATACGCGGGGCGCGCACCCAAAAAATTACTCAGCATCGACGCCGCCAATGGACAGCGAGCGCAGCTCCATTTTGATGACAGAACGATTGCGGTGCCTCAACAACTCGGTGCACTTACTCTGCGGGACTACCCCTTAACCGCACTGCTTGACACCATCGACTGGATGCCATTCTTCAACGCATGGGAATTCAGCGGGAAGTTTCCAGATATTCTCAACGATCCTCGCAAAGGACCCGAGGCACGCCGACTGTATGAGGATGCACAAGCGATGCTGGAGCGGCTCTTGACTGACAAATGGCTCCAAGCGAATGCAGTCGTAGGTTGCTTTCCAGCGGTCTCAGAGGGTAATTCCATTGTGATCTTGGATCCCCAGGATCATTCGCGTGAGCTCGCTCGAACCCATTGGCTACGTCAGCAACGACCCATGCCTGATGGTAAGCCTCAATTGTGTCTTGCAGACTTTATTGCACCCAAAGACAGTGGATTGGTGGATTATATCGGAGCATTCGCAGTCACAGCCGGTCATGGGATTGATGCATATATTCAGGCCTTTGAGGCGGAACATGATGACTACAGCGCAATTCTGCTGAAAGCCATCGCCGATCGGTTTGCAGAAAGTTTCGCTGAACATCTTCATCAGCGTGTGCGAAAGGAGTTTTGGGGATACGCCAGCGATGAGCAGTTAAGTAATGAGGCTCTGATCCGCGAACAGTACCGAGGCATCCGGCCAGCACCTGGCTATCCGTCTTGCCCTGATCATCGGGAAAAAGCCACGCTCTGGTCTCTCTTGGACGTCGAAGCACAAACCGGCATTTCCCTCACTGAGAGCCTTGCGATGTGGCCCACAGCGTCAGTGTCTGGGTTCTACTTTGCACACCCCGACGCGCGCTACTTTACGCTTGGACAAATCGGTCAAGACCAAGTCGAACGCTACGCGGCGCTTCGCCATGAACCGGTGGAGGAAAATACCCGTTGGCTCGCGCCGGTGCTCAGCGCGCTGTGATTACTCTGACACGTCAGCGCGATGACGAGGACGTTGAAAGACCGAGCGGCACACTGGACCCAGACGATGGCCGGTCATGTGAATTTCAGCAGTCCAGCGACAAAACGTCAGGAAATCCCCGATTAACCGAAACACCGCTGTGATGGGCCGAACCCGCTTACAGCGTCCGTGATGCATCAGCGTACTCAAATCGGATCGATCCAAACCTCGAATCGTCAACGATTGTGCCTGTCCATCCTGTTGAGACCACTCGCGTAAACGCAGTCGCATGCTGTGCCCTCCATGTGCAACCAAAGTATAACGCACTGTGTGTGCACTGCAACATTTCAGGCGATAAGCCACTGATCACGGATGCTCTCAGCGCGCAACACATAGGCTCGACGAGTTCGATCGAATGCCTCACAGCGAGAAGGGCCCGCATCGACGCGTCGCAAAGCCTCTCGAAGCCGTCGATCCTCCTGAGCCAATCCACAACAGGAGAGAATCTCATCCCAGGTCGCACGGTCCTGTGTCGACGCACCCTCAGTCGGCACCTGGGTGACAGGAAGACTCAAGTGGCGACGATGGGCATCTGCAACCAGTTGCGTTCCCCGCCACTTCCCCGCCAAAGAATGTCCTGCAATATGTGGACTAACTTGCCACACCGCAGAGAGCAGGGAATCTGAGAGATACGGCTCCTCCGGAAAAACATCCAGCGCCCAATCTAAATCTGGTCTTTGCATGATTGTGGTCGTTGCGAGCAACCGTCCGCGGGCCGCATTCACCACCAATCCGCCCGATCGCATTGCTGCAAGACGTGCCGGCGAGAGCATCCCCAGCGTCGGCCAGTCACCTGTGGTGGTGAGTGGCACATGCACGGATAGCACATCAATCGCAGCAATCATCTGATCCCACGGCTGGTCCTCCGGACACTGTTGTCGTTCAGCAGCAGGTGGATCGGAAATCATCACCTGACACCCCAGTCTCCGCGCACGCGCGGCAAGGCGTTGACCAATCTGACCGTAGCCAACGATGCCAATCCGTAAGCCCTTGAGATCACGATTGCGATCAGCCGCCCATCGGGCAATTGTTGCCAACACATAGTCGGTCACAGCCAAGGCGTTACAGCCCGGCGCGTTCGCGACCGCGATCCCGCGTGTCCGCAGTGCATCCAAGGGCAAATGCTCTGTCCCAATCGTTGCCGTCCCCACAAAGTGGAGTCCTGCTGGCAAGCTCACTGGATCCAATTGCACCGTGGATCGCACATAGAGTGCATCAGCAACCTCCAACATGCGCTCTGGGATCGTGCGCCCCCCATAACGAAGGATCTCGAAACCCGGAGGAGATAAGACCTCAAGGCCAACTAAATCTTGATCCGCGACTAAAACTGGCATTGCTCACCCCACACTTTTCGAAATTGTTCCCTATACTCTCGCCTCCATGCAAAAAGAAGTGCTCATGCAGACGCCACAGACCCCCTTTATCCGATTAGAACAGTTCACCGGAACACAGCAACAGGTGCGGCTGAGCGGTCCAGCCGCCGCACATCCAATGCTTTTGGCGGACTTGGTACGACGCTCTGAGCGCTTAGTGGTCGCAATTGTCGAGCGACCATCAGAAACCGAAGCATTGCGAGCCGCAGTGCAATTTTATTTGCATCAATCGGATTCAGAGTCATCCATCGACATCCCGATCATCCATCTGCCGGACTGGGAGACCTTACCCTACGATGCATTCTCGCCGCATGAAGACATTATTTCCGAGCGTCTGGCTGCTCTCTCGCAATTAACGCACCAAGACCATGGCCTGCTGGTGATTCCCGCCTCGTCATTTGCGCAACGTTTTCCACCGAAAAGTCACGTCGAAGGGCAGCGATTCGCACTGAAAGTTGGCCAACAGTTGGATTTGACCACCGAACGCCGACGACTCGAGCATGCCGGTTATCATGCCGTGGATACCGTCCGAGAACATGGTGAATTCGCGATTCGTGGCGCCATTCTGGATGTGTTCCCAATGGGTTCTGCGCATCCCATTCGGATCGATCTATTTGATGCTGAAATCGAAACACTCAGAGCTTTTGATCCGGATACGCAACGCACCCTGACGCGGATTGACGAAATCACGCTCCTGCCAGCACGAGAAATCCCGCTGACCGAAATCGGTATCAAACGCTTCCGACACCATTGGCATGAGCGATTTGAGGGGAATCCACGCGATTGCTCCGTGTATAACGACGTCTCGTCTGGCATTGCCCCGCCAGGAATTGAGTACTATGCCCCCCTATTTTTTGATGCCATGGCGACGCTCTTCGACTATCTGCCATCGAGTGCCATCTTGGTGCAAGTCGGTGCAGTCCACGACGCGTTGGAGCGGTTTTGGCATGACGTCAACACGCGCTATGAGAGCCTTCGACACGACCGTCGACGACCCATCTTAGATCCTCTCAGCCTATTTATTCCGACAGAAGTCATTTTTTCTCAAATTAAACAGCACACCCATGCGGCCATGCTTGATGGGATCGATCCACGTCTACGCACCCTACCTGATGTGGCCTTCGATGCGCGATCAGACGATCCCGCAGCCCGATTACGGGCGTTTTTAGCGCAGCAACCCTATGCTTTACTCGTGGCAGAGTCAGCCGGTCGCCGAGAGGCGCTCCTTGAGTTACTCGCGAAGTACCATATTCGTCCCACCGTCATCGACCACCTCAGTGAAGCCCATAAGCACCCATTGTCGCTGACAGTTGGCTACCTCAGTGGTGGCGTGATCGTTGACGATCTTGCCTACATTCCGGAATCCGCCTTATTTGGCCGCCGGATTCCTCAACGGCGGCGACGTAAACAACATGAGATAGCCTCCGATCTCATCGTTCGGGATCTCTCTGAGTTAACGGTCGGTGATCCAATCGTCCACCTCGATCACGGGATTGGCCGCTATCAGGGTCTCGAGCTGATCGCCTTGGGTGACGACACCAATGAATTCGTGACCGTCGAGTACGCCGACGGGGCAAAACTCTATGTTCCAGTGACCAATCTGGGCGTGCTGAGTCGTTATGCGGGAGGCGATCCAGAACTCGTCACTCCCTATCGACTGGGCTCTGATCGTTGGAGTAAGGCGAAGCAGAAAGCGGCCGAAGAAATTCGGGACAAAGCTGCTGAACTGCTTGAAATTTACGCCAAGCGTGCCGCGGAAACCGGCTATGCGCATCACCTCGATGAGAGTGCCTATGCCCGCTTTGCGGCTGGTTTTCCGTTCGAGCTTACACCGGACCAAGAATCCGCTATCGATGCGGTTCTCGCTGATCTGAAGGCCCCTAAGCCCATGGATCGCCTCATCTGCGGCGATGTGGGCTTTGGCAAAACCGAAGTGGCGATGCGTGCCGCGTTTGTCTCCGCCAATGCAGGCAAGCAGGTGGTTGTGCTCGTCCCCACGACCTTGCTCGCCCAACAGCACTTTGAAAGTTTCCGAGATCGCTTTGCTGAGACACCCTTGCGCGTCGAGGTCATCAGTCGATTCCGAGGCCAAAAAGAGACGCAAGCGGTAATCGAAGCCGCCAATCGTGGCCAAGTGGATATCATCGTGGGGACCCATAAGCTTCTATCCAGCCAACTCAAGCTCCCTGACTTGGGACTGTTGATCATTGATGAGGAGCATCGCTTCGGCGTCGCTCAGAAAGAAGCCTTGAAGCGTTGGCGCGCAGCCGTCGATATTCTTACGCTGACAGCCACACCCATTCCACGCACGCTCAACCTCTCAATGGCGGGAATTCGGGACCTTTCGGTGATCGCTACACCCCCCGCCCGCCGCTTATCAGTCAAAACCTTTATCAAGCGCAAAGATGATGTCTTGGTCAAAGAGGCGATCCTGCGGGAATTGTTACGCGGGGGTCAGGTGTATTACTTACACAACGAAGTCAAAAGCATTGAGCGCGCGGCTGAGCATATTCGCACTCTCTTACCGGAAGCGCGGGTGATCGTGGCCCACGGGCAAATGCGCGAACGCGAACTCGAAGATGTGATGAGCGACTTCTACCACAAACGCTATAACGTACTGGTCTGCTCTACCATTATCGAGACAGGCATCGACATTCCATCGGCAAACACGATCTTGATCGATCGCGCAGACCAGTTTGGTCTCGCACAATTGCACCAGTTACGGGGACGGGTCGGTCGATCGCATCATCAGGCCTATGCCTATTTACTCACCCCCGATCCGCGAGGCATTACCCCGGATGCGATGAAACGCTTAGATGCGATTGAGGCCGCCAGTGACTTGGGCGCAGGATTTCAGTTGGCAACCCATGATCTTGAGATTCGGGGCGCAGGCGAACTGCTCGGCGAAGAACAATCTGGAAATATGCAGACCATCGGCTTCTCGCTCTATATGGAGATGCTCGACGAGGCAGTGAACGCCATCCGCAGTGGACGCACGCCTGATTTTGATGCGCACGCCACCGGCGGCATCGATGTGGAATTAAAAATCCCTGCATTAATCCCAAATGCATATCTCAATGATGTGCCATTACGCCTGAATTTTTATAAGCGCATCGCCAGTGCCCCAGATACAGACAGTCTCGAGGATATTGAGGTCGAAATGATTGACCGCTTTGGTCTTCTCCCACCCCAAGCGAAGAATCTATTCAAACAAGCGATCGTGCGACTGCATGCACAGGCTCTCGGGCTCACGGTGTTCAGCCTCGGCCCGAATTCGGGACGACTGGTCTTCTCCGAGCGCACCTCAGTGGATCCCATGCGACTGATTACGCTGGTGCAGAGCCAGCCAAATCGTTATCGTTTGGAAAGTGCCATGTCGCTGAAAGTCTATGCAGAGACAGTCGGTGCAGAAGCGCGCCTAACGCTCGCACATGAGATTTTGGATGCGTTGGCTGGAAAGGAGGTGGCATGAAGCGTTGGCGTTGGCTAGTCATCGGGGTACTTGGCCTGTCAATGCACAGTCAGGCGCAAACACCTCGGTACTATGCTCTCGAGGTGTTGATTTTCTCGCGACCCAACCTTGTCTCGCTACAGGATGAAGCCTGGCCATCCGAAGCCCCTGCAGTCCCCATGAGCCTGAATTTAGTCAGTGCCGCTCGGTCCGGATATGACAATTTGGTCTTGCTGCCAGCGAGACGCAGAACCCTGTCCGATGCGGCCTATCAAATCCGAATGCGGATGAATGGATCTATTCTTTTTCACGAGCGCTGGATCCACCCACTGACGCCAAACCAAGCCGCTAACCCCTGGTTGCGAGTCGAAGGCGAAGGTCGTGATGGTGGTCGACTCTCGGGCTTTCTGCGTTGGTCGATCGACCGGTTTATTGAAGTCGATGCCGACTTACGATTGGCCTTCACGGATCCCTTGACCCAGGAACAGCGGGTGTTTCAGATCACGGAGTTCCGAAAGCTCAGCTCCAAAGACATTCATTATCTGGATCACCCCGCATTTGGGATGATCATTCAGGCTGATCCAATCGAGGGTCCAGATGGCTGATCTGCATCCACTTGGAGATGCACAGTTTGCGTTGGAAACGCGATTTCTGCGCCGTGACCGGTAATGATTGCATTGATTTCAAATAACACATCCTCTTTGACCCGATGAAACTCGGTCCAGACAGTTGTGTTGGTAAAGCAATACACAAAGAAGTCCAACGAACTTGGACCGAATGTATTGAAGTGCACCATCAGCGTTTGGTTGGCATCGATCTCGGGATGCGCCTTTAGCATCTCACGGACGTCAGCCACAATGCCTGGCAGCTGACTCGCATCGTCATAACGCACCCCAATGGTTTCTGATATTCGACGATGTGACATCCGGGATGGGTTCTCGACCGATATCGACAAAAAAGCGGCATTGGGAACATACAAAGGCCGCTTGTCGAAGGTCCGAATGGTGGTCAGGCGCCAACCCAAACTTTCCACGGTTCCCTCAATATTCCGATCTGGTGAACGAATCCAATCGCCCACGCCAAATGGACGATCCAAAAAAATCATCAAGCCACCAAAGAAGTTCGACAACAGATCTTTTGCGGCAAAGCCCACTGCGATCCCGCCCAATCCTCCAAATGCAAGCACCCCTGACACTGAAAACCCCAAGGTTTGTAAGATAATCAGTCCAGCCGTGATCAGTACCGAGATGCGCAGGAGTCGTCCGAGTGCCTCGACCGTGGTCACATCGAGCTTATCCGTCGCATCTTCAAGGATGTGCATCTGAATGCGATTCATGAATCGGATCACGGCCCAAGTCAGGATCCCAACCACGAGGGCAGATCGCAATGGCGGGAATAATGCGGCTAAATCCAATCCAACGGCCGCCCGCTCGGCAGCGAAAGTGAGCCCAACAGCCCACACAATCATGCGCGCCGGACCTTGGAATGCCAGAAGGATGGCGTCATCCCAACGATGTCGAGTGCGACTTGCACGTTCGACCAAGACCAAAATCACCCGTCGCATGAAGAATGCCCCAAAGACGGTCAGTGCCACGATGATGAAGAGCTCAGCTCCACGCAGCACGGCGACTGGTGACAAGCCCATTTGGGTCAAGGGTGCCTCGAGAAAGGAGAGTAATTGTTGAATAAACAGCTCAAGCATCGGTTAGCGAATCCAGACAGGGCAGCCAATTGGCGTGCGATCAAAGACAGTCATCATGACATCGGGGTACAAGCGAATGCAGCCATGGGAAGCCGCAATTCCGATCGGCTCAGTGGGTGGGGTGCCATGGATGTAAATAAATCGTCGTTGGCTATCCCGATCCCCGCCACGGTTAAGACCGGGCTCCTCGCCGCAGAGCCACAAGATACGACCGAGAATCCAGTCACGATCCGGCCACTGTTCGGCGAGCGCGGGAGACCAATATTCACCCGTTGGCCGTCGGCCCACCAGCACCGCATGGGTCTCTAACCCGGCTCCGATTCGGGCTCTGACACGATGCATGCCTCGGGGCGTCTGCTGACTCCCCTCTCGCTCACCAGCACCGCGTGCCGCCGTCGAACAGGGAAAAGCGGTGCACCCGTTCGCATCGAATGCGAGCAGTTGCTGGGTGTTGAGATCTATTTCAAGTCGCGTCCAGGTCATCCGCCAAGCATACCGGTCCCTCGGCTGATGACAATGCGTATCCCATCCACAACCTCCTGACATCAAGACAGACGACCCACGGGCTGGCACACTACTCGGAAATAGTCACAACAGGACATCACATCATGCAAGCCATTGCGATTTCTGGGTTCGGTGGACCCGAGGTGTTTCACGCGATCGAGTTACCAGACCCGATTGTTGGAGATGGTCAAGTCATCATTGATGTCCGCGCAACGAGCGTCAATCCGATCGACCAAAAGATTCGGTCGGGGTTTGTCCCAGCCATCACCCCCGCGTTTCCAGCAGTATTGCATGCCGATGTCGCAGGTATCGTCTCCGCAGTCGGACCTGGCGTGACCCATCTCAAAGAGGGGGATGCTGTGTGGGGATGTGCAGGAGGCTTCAAGGGTCTCCCGTCTGGCGCACTTGCCGACCGCATGCTGACAGACGCACGGTTGGTCGGGTTAAAGCCAGCCTCTCTGAATTTTCAGGAGGCCGCTGCGTTACCACTCGTCGGCCTGACAAGCTGGCTTAGCTTAGTGGATCGTGCCCAAGTCCAGCGTGGGCAACGCGTCTTAATCCATGCCGGAACCGGCGGCGTCGGCCATGTGGGCGTGCAACTGGCAAAGGCACTCGGCGCTGAGGTACACACCACCGTGAGCTCCGACCACAAGGCGAGTATTTGTCGGCAATTGGGTGCCGACCACACCATTTTTTACACCAGAGAGAACCCTGAGGAATATGTCCATAGCGCCACCCAAGGCCAAGGCTATGACGTGGTGTTTGATACCGTCGGTGGGGATAATCTCGATGCCAGTTTTGCTGCGGCACGCGTTGGCGGCACAGTCGTCAATATCGCAGCCAGATCAACCCATGATTTGTCGCCGATGCACGCCAAAAGCCTCACCCTACATGTGGTCTTTTTAGTGAGCCTCATTGGTAATCCAGACCGCCGGGGACTGATTTTGGAACGACTCAATGGTCTCGCCGAAATGGTTGAATCTGGACAACTCAAGCCCTTGATCGATCCCGCGGTCTTTGAAATCCAAGACGTCGCCGACGCCCATGCTTACCGAGATGGTGGCGAGACTATCGGCAAGGTTGTCCTGATTCGCTAATCCGTTGGTCAATCAGCTCTATCCAGTGCACGACCGGAGTCGTTGCACCGGTTGAGAGATGTAACTGGCAACCGACATTCGCCGTGGCAATCACGGCTGGCGCACCACGCTCAAGGCACGCGAGCTTATTCGACAGCAGTTGTTGACTCAAGGCAGGTTGTAAAATCGAGTAGGTTCCCGCGGATCCGCAACATAGGTGTGAGTCCGCGACAGGGGTCAACTCAATGCCCAGTCGCTGCAACAACCGCTCCGTGACCCCCGGTAACCGTTGACCATGTTGTAATGTACAGGGCGCATGGAAAGCCACCGGGGGGCCGTCTTGCAGGCGCAACGTCTCTAACGGCTCACCCTCTAGGATTTCCACAGGATCCTTGGCCAGCGCTGCGATCGTCTGGGCCTTTGCTGCATACGCCGCATCATGGGCTAAGAGATGTCCATAGTCCTTTACCATCACCCCGCAACCAGACGCCGTGACCACAATCGCCTCGATACCTGCATCAATCTCTGGCCACCATGCATCAATGTTTCGCTTCATGGCATCAATTGTCCGCGCGGAATCACTGAGATGATGTGCGACTGCACCACAGCATCCCGCCGCAGGAATGCGCACAAGTGTGATGCCAAGTCGATCGAGCACACGCGCAGCAGCCGCATTGACATTGGGCGTTGCAGACGGCTGCGCACAAGCTTCCAGGACAAGCATCCGTCGACCATGCTGGGCCTCTGGCCATCTGGGCGCTGCCGTCTTCGTCGGGATTTTCTTTTGTAAGGCACTGGGAACAGCCCACCGAAATGTCTGACCCATCCGCATCAGCGCGCTAAACAGAGGACGATTCGGGATGACCCGAAGTAACAGCGCTCGCATGACTCTTTCATGGAGTGGACGATGACTCCGCGATTCCACCAGATGTCGCCCAATGTCCACCAAACGGCCATAATCCACCCCAGAAGGACAGGTGGTTTCGCAGGCACGACAGGTCAAACAGCGATCAAGATGTGTTTGCACTTCGCGTGTCACAGGCTGACCCTCGAGGACCTCTTTAATTTGGTAGATACGACCCCGCGGACCGTCCAGCTCATCGCCCAAAATTTGATAGGTCGGGCAAGTCGCCGTACAAAAGCCGCAATGCACGCACTTTCGGAGGATCGCTTCTGCTTCATTACCCAATGCTGTGTTGGCAAATTCCGGCGCTAGATCAGTTTGCATGGTGCAATCCCTCGTCCTCTGGATTGATCAGACCATTGGGGTCCATCGCGAATCGAATTCGACGATTCAAGCGAGCAACACCCTCCGGCAGGGTCTGCTGCCAGTTCGACACCGGCCGCTCTGGTGCTTCACACCGCGCATGTCCACCCACGTTCTGAGCCCACTCAAATGGTGATAGATCGCCCTGCGGGGCCACTGTCCAGCGCTGGCCACCATGCCAATCCATCGCGATCAATGGGCATGTCGTTGCCGGAGTCGTCGGGGGAACCGCCAATCTCCACAGTGGCAAATCTGTGCGAAAGACCGGATCTGATAGATCGCGAACCCCTCGCCAAAACTGCACAGCATCAAGCATTGGGTCACCGCCCAAGATCTGCATTGCTGCTGACACGCCACGAGCAGTTCCAGAGAGCCGTACCATGAGCATTCCGTCACGCCAATGGGATGCAGAAATGGGAAGCGGCTTCTGCCCCCACTGATGCAGACGAGCCAATGCATCCTCGGCCATCAGCTGGAAACAACGGGTCTCTTCGACCTCAGGCGCAGGTAGCACTTTCATACTGATCTCGGTCAAAACACCCAACTGACCAAACGCACCCACTTGCAAGCGTGACACGTCAAAGCCGGCCACATTTTTCATCACCTCACCACCGAAGCGCAGATGCTCGCCTAGCCCATTGATCAATCGAACACCCAAAATGTGATCACGCACACCGCCCATCGCCACGCGTCTTGGACCCGCCAATCCGGATGCGACAATACCACCGAAGGTCGACTCATCCGAAAACCGTGGCGGTTCAAAGGCGAGCATTTGACCCTCAGCAGCCAACATCGATTCAATCTCTGTCAGCGACGTGCCTGCTTTTGCGGTAATGACCAGTTCGGTCGGCTCATAGTGCACCACACCTTGATGGGATCGACTGGATAACGCATTGGCAGGTCGCGCGGGTCCAACTCGGGTTCGGGAGCCAGCGCCAATCACACTCACGGAAGTCCCTGCCAAGAGGCGTTCGGAAACTTCCGCAACAAAATCTGCCATTAAAAACGCTCCAGCTCAGGATGCGGCAATTCCCCATGATGGACATGCAAGTGACCAAACTCGGCGCACCGATTCAGGGTGGGCACCGCCTTGCCAGGATTCAGTATCCCGGTCTCATCAAAGGCTGCCTTCAGCGCATGGAACTGGGCAAGCTCCGCACTCGAAAACTGCGCACACATCTGATCAATCTTCTCCAATCCGACGCCATGCTCCCCGGTAATCGTGCCGCCCACCTCAACACTCAACTCTAGGATTGCCGCGCCAAAGGCCTCCGCCCGCTCGAGCTCTCCAGGTACATTCGCATCAAACAGAATCAATGGATGCAAGTTACCATCGCCTGCATGAAATACATTGGCACAGCGGAGTCCATATTCAGTGGACATCTCGGCCATTCTCTTTAGTACCTTCGCTAAATGTTTGCGAGGAATGGTGCCATCCATGCAGTAGTAATCGGGAGAGATACGGCCGACCGCTGGAAATGCACTTTTCCGGCCTTTCCAAAACAACAATCGTTCCGCATCGTCACGCGCAATGCGAAGCTCAGTGGCTCCACCGTCTCGAAGCACCTGCTCAACTTTGGCCAGCTCATCGGCCACTTCATCCACGCTCCCATCCACTTCACAAAGCAGCAACGCCTCTGCATCTAACGGATAACCCGCCTTCACAAAATCCTCAACCGCAGCCAACGCTGGCTTGTCCATCATCTCGAGCCCTGCAGGAATAATTCCACGCGCAATAATTGCACTGACCGCAGCCCCTGCCTTCTCAATATCGTCAAAGGATGCCATCACGACTTTCGTCTCCTCCGGCTTCGGTAGCAGGCGGACAGTGACCTCGAGGACGATCGCAAGCAAGCCCTCACTGCCAATGATTAGGGCCAATAAGTCCAACCCTGGACTGTCTGGCGCATCACTCCCAAAGGTAACGACTTCACCGTCATCCAAGGCGACCGTCACCGCCAAAACGTTGTGGACCGTGAGGCCATATTTCAGGCAATGCACCCCACCCGAGTTCTCAGCAATATTGCCGCCGATCGAACACGCGATCTGCGATGAAGGATCGGGCGCGTAATACAATCCCAGGGGGGCTACAGCTTCAGAAATCGCGAGATTACGCACTCCAGGCTCGACCCTTGCGGTACGCGCCAATGGATCGACAGCAACAATCCGATTAAATTTCGCCATCACCAACAAGACTCCGTCGGCATGCGGTGTTGCACCGCCAGATAATCCGGTTCCAGCACCCCGAGCGACCACAGGCACCCCGGCCGCCTTACAGGTTTTCAACACATGACTGACTTCTTTGGTGGTTTCAGGTAGGACCACGAGCTTGGGACGCACGCGAAACATCGTTAGGCCATCGCATTCATAGGGTGCTCGCGCCGCATCACTGGACAAAATACGCTCCCGCGCTACCCCCAGGGCTAATGTCTCAATGAATGAATCTATGTTCATGCGCGCTGCCTCATTGTTTTATCATGGTGACATCCTAAATGCCGGCGACAGTCATCCAAATACATTGGTCAGACCAATATAGATCAGCCGACCACTGATCACGAGCAGAAACAGGTAACAAAATCGATAAAACCAGGATTCGGAAATCATTGAATTTATGGATATTCCAAGCCGGACAGCGAGGATTCCAAGCGGAGCAAGTACTGCTGCCGTGACGAGCACATCGAACGAAAACTGGTCTAGCCAGTAATACGGAATGACCTTCGCTAAATTGACCCAAGTAAAAAACACCACGGTCGTCGCCGCATACCGATCAGGCGGTAATCGTTGCGGCAAAAGAGCGACCGCAAGTGGGGGACCACCCGCATGCACACCAAAGCTCGTGAACCCAGAAACACACGCCCAACAACGCGTATGCCAGGGCCCCGGCAGGTTAGTGGCAACTCCAGAGGACAGGCCCAGTTGGCGAATCCACCAAGACAGGCCAAATCCTATCCCGATGATGCCAATCAAAATCCGAATGCCGTCGTCAGAGAATAGGTGAAAGCTCAATGCGCCGATCACGATCCCGATAAGCGCCGCTGGAATCAAGCGGCCCAACTGCTCCCGGTCCCATCGCCCACGCCACCCGTGTAGTCCAGTGAAATCCATGACAATCAGTATGGGCAGCAATATTGCGGCGGCGGTCGCAGGTGAGGTAGTCATCGCCAACAGAGGCACACCCACCACCCCAAGGCCGCCGCCAAACCCACCCTTCGAAATCCCCACCAGAGTCACAGCAATGACGGCATAGACCCAGAAAATCGGATCCGACGACACTTAGCATGTGCCTACTAGGCGCATTACTCCGTGGGCGCCTCATCCGCCACAGGGTCTTTGGCTGTGATCACTGGCGAGGCCATCAGACGCGTCCGGAGTGTCGTCTCAATTTCAGTCGCCATCTCGGGATGCTCATCGAGAAAATGCCAGCGTTCGCCTTTCCTTGGCCAATCCGTTGACCTTGATAGGAGTACCAGGCTCCGGACTTATCAATCAGTCCTTCCTGAACACCCAAATCAATCACTTCACCCGTCCGATAGATCCCATGTCCGTACATCACTTGGAATTCCGCTTGTCTAAACGGGGGCGAAACCTTGTTTTTGACAACCTTGACACGGGTTTCATTCCCCACCACCTCATCGCCATTCTTTACCGCACCAATCCGACGAATATCGAGTCGTACCGAGGCATAGAATTTCAAGGCATTTCCGCCAGTGGTCGTTTCTGGATTACCGAACATGACCCCAATCTTCATGCGGATTTGGTTGATGAAAATAACCAAGCAATTCGACCGTTTAATATTACCGGTGATTTTTCTCAGTGCCTGGCTCATCAATCGCGCTTGAAGGCCCACATGGCTATCTCCCATATCCCCTTCGATTTCAGCACGCGGTGTCAAGGCTGCCACCGAGTCAATGACCAGAATATCCACACTTCCAGAACGGACCAGCATATCGGCGATTTCGAGCGCTTGTTCACCTGTGTCTGGCTGAGAGACCAATAAATCATCCACATTGACACCAAGCTTCCCAGCATAAATCGGATCGAGCGCATGCTCGGCATCGATAAAGGCTGCCGTACCACCCAACTTCTGGCACTCCGCAATGGTCTGCAACGTCAATGTTGTTTTACCGGATGACTCTGGGCCATAAATTTCAACGACGCGCCCTTTCGGTAACCCGCCAATGCCGAGCGCGATATCCAGCCCCAAAGATCCCGTCGAGATACTTGGAATCGCTTCACGGGGGGTGTCCCCCATTCGCATCACAGCTCCTTTCCCAAACTGACGCTCGATTTGGCTAAGGGCGGCATCTAAGGCTTTACGGCGGTTGTCGTCCATGGTGGTTCCTTGTAAGTTCATCGTGACCCTAAGGGTAATGGCTATTGCATCAGTTGTCAGTACAAAACACTGACAATTTATTCAGTGTTTTGACGATCTCATAACTCCGGTAACACACTCCGAATCCATGGAATGGTGAGTCGACGCTGGGCCTCCAGACTGCGCTGATCAAGCGCATCAATCCACCGAATCAAGGTCGCCGGATGTCTCGGCATCCGATGTGCCAAAAACGCCATGACATCATCACTGACGACCAACCCTCGTGCATCGCACTGACGCGACAATAACGCCACCAATCCCGCATCATCCAAGCGTGTTAGCGGCAAGACCAGCGCGGATCGCGCCCGACTCTGTAGATCAGGAAGCAGCCAATCAATGTGATGAGGTGGCATTCGCGCAGTGAATAACAGCACACCCGGGTACCGCTTCCAGAGAGAAAAAATCGCCTCCTCTCGGCCCCGATCACCAAGCCAGGACTCAACCCCATCAATCACAACCCACTGCCGCACCGAGGCAGTGTCTACGATCGGCTCAAACTCGCTCGGATGGATGGTACTGGCGTGTAAATAGACCCCCGCATGGTCCTCGACCAAACGGACCACACAATGTGTTTTTCCGACCCCACTGGCTCCGTGCAACCATAATCGCTCAGGCTGCCCTGCGGCACGCGCCGTATTCAGGGACTCGCGAATCAACTGGGTCTGTACAGTGTCAACCCAGGCATGAGCAGAGAATCCTGGCGGCACAGTCAGGGGTAGGAGCCCCTGTGCCATCGGCGCTATTGCCATCGATAACGCCCTGGTTCAACTTCAATCAACCCATCCATGGACTGCAATAATCCTGATAGCGCACTCGCATCCAGCGCGCCTTCGACATGCAAGCTCGCCTCTGTTCCTGTCAAGACAATCGGCGCAACCCGAATCACGCGAGGGTCACGCTCCAGCCGCCCGAGCAAGTCCAACAGTCCGATGGTTTCCGCTTCAAGCAAGCGCACCACTAAGGGAGACGCAGACTCTCCCTCGATTGGCGCCGATGCCTCGATCACCACTGACTTGGATCGCGAACGCAACCGCGCTAACAAATCTTGGGTAATTTGTAGGGCCCGCGCGTCGATCTCACCGCTCACCACCGTATCCATCACTTTCTGGCCATCGCGGTATAACCAATAGCGGGTTTCATTAGCGTCAGGACGATCGCCCAAGACCATCACCCAATCCATCCCGTAGCGTGCTGACGCGCCGGTGACGGCAGTATCAAATCCTCCCCAAATCTCAGCAGGAGAAAGGGCTAACTGATCCTCGAGATCCATTAAGACAAAGCGAAGAGGCACATCGAAGCGCGCAAACTGGGACGCAAAGGCGGAGGCCAAAGCAGACTCGTCGGCCCACAACATTCGTCGCTCCAAGCCAACCTCCTCGGTTAACCAGACCAACGTCGCCGGTCTCGGTGGCTCCCACAGAGGAATGGATGCTTGCGCAAGCCGTGTCATCAGCGCCGCATCATCCACATCCACCAAAAACCCGTTTTCCGTGAACCCATAGGAAAAGACGAGCGCCTCCGGCAGCGTGAAGAGACCAGGATCTTCAGTCATCAGTTGCGTCTCAGGCATCCCCGTCATCTGCTCAGCGACGCGTACCACGGCGTCACGTAAGCCACGATCCAAGTCAAATTGCGCCCGATCGGTGATAGGTAGTTCCACACTGAGTGCCATGACTGGCGCCGCAAAAAGGCCAACCAATCCTGTCCAAAAACGCACTCTCCGCATCATGCATTACTCCAAACCGCAGACGCGGATGATACACTGACAGCCTCATTTACGCAGGAAGCTTCACCCCCATGACTGAATCCGCTCAGAGCCGTCTCACCTATCGGGATGCCGGCGTGGATATTGATGCCGGTAATCTGCTGGTTGATCGGATCAAACCCTTTGCCAAACGTACCCAGCGACCTGAGTCGCTGGGAAATTTAGGTGGCTTCGGTGCGCTCTTTCGGATTCCCCAAGGCTATCAAAAGCCGGTCTTGGTCTCTGGAACAGATGGCGTCGGTACGAAGCTGAAGCTCGCCATTGAGTACGATCGACATACAGGTATTGGCCAGGATTTGGTTGCCATGTGCGTCAATGACTTGATCGTTCAAGGCGCTGAGCCATTATTTTTCCTCGACTACTATGCCACTAGCAAACTCGACGTTGATGTCGCAGCCACCGTGATTGAGTCTATTGCGGCTGGATGTGAATTAGCCGGATGCACGCTCTCTGGCGGCGAGACAGCAGAAATGCCTGGGCTCTATCACCCCGGTGACTACGATCTTGCTGGCTTTGCAGTCGGTGTGGTCGAAGAAGATGCCATCTTAGATGGGAGCAAAGTTCAGGCTGATGATGTCATCATCGGACTTCCCTCATCGGGCCCACACAGTAACGGCTATTCGTTGATTCGAGCAATCATTGACCAGGCCGACGTGGACCCAAGTCAGGTCATGCTTGACGACGGACAGACGATCCTTGACGCCTGCATGGTCCCCACACGGATCTATGTCAAATCGGTGTTGCAAGCGATGGCGACGGTGCCGGTTCATGGCGCTGTTCACTTGACCGGCGGTGGATTCCAAGAAAATTTACCGCGTTCATTTGGTGCACAGCTGGCGGCCCACATTGACTTAGATCGTTGGCATCGTGCAGCGATTTTCCGCTGGCTCGAACACACCGGCGACGTTGGTGCCCTTGAAATGCTGCGTACCTTTAATTGTGGCATTGGGTTTGTGTTGATGGTCGCACCCAGCGATGTGGAAGAGACCCTTCGCGTCCTGCAGGATGCGGGTGAATCTCCAGTCGTGATCGGTCAAATCCAACCACGCACGGAACAAGCAGTCGTCTTCCACGGCGCCTTTGCCTAATGCGGATTGTCTGTCTTCTATCGGGCAGCGGCACCAATCTCGGCGCATTGATTGAGGCACAACAAAGGCGTCAACTTGGCAATGCGAAACTCGTGGGGGTCTTCAGTAACGTGTTGGACGCCCATGGCTTACAACGCGCACGCGATGCCAATATTGCAACGGAAGCGCTCTCCCACCGGGCGTTCTCAACGCGCGAAGACTTTGATCGAGCGGTGATCCAGCGCGTGAGTCCATGGCAGCCAGATCTCATCGTATTGGCAGGGTTTATGCGCATTATGTCCCCGGTATTTGTGGCGCACTATCACGGCCGACTGATCAATATTCACCCATCCTTACTCCCCAAATATCGAGGACTCGATACCCATCGGCGCGCACTCGAAGCAGGCGATACTGAGGCGGGCGCTACGGTGCACTGGGTCACTGAAGAACTCGATGGTGGTGACATCATTGATCAAATTCGTGTACCTATCGAACCCAACGACACGGTCGATCGGTTGCGCGAACGAGTGCTTCAAGCGGAGCACGTGCTCTACCCACGGGTGATCCGCGCACTGTCTCTCTCGGAGAAAGCATCATGATGTGGTTTACAATTCGTGCTCTGTGGTGGTTTGGCATCAGTCTTGGGGCGATCGCGGCTGAGCCATACACCGCCAAGTATCAGATGACTTGGCAGGTTGGCGTGAAACTCAGTGCACAAGCGACCGAAACCTTGCGTGTTGTCGATGGGATCTACACTCTTGAGCTGGCGGCACAAGCGGCGGTTGGCTCCGCGACCGAGACTACACACTTAATGCGCTCGGAAGAGGGTCAGTGGCAACCCCTGGATTACACCTACACGCAAACCTTACTAGGGCGCACCGAAACCCGCAGTGTTCGCTTCAACCGGAATCAGGGGACCGTGTCCATTCTTCATGCCCCTGATCAACCCGAGCAGGCCATCCCAGAAGGCGCACTTGACCCACTCGGGTTTCGACTCGTCATGACTGAACAGTTAACCGCAGGTCTCCTACCCGAGAGTCAAACGCTTCCTCTTCTCGATGGGGATACGGTGACGCTCAGACGCATTGATCGGGTCAGTGTGGAGACCTTGAGCCTGCCCATTGGCGAGATTGAGGCGATCCGATTCAAATTAACGCACGAGCCCGAACGCCCAGATCGTCAGTTTCATTTCTGGCTCGCGCCCTCACTTCAATACCAATTAGTCAAACTCGACAAACAGGACGGCAAACGACGCATCGCTCTCGAGCTTGTGTCGTATCAGGCGGGCACGGACGCTCCCTAAGGGGTGCATGCAAACAACACGACTCGAATCAGTCACAGCGATCAGCCCAACCGACTGGGACGCCCTCAATCCGACCCGCTATCCGGGTCTGTTGCATGGCTTTCTGGCAAGTCTTGAACTCTCTGGATCGGTGGGTGGAGAGACCGGCTGGACGCCTTACATCGTGGTCGCTCATGATGATCATGGACTTGCCGGTGCAATGGTGCTGTATCTCAAGACCCATTCCTATGGCGAATATGTGTTTGATTGGGCTTGGGCGGACGCCTACGCACGTCATGGGCTGAACTATTATCCCAAGGCCCTCACCGCTGTCCCCTTTACGCCAGCGACCGGGCCACGCCTCTTGTCTCGCCCAGACCTCTCAACAGAATCCGTCAGTGCTGCCATCCTTGCCTACCTACAGTCCCATCTTTGGCCACAGGTCTCCTCCTGGCACGTGCTCTTCCCGGATGAAACGTCGACACTGGCCTTGCGTCCCCATGCACCGCTCGAGCGCCATGGCGTGCAATTTCACTGGCACAATGCGGGTTTTCAAAGCTTTGACGACCATCTGGCGTCATTCACCAGTAAGCGCCGCAAAGAGGTCCGACGCGAGCGTCGACGAGTCGCTGAACAAGGAGTGTCTGTGACCCGATACCGAGGCGATGAATTAACCGACGAACGATTAGACATTCTTTATCAGTGCTATCACATGACCTATGCACTGCGTGGACAGCGCGGTTATCTCAACCGCAGATTTTTTTCTGAACTCCGCGTGCGCGCACCCGAGGCCTTTGTGTTTGCATTGGCTTACCGCGGTGACACTCCGATCGCGATGAGTTTTTGTCTGCAAGATGCAACAACCCTGTATGGCCGTTACTGGGGCAGCCTTGAGGCGGTTGATTGCTTACATTTTGAGACCTGTTTTCATCAGTGGATCGACTATGCCATTGCCACCGAACGCACGGTATTCGATCCCGGTGCGCAAGGAGAACACAAAATTGCCCGAGGCTTCAGCCCGGTGCGGACGCGGAGTCTGCACTGGGTCAACGAACCCAGTTTTCGGGATGCAATCGCTGCCTTTCTGGCACGAGAACGGCACCACATCGCCGCTTACTTGGCCGACTGTCACGATCACACCCCATTTCGTGCACTCGATGGCGAGCAACCACTTGAGATTCCTTAAGATCAGGCGAAGACGCCAGTCTCGGCCTCGGGCTATACTCGCCGTCTAATCAATTATTGGACTGAAACCCCCATGCGCACCTCTGAGTTGCTCTTCCCTACCCTTCGCGAAGATCCAGCTGATACCGTCGTCATCAGCCACAAGTTGATGCTGCGCGCCGGCATGATCCGGCAGCTGGCATCTGGTCTCTATACCTGGCTACCCTTGGGACTCCGCGTGTTACGTCGTGTTGAGAACATCGTTCGCGAAGAAATGGATCGAGCCGGTGCGCAAGAAATACTCATGTCTGGCGTTCAGCCGGCAGAGTTATGGCAGGAATCCGGCCGCTGGCAGCACTTCGGTCCCGAGTTACTGCGTTTGTCAGACCGCCATCAGCGTGACTTCTGCTTGGGACCAACCCATGAAGAAGTGGTCACCGATTTGGTTCGTCGCGAGGTGAATTCATACAAGCAGCTACCCCTGAATCTTTATCAGATTCAGACCAAATTCCGTGATGAGGTGCGTCCTCGCTTTGGGGTGATGCGCTCTCGGGAATTCATCATGAAAGATGCCTATTCCTTTCATACAAGCGCAGAGTCACTGGTTGAAGGCTATCAACGCATGCATGATGCCTATTGCCGTGCATTTGACCGAATTGGGCTCGACTATCGTGCAGTCCTTGCAGACTCAGGCGCCATTGGTGGGACAGGTTCGCAAGAATTCCACGTACTTGCCGACTCTGGCGAAGACGACATTGTGTTTTCCACCGAAAGTCACTACGCGGCCAATATCGAGAAAGCGCAGTGCATTCCAGAGGGAACACGTGCCGCACCTAATGAGGACTTGCGTCGTGTCGAGACCCCCACACAAAAGACTATCGACGCACTTGTGCGGGATTTCGAGTTACCCGTGACACGGACCGTCAAGACGTTGATTGTGAAGGCAGCCGATGGCCTGGAGCACGCTTTTATCGCCCTCATCATTCGTGGGGACCACACACTTAACGAAGTCAAAGCGGAGCATCATCCCTGGATCCATGCGCCACTCACCTTCGCCTCTGAATCTGAGGTCCGAAGTGTCATGGGTGCGGGGCCCGGATCACTTGGACCATTGGGCTGTCCAATTCCCATGATTGTCGATCACCAAGCCGCCTTGTGTAGCGATTTTGGCGCAGGCGCCAACGATGATGGATGGCACTGGTTTGGACTGAACTGGGGACGTGATCTGCCTGAGCCTGTGACTGATGATCTTCGCAATGCTGTTGAGGGGGACTTAAGCCCCGACGGAATCGGTCGTGTGATGATTCGGCGCGGCATCGAAGTCGGACACATTTTCCAATTAGGCACCAAATACTCGGAGGCCATGGGTGCTCAGGTCTTGGACGAACAAGGTCGGAACGTGGTCATGCACATGGGCTGTTATGGCATTGGGATCACCCGCATCGTTGCCGCCGCCATTGAGCAGCAACACGACCAGCGCGGTATTTGCTGGCCTGCCAGCCTAGCGCCCTTTGATGTTTGTATTGTCCCAATTGGTGCGAATAAGTCTCCCGAGGTCACGACCGCATCCGACGCTTTGATGGCGCGTCTCGAGGCACTTGGCTTCTCGGTCTTGATTGATGACCGAAATCTTGGGCCCGGACCTCGCTTTGCTGATATGGATCTCATCGGCATCCCAGTTCGATTGGTCATGTCACCCAAAACACTCGAGGCAGATCAGGTCGAATGGAAAGGTCGGACAGACGCGGAAGCTGAGCTGATCCCGGTGGATGCGGTCGTCGCCCGCTTGACACAGGTGGTTCGTGCGCAATGAGCTATGTACTGATCCTCTTCTTCTCACGGACTGGGCACATCGCCAAGCTCGCCGAAGCCATTGGTGAGGGCGCTGAATCAACTGGCATGGAGGCCCGTCTGCGAACCGTACCAAGCCTCCATCCGAGTTTTCATGACGCCGATCAGTCCGATCCGTTCATGGATGCGCAGGGATATCTTTACGCCAGTAAGGAAGACCTCGCCGATTGCGCCGCCCTTGCTCTGGGATCCCCTTCCCGCTTCGGTGCAATTGCAGCGCCATTGAAGGGATTTCTCGAACAAACCAGCGATCTCTGGCTCTCCGGCACCTTAGTTGATCGCCCCGCCGGCGTGTTTACCAGTGCCTCCACCTTGCATGGCGGTCATGAGGGGGTCTTGCAAAGCATGATGATGCCCCTCATCCATCATGGCATGGTGGTGTGCGGTCTGCCCTATACCGAACCTGGTTTGCGGCAACTCAGTGGTGGTGGCACACCCTATGGTCCGAGTCACGTCGATCAGGAATCACTCGCACCACATGAACATGCTTTAGCGGTGGCATTGGGTCGCCGTCTCGCGCTCTGGAGCCTTCGTCGATGACTTCCTCTGTCGCCCATCGTTGGGCACCACCTATGTATCTGACACTGCGCGCCAGTCTGATCGGACTGATCGTGTTGAGACTGTCTGGACTGTGGCTATTGACGCCACCGGCATCACTGCTTGGAGCGGTCGGCCTGACGCTGATCTTGGTGCTCTTTATTCGTCCGGTTTGGACAGCGGACGTGAAGTCGTGCCTCTGGCTTTCGTTTGTCTCCACCCTCTTCTTCACCATTGGCGTCCTAAATGCCATGACCGAAAGCCGCGTGGCCTATGGGGTGGTTGAGTCCCTGCTGGCAGCCACGGTGTTCGTGAGTGCGATGATGTTCAGCCGCTATCAGGTCCAAATCCAAGCCTCAGATCAGGCCGAAATTGCCTGACAGAGCGCATCGCAAACTTGGTGTAATTGCGCGTCACTGATGATGTAGGGCGGCATGGTATACAAGGTACGGCCAAATGGCCGTAACCAGACACCATGATCTCGCGCGACTGCTTGCGCCTGAATCAATCGATCTGGATGATCCACCTCAATGGCACCCATCGCGCCCAACACCCGCGTCTCGACCAGCCCAGGTGCATCTAACTCAGCCAATCGGGCCTTCAGAATGGCCTCAATCTCTCCAATGCGAGACAGAATTGGCGTCTCTTGAAACAGGTGGATGCTTTCAAGCGCAATCCGACAAATGAGCGCATTTCCCATAAAAGTCGGCCCATGCATGAATGCACGTGCGGGGGAATCACCTAAAAATCCAGCGTAAACGGCATCTGTCGCCAAGGTCGCTGCATGGCCGCCGTATCCGGCGGTGAGGCCCTTTCCAAGTACCATTATATCCGGTGTGATATGCGCCTGTTCTGACGCAAATAAAGTACCGGTGCGTCCAAACCCTGTCGCCACTTCGTCGCAAATAAACAAGACCTCAAACTCCGCGCAGAGCGCCCGTGCGCCTGCAAGATACGCGGGCGAATAGATGTGCATGCCCCCAGCGCCCTGCAACAGAGGCTCAACAATCATCGCGGCGATCTCGTGGCCATGCTCCATCAGTACATCTTCGAGCTGATCTAACTCAGCGGCGACCAACTCCTCACTTGCGGCATAGCCACCTGCCGGACTCGGCACAAAATGTTGCGTCGGAACCATCGCGGCAAAGAGTCGATGCATGCCCTCGGCTGGGTCACACACCATCATGCAAGCGGTTGTATCCCCGTGATACGCCTTCTCTAAGGCGATAAATTTTCGGCGCTCGGGGTGTCCTTGGTTCATCCAGTATTGAATCGCCATCTTCAGGGCCACCTCGACCCCCACCGATCCTGAGTCTGAGAAAAACACGTGATTCAGGCCGTCTGGCGTGATGTCAACTAAGGCATCGGCGAGGGCCTCAGCAGGACCCGTGACCAACCCACCCAACATCACATGCGCGAGCTGATCCAGCTGTGCTTTGGCCACAGCATCTAAGCGTGGATGACGGTATCCATGGATCACAGACCACCAAGAACTCACTCCATCAATCAAGCGTTCACCGCTCTCAAGCACCAACTCACACCCCGATGCTTCCACCACACGGTGATGCGATTGGGCGTGCGCCATTTGCGTGTATGGATACCACAGTGACTGACTCATCCTGCCCTCGTTGGCCACAGATGGTAGGCAATCAACCACATCACACAGCCAATCAAACCATCCAAGATTTTCCAAGACACTGGCTTGGCAAAGAGAGGTTCTAGCCAGCGGGCACCAAAGCCCAGGGCAATGAACCAGACCCAACTGGCGCTCACCGCCCCAACGGCAAAGCCGATACGGTCAGTGTCTGGAAACTGCGACCCAATACTTCCAATTAAAATCACCGTATCGAGATACACATGTGGATTGAGTAAGCTGACCGCTAAGATCGCGATGAATGCCCAATATGGAGAAGTCACGACCCGATCCGCAGGCATCAGACTCCGCTTCGACAGGGCTGCTTTGAAGCACAACGCGCCGTAAACCAGCAAAAATCCAATCCCCCCATAGCGTGCCCACACAGCAGCATCTGGAATCCAATCCAGAAGCGCCGACATCCCGAAGATCCCAGTGATCATCAAGATCGTATCAATAAATGCACTCACAACCACGGTCAAGGCAACCTGTTGGCGGGCCAACCCTTGTCGTAAAACATGGGCATTCTGTGCACCAATCGCAGCAATCAAGCCGATCGACACACCAAATCCGTTTAAAACCGGCCACAGTGCTTGCATACTCAAATGACTAAAACCTCAATCTTGGTCATAAATTAGACCAGTGTGGTATTCACAGCAATTCGCTAAGCCATGATGATGGGCCAACGTTGTGCACAGCACAACGCACGTTAACCGGCGAATGACGGGCACAGTGTGCACGTCACCAGAGGACAAAGAAAGCCACGGACAGGCAGTTACTTTTGGAATGAAGCCGGCGTCTTGAACGTCGCCCGACACGCGTCTCGGGCGACATAACTTCACCTGATGCAGAGGGGGTGATACTCATGGAAATGACACGCGAACAGCAGATCGCTGAAATTGAACAGGATTGGGCGACCAATCCACGTTGGCACGGGGTCACGCGGACTTATTCGGCGGAGGACGTTGTTCGGTTGCGTGGCAGCCTGCAACCCGCCAATACACTGGCCGACCGAGGCGCCCGAAAGCTTTGGGACTTGGTCAATGGTGATGCGAAAAAGGGCTATGTGAACTGCTTAGGTGCACTCACCGCAGGCCAGGCGATGCAGCAAGTCAAAGCGGGCATCGAAGCAATTTACCTGTCAGGTTGGCAGGTTGCGGCAGACAACAATTCAAGTCTGACAATGTATCCGGACCAATCCCTCTATGCGGTGAACTCAGTTCCAACCGTGGTCCAGCGAATCAACAATGCATTCCGCCGTGCCGATCAAATTCAATGGAAGGCAGGAAAGAATCCAGGCGACGCCGACTGGGTGGATTATTTCGCGCCAATCGTGGCAGATGCTGAGGCTGGCTTTGGGGGTGTCCTGAATGCCTACGAACTGATGAAGTCAATGATTGAGGCAGGCGCGGCAGGTGTGCACTTTGAAGACCAACTGGCGTCTGTGAAGAAATGCGGCCATATGGGTGGCAAGGTCTTGGTTCCCACGCAAGAAGCGGTTCAGAAACTCATTGCTGCTCGCTTGGCGGCCGATGTGGCGGGGGTTCCGACAGTGCTTTTAGCCCGGACGGACGCCAATGCCGCGGATCTTCTCACGAGCGACTGTGACCCCTATGACCAGCCATTTTGTCTGGGTGAGCGCACTGCCGAGGGGTTCTATCGTGTGCGCGCTGGCATTGACCAAGCCATCGCACGTGGACTCGCCTATGCACCCTATGCAGACATGCTGTGGTGTGAGACTGCAACACCAGATCTCGAAGAGGCTCGGGTGTTTGCGGATGCTATTAAGGCGCAATATCCAGACCAACTACTGGCGTACAACTGCTCACCCTCGTTTAACTGGAAGAAGAATCTGGATGATGCCACGATCGCGAAGTTCCAGGCGGAACTCTCCGCAATGGGCTACAAGTATCAATTCATTACCTTGGCGGGGATTCACAATATGTGGCACAACATGTTTGAGTTGTCGTACAACTATGCACGCGGTGAAGGCATGAAACACTATGTGGAAATGGTGCAGCAGCCAGAATTCGCGGCAGCTGATCGTGGATACACCTTTGTCGCGCATCAGCAAGAAGTTGGGACTGGGTATTTTGATGACGTCACAACAGTGATTCAAGGTGGTCAATCCAGCGTCACCGCCTTAACCGGTTCAACCGAAGAAGAACAATTCTAAGCGTCAATCGTCTGATTGCTTGAATTCCAACTGGTGTCCCGCACTCTAATGCAGAGGGGGACACCATGCGGAACGTACTGATTGCAACACTACTCTATTCACTCACTCACTCAGTCCTTGCCGACACCCAAGTGATTGATGATTTTTCGATCGATCGGACTGAAGTCACGGTCGGTGCGTTTCGGGAGTTTGTTGCCGCCACTGGATTTACCACTGCAGCAGAGCGCGCCGGAGGTGGCGAAGTCTATGCACTTGGATGGACCCAACAGCCAGGCTGGATTTGGTCGCATCCATTTGGTGAGCCGGCCGAGGATGACGAACCCGTTGTCCATGTGACCTTCCCAGAAGCACGTGCGTACTGTGCGTTCCGAGGACAGCGGCTGCCCACCAACGCGGAATGGCAACGTGCCGCTTACACCGAATTCCGAGCAAACCCACCAGAACCCTTCCAAACTGGTCGCGCCTATCCCTACCCCACTGGTGACTTACCAACAGGTGCCAATTGTCTCAATGATTGCGGCATCACTCCTGCGATTGATCACAGCGCAAAACTGCGGCGTGGCGTCGGCCATGCACCAGTCGGACGCACACCAGCCGGTGTCAACGGTCTCTACGATATGGGAGCCAATGTCTGGGAATGGGTCGATGGGGGGCAGGCAAACGCACGTGGTACGCGCGGTGGTTCATGGTGGTATGGACAAGAACGCATGCATCACACCGATCAGGCGACAAAGCCCGAAGATACCGCAGTGGTCTACATTGGATTTCGTTGCGCACAATCTCTGGCGCCACAATAAAACATTAAACGGCGGTCTGAACTGAGACCGTCTGTGAAGCCGCCACAGTCGCTTGCGCGACCGTGGCCAGAATCATCATGTTACTGAGGACGTGGGCGTCGACGTGGTGCGCTCGAGCCATCGCGTGCGCTGGCAACACCAGCGACACCCGGCTTGATCTCTGTCGGCGCCTTGCGCGCTCGTGATGGACGTGCTGCCCAATCTGTGGTGGTGCCCTCAGCGCGCGGTGGACGCGCATCAGACGGCCGTCTTGGCGCCTGACCGGTGCGAGCGGGCGCTGCGCCATCGCGATCCGGACGGGGTGCATACGGACGCGGTGCGCCATCACGCACAACCCGCTCTCCTCCCTCGCGACGAGCTGGTCGCGCGGCATCATCACGATATGGACGACTGTCACGAGCTGGGCGATCTGTTCGCTCACCACGACGTTCGGTGCCCGCATCAGCACCATCGGCACGGCGGGGCGTACGCTCTGACTGCCGATATCCACTGGACTCGCCGGGACGATGTGATTTCGGACGCGGTGCGCCAGATCCCGACCGGCCACGCGCAGGTGGCTTACCTCCACGTGGGCGATCACCACCACCGCCACCACCGGCACGGAACAGCGGCTCTGAGGGTTCAAAACCCGCCACGACAGTGGTGGTGAGTTCTTTTTTCAGCAAGCGGCTAATGTCCCGAAACAGATTGCGCTCATCCGCTGACACCAGGGATAAGGCAACGCCCGTTTCGCCAGCGCGACCCGTTCGTCCGATCCGGTGCATGTAGTCGTCGGCGACCATCGGTAGCTCAAAGTTAATGACGTGCGGTAGCTTTTCAATATCCAATCCACGGGCCGCAACATCGGTCGCGACCATGACGCGGACTGCGCCACGCTTAAAGCGCTGCAATGCTTTCGTCCGCTGTGCCTGACTTTTATTCCCGTGCATCGCAACCGATGGCAATCCATCGATTTCCAGCTGTGTCGCAAGTCGCTCGGCGCCAAATTTCGTCTTCGTGAAGACAAGCACCTGTTGCCAGTTGTTCTGACCGATCAAATGGGTCAGCAACGCAGTCTTCCGTGTCCGGTCGACATGAATGAATGATTGCTCAATCCGCGATGCTGTTTCTTGGCTATGGGCCACAGCCACTTCCACGGGTTGATTCAAGAACTGAGCCGCCAAGGCTTTGACTGGCGGATTGTAGGTCGCCGAAAACATCAGGCTTTGACGATCCTTGCGGCATAGATCAATGATCTTTCGAATGTCGTGGACAAATCCCATGTCGAGCATGCGATCCGCTTCGTCGAGAACCACAATCTCAATCTTCGACAAATCAATAGTGCGCTGATTGACGTGATCCAATAACCGGCCTGGCGTGGCGATCACCACATCGATACCTCGGCGTAATGCCTTGACCTGGGGGAAAAAGCCAACACCACCAAAGATCACTGTATGACGGATCCCCAACCCTTTGGAGTACGTTTGCACGCTCTGGGCAACCTGTGCAGCCAGCTCCCGAGTTGGAGCCAGAATCAGTGCTCGCGGTGTTTCTAGGGTTTTCGAAGCCAATAACCGTTGCAGCATGGGAAGTGCAAAGGCGGCTGTTTTACCAGTCCCGGTCTGAGCGCCCGCCAATACATCGCGTCCCTCAAGGACATGAGGAATGGCTTCAGCCTGAACGGGGGTGGCATCGGTGTAACCTGTATTCGTGACGAGTTCGGGCAACAAGCCCAAGTCTTGAAAGCGCATCTTTCTTCCTAAACGCCAAGCATTGCTTGGCTGTAAGCGAGTCCATCGTCGATTCAGATTAGTTTCTGATACTCAACGCTGGACTGCGCAATGCGCTGAGAGGCGGGCACCATACTGGGTCACTCTAACCAATGCAAACTTTATTCGCTGCTTTGCACCATTAGGCAGTCCCTGAGACCGTGCGTATCGCCATGGCACGTTGTTGCGCGTCTGCAAGCACATCTCGCCGTCCCAAGATCCAATTCAGACGCACTTCGGCACGGGAATCCCCCCAAATCAAACATTGGTCACCCATCTGGAGCCCGAAGCCCTCTCCTGGAAAGGGCACAATATCGCCATTAAAACGCACGACCAATAGGCATAATGCCGGCAAGGGCGACCCATCCGGATCGACCAGCAGCTCGCACAGGGTCAGTGTGTGATCTGACATCCAGTCACAAGCGCCTGGCGCCATCGAGGGCGACAGCGTCACCGAGAAGTGCGTCATATGGGCGTCAGTGGGCAGTTGCTTCGCGCGAAGCCGACCGAGAATCCCTTCCACAAGCGGCTCAGGCATGCTCTCTAATTGCACTAAAAACTGGTGCAATAGAGGCGACCGGATCCGTGCGTACATTTCTTGCGCGATGATGCGACCCAAACGCAGCACAATATCGAAGGGCCCCGCAGTAAAAACCGGCTCACTGGTTGGACGATTCCGGCGAGCAACCATAAACAGTGCTGGATTCTCAGCCTGAGCGGTTAATACGATGGATAGATTGTCTCCATCATCGGGGGTCGCCGCGATCACTCCTGCTGCCGTCGCGATAGCAGCCTCGCGCAGGGTCGTGGCCTCGGTACCAAGACCACGAACCATCCCCGCCACGCCACCCATGCGCAATGGTTCTGGTGAAATCAAACGAAATGCCACATCGGCACGCCGAAAAGCGTCCACCAGAGTCTCTGCAAATCGTCCTGTTGAGCATAAAATCCAATGTCCCTTTGGAACAACAGGCGGCTCAGGGACATTCCGGATTTCGGGGTCGACCAACTGCTGGTAGAGCGCGTATGCCGCCGGGCGCGTGATCAGTTGCACCATTTCTCGCGCCATAATGCGATAGGGATCAATCACCACTTCAACATCAAAGCTCAGTAGATTGCGGGTGGTTGAATCGCGCTCAGAACGTGAATAGACAGGGACACGAGACGCCAAAATGCGGGCATTGGTCGCAATCGTTAAATTGATCTGATCGTGATCGGTCATTGCCAGCACCCCTCGACACAAGGGGTGTTTAACGCCGGCATCGACGAGTACCTGTGGCTCGCCTGCATCACCCTTTAGCACATCGATCTCGTAGGGTAATTCCGACATTCGAGCGGTATCGACACGGCCCTGATCACCATCAATCACCACGCACCGAATCCCATGCTCTGCCAAAAATCGCACCAGTTCAGATCCCGCACCGCCATAGCCGCAGACGATCCAAAATGGAACCTTTAACGAGTGAATCCGGGTCACGAACCGACGATGGTTTCTGAGTTGCTTGAATGCAGGGTCCGACAACACCGACAACACCGAGCCAATGGCATACAACCACGCAATCACCGATGCATAGAGGACAAACAACATCCACATCCGTTGGGCATCTGTAAATGCGTAAGGAATCTCACCAAAACCAATGGTGCTTCCGGTGTAGCTCACAATGTAAAACGCGTGCAAAAAGCTCAGACGCCAGACTTGGCCCTGATCATCCTCACCCGGAATCAATACGAGCCCCAAGACACTGACTGCGTAGACAAGGATGAGCACCACCAGAGGGGTCCTCAACTCAACCAACAACAGCCAGATCGGTGTGGCCGTCTTCTGTGCGGGGCTTCGCTCGTGTGCGGACATTCCTACCGCTTCAGTTGAATTGTTTCGGACAAGAGCAGAATCACGCTGGTGACATTGGCAAGCATCGCGCCACCGGCTAAGGACACAATACTCGCCATCATTGCCGGACTGACTTCACCCAATACCTGACTACTGTAAGCCCATATCAGTGCGGCAATAATCAGTTGTAAATCGGCGACCAAACTGGTTGCCAACAACACCGCGCCAATGTGTGAGCGATCGCCAATCTTTAGCACAGTCGCCACAAGCGATACGACCAGTGCGAGAAAAAACTCAAACGGACTGTGGTGATCAGGATTATCAATCTCACCCCAAAAAAACCCAAAATTGAGTGTCAGAGCAAGGACAATGAAAAAGGCAAACCAAACGCGTTGTGTATTCATCTCGGGGCGTTCTCCAGGAAGGGGGTCAAACCCCGTCCTGGGTATCCTCGCCGATTATGCGGTCGGATGCGACACCTGCTCGAGAGCAGCCGCTGTTTCAGAGGGCAATAGATCGGCAATTGCATCACGCTCGCTGACGAGTTCATCGTGGGTCGCGTCCATCTTCCCGCGCGAGAAATCAGAAACGTCGTAGCCCTGAACAACCCGATAATCACCACCCTCACAAATGACCGGGTAGCTATAAATGACCCCTGGAGCAATGCCGTATGATCCATCTGAGGGCACCGCCATCGACACAACCTGACCTGCCGTGCCCACAACCCAATCGCGCATGTGATCGATCGCCGCCTGAGCAGCAGATGCTGCTGACGACGCACCACGTGCATCAATAATCGCCGCACCTCGTTTCGCAACGGTTGGAATGTAATCATTTTCGTACCATGCACGATCAATCAGATCGAGTGCTGGACGACCACCAACCGTGGCACGGTGAAGGTCTGGGTATTGCGTCGGCGAGTGGTTACCCCAGATACAGACGTTTGCGACATCGGTCGGTTGCCCCTGTAAATGATGGGCCAAAATTCCAACCGCTCGGTTGTGATCCAAACGCGTCATCGCGGTAAATTGTCGTGGATTCAGACTCGGCGCATTGCGTGCTGCGATCAATGCATTGGTATTGGCAGGATTACCCACGACAAGTACGCGCACATTTCGCGCCGCATGCGTATTCAATGCGTTTCCCTGCACCGAGAAAATCTTAGCGTTTTCTTTGAGCAAGTCCGCGCGCTCCATCCCAGGGCCACGCGGCCGAGCGCCAATTAAGAACACGATCTCCGCATCTTTAAAGCCACTTTCCGGATTGTCATGAGTGGTCACCCCATGCAACAGCGGGTATGCACAGTCGATCAACTCCATGACCACTCCATTGAGCGCAGTCATCGCAGGTGGAATCTCCACCAACTGGAGGATCACAGGCTGATCTTTCCCCAATAGCTCGCCAGCAGCGATTTTGAACAAAATAGTGTAGCTAATGGCGCCAGCAGCACCAGTGACAGCAACGCGAACAGGGTGTTTCATTCCGGACTCCTTATCGGGAATTATCGTGTAAACGCTTCGTCATCCATTGGCCGATGACCGCAAGTTGTTCTGGGACCACGCTATGTGGCATCGCAAACGCCTGAAATTCAGTGGCATATCCCAAAGCCTCGAGGGACTCTTTGGCTGCCTCACCAAGCACAAATGGGACCACAGGGTCTTGTGTCCCATGATGGATTGCAATCGGCAATTCGGCGGGGGGTACTCCGGGCTGCAAGGACGTATCCTGTTCACCCACCCAATAGGTCGAGAGTGCCAAAATACCAGCGAGCGGAACCGCACTGCGGACCCCGGCGTAGAGCGCCACGGCCCCACCTTGACTGAATCCAACCAACACAATGCGGGTGCTCTCAATACCGTCTGCAATCTGTGCAGCAATGATCTGATCCACCCGCGTCGCCGAGCGACGAATGCCCGCTACATCAATTTTTCGGGCCAAGTCCATGGCGACAATGTCGTACCATGCAGGCATCGCCATACCACCGTTGACAGTGACGGGTTGGACCGGTGCATGCGGAAAGATAAATCGCGTCTGGGGCAGACCTGCAGCCCGAAGCATCGGCACAACAGGCGCGAAATCGTCTCCACTTGCACCCAGTCCATGGAGCCAAATCACCGCACTATCGGCAGGGCCTACTGGCTCAGAAACAATTGATTGATCCATCTTTTTTCCGAATTCTTAAGGAAGCCATGAACGAGGTGCGCTATCGTACTGCGCAGTTCAATCACGGACTTTGTCATGTCGAGTAGTTTACGCGCAATCGCACTCGCAGGTGCAACATTCGCCGGTGGGATTCTGATCGTGGCCCTCTTGCCACTCAAACTGTTGCCGTGGACGCGTCATCTTGGATTTCGAGGCATCAGTTGGGTCGCCACCTCTTGGGCCGACTGGGTGCGTCGATTCTTAAGGCGACTGCCGATTCACTGGACCATCGAGGGCGAGCAGCCCACACCAGATCACACGTATATGGTCCTCGCCAATCACCAGAGTTGGGTGGATATCTTAGCGGTCTTACTGGCCATGGGTGAAGGCTCACCGATGCCTCGCTTCTTTATGAAGTTTGAGCTGCTCTATGTCCCAATTATTGGGCTGGCTGCCTGGGGACTCGACTATCCAATCATGCGACGCTATTCGGCGGAAGCGATCAAAGCCAATCCGGCGCTCAAAACACGTGATCTGGATTACGCCCGTCGGGTCTTATCGGCACATCCTGAAGCAGCCTGTGTGGTGGTTAACTTTGCGGAAGGAACTCGATTTTCTGACGCAAAACGACAATTGAATCGCTCGCCATATCAGCACTTGTTAAAGCCGAAAGTGGGCGGGCCACAGTTGGCACTCGACTGCCTGAAAGATCGGATTCACGGTGTGGTCGATATCACCATCGACTATCCAAACGGAGCGCTCTCGCTTTGGAATCTTCTGGCTGGCAAGATTCCAGAAGGACACATCCATATCCGTATTCTGCCAGTGCCGGAAGCTTTCCAGAAAACCTTGACGGAGTTGGATGAGCTCAAAGCCTTTCGGCATTGGATTAATGGGCTGTGGGCGGACAAAGATGCCCGCCTCAGCACCTGGCGGCAAGGCTCAGCGATACACCGGGAAGGCATCACACAATGATTGTGCCGCCTGCCGAACTCGTTGTCGGGTCGCTTGATCGTCCAGCTGATCGAGAACGTCGCAGATCAAATGCGCAAGTTGGTCACACTGCGCCTCTTCAAAGCCCCGAGTTGTCACGGCAGGTGTCCCAATCCGAATCCCTGAGGTCACAAAAGGTGACTGAGGATCATTAGGCACAGCATTCTTATTCACCGTAATATGGGCATCACCCAAGGCGGCATCGGCTGCCTTCCCGGTAATTCCTTGTGCCACTAAATCGACCAACATCAGGTGGTTATCCGTCCCCCCCGAGACAATTTTGTAGCCGCGATCCATAAACACCTGAGCCATCGATTTGCGCATTGGCAACCACTTGCTGTTGATAGGCCACAAAGGTGGGCTCCATCGCCTCTTTGAATGCCACTGCTTTCCCAGCAATAGCATGCATCAACGGACCACCCTGCATACCGGGAAAGACTCCCGAATTGAGTTTCTTATGCAGGCTTTCATCCTCGGATCCCGACAGAATTAATCCTGACCGTGGGCCTCGTAGGGTTTTATGGGTCGTCGTCGTCACCACGTGAGCATGCGGAATCGGAGAGGGATAGACGCCTGCAGCGACCAAACCAGCGATGTGCGCCATGTCCACCAGAAAGTACGCACCCACATTGTTGGCAATTTCACGTAACTTCGCCCAATCAACAATCCGCGAGTAGGCAGAAAAACCACCCAGCAATAGCTTCGGCCGGTGCTGCTCCGCCAAATCCGAGATTTGGTTGTAATCCAAGTACCCCTCGGCATCGATGCCGTATTGCACGGCGTTGTATACCTTGCCTGAGAAATTCACATGCGCGCCATGGGTGAGATGACCTCCATCAGCGAGCGACATGCCCAACAACGTGTCCCCAGCTTCGATCAATGCCAGATAGGCCGCCGCATTCGCCTGGGAGCCTGCATGGGGTTGCACATTGGCATAGCGCGCGCCAAACAGCTGACATGCGCGCTCAATCGCGAGTGTCTCCACCACATCCACATGCTCGCAGCCGCCGTAGTAACGCTTCCCGGGGTAGCCTTCTGCATACTTATTCGTGAGCACTGATCCCTGTGCCTCCAAGACCCGTGGACTGGCATAGTTTTCCGATGCAATCAGTTCAATATGGTCTTCCTGACGCGCTTCCTCGGCACGCATGGCGGCGGCCAGCTCAGCGTCATAGGCGGAAATCGGGGTCGTGTCACGATACATGCGGATTCCTTTTCAATCGGGAGTTGATTGCCAGGGTGGGCAGAAGTGCACATAATAGCGCCTCGATCGCTTGCATGGAATTTGAAATGCAGCATCGGTGTGAGGAAGAGAGCGTTGATCGCCGCCGAAGGAGCAACCGACCCGGAAACTCTCAGGCCCCCGGACCGTGCACCGAACATCGAATCTGGAGAGCAGCATGCTGCACCGAAGGAGTAAGCCCGTGGTGGTGAATCTCTCAGGTCAATGACAGATGGGTCATGCGAATCACCGCCCTGGGAGGGTTGCATGACGTCTTTACTACGGACACCTTTATACGAGCTTCATGTTGCCTGTGGTGCAAAGTTTGCACCTTTCGCCGGCTACGAGATGCCAATCCAATATCCGCTAGGCGTGAAGGGTGAACATCTGCATACCCGCGCTCAGGCCGGGTTATTTGATGTGTCGCACATGGGCCAGATCCGGATTCAAGGGCTCGGTGCCACGGCAGCGCTTGAGCAGGTCGTGCCTGCCGCGTTGCAAGAAATGCAACCTGGCCAAATCCGATACTCCCAACTCACCCTCCCAAATGGTGGGATCCTGGATGATCTCATGCTGACAAAGTTCGCTGAAGATGACTGGTTTTTGGTCGTCAACGGCGCCTGTAAACATGGCGATCTTGCGCATTTGCAGACACAGCTTCCCGCGCATCTCACCATCCATTACCTCTCGGAGCAGTCACTCATTGCGATTCAGGGGCCGGCTGCGCGCACAGCGCTCACCACCCATATTCCAGAGGCCGCTCGCCTTCCGTTTATGACCGCGCAACCAATCCATTGGCGGGGTCATGACATGATCCTCTCCTGCTGCGGGTACACCGGTGAGGATGGATTTGAGCTCTCGTTACCCAACGCCGCAGTCGCCGACTGCGCTGCCCTCTTGACAGATTTGAATGACACTACCTGGGTCGGCTTGGGCGCACGTAACTCACTGCGGTTAGAGGCTGGACTCTGTCTTTACGGTCACGATATCAGTACCGATACCACGCCGATTGAAGCGGATTTACTGTGGTCTATCCAACCCCGACGCCGAGCTGAGGGAGGGTTCCTTGGCGCTGACGTGATTCAAAGGCAGCTCCGAGAGGGCCCAAGTCGAAAGCGAGTTGGCATCCGGCCAGAAGATGGCAAAACACCGATTCGCGATGACACTCCCTTACTGACTCAAGACGGAGAGACGATCGGACACATTACATCGGGTGGATTTGGGCCAACGATCGAGGGTCCAGTGGCAATGGGCTACGTCGCCGCAGCCTATCAATCACCCGATGCTCAGGTCATTGCGCGAGTACGGGGTCGTTCACTACCCTGTCGGGTGACCAACGCAGTATTCTTTCCACCTCGTTATCGACGGACATTGGCGTAAGGACAGACAGATGACAGTGAAATACACCAAAGAACATGAATGGATTCGCTTAGACGGCGATATCGCGACCATCGGAATCACCCATTTTGCCCAAGAACAGCTGGGGGATGTGGTCTTCGTGGAGCTCCCTGATACAGATACAGCCTGCGAGACCGGCGATGAAGTCGCTGTGGTCGAATCCGTCAAAGCGGCCAGTGATATTTATGCGCCTGTGAGTGGCGTCATCATTGGCGCCAATGACGCACTGAACACTCAACCGGAACTCGTGAACTCTGACCCAGAGGGCGAAGGTTGGTTTTTCCAGATGCGTCTTGCGGATACCGCGGACCTGGATGACCTCCTCGATGAAGCGGAGTACCAGACCTTTATCCAAGACGCCTAATCCACTGAGGACATGACGTGAGCCAGCAACGCACCTTCCGCGATCGACACATCGGTCTCACACCCGATGATTACCCGACACTGTTTGCCGCGCTTGGCGTGGCCGATATGCAGACACTGATCGATGCGGTCGTCCCGACCACGATTCGGATGCAACAGCCGCTGCAACTTCCCGATGCACTCTCTGAAGATCAGGCGTTAAGCGAGCTGAAAGCCATTGCAAAGACCAATCAGGTATTGCGTTCATTCATCGGACAAGGCTATTACGGCACCCTCACCCCTGCCGTGATTCAACGAAACGTCCTCGAAAACCCAGCGTGGTATACAGCGTACACGCCCTACCAACCCGAAATTTCCCAAGGCCGACTCGAAGCGCTGTTTAATTATCAAACAATGATTGTCGAGCTCACCGGTCTCGCGGTCGCCAACGCATCATTGTTGGATGAGGGAACCGCCTGTGCTGAAGCGATGACACTGTGTCAACGCGCTTCAAAATCGAAATCGCGTCGTTTTTATGTGGCAACGAATGTCTTTACCCAAAGCTTGGCCGTTTTACACACCCGTGCTGAACCACTGGGCATCGAACTCATTCCCTTTGATCCAACCACACCCCTGTGTTCGAAGATGCCTTTGGCATGCTTGTTCAATATGTGGGCGATACCGGCGCCATTGTTGATTTAACCACCCTACTCCCGGCGGCCCGGGCGGCTGGACTCCTCACCGTTGTGGCGGCAGATCCCCTAGCCTTGACCCTACTCAAAGCCCCAGGTCATCTTGGAGCGGATATCTGTTTGGGTAGCACACAACGATTTGGGGTGCCGATGGGTGCCGGTGGTCCGCACGCAGCCTTCTTTGCGGTCGCCGATGGGCTCAAACGGATGATTCCAGGAAGACTGGTTGGACAATCGATTGATGCACAGGGCCAGCCCGCTTTTCGCTTGACGTTGCAAACCCGTGAGCAACATATTCGTCGCGAAAAGGCCACCAGTAATATTTGTACAGCCCAAGTGCTTCTTGCCAATATTGCAGGCTTCTACGGGTGCTATCACGGTCCTGATGGCCTGATTGCCATTGCTGAGCGCGTGCATGAATACACGGGTCGTCTGGCTCATGCGCTTTTGAATGCGGGTCTCACCACGAATCTGAGTTTTTTTGACACCCTGTCGGTGGCGATTGCCAATGCGGAGGCGCTTGTTCAGCAGGCAGAGGCACAGGGCTATAATTTATATCTCCAAGGACCAGGCGTGGTCAGTGTGTCATTGGATGAGACCACACAAGCACACGAGATCGAGGCCATCGCAGCCTTATTTGCCGCGCACCTAACCGATGACTCCATTGCCGGAATCCCAGAGACTTGGCGTCGTAATGATGTCTTTATGAGTCAACCAGCCTTCCACGCGCATCGCTCAGAAACCGAGATGATGCGCTACTTGCGGAAGCTATCTGATCGTGACCTTGCGCTCGATCGAGCAATGATCCCGCTGGGCTCGTGCACAATGAAGCTCAATGCAGCAGCAGAGATGGCACCGATTACCTGGCCTGAGTTTGCTGAGATCCATCCATTTGCGCCAAGCCATCAGACACAGGGCTACCAACGGCTGTATTCCGAGTTATGCACATGGCTGTCTGAGATCACCGGGTATGCGGGCATTTCGCTCCAACCAAACTCGGGGGCGCAAGGCGAGTATGCCGGCCTCTTGGCAATTGCGGGCTACCATGCAAGTCGCGGCGACAGCCATCGCACGGTGTGTCTGATCCCCTCGTCGGCGCATGGCACCAATCCTGCCAGTGCCCAGATGGTGGGCATGCAAGTGGTGGTCATTGGCTGTGATACCGATGGCAATATTGATATCGCGGATTTGCGTGAAAAAGCGGATCACTATCGTGACCGACTCGCCTGTCTTATGATCACCTATCCCTCCACCCACGGCGTCTTCGAAACCAACATTCGCGAAATCTGCGACCTCATCCATGCCTATGGCGGACAGGTCTATATGGATGGCGCTAATCTGAATGCGCAAGTCGGACTCACCAGTCCTGCATTGATCGGATCGGACGTCTCGCACCTGAACCTGCATAAGACATTCTGCATTCCGCATGGCGGCGGCGGACCGGGCGTTGGACCTATTGGCGTCGCTGCCCATTTGGTGCCCTTTATGCCTGGACACCCGATGCTCGATGCGGACACGCCTGTTGGGCCGGTCTCAAGTGCACCCTATGGCTCCTCGATGATTTTACCGATTTCTTGGATGTACATTCGGATGATGGGTGCCGAGGGACTGACATCGGCCACAGAGCACGCCATCTTGGCAGCCAACTATCTTGCCAAACGACTGCAACCACACTATCCCGTGCTGTATACGGGCGCTTCTGGTTGGGTTGCCCATGAATGTATTTTGGACACGCGTGACGTCAAAGAGTCGGCGGGCATCAGTGTAGACGACGTCGCAAAGCGCTTAATCGACTACGGATTCCATGCTCCAACGATGAGCTGGCCGGTTGCCGGCACACTCATGATCGAGCCAACTGAGAGCGAGAGCCTTGCTGAATTAGATCGGTTTTGTGATGCCATGATTCAAATCCGTGAAGAGATCGCGGCGGTCGAATCTGGACGCGTTCCCCTGTCCGATAGCGTGCTGGTGCATGCGCCCTTCACTGTTGATGTGCTCACTCAGGATACATGGCCGTTCGGTTTTCCGCGCAGCCAGGCCGCGTATCCAATTCCAGAGTTACGGACTGATCGCTACTGGCCACCCGTTGGGCGGATTGATAATGTCTATGGCGACCGCAATCTTGTCTGTAGTTGCGCACCACTCTCCGCGTATCAAGAGGATCCCACCGAGGCCGCATGACAGACTCCAACCAACGCCCCAAGAGCGGGGACAAGATCGTCAATGCAGTGGGTGTGAAAGCCATCAAAAATGGTCAAAAGCATCAACCTGGTGCCTCAGCCCCCAGAGGGGATAAGCCTCGGTGGCTGAAATTCATCACTCCAGGTGGGCAAGGCTATCAAGACGTCAAACAGATTGTTCGGACCCATCGCTTGTCGACCGTCTGTGAAGAGGCGATGTGCCCAAATATCGGCGAATGCTGGAGCGCTGGCACGGCCACCATTATGCTGATGGGATCCGTCTGCACTCGGGCGTGTAAGTTTTGCGCGGTGGATACCGGTAACCCGAAAGGTTGGTTAGATGCCGACGAACCGGATAATACAGCACGCTCGGTGGCATTGATGGGGCTGAACTATGTTGTCCTCACCAGTGTCAATCGTGATGACCTGCCAGACGGTGGGGCGGCGCACTTTGCCGCAGCCATTCGAGCCATCAAGCGAACATGCCCAGACACGGCTGTTGAGGCCCTCACTCCAGATTTTCAGGGTGTGTTAGCAGATGTGGAAACCTTGGTTGATTCAGGCCTTGAGGTCTTTGCCCAGAACCTCGAAACGGTCAAGCGGCTCACCCATCCCGTACGAGATCCACGCGCGTCTTATCAGCAAACACTGACTGTGCTGCAGCACGGTAAGCAGTATCGGCCCGCGTTGTTAACCAAGACCAGTTTGATGCTCGGTCTCGGTGAGACCGAGGACGAGATCAAGCAGGCAATGGACGATTGTCGAGCCCACGGGGTGGATATTCTGACCTTTGGCCAGTACCTCAGACCCACCGCAAACCACCTCCCCATCGCTCGCTACGTGACTCCAGATGAGTTTGAGACCTATCGCCAGTGGGGGCTTGAACGCGGCTTTTTGGAGGTCGTCTCGGGCCCAATGGTTCGATCCAGCTATCGCGCCGAACAAGCATTATTGAAAAATAATGCGGGCATTGAGAATCAAACATTGGCGCGCATTCCAACGATTCCAGTGCAATGAACTGGTTCGCCCTAACCGGACTCCTCTGTACCTTAGGGCTGTCCACAGGGTGTCAGAATCCGATTCGCGATCCAATCGACTCGGTTGTCGACCAAGTCACCACGGATCGTCAGGAGATCACCAAAGGCCGGCGACAGTATCCCTTCGCGTTAGCGCAGTCTGGTGGAGAACTGGTCACACTGGTCAGCACCACGGACTATCTAAACGGGTTGATACAACGTCTCGCGCGCACCACAACAACCGCCTTCCCATGGGAGATCCGGTTGGTCAATGATAGCTCGATCAATGCTTGGGCACTTCCCGGCGGAAAGATGGGTGTCAATTGGGGGCTCCTTGACGCCGTAGAATCTGAATCCGAGCTGGTCTCGGTCCTTGGTCACGAAATGGCGCACAGTCTCGAGCGCCATGGCACCGGCCAGCAAACCATGGGCTCACTTGTCGGCCTCGCCAGTACGCTGATTGAGATCGGCTTGGGCGATCGCGCACAAACACAGACTGGTCAGCAACTATTGAGTCTCGGTCAGGGTGTGATCATGGGCCAATACAGCCAGTCCAATGAACTGGAAGCCGACCGTGAGGGCGTACGTCTAATGGTTGCCGCGGGCTTTGACCCACGCGGCGCCATGCAGATGCAAGAGAAGCTGGCACGTCTTGGCAGTGGCGGAAACTCGATTGCCCAGAAAATTTTAGGTACCCATCCGGTGAGCCGAGAGCGTCTCGCGGCAATTCAATCGGTCGTTGCCGGCTATCCGGCCAGTGATCAACCCGAATCCCGCGATTTTCAGCGGATGAAAGCAGAACTCAGTGCCACCCGCAGTGCACTGGATTTAGTCACCAAAGCGCGGCAGGATGGCGGGAAGAAAGCGTGGGAGAGTGCACTTGCCCACCTTGCCAAGGCACACGCCCAGCGACCGGGAGAACCCAGTTTCTGGCGACTACAAGCGGAACTATTGGTCGCCGCCGGGCGACCTGGTGATGCAGTCGAGGCTGCCTTACAGGTTGTCAACCTCGCCCCCGACGACCCGATCTCAGAGATGCTCCTCGGGTATTGCTACGACGCTGCGGGGGATCAGGCCAATGCACAAATCGCACGCGACCGTGCAAAGCGACTGGCCCAGTAATTAATCCTCGCCGACCTGTTGCTCGTCATTGTCGAACTCGTACCACATCGCATTCAAAATTCCGAATGCACAGGCAAGTCCAACGCCCAATATCCACGTGAAATACCACATCGATTCTGCTCCTTAGTACACACTGTCTGCGTTCTTTTCAACATACTCGGCGGTAACCCGACCGAATAGCACCTTAAATACCCAAGCGGTATATGCCAAAATAATTGGTAAAAATAGGGCTGTTGCTCCCAACATAATGCCCAAAGTCAGTTCACTGGACGACGCATCCCACGCGGTTAGGCTGGCATTTGGATCGAGAGAACTTGGCAAAATCATCGGGAACATGGTCAACCCAACGGTTGAAATAATCCCAATAATCGAGACCTTTGATCCCAAAAAAGCCAGCCAATCGATCTGCGCCCGTAAACTCAAGCGCGCAACTAACATCCCCAGCACCCCAGCCACTGGGGCAATCCACATCAGTGGATAGGTGATGAAGTTCTGGGTCCAACCGCCGTCAACTAACGCAACAGTTTTCAGCAGCGGATTCGAGGGGCCATCCGTGACAATCTCACTGGTAATCACATAACCAGGCAAGACCTGATGCACGATGACTCCTAGCCCAATAAAGAGAATCGCGACCGCTAAACTCGCCCATTGCGCGTAGGCCGCCGCTCTCACACGAACAGGACCCGTCGACTTCAGACCTAACCATAACGCGCCATGCACAGTGAGCATCAATACACTCAATACCCCAGTCGCCAGGGCAAATGGGTTCAACAACCCCCACAAGGTTCCGGTATAAAAAGAACGGAGATTGTCATCAAAGTAGAACGGTACCCCAAGAAGCACATTCCCCACGGCGACACCAAAAATCAGTGCTGGGACAAATCCACCAATCCATAGTCCCCAATCCCACATCGCACGCCATTTGGGACACTCTCGCTTGGACCGAAACTTAAAGGATACCGGGCGAAGAATTAATGCCACGAGGGCAATATACATGGCGAAATAGAACCCCGAAAAACTCACCGCATACAGGGCAGGCCAGGCGGCAAAAATGGCACCCCCACCCAAGATTAACCACACTTGATTCCCTTCCCACACGGGGCCAATGGTATTAATCGCCAACCGCTTTTCTGTCTCAGTTTTTGCCACCAGTGGTAATAAGGCAGCCACGCCCATATCGAATCCGTCGGTGACCGCAAATCCAATCAGGAGAATTCCTAACAGGGCCCACCAAATGACCCGTAACACGGTGTAATCAAGCCATTCCATCCCTATGCTCCTATTTTCCATATGCGGGTGTGAATGCACCCGGCGCATTTGACGCGTGATCTGTCGGGGTCTGATAGGGTCCTGCAAGAATGATTTTGCGCAGCAGGCCAACCTCAATCACTGCCAACGTCGAGTAAATCACCACAAACCCAATCAAGGTGGTCAAGACCGCCCCATAACTCAAACTCGAGACCGCCAAAAAGGTGGGTAATACCGAATCAATCACCCAGGGCTGGCGACCAAATTCGGCCACAAACCAACCGAGCTCTGATGCCACCCAAGGCAGTGGAATTGACAGCAGACAGGTCCATAAAAACCAACGATGCGCACTGTGTTGGCGCCGCGCAACGAGCCAAAACGCGTAAGCGAACACTGCGATAAAGAAGAATCCGAGCGCCACCATCAAACGGAACGTCCAGAACAGTGGTGCGACAGGCGGAACGGTATCCCATGCCGCTTCTGCCACCATCTCAGGGGTCGCAGTCCGCGGATCTTCAACATACAGCTTCAACAACAGGGCATAGCCCAAATCCACCTTGTGCGCATCAAATCGCGCGCGCTCGAGAAGATTTGATCGATCTAATTTCAACGTCTCAAGGGCATCATAGGCAATCAAGCCATTATTGATGCGAACCACGGCGTGTTCGACGAGCTCCAAAATGCCAGGCACTTCCTCATCGAGCGACCGGGTTGCAATCAAGCCAAGTACATAGGGAATATGAATCGCATAGTCGACCGTTTGAGTCTCCTCATTCGGTAGACCGATCAAGGTAAATGATGCCGGTGCTGGCAAGGTCTCATACATCCCTTCCATGGCCGCCATCTTCATCTTCTGGTTTTCACTCACCGCATAGCCCGACTCATCGCCAAGAACGACCACAGACAGCGCACTGGCAAGCCCAAAGGATGCAGCCACCGTCATAGACCGCTTGGCAAAATCAATATTGCGTTGAGTCAGCAGGTAATACGCGCTGATTCCCAAGACAAACATGGCCCCGGTGACGTAGCCTGCGCTGACTGTGTGGACAAATTTCGCCTGAGCCACTGGATTGAAAATCACGGCCCAAAAGTCGGTCACTTCCATCCGCATGGTGTCTGGATTGAATTCGGCGCCAACTGGGAAGTTCATCCAACCGTTGGCCACCAAAATCCATAACGCTGAAAAGTTAGAGCCCAGCGCGACCAGCCACGTCACCATCAAATGACCCACCCTGGTGAGCTTGTCCCAACCAAAGAAGAACAGTCCGATGAAGGTGGCTTCCAAAAAGAATGCCATGAGGCCTTCGATCGCCAGTGGGGCACCAAAAATATCGCCAACATAATGACTGTAATAGGCCCAGTTCATCCCAAACTGAAACTCCATCACAATGCCGGTGGCCACACCCACTGCAAAATTGATTCCAAATAATTTGCCCCAGAAGATCGTCATATCTCGCCAGACTTGGCGATTTGTCATGACGTAGACGCTCTCCATGATCGCGATCATGAAGGACAGCCCGAGGGTCAGTGGTACAAATAAAAAGTGGTACATTGCGGTCATTGCAAACTGCAGCCGCGACAGTTCAACTAAGCCAGGATCAATCATCATCGCATCCCTACGTGCAAATTTGAGGTAACCTTACGCGCTCCTCGCGATCAGCTACTGACACAAGCAACCCAATGACTGATATAGATCAATCGCTTCATCATCTCGCGCAAGCGCGGCGTTTCGAGACGTTCATGCAAGTCCTTCTGGGCGTTGCGGAGGTCGGCTTGGTGATTGCTGCAACACTCTTGATTGCAGCGCTGTTTGCGCCACCCGGATCAGAGATGATGTGGGGGATATTCATGCTTGTTGGCCTCACCTTAGGCAGACGCCTGCTGGCTGACACTTGGTTTCAGTCGTCTGAAGCTCAGGGGCAACGCCAGTTGATGGCTTACCGTCAGGCTGCTTCTCAGGCCGTCATCACACGGCTTCCAAATGCCTCATCAGGCGCGATAGGTGCTCTGCTGATTGAAGGTGCAGAGCCTGTCGCGGCGCGTCTTGGGCGATATCCCGCATTAAAGCAACTGGCCGTCATTCAGCCACTTATGGTGCTCGCCGCGATTGCTTGGCTGCACTGGCCCATTGCTGCCGGCATCATCGTGACGACACCCTTGATTCCGCTCTTGATGGGCTTAATTGGGCTGGGTGCGAAATCGGCAAGCCAGAAGCAGATCGACCAGCTCACACGGCTCGGAGCCCACTATCTCAATCGCATCCGCGGGATGGAAACTCTGCATTTGCTCGGCGGTGGTGGTCGAGTTGCCGACGAAATTGAGGCCAAAGCAGACCACTTGCGTGTGGCCACCATGGGTGTGCTACGACTCGCATTTCTGACCTCAGCGGTGCTCGAGTTTTTCAGTGCGTTGGCAATCGCCTTGGTGGCTGTCTATATCGGACTCGCCTTACTCAACCTCATCGAACCCTTGTTCGGACTCATTTTGACGCCTGTCACTGGATTGGCTGTTCTGATCTTAGCACCTGAGTTTTACAATCCAATTCGACGCTTAATGGCTGCTTGGCATGATGCATCAGAAGCCAATAGTGCCGATGAAAAAATGAAGTCGATGCTTGGAACTGCCCCAAGGCCCTACACACCGGAGCAGTTACCCCAGGGTCTAGTGAGACAAGGCGATCACGCGGTCCTCGAGCTGATCGACTACCAAGTCGGATTTCCAGATCGTGCACCACTGTTGAAGCCATTCCATTTGCGGGTCATCGCGAGGGAACCAGCCATTCTGTTTGGTCCCAGTGGATCAGGTAAAACACAATTCTTGGGGAGCCTATTGCATGGCCAACGCCGACAACAGGGATGCCTCTTGTGGCAAGGCCAACCCTCAGCGGATCTCACCAAAGAGCGCACACAGATTGCGTGGATGGGGCAACAGCAATGGTTTGATGCAGGCACCATTCGTGATCAGTTGACCGCCGGCTTTGCTGCCGATGATACGGCCTGCGAGGCAGTTCTCCAGCAGGTCGGACTGTGGTCACAACTCGGTGCCCATCCCCTAGATCGAGCATTGGATATTGGTGGACGCGGCTTGTCTGGCGGGCAACTCCGTCGTCTTGGACTGGCGCGCGCGCTGATTCGGCAACCGACGCTCCTGCTCCTTGATGAACCCACCGCACACCTGGATGCCGATGCTTGTGATGCGTTGGTCCATCTGATTCGCGCATTGACTGTGCCTGGGCTACTCATCTGCACTCATGACAGCCGGTTTTTAGGGCTCGGCCGGACCTACCGCATTGTTGATCAGACAGTGGTGGCCGGATGACTGTATGGCGCTTGATTCAGCGACTCGGGGTGGCGCAATGGCCGCTCGGACTCGCCATCATTCTCACCATTGGGATGACCGCATCTGCACTCGGCCTGTTAGCGCTGTCTGGGTGGTTTTTAACGGCCGCATCCATTGCTGGATTAGCCGTCGCCACAGGTGCGATTGGCTTTAACTTCCTCATTCCAGCAAGTTTGATTCGGGCGCTGGCCGTCACGCGAACAGGGCTTCGCTATGCGGAGCGACTCTTAAGCCATGATGCGACGCTGCGCCTGGTGGTGAAGTTACGACGATATGTGTTCGATGGATTACTGAGCGAACTCCGCGAGCAACCCGGACGTGAGCAAGATGCCTTGGATCGATTGGTCTCTGATGCGACGGTTGTCGAAGGCGCGCTCCTTCGGACATTGCTCCCCTTCATTGGGGCCGTCATTGCGGCCCTCTTTACACCGATCCTGGCTGTTTTCCTTGCGCCCAGCGCAATACTCCCGACACTTATTCCAGCCGGCGTCCTGATCGGTGTGGTGTGGTGGCGCCGACCCGGCTATCAAGCCTTGGCACAACAGATTGATCGTGATGCACGCCGTGCACGTGAACGCGCCATCGCACTGGCGGATGGCCGTTATGAATTAGGACTGCTCTTATCGACAGATGAACTCAACGCGCTCACGACAGACGCCTACAGTGGATTGACCACTGCACGACTTGCGAAGGTCAAGCGGGAGCAGGTAGACCGCTGGCTCTTGGGCATTGGCCAGGCATTTGCGGTGCTGGGCTTAATCCTGTTGCCTCTGGAATTACCCTTTATGGTGAGCCTCCTGCTTGCCTTGCTTGCGACAGCGGAACTCATGACGCCAGCCCTCAGTGTCAGTTTTGAGGCGGAGCGAGTTCGCATCGCCATGCAGCGCATGCCCACCGTGATGCCGATGGCACCGCCTCAGCAGCACATGACTCTGGCCTTCGAGGCGCTTCAAGTTGCCGCTCTGCCGGGACAAGCTCCCTTGACTATGCCCATTACGCGGACACTAAGGCCAGGGGATGCATTGATCATCACAGGTGACTCTGGGGTGGGGAAAACCACCCTATTGCGCACTTTGGCGGGTTTTTTGCCACCGGCGTCAGGAACCGTAGTTCGCCCTGACCAGATTGGCTTGGTGATGCAATCACCCTGGCTTCCCGAGGATCAGCTTCGACAGGTGGTGACCCTTGGACTTCCTGACACCCCAACCGATGAGGCCATTTGGAACGCACTCGAGACCGTCGAATTGGCGACATGGGTGCGTGCGCTGCCTCAGGGGTTAGATACCTGGGTGGGCAGCGATGGGGTGCAGCCATCTGGCGGCCAACAACGGCGGCTCGCAATTGTCCGACTCCTGCTTCAGAAGCCTCGACTGGTCCTCATGGATGAACCGACTGAGGGCTTGGAGCCCGAACTGGCGACACGGATCATGGCGCGACTCGCGGAAACATTTGATCAGCAAATCTGGATTGTGGTCAGCCACCGCCCGGAGCCTTACCAAGTGATTCAAGCGACGCTGCCACTGTTACCGCTCAGGCGCAACGGTGGCAGTCCCCAAGATCTCCCGTATACTGCCGGCCATGACGCGCTATCGAACCATCAAGACCTTTGATAACTACCCCTGTTCACATCGCCAATGGCGACATGAGGGGCATTGTCAATTCATTCACGGGTACAGCCGCAGTTTTACCCTCACCTTTGGCTGCCTCGATCTCGATCCCATGGGCTTTGGCGTAGATTTCGGTGATTTCAGTGAATTAAAAACATGGTTCGATCAGTGGTTTGACCACACCACCTTGATCAATGCGGATGATCCGGAGCGTGCCTTATTTGAGACCCTGCATGCGCGGAAGATCATCGATCTCCGAATCCTGCCCAATGTAAGCATGGAACGCACTGCAGAGTTTGTATTTCAGTACGTCGATCCGTGGATTCGTGGCCGGACTGACCAGCGCGTCGTCGTCCTTGAAGTGGAATGTCGCGAAAACAACAAAAACGCCGGACGTTACCTCGCACCCGACCATCCATGAAGCTTGCGAGGGTGCTGCGCTCGAATCGACAGGCCTGGGCCCTGCTCCTGACCGCGATGGTGATCTGGGGCTCCTCCTTTATGGTGATCAAACTCGCGCTGGACTCCATGGCGCCAATGACCTTGGTCTGGTTTCGTTTACTGATTGGCCTTGTGGCCATTGGCGGGATCAGTCTTTGGCTACCGCGCCCCACGATTCACAAAGCGGATCTGCCTGCCCTACTCCTCATGGCGCTCTTTGAGCCCTGCTTGTATTTCCTCTTTGAAACCCACGCACTCGCCTATACCTCGAGTGCGGCGGCTGGCGTCACGATGGCGCTTCTGCCACTTGCTGTTGCTCTTGCATCAGCCATTTTTCTGCAGGAACCCCTGACCTTGCGATCGCTATGGTTAGTGGTCTCTGTAGCAGGCGCAATCCTGCTAGCACTTGGCGCTACCGTGCAGGAAGCCGCACCCCGACCTATTCTAGGAAGCCTACTTCTTGTTGGTGCTATCCTTGCCGCAACCGCCTACACAGTGGTGATTAAGCGGCTGATTGACCGCTATTCAGTGGTCGTCCTGATTGGTATCCAGTGTCTTGTCGGAACGCTGTTCTACACCCCCATCTGGTGGTTACTCGATGGCACCATACCGAATGTGTCACTGCAAACCTGGATCGCCGTGCTCTATCTCGGGTGCGTCGTCACACTGGGTGCCTATGGTCTTTTTACGCTCGCACTGACACAGCTCCCGGCAACTGCAGCCGGAGCCGCTACCAATGTCGTTCCTGTGGTCGCTGTGTTACTCGGGGTATTTTTACTCGACGAGCAACTTACCGGTCTCCAATGGCTAGGGATTGCAGCAGTCTTCAGCGGCCTAATCGCTTGGCAGCAAAGCGGCCCACGACCTGAGAATCTCGACGCAACGCGCTAAAACGCGCCACGCCCTTCTCTGCTGATCGTGCAAACTCCGGGGGCAACCCCTGGTTGGTGGGTGTTAAAATACGAGACACGAAACAGGCATAGGTCGCCTGATAAAACTCCCGTTTTCGCTCTGGATCGGTGGCAAGGACCTGTCCAAAACGACCTGGATCAACACGAAATACGGACATCGCAGAGTCTGCGACCCACTCTTGATCGGTCAACCACCCAGTCACAAATTCAACCAATCCAAGCACCGCTGGACTCGCCATACCCGAAGGCATGACAAAGCTGCCATCAAGCACCAGATACAGATCTGGATAGTCACCGACATCAACCAGAGTCTCGCCAGCACGTACCCGGATCGGCTCGCCGATTTGTTGCCAGTACCGAAACTCGCGTTCGGTCAGATGGGCTAATAGCAGCTCAGCGTCCAGCATCGCTTAAATCCCAGGTTAAATCTGCAAAGGGGGTCAACATTGCATTTCGATCAACAATAAAGCGTGTACCAGACCGGCTGACTAAGGTGTCAATGACGTGGGCACGATGCACGGGTGTCAATCCCACAAGCCAATGATCTAACCAGACAATAGCACCGGTGCGAGAGAGCGCTCGGGCAAGCTTTAAACGCGTCACACCCAGAGGTCCCACCCGCGCCATCAGCTCACCGATCGGACTCTCAACGCCCCGTGATAGTTGATCAATGAATGCAATGAGATCAAGACGGCGCAAATGTGTATCCAGGGCCAGTGGCGTAACCGTCGGATCCAAATACAACCAATCCGCGACAGACACCGCCTGTCCATCATCGGGATGATCCAATCCAATCACCAACCGGGTGAGTTCCAGACTGGGTAATCGCGCCACGTCCATCCCATCAATCCGAACCACTCCGCGTTCAGGAGCAACTCGACGCACCAGCAGTTCTCGCAAGGTCGTCAGTCCGGCGCCCTCGGGGGCGGTAATTCGGACCAGACTCCCGGCCGGACACTGAAATGACAGCTCGTAAAATAATGGCGCTTCGCCAGCATGACGGCGGTAGACCACATGATCCCACTGACATTCCCCACGCAATGTCAAGGTAGACCGCAACTCACGAGCTGTCTCGATCTCGGGTTGCTCGGCATCGATGGGTAACAATGAACGCATTCGCTCTAAGGCAATCACTGCCAGCATCGCGACCACCACCACATCCATCTGTGTCTCAGGCACCGTTGCCGCGGCATAGGCTGGCACAATCAAACTGCCAGCCAACAACGCGCGGCTGAGTCGACTGAATTCAGCCGTGAGCTCAATACGCGCCACCACCCAATTTGCCATCTGCGACCACGCCGTCAATAAGCGACCACGCAACGACGGGACGCCCTCACGGGCGAGCCGACCCGACAGCCACCGAATCGGCTGATAAATCTCGGGCAAATCCACCAGTAAACGGCGCACCAATACCACATAGGCGACCCCAATCGCCGCAGTTAACAACAGCATTAAAAGCCCTAATATGGGCGCATACCATCCCACCCAGGCTATCGACAGCGCCAATAAGATCGCCAAACTGGCCCGTGCTTCCGCTGGTCGCATGACTGACTGACGACTCAATATCATTAAGCCAATAGCAGCCAATGACGCGAGAATCACAGCGATCCATGGGACCTCACTGGTCAGATCAAAGGCAGCGGTCGTGCGTAATCGGAGCGCCAAAATCAGTGAGACCACAGTGACCATGGCGACAATCACCCCAGGCACCCAGGTCAGTGCCGATGCTCGGGTCATGCGCTCGCTCAGCCGAGACGCGTCTTGAGCGGTCTGCGACTCGAGAGGACTACGTAATTGACTCGACAGAGGATCACCCGTGTCCATCGCATCGGTGAGTGCACGGCCAAACCAGACACTAAACTGCGGCTGCGCCAATTGCGTGGACCAGACGACTTGACCATCATTCATATCCAACGCCGAGAGCAGATTCCGAATGGGTTCAATCAGTTGCTGCCGCCCCAAATCCCCCAAGCGTGACACGTAGGTGAGATCAAGGCGTGGCCGAAACACCACATCCGTTTCCGCCACCAACTGCATACGAAAGGCCGGTGTATCAGGAACGACAAACCAACCGCTGAGTGGAACCCGGCACTCCACAACCCGACCACCATCCGTGGTCACCCGAAGCCGTGCAGAGCCTGACACCAATCGCCATAAGCGATTGCGCTGCAAGCCTGCCGAGACTTGGCCGGCGGTCAACTGGAATGCAGGATCAGCCATCAGCCCCCCCGTCATCCTCCCAGAGATCCTGAACCGACGAGCACACCACCACCAAAATATTCAATGCGGATAGCCGGCGCAGCACATCCCGTTGGGCTACTGCAGACAAGGGCGCGAGTGCATCCACTAACACCAAGGTCTCCGCACCCTGTGCCAAGGCGCGTGCAATCGCCAATCGCGCTGATTCCGAGCTCGATAGGCCACGATTGTTAGGACCAATTTGGTAGTTGAGATCTGTTCCAAATCGGGATTTCCAGCCGTCAAGACCAACCAACTCCATCAAGACTGAGAAGTGGTGCGCTCCCACATCACTGGCATCCCAGGCAAAGTTCGCGCGTAAGGTCCCTGGGAGGAACTCAGGCGCTGGACCCAGTACCGTAATGGGTTCGCCGCGATCCACCCAATATTCGGCAGCAGCCAAGAGACCACTCATCTCGACATCTGCACACATCACCAGTCCCCGATCGTGGGTCAAGAGTATGTGCTTCAAGCGTGCCTCCTGAGTTCGATCACGGCCACGAATGACCTGCATCGCCTGTCGAGTCAATGGCCGTGCCAACCGAAAATGGCGCGTGGGTAACAGATCAAAGACCGCAAGACCCCCCACCACAATCCACGCCAACGGAGCCAATGGCCAGACTTGATCGAGCAGCACCACTCCGAAGATCCAGCACACCACCGGAATCGGGCCTGCGACATCTCGCGAGAGCCGTGGCATCCAATCGGGTGTCAAGGCCTCAAGTGCGTGCACCATGGTGGACCATTGGGCGCGATGGATCATCGTTGTGGCCACATAGGCGGCCACCATCAACATCAATCCGACTAACATCCAAAGCCCTGCCGTCTCGACGCCCACCACCCCACTCATCACTGTGGTCATCACCACCAACAGCAACCGGGTCGCCACGAGCAACACATACGCCATCCAGGCAATCGGGCGTTGCGTGACTGGTTGCTGGGGCTCGAGCACGAGTTGGCCTGTCTGGAATCGACGCCACCATCGCGTTGTTGTTTGTGACGCGCCATTGGTCAGACTCACCCAACCCATCATCGACCACATCACACGCCAGAGTTGTCCATGGCGGTCAATCAGAACCGAGCCCGCCTGCGGCGGATGCACCGTCCGTGTCACTAAGCGATACTCGAGATCACCTGCACGCTCAACGAGCGCATCGAAGGCGGTCTCGGCACCGAGCAAGCCATCAATTGCGAGGGTCATGGCGTCGAACGGTCCAACAGCAACTCAAACAACCGCACCCGCCCGGTCACCATTGAGACTTGACACAGTTCCCCTGGGGGGGGCAGCTCCTGTCTTGATGCAACCAGTGCGGTTTGCTGGAAAACAGTCTGACGGGCCTGCTGTTCAGCTCTCACCGTCGACCCCAACAGATCCCGTAAATCCTGACTACCCAGTACATCCGTTTTTTCGCCAATCACCTGTCCAGTGAATAATCGACCCGCACATGCTGCCTCGATCGGCTCACCCAACAACCGAGGCCCCAATCGTGAGGGAACAAGAACTGCCAACTCTGCCTGCGCATCCATCCCAATGCCCCGATGTGCTGTCAGTACCGCGGTCACGTCAGTAGTTTGCGGAATACGCAGCGCCCAGAGTGCGATAATCCAGACCAAGAAAAGCGCAACTAAGACCGGCCAAAGCCACCAAAGCGAACGCGGCAGCCCCAAGGCATCCACTTGGTCCATAGAGAGGTCATCATTTGACACGATTTGAGTCCTCCTCGAGCCAGCCCAGACGACTGGTGATATACCGAAATTTTAATGCAACCGCCTCGGTTTCATCGGCCAGCGGATCCATCCGATTCCGTTGCCGTCCCTCCGCAGCAAGCGCAACCGAGAGCGCCTGCGCCCAGCGCACCCGGTGCGCATCGCGCAAAGGCAACAGCAATCCCATGACGGAAGTGGATACCGTCCAGGCTGCATGACTCGGCCATCGAACCATCCATGACTCCAATCCAAGTAAGGCACCAGGATGCGCCCACTGATCCTCGCGTTGTAATTGACCACGGAGCACGAAGAATGGCGCGTTCAACCAGACATCGATACCCGCGTCATACCAATGCGGAATGCCCGCATCCACAATCCACTGCAAATCGAGGTTGTCGAGATGCGCGAGCCACGGATTCATTGGCGACCACCAATGAGGTTCCCAAAGCGCCATGACAGTGGTTTGGATCCGGCCACTTTACAAACCACATCACCCGCGCGCACCCAGGGATGACCGCGTCGCGCAATCAGTCGTCCTTCACTGCGCGCTCGAATCTGACGGGGATCTCGCTCTGGCTGATCCGGCTCAATGATCTCAGCAAGCAGATCGCCTGCAGTCACAAGATCACCCAACGATCGCCGCCATACCAGCAAACCACAATAGGGCGTTGTCAATACATCCATGCCACGCAAGGGATAGGCGACAGGCTCGGTCAACAACTGACCGGAATCATAGGTCACAAGCCCATGCTCGGACCATAGGCCGAGTAGCGCCTCACAATCTGACTGGGCGAGTGCAACCGAGACGTCCCTGGTGCCTCTGAGTTCAACAGTCATCGCAGTCAGAGGTGACTGAAACCCCCGGTTTGGAAAGGCAGCATCCAAGGTGGCCCAGCATTGCATCAAGGTGTCGTCGAAGGACTGTGCACCCGTATCCGCTTCAACCAAAACAGCCGTGGCACCCAATCGTCCTCCCAGAGACAGTGCAACCGCCATATCACCCGGCGTGGCATAGAGATGACACTCAGCTTCATCGTCTGAATGCAGATCGAACACCCAATCTGCATCCACTGCGCGTTGCAATAATGTCCGCTGCAACGCCATCACAGGATGTTCTGGGATCAACCCTGCCAAGGCTTCATGCCATAACTCACGTGCAATCGCGCGGTTGGTCACTGGATCCACAGTCAAACGATGCTGGATCTCCTCCACCACGAAGGCAGCGACGTTCGGAAAATCGCGATTAAAGTTTTGCCCCGTCCCCAGTTCGACGCGACCCACGTGGTGCTGTCGAACCCATTGCTGGCCGCCAATTGGATTGGCTTGGGTGACCACTCGGAATTCAGCATGCAGCCGGTTTTGAGCTTCCAATACCGCGAGTTGCTGACATAGTTGACGCGCCACCAGCAGTGGTGGGCACTCATCCGCATGCAGGGCGGCCTGGCAATACACCACGGTCGACCCTGAACCAAAGCACATCTCCGTCACCGACATCGTCACACCTGAACCCGATTGATCAAGGACATGACGGGTGAGCTTTGACATTACTCCACCTCGGGACGCATCGCTGGAAACAAAATCACATCACGGATGGATTCTTGTTCTGCAAAGAACATCACCAGCCGATCAATCCCAATACCCTGACCCGCTGTTGGCGGCAACCCGTATTCCAAGGCTCGAATATAATCATCATCGTAGAACATGGCTTCGTCATCACCTGCCGATTTTTGAGCCACCTGGTGCCTGAAGCGCTCTGCCTGATCTTCCGCATCATTCAATTCGCTAAATCCATTGGCAATCTCGCGACCACCAATAAAGAACTCAAATCGATCAGTAACGCTGGGATCCACATCGTTCCGGCGGGCCAGGGGGCTGACTTCCGCCGGATATGCGGTGATAAAAGTCGGTTGCATCAAGCGATGCTCCGCGACGGCTTCAAAGATCTCGATATGGATACGTCCTAACCCCCATGATGGATCCACGGTCAGATGTAACTGAATAGCGAGCGCCTCAGCTGCGTCACGGGTCGCAAGGGCCTCCGGCGTTGCCGCATCACAATGCGCTAGAATTGCCTCTGTTACGGTCATCACGGTAAATGGCTTGGCCAAATCGACCGTGCTGCCATCGTCTAAGGCGAAGGTTGTCCGACCACAACAGGTGGTTGCTAATTCGCGCAACAATACTTCGGTCAACGCAATCAAATCGCCATAATCGGCATAGGCCCAATAAAACTCGAGCATCGTGAACTCAGGGTTATGCCGCGTCGATAACCCCTCATTTCTAAAGTTACGGTTGATTTCAAAGACCCGCTCAAAGCCTCCAACGACCAATCGTTTTAAATACAACTCTGGCGCAATACGCAGATACATCGGCAGATCCAACGCATTGTGATGGGTCACAAAAGGCCGCGCCGTCGCCCCACCCGGAATCGCCTGCAGCATCGGGGTTTCAACTTCCAGAAACTGCCGTTCTTCAAAGAACCGGCGCATCTGCGAGATCACCCGAGAACGCAACAAAAACACATCTCGTGTTGATGGATTGGTGATCAAGTCCACATAGCGCTGTCGGTACCGCATCTCGGTATCCGTCAACCCTTTAAACTTGTCTGGCAGCGGACGCAATGCCTTGGTCAAGAGCACGATCTCATCGCACTGGACGGATAACTCACCGGTATTGGTTTTAAACAACACCCCGTCCGCCCACACGATGTCGCCGAGATCCCAGGTTTTAAAGTCGTCATAACAGGCTTCACCAACGTCTTGACCACGGACATAAAGTTGGAGTCGGCCGCTGACATCCTGAATCGTCACAAAGCTCGCTTTCCCCATGATGCGCCGAAGTACCAGGCGACCGGCAACACGCACACGTGTCACGGTCGCTGCTAACGGCTCCTTCTCGATTGCATCGTACTGCGCATGCAACGAGGCTGCGAGGGCATCACGGCGATAGTGGTTTGGAAAGGTCGGGCCCGGCAGGGCACGGCGTATCGCAAGCTTTCGGCTTCGCTCTGCAATTAATTGGTTTTCATCCAACGCACCCTCGTGCTCTGTGGTCTGCTCGCTCATCACAGTCCTTGCTTCAAACTGGCTTCAATAAAGGGATCCAAGGCACCGTCTAACACGGCTTGGGTATTTGACGTCTCCACCTGGGTCCGTAAATCTTTAATACGACTGGAGTCCAACACATAGGATCGAATTTGGCTACCCCAGCCAATATCTGCCTTCGAATCTTCCAGCGCTTGCTGATCGGCTCGCCGAGCGTCCATCTCACGCTCGTAAAGCTTGGCGCGCAGCTGCTTCATTGCAAAGTCTTTATTTTGGTGCTGCGAACGTTGGCTCTGACATTGCACAACAGTGCCCGTGGGTTCGTGCGTGATTCGGACCGCTGAATCAGTTCGGTTGACGTGCTGCCCACCAGCACCTGAGGCACGATATGTGTCAATCCGCAAATCGGCCGGATTGATTTCAATCTCAACATTGTCATCAATCTCAGGGGACACAAACACACTTGAGAAACTGGTATGACGACGCGCACCGGAATCGAAGGGGCTCTTCCGAACCAGCCGGTGTACACCGGTTTCGGTTCTCAACCAGCCAAACGCATGATCCCCCTGGACGTGGATTGTCGCACTCTTGATGCCGGCGACTTCCCCCTCGGAGACTTCAACAACATCGACCTTGAAGCCTTTTTCTCGCACCAGCGTAAGTACATCCGAAGCAACATGCTGGCCCAGTCTTGGGCTTCGGTGCCGCCCGATCCTGCTTGGATATCGAGATAGGCATTATTGGGATCGGCTTCGCCACTGAACATCCTGCGAAATTCAAGGTCACTGACCAACCCGTCAAGACGACCCAATTCGGCATCCACTTCCGCGAGGCCGTCCTCGTCGTTGTCTTCCAGTAACAGTCCGGCAAGCTCTGCTTGGTCGAGAAGACCTGCAGACAGCTCATCTAGGGTGTCGACCACTGCCTCAAGCTGCGCACGTTCCCGCCCAAGCGCTTGGGCACGCTCGGGTTGGTTCCAGACATTGGGGTCTTCTAACTCGAGTGAGACTTCCTCGAGCCGCTCACGTTTGCCAGCATAGTCAAAGATACCCCCGAAGCACGACCGTGCGCTCTGTGAGGTCTTCGATTAGGGCGTTGCGAGCATTTGTCTCCATCGTGTGGCAGTCCTGTCTAAAAGTCGGCAAGGATACCGAATTTCAGACAGAAATACCTGCCCTCGGCTCGGGACTGGCTAACTGACCCACGACCGACTCATCCGCATCAAAATCACCCACCGGCGTCCCAGGAATCGACCGTCTCAGGCAGGCTGCCAGTAAGGGGGGAACAAATACCAAGGTCAGCAAGGTCGACAAAGCCAAGCCACCAAACACAACCACCCCGATACCGCGGTACAACTCCGATCCCGCACCAGGAAAAATAATCAATGGCAACAGACCAAACAAACTTGTCATCGTCGACATAAAGATGGGCCGGATACGATTCCGAGTGGCTTCCAGGACGGCTGCCTCAACACCGAGATGATCATGGTGGATATGCCACAGGGTTTGTTCCACCATTAAGATCGCGTTGTTCACCACCACGCCAGTCAAGATGATAAAGCCCAGCATGGTGAGCATATCGAGAGATTGCTCGACGTACAGATTCACCAGCCAGAGACCCAAGATTCCGCCGGTCGCAGCAATTGGGACCGTCACCAATATGATCACCGGTAACACAAAGCTGCGCAGTAACACGGTCAATAACAAATAGATCACGGCAATCGCCATGAGCACGTTGATCTGCATCGCATCCCAGGTCCGAGCCAATTCGCCAGCAGCCCCGGAAAGCTCTAAGCGAACACCCTCACCAAGTCCTTTCGCGGTCAGTGGATCAATCAGCTCGGACTGAATCTGCGTAATGGCGTCTTCCAAGGGAACTGATTCGTTTAAACGTAATGACACGGTTAAGACGCGAGCACCTGCCTGACGCTTGACTTGATCTGGGGCTGACTCGATCGAGACGGTCGCCACCTGATCAATCCGAATGAGCTCACCTTGCCGCGCAACAATCGGAATATTGCCGATGTCTTCAACCTTAGACTGCTCTTTGGTATCTGCAGTCAGTACCAGCTCAATCAACTCGCCCTGAAACGGAATCTCACGGATTCGGAGCCCGTCATTGTGCACATCTAAAGCGATGGCAAACTCACGTGCGTTTAACCCAGCGCGCGCAAGCGCTTCAGGATCCGGGCGCACAACAATCTCAGGTCGATCTGAATCCAACTGTGGATTAACGCGGACCTGATGGCCTCCGGATCTTGGGAAAAGCCGGTTCACGCCACGCTGAATATCCCGAACCACAGGGATAACCGCATCCAAGTCAGGGCCCAATACATCGATATTGACTGACCTTGAGCCACCCACTGAACGACCGAACAAGGATGCCTGCGTGACAAACACACGTGCTCCTGGGGTCGCCGCAATGGGCTCGCTTAGAAACGGAATCAATTCACGGACGCGATCGGGATCACTGGTGGAGGCGCCAGCAAATGCCCCACTGTTAAAGGCAACAAAGAAAAAGCGATCGACAGAGGGTCCGTTCGCGGGCGTATCGCTCTCCCAAAGCGGTCGTGCGACGTTCTCCATTAACTCGGCAAACTCAAGGGTCGCCTCACGCGTGTATCCAGGCGGGACCGTCACCCGGCCAAAGACAAAGTTCTGATTCCCATCGGGCAAATAATCAAGGGGTGGCATCAAGGCAATGAGGGTCATCACGGCTGCCGTGATCAAGATTCCCACGGTCACAAGCCCGCGCCACGTCGAGTGCACGACAATGGATGCAAACCCGATGATTAGCCGCGCAAATCCGCGTGCCAGGTGATCGACCACTGGAATCGATAACCGCTTCTCAAAGGAGGCCTGCTCGCGAGTCAAAAGCCGGGATGCGAGCGCTGGAATGACGGTAATTGACACAACCACAGAAATCAAAACCGAGACACTGATGGCGACTGCAATATCGCGGAATAATTGCCCAACCGGCAACTCCAGCATGAGCACAGGCACGAACACCACAACAGTGGTCAAGGCCGACCCTAAAATTGGTGCCCAAACCTGCCGCGCGCCCAGGTATGCGGCACGCATCGCTGGCACTCCGTTTTGCCGCAGTCGATAGATGTTCTCCAGACTTACGATCGATGCGTCGACCACCATACCCACCGCAAAGGCGAGCCCAGCTAGCGAAATCACATTGATCGAGAGACCCAAGGCGGCAATCGCGACGAAGGTGGTCACGATCGATACGGGTATCGCGATCATGACAATGGCAACGGGCAGGAAACTACGCAGAAACAATAACAAAATTGAGACGGCCAGAATGCCACCGATCAAAATATTCGACTGCACCAAGTCCAAGGCTGAGCTGATATACGTCGTCTCATCGTAGACAACCTTCAGCACCACACCGGCAGCCAGCAGAGGTCCAGCGTTGAGCTCGGCCACCTGTGCCTTCAGCGCGTCTAAGGTAGCCACCACGTTCGAGGCTGGCTCGCGCAACACCGAAAAGGTTGCCGCCTTTTGACCATTCAAGCGACGGAAACTGCTAGCGGTCTTAAATCCCAACTCCACATCAGCCACGTCTTGCAAACGCACTACAGCCAAACTGCCATCCGGCCGAACTGTCGTCCGTAGCACCAGTGAGCGCGCAGTCTCGGGGGTGTAACTAATCGCCTCGGTCCGCAAGGTAAACGAACGGCGTCCCTCCGTGAGCTCACCGGCACTGACCTCTGCAGTCGAATTCCGGAGCGCCTCGGCGACTTCGGCAATCGAGAGCCCAAAATCAGTCAAGCGATCCATATTCAGAATGACGCGTAATTCACGATCGGCTCCGCCATTGGAATCAATCTCGGCAATACCTGGAATCCGAGCCAAGGGCTCAATGACGTTGCGTTCGACGAAGCTACCCAATGTATCCACGTCAACTGTCTTCCCCGGCAATGGCACCATGGCCATGCGTGCAATGGGACTGTCATCGGAATTTGACGTTCGCACAGTCGGCTCGGTGGCTTCTGCGGGAAGATCAGACACCCGCGATAATTGCCCCAATAGTTTCACCAAGGCATTGTCCATGTCTGTGCCGACTGCATAGGTTAGGGTGACTCGAGCACTCCCACGTCGTGAGGTACTCTCAATCGACTGCACCCCTGAGAGACTCGACAACTCACGCTCCAGTCGCAGCACGATATCGCGTTCCACATCTTGAGGTGAGGCACCTGGCCAGTTGACCCGTACCTGCAAAATCGGGCGGTCAATATCTGGCGTCAACTGAATCGGGATGGTGCGTAACGATGCAACTCCGAAAATCACCATCGCTAGCACCACAGCACCGACCGCAATCGGAAAGCTAATCGCGCTACGAATCAATCCATTCATACTTCATTATCCCTTGGTGATTTTCACCGACTGATTTGGTCGTAAGCCTTCTTGGCCTTGCACAACCACTGTGTCGTTCTCTGCGACCCCGTCGAGGACAACAATCCGATCACCCACGCCTGGGCCGAGGGTAATGCGCCGAATTTGTGCCTTACCCTCTTTGACGATGACCACACGATGTCCATCTGCCACCGGCATCACTGCATCTTTTGAAATCGTCACTTGATCTGCACGAGGCCCTAGAGGCACGGCGATCTGCACGCTTTGCCCAATAATGGCCTCGCGCAACGATGTCTTCGGTGCTAATCGGATATATCGTGATCCAGTCCGCGCATTTTCTTCAGCGAGACGTGCGCGCACGGTGAAGGTCACCGTCTGATTTCCTACCTGCCCTTGGATCTCCTGGCCCAGTTCCAGTGCCGCATAGGCATCGGGACGTACTTCAGCTTCGAGCTCCACACCGCGATCTGGCAGGATCTCAACCAGTGGATCGCCCACGCGGACATATTGTCCCTGACTGACTTTGACGGATAACACTCGCCCTGCCGCTGGCGCACGCATCTCAGAATGCCCAATATCAGCCTGTAGTGCTTCAATTTGAATTGCCAGATCGTTCAACTGAAATTCAGTTTCCAACCGATCACGCCGAATCTGAATGAGGTTTAACCGCGATTGATCTCGGGCATCTGTTGTCATCAAGTCTCGCTCACTGAGCTGTTCTGCGCGGCTGAGTTGCCCCACTCGCAGGGCTTCCTGTTCTTTCAACAAACTGAGGCGATCACTCAGGTATGCCATGCGCCCCTCAAGGGTACGCAGATCGCGTTGTAAGTCGTCGGTCGACAATGACACCAAGATCCGATTCGCAGCGACTCGATCACCCAACTGGACATTGACCGACGCAATGCTTTCTGCCACCCGAGACGACACAATCACCGGCGTTGCCGTCACAACACGCGCCGAGACCATCGCCATTTGCTGCACAACTTGACGAACGGCAACATCCACGAACACCGGCGTTTCCTGCGCGCTCAATCGCGCGGCAGACAACACGCACGCAATCAGTAGGCCTACTCGCATCCATGTCACACGCACACAACTCTCTCCAACTCATGGGGTAGCACATCAGAACATTGATATATGACGTATGAAGGGCTATTTAGGAAGGGTCTTTCGAAAATATTTCCAAAATGGGCCGGCCGATGCAATTTTTACACACGATGATCCGCGTCACCAATCTCGATGCCTCGTTACACTTTTATTGCGACCTTTTGGGTTTACAGGAAGTTCGGCGCACCGAACATGAAAGGGGCCGATTTACGTTGATCTTCTTGGCCGCTCCCAATGATATGCCACAGGCTCGATCGACCTCCGCTCCGCTGCTTGAGCTCACGTATAATTGGGACTCAGAGGTGTATTTCGGCGGACGCAACTTTGGGCACTTAGCCTTCCGTGTCAACGATATCTATGCCACCTGCCAGCGCCTGCTTGACGGCGGTGTGACAATTGCGCGTCCACCACGCGACGGTCATATGGCCTTTGTCCGAAGCCCTGATCTGATCTCCATCGAGCTGCTTCAGGCAGGTGCCGCACTACCGCCTGCAGAGCCTTGGGTGTCGATGGCTAACACTGGACAGTGGTAGGCAAAATAGGCTCTGATAAGACGACTTCACAAAAAGGAGAATCACATGAGTCACATGTCCCATTGGGCTGCAGCCGCACTTTTGGCTACCACCTCCCTTGCCTGGGCTGACATCCCGAATCCATTACGCATTGCAACTGAGGGAGCCTACCCTCCCTTTAACAGTGTCGATGCCAACGGCCAATTAGTGGGCTTTGACGTGGACATTGCCAAGGCACTCTGCGCCGAAATGAAAGCCAACTGTGAAATCGTTGCGCAAGATTGGGATGGCATTATTCCCGCGTTGGTGGCCAATAAGTACGATGCCATCATTGCGTCCATGTCGATTACCGACGAAAGAAAGCAATCCATCGATTTCACGAATAAATATTACTCGAATTATCTGGCAGTGATCGCACCTTCCGGCGGTGTGACAGGTCCATCCGATCTCAACCGCAAAACCGTCGGTGCGCAGCGGTCAACCCTGGCATCACAGTGGGCTGAAGACCAGTTAATGGGACGCGCCAGCATTAAGCTTTACGACACTCAAACGGCAGCCTACGCGGATCTTCAAGCTGGCCGCCTTGATGCCATGGTGAGCGATATCTACCCAGCAATGGACTGGCTGACGACCGTGAGCGGATTTCAACTCGCTGGAGAGAAGATCGATATCAGCGATCAAATTGGGATTGGCATTCGGCAAAATGAAGCAGGTCTGAAGGCAGCGTTTAATACCGCGATCGACGCAATTCGAACGAATGGCGTCTATGCAGAAATCAATGCCAAGTATTTCTCCGCTGATATTTACTGACGCGCACAGGGGCTAACCCCTGATGGCATCCTTGACCCTATTGGGTTTTGGGTCTGAAGGCTGGGGTGATGAGCTGCTACTTGGAGCACTCATCACCTTAGCACTCGCAATCTGTTCGGTGGTTGTTGGCCTCACCATTGGAGGGCTGCTCGCAGCGCTTAAGTTACAACCCTGGCGTGTCGGGCGCGGCATTGCACATGGCATCACCCTCGCGTTTCGTGGGACTCCTGAATTCCTCATTATTCTGATTGTGTTTTTTGGTCTGGATCATGCGGTGAATTCGATGCTCGCTGCACTCGGATCGAGCCAGACGATCTCCACGCCAAAGTTCTGGGCAGCAACGCTCGCACTGGGATTGATTTTTGGTGTCTATGCATCAGAGGTCTTCAAAGGAGCTTTTCACGCAGTCTCCCGCGGGCATCTGGAAGCCGCAGATGCACTGGGAATGGGGTGGTGGCTCAAACTGCAGTTGATCCATATTCCGCTCATGTGGCGTCATGCGCTGCCTGGATTAATGAACCTCTGGTTGGTATTACTGAAGGACACGTCACTCGCGGCTGTGATTGCCCTGGATGAACTCTTACGCACTGCAAAAGTTGCCGGGGAAAGCGAGCGCGAACCATTTTTATTCTTCCTGGCCGCGGGTGTCTTGTACCTTGCGATGACCGCTCTGAGCGAGCGTTTCCGTCAACTGCTCAGTGACCGCACTGCACTTGTGACACGGACCAGTTGATGGACACGCTCATTCACGACATCGGGTTCTGGATCACAGAACTGCATTTTACCTTCGGTGAGACAGTCTGTACCCCATTGGGTGGGTTACTGCCCACAGCGATAGATCGATATTGTCCACGATTTATCGATGGGGCCTTGACCACCTTCGAACTGGTTGCTCTCGCACTTGTGCTCGCATTCGGACTGGCTCGACTCTTGGTGGCACGCTATTGGCTATCTGGCCCGTGGGTACGCAGAGCCATCGATGGCTATCGGTGGGTCTTTCAGGGTACGCCGCTGTTGATACAACTGTGGATTCTGTATTTCGGGCTCGCACAATTTGATGTATTGCGGGACTCGATGGCTTGGATCATTTTAAGCAGCGGATGGTGGGTTGGCCTCTTCACACTGGTTCTAAACTCAGCAGCCTATCAAACGGCCATTCTCGTGGGCGCCCTTGCGAATCTCCCTGATGGGCAGCGAGAAGGCGCACTAGCCTTGGGTCTCTCGCCACGGCAAGCCTATCGCCGGATCTTGTTTCCTCAGGCAGTTCGCGCAGCCTGGCCCAGCTTGGCAAATGAAGGAATTTTGCTCTTAAAGGCCAGTGCGCTGGTTAGCACCATTACAGTCTTAGATCTGATGGGCCATGCGCGCACGGTGTTCTCGCGCAGTTACGACCTCAGCGTCTATGGGTATGCGGCCTTCCTCTATATTGGCTTGACCGCACTCATGACCTTGCTCGCCTTTGCCATCCGGAAGTATGCGTTTCGACAACTCCCAGGGGACCCTTGGTTTGAGCGCCGCTAATCAATTACGGTATTGCGCTCGGGCTTCCTGCTCATCGACTTCAATCGGCCCACCAACCGCCGCATCACGCTCGTGCGCACGAATGTCACGAGCATCCCACGGATAATCCACCCAGACATCTTCAATGTCTTTACCGACGAACACATGCTTGACGGAAGCTGGAAACTCAGCCTTCTTGGGCTTCAATTTGTTGTGCATCACAAACACACCGATTTCAGACGGTGCTTCTTGAAGGAGCTCTTCAATAGCGTAGGCCAATGTGGTCCGCTCATCATCAACCTCATCCACCAACAGCACCCGCTTACCCGTAATCATGTGATTCACGCCCTCGACCCATTGCAACTTGTGCGGTGTCTCGCTCGGAGGTTGATCCGGATGATAGCGGGCCAGTGAGATGGCAATCAGGGGCTTTTCGACATAAGTCCGTAAAATGCGTGCTGGAATAAAGCCGCCACCGCCAATGGCGAGAATCACATCGAAGCGAAAATCACTGGCAATAATTTGCTGCGCACCTCGCGCAATGGTGTCGTGCAAATCCGCATAAGAAAAACGTAAACGTGCGCTCATTCGAAGTCTCCAAGCACAAAGTCCGAGGATACACGGTCATTGCGCTGGCGGCGATCCCTGCAATTGTTGCCGCAACCCTTGCAGGTCACTGACTAAGTCCGTCGCCGCATCACGTTGCTGGATCAGATACGCCTTCCGAGTTGCATGATCGACCCCTTCTGGACGAAACCCCACTAACCAATCACCAGCCCGCTGCAATGCACGCTCGATTGGCTGCCGCTCGGTTCCTTGCAATCGATTCAACTCAACCACGAGGACATCCGTCACTAATTTCATTTCCGACATCTGATATGTGATCTCAGCGAACAAACGCTCTTCAACAGAATCCTCAGACTCTGGCAAAAAAGTGGCAATAATCGATCCAACCACCAATGCCAAACCGATCACCCAACCCATCCGCTGTAACTGCATGCGTTTCCCTCTCGCGCGCAACAATAAAAGCGTTACACTAGCCGAAATTGCCCCTGCAACAAATTGGAAATGATTTCTATGTCTAACGATCTTCGCGAAGCAGCCCTCCGTTACCACCGCACCAGCCCTGCCGGAAAACTGGAGATCATCCCCACCAAACCCATGGCGACTCAGCGGGATTTGGCACTTGCCTACTCGCCCGGCGTTGCCTATGCCTGCATCGAGATCGCCGAAAATCCACTCGCTGCCGCTGAACTCACAGCGCGCGCCAATCTCGTTGCCGTGATCACCAATGGGACCGCAGTCCTTGGCCTCGGAGCCATTGGACCGCTTGCCGCTAAGCCAGTGATGGAAGGGAAAGCCGTTCTGTTTAAGAAATTTGCCAACATTAATTCGATTGATCTCGAAGTCGATACCACCGATGTGGATCGATTCTGCGATGTCGTGAGTGCGTTAGAGCCCTCCTTCGGCGGGATTAATTTGGAGGACATCAAGGCCCCGGAGTGCTTTGAGATCGAAGCTCGGTTGCGCGAGAAAATGAACATTCCAGTGTTCCATGATGATCAGCACGGAACGGCAATTGTTGTCGGCGCGGGCATGATTAACGCCTTGCGCTTAATTAACAAAGAGATCGGGAGTATCCGATTGGTCTGCTCAGGGGCCGGTGCAGCCGCTTTGGCTTGCCTGAATATGCTGAAAACATTGGGGCTTAAGCACGAGAATATTATCGTCTGTGATCAGCACGGCGTGATTTATAAAGATCGCCCACAAACGACCGACAAGTACAAAGGGCAGTATGCACAGGATACAGCGTATCGCACCCTCGCCGATGCGTTAGTCGGCGCAGATGTCTTCCTCGGCCTCTCGGTACCCGGGGTCGTCACGGCAAAAGAACTCGCAACCATGGCGGATCAGCCAATTATTTTTGCTTTGGCCAACCCAACCCCAGAAATCATGCCCGATGAAGTCAAGGCAGTGCGTCCCGACGCTCTGATTGCCACAGGGCGATCGGATTATCCAAATCAGATCAATAATGTCTTGTGCTTTCCCTTCTTGTTCCGAGGAGCACTGGATTGTGGTGCCACCATCATCAATGAAGAGATGAAAGCTGCTTGCGCGCAAGCGATTGCAAGCATGGTACATACACCGGCATCCGACGAAGTGCTCTCTGCCTACCAAGGGGAGCAACTGACCTATGGTCCTGAGTATCTGATTCCTAAGCCTTTCGATCCCCGTCTGATCATGGAAATCCCACCAGCGGTGGCGCGTGCTGCGGAGGCCTCTGGCGTTGCGCTTCGACCCATCAGCGATTTTGATGCTTACCGCGATGAGTTAAGTCGCTTCGTATTCCGCTCCAGCATGCTGATGAAGCCCATGTTTGACGCCGCCCGGTCGACACGTCGCCGCCTAGTGCTTGCGGAAGGCGAGGGTGGAAAGATGCTCCAAGCCTGCCAATTGATCGTGTCAGAAGATCTTGCTGATGTCACCTTGGTGGGCCGAGTCCATGTGATTGAAGAGAAAATCAAATCCATGGGGCTCAGTATCCGTCCAGGAGTCGACTTTCAGATCGTCGATAACCTGGATGACAGCGTGATGACGCAACTTGGAGAGGACTATCATCAACTCATGGCACGCCAGGGCATGCCGCCTAAGGCCGCCCAGACACGTGTCCGCGCCAACACCACCGTAGTTGCCTCGATGCTCTTAAAACGCGGTGATGCCGACGCCATGCTGTGTGGGACGTTTGGATCATTCAGCAAGCACTTACAACTGACCGAAGAGATTCTGGGAAAGCGGAATGACAGTGGCGTCATGGCAGCTTTGTCAGTGTTAATCCTGCCAACGGGCACACTCTTTATTGCCGATACACACGTCAATATCAACCCGAATGCAGAGGAGTTGTGTGAAATCGCGAAGTTGGCATCAGATGAAATCCGTCGCTTCGGAATCATGCCAAAAATCGCGTTCTTGTCTCACTCAAACTTTGGATCAGCATCCACCGACAGCGCACGTAAGGTGCGGGCTGCGACAACGCTCTTCCAAACCCGCTATCCGGAGCTTGAAGCGGACGGAGAGATGCATGCCGATGCCGCTTTAGATGAAAAAATTCGCTTGGATCTGCTGCCAGAAACCACGCTCACAGGGACTGCCAACTTGCTGATTTGCCCGAACCTCGATGCCGCGAATATTGCTCGCAATTTGTTAAAGGTGCTTGGAGGCGGTGTCACTGTTGGGCCGATCATGCTGGGTCTAAACCAAGAAGCCCATGTAACTGCCGCATCCAACACCCCACGAGGCATCTTCAACATGGCCGCTGTGGCATTGGCCAACGTCAATCGTGGCGAAGTCAGCTAAGGTGATCAGCCGGCCCTGTTACAGGGTCGGTGTCCCTACAGCACGATGGTACTAACCAGAAAATCGATCAGAACCCGTGTTTTTAAGGGCAAGTGGCGGCTGTTCGGAAATACCGCATACAGTCGCCGGATGGGAACCACGCGATGCGTGGGTAACACGACCAAAAGCTCCCCTCGTGCAATTTCCTGTTCAATCATAAACCGTGGCAGGGTAATGACGCCGAGCCCAGCCAGAGCAAAAGCCAGCATCATCTGATCATTGTTTGAGGAAATTCGACCCTGACAAATGATTGTCTCCGGATCCCCCTGATCGCGTTGTAACGTGAGCCGCGATCGACCGGATTCCGACACATAATGGATGTAAGGCATCTTGGTGATGTCGTCAGGTATTTCAGGCATCCCGTAGCGCGCAACCAGGGCAGGGCTCGCGACAACCGCCAGGGGGACATCCGCAATCCGACGCGCAATTAAACTGGAATCCTCAAGATGACCAATACGTAACGCCAGATCAAACCCTTCTGCAACGAGATCCACAAATCGATCAGAGAGCTCCAAATGCAGTCCAATTTCAGGGTAGCGGGTGGCAAATTCACTTAAGGGCTCTTTCAGTAGTCGTTGCGACAAGGCGACCGGTGCGGAAATACGCAGCATCCCTTCCGGCTTCGCCTTGCGGCCGGCCAACAACTCGCCGACCTCCTCCAAACCCTCCACCAAGGGCGCTGATCGTTCAAATAGATAACTTCCTTCGTCGGTCAGACTTAATTGACGTGTTGTCCGATGGAACAAACGCACTCCCAAATCTGCTTCCAAGCGCTGCACTTGTTTACTGACTGCCGAGCCAGTCATGCCCAAACGACGCGCTGCTTCGGCAAAACTGCCATGCTTCGCCACGGCCACAAAAATTGGAACGCGCGATAATCGATCCATCTAATTCATTCCATTTGGTTACTAATATTCCCCTAATAAACTGTATTTAAGTCGTTTTTGTCAAGATATAGACTGCATACGTGGTCAGACAGGAGGCGACACAGGGCAACATCCGACGCACTCACCCTACTTCGGCGCACCGTTGGGACTATTCTCGTGACCCATGGATGGTTTAAGCACTCGATTGTTACGATGGCTGGGAATTTCCCGCTGTCTTGGTTGTACTCGCCCTGGTCATCGGCTTGGCGGGCCCTTGGGCATTTGTATTGGACCGCACCGAGGGTGTTCGCAAGCGCTTCACGAATCAACCCAACCCCCCTGACTCAGCCTCTGGCACCGCCACACTCGGTATCCACACCGGATGCCCTAGGGCGCTGTCCTAAGGGCACAACCACCGCGTGATTCCAATCCAAGACAGCACCAGACTCTGCTGGCGTCAGTGTCTGAATGACGGACCATAAATAGTTCGCTGCTTGAGTTGGTGTGAACAAGTGGTCCGGTGACACCGCTTTTTGAAAGGGTTTCGACAATTCGGTATCAACGGTCCCCGGATGCAAACCGACCACCACCGCCTGCGGGTTCGTGCGCCCGAGCTCAAGTGCCAGGTTCCGCGTTAACATATTCTGAGCCGCCTTACTGGCCCGGTAACTATGCCATCCCCCCAGTCGATTATCGCCAATCGAGCCAACCCGCGCGGATAGTGTGGCGATGACAATGGGCTCGCGATGCTTTAGCACCGGATAGAGGGCTTTGAGCCATAAAAATGGCCCGATACAATTTAGATCCATGACCTGATGAAAGGATGCGCGCGACAGCTCAGAGAGCTTCTTCTCTGGGGCAATCCCACGCGATAGATCTGTCAGGAGCCCCGCTGTGGTCACCACGAGATGCAGCCGATCGCACCAAGACATCACTGTCTTGGCAGCCCGATCAATACTTTCATCAGAGGTGAGATCCAGTGGCACAGACCGAGTCACACCATCGACATCTTGGAGCTGCCATTGACCGCGTGCTGCCAGAATCACCTGATCATACATCCGAGAATCGATCACGGTTTGAGCGAGCGCTGACCCCACTCCACCTGACCCCTGAATCAACGCAGTCCGCATCACATCACCACTTAAAGAGGCGTGTACTCAGCCCCATTCCAACCACACAAAATCCCAATAAGACCGCCAGATTGGGGGCGATCTCCAACAGTCCTGCATCGTCAAGCATCACTGCACGAGCCGCATCCAACATGTGTGTTAACGGTAACGTGGCAGCGATCCACTGCACCCAATCAGGTGACCCCTCCAGAGAAAACCACACTTCTGACAGCAAGAGCATGGGAAAGGTCAGCGCATTAAGTAACCCATCTGCAAATTCTTTACTCTCCGTCCGACTGGCGATCGCCAAGCCCATGGTAATCATCGACAATGCACCGATCAGCGCGATCAACACCAGCAGCCAAATGCTCCCCACCATTTTGTAGTCCAACACCACATTGGTCCCAACAAATACAATGGTTGATGCAGACAGGGTCACCATCAAGCGACTCATGACCTGTGCGGATAGAAACTCAAACTTCGTAAGAGGGGTCGCTTTCAAACGTTTCAAGTAACCTGCTTGACGGTACCGAACCACAACGTAACCCACTCCCCACAGTGCGCTGTACATCATATTCATCCCCAAAATTCCGGGGATCACCCAGTCGATGTAACGAATCCCGTCACCTTCGGTTCGACCGGAAATCAGGGGTCTGGACTCGGAGAATTTCAACAGTTGTTCAGTCAACGCGCCAGCCGCTGAGTAGCCATTAATCCAGTAACGAACTTCGCCCTCTGCCACAGCGATGACCATATCGGTCTGCTGCCGCGCCAATCGATCGAGCGCACGAGTTGTCTCGGTCGCATCGACCGTATCCACACCAGGGAAATCAAGTAACGCCGGCCGCGCATCGTGCGCACCCAGATAGGTAATCGAGAAAATCCCCGTTGGTGGGCCAGAAAATACCACTGCCAGCGCCAACACAATCAGAATGGGAAAGACCAGATTCCACCCAAAACTGGCGCGATCACGCAGATATTCGAGATTTCGGGCCTTAAAGACCGCCCATACCCGTGTCACCGACCGACGTATCGTCATACTGCCGCCTCCGGCGCATCTAGCCGCTCACCAGTCAACGATAAAAACAGAGCATCGAGGGTCTCAACACCCGCCTCAGCCAATAACGCAGTAGGGGATCCGTGTCTTAGGATTGCGCCATGCGACAGAATAATCAGGTCATCACAGAGCACTTCAGCTTCTTCCATGTAGTGGGTCGTCAGCACCAGCGTCCGTCCTTCTGCTTTCAAGCGTTGCACCACATCCCAAACATCACGTCGTGAGCGCGGATCTAAGCCAGTGGTTGGTTCATCAAGGAAGACAATTTCTGGATCATGCACCAAGGCCAAAGCCAACAGCAGTCGCTGACGCTGACCTCCGGACAATCGTCGGGTATCGCGATGGAGAAAATCCTTGAGCTGGAACGCATCGACCAGCGTTTGCATCGGCAATGGGTGGTCATAAAATGCTGAGAACAGCTTCAAATTGTCAAAGGGCGTCAAAAAATCCTGGAGGGCAGTCGCCTGGAACTGGATCCCAATTCGATCTTGATAGTCAGATGGGACAGGGCCACCCCGATAGTGGATCGCGCCAGATGACGGTGGTGTCATGCCCTCAATCATCTCGAGCGTCGTTGTTTTGCCCGCACCATTCGGACCCAATAGCCCAAAGCACTGGCCTTCGAGAATCTGAAAACTCAGCGCATTGACCGCAAGCACATCGTCATATTGCTTGCTCACAGAATTCAGCGCCAGGATTGGGATCTCAACCATGGAGCCAGTACTCAGGCCGTACGCCACCTAACACATCGGTTGCACGCGCAGCGGCTTCAATCACCGCCTGCCCATGGGAGTTGAGCGTCGGCGCATCCACGCGGACCCGGGGTCCGGAGACGCTCAATGCGCACACCACCTCGCCAAATTCGTTAAACACGGGCGCGGCCACACACTGCATACCCATGACATGCTCTTCCCGATCGTACGCGCACCCCACCTTACGGACCGAGGCCAATTCACGAATCAGCGCCGACTTGGCAGTCAAGGTGTGACGAGTGACTGCTGTAAAGGCTTGTCGATCAATCAAAGGCGCCTGCTCATCCGCTGGTAGCGCAGCCAGCAAGGCTTTGCCAGCACCTGACGCATATAACGGGACACGGCTCCCCAGTGCCGCCACCATCCGCATCAAGTGAGTACTCTCCACCTGCGAGACAAACAACGCTTGATGCTTCGAGAGAATCGCGAGATTGACTGTCTCGCCCGTCACGTCTGCCAGATCCACCATCAACGGCCGAATTTGACTGACGTAGTCTCGCGACCGAATGAAGGCATTCCCCACCCGAAACCCAGCAACGCCAATCCGCCAACGGCCTGTATCTGTTTCGCACACCAGATATTCCAGCGCTTCCAAAGCGGTTAATAAGCGGTGCACTGTGGAAGGCGCCATGGCTGTTGCCTCGGCAATCTCAACCAAGGTCAAACCACGCCGACTTTTGGCGCAAGCGTTCAGAATCGATAACCCGCGCACCAGGGTTTTCGACTGCCCAGAGAGTGCTTCGTCCGTCATGCCATTCCCATCCCGTTTGTTGTTAAGGACCATGCGGTCTGGATCACCAGTGACAACCGCCGTCCACGAAAATTATTTGCCTGCAGGCGATAGCCTGCCTGAATCCAATCACCCACCTGCACCGGTCGCTGGCCTGCTTCCACAGCGCCAAACCAGATTGCCTCACACTCCACGTCATCCATACGTAGCTGCAATGCCAAATGGCGATTGTCTTTGCCAACAAGTCGTGTCGATCGGACTTCAAACGTGCCCTCAAACAATGGGGATTCAAAGCCCCGACCAAAAGGACCAAGTTCAGCGATCGCATCCACGGTGACCAAGGTCAATTGTTCCGGCAATAGGGATCCATCAACCCATTTCACCGGCTCCCCCAGAATGTCGGGGTAGTCGGCCAGCATCGCTGCTTGCATGTGATCTGCAAAGGCACCAATCGCACCGCGATCCAAGGTTAAACCAGCTGCTCCCGGGTGCCCACCGTACCGAATCAGCCCAGCATCGGAGTGCTCGGCGATACGATCCAGGACAGCCTTCGCATCGACATCAGGAATGGAGCGCATCGACCCAGAGAATTGGTTTGGGTCGGTGGCTGGCGTCAAGACCACCACAGGCCTCCCGAAGGCCTCGACCAATCGACTGGCTACGATCCCTTGGACGCCGGCATGTCCCGACTCTAAAACCACAATCAGCGTTCGTGCACCCTGCTCTCGCAAACGTGCCGCCCTTGGCTTCGCGCTTGCTGTCATCTCTGCCTCAATCACGCGTCGGGTGTTGTTATCAGCATCAAGATCCAGATAAGCGGCCAAAGCCTCTTGCTCGTGATGCGCCATCAAATAACTCAACCCACGCTCTGAGTGTGCAATACGCCCCCGGGCATTGAGACGAGGCGCAATTTGGAATGCCAGTGTCTCCGCATCAAGCCGCTCGGCATTTAAACCGAGCTGACCCAAAGTGACTCGCCAGGTCGGACGATCCAAGAGACGCATTTTGCGCAATCCGGCCTGCACCACAGCACGATTGATGGCGCTGGTACCCAGCGAGACACAGTCCGCCACCGTCCCAAGCGCAACATAATCCAGTAAATCCCCAAGCTTCGGGGTTGCTTCTGCGAGAAATGACTGTTGAATCAGCCAGGATCGGAGCCCACTCATCACCAGCCAACAGACCATCACTCCGGCGATCGCGCCATCGGGGTAGGTGCAGTCGACACGATTCGGGTTCACCACAGCATAGGCGGCAGGCGGTGGTCCGTCGGCCGGGACTTGGTGATGGTCGGTGACAATCACGGTGATCCCTGCCTCAGCGAGCCTTGCAATGGTGGCGTGATCCGAGGAGCCACAATCCGCAGAAATGACAATCTCAGGCATTGACTCACTAGCCAGCAGACGATCGACCAGCGTCTCGGAAATCCCATAACCGTCTTCAAGGCGATGTCCGATCCAACTGCTGATCAACCCCTCTGGTACACCGTATCGAAGCAAAGCGGTTTTGATTACAGCATGGCTGGTCAACCCATCTGCATCATAGTCCGTCAGGATCCCAATCCGCTCCCCGTGAACTATCGCCTGGCCCAAGCGAGCAATGGCACGGTCCGCATCAATCAGTTGATCAGGTGGCGCAATGAGTGAAAGACTCGGTTGCAAAACAGCGTCGAGATCAACCTGCTCCGGCAGCCGCCCGGCAATAATACGTGCTTGCAAACTGGATAACCCCAGTGCCCGTGCACCCGCATAGACTCCCGAGGCCAGCGTCCGATGCGACAGCGTTACCCCATGATGGATTGCACAAACTCAACTACTCGCGCACGATCATTCGGGAGAATCGTGAATTGCTCTGGCCGCGACAATAAATCAGCCATATCGGGCGGTAATGGAGCCTCCGGGAACCCTGCTTCCTTGACCGCTGCTGCAAACTTTGCCGGATGGGCTGTGGCCAATACCACTTCCCCCATTCCCTCTGGCGCCACAGCTAGCGCCGCAACTCCTGTTGCCGTGTGCGGATCAATCAATTCTCCGGTGGTCTCGAAAACATCCCGAATCACCGCACAGGTGGTCGCATCGTCCACAGCAGCCGCCGAGAATAACTGCCGCGCTCGGGCCACCACCTCGGGGTCCAGAGCGACCGCATTGGTTTGAAAGGACTGCATCACCGCCGCCAAGCGCGCGCCATCGCGACCGTGAAGATCAAACAATAACCGCTCGAAATTAGAGCTCACCACGATATCCATTGAGGGTGATAACGTCTGTACCAGCGGCTTTCTCGACAGATCCCCATCAAGCGCACGGACCAACGCATCGTTGGCATTGGTCGCCACCACAAAATGTCCGATCGGAAACCCCATGACGTGCGCCAGATAGCCGCCAAATACATCACCGAAGTTTGCAGAGGGAACACTAAAGGCAAGGGGCCGCTCAAAGGCACCCAAGCGTAAGCCGGCATACACGTAATACACCAATTGCGCCATGATGCGCGCGAGATTAATGGAGTTCACCGCAATCAAGCGATGCGGCTGCACAAATCCCTGATCCAAGAAGCTCGCTTTGACAATCGCCTGACAATCATCGAAGTTCCCCTCGATTGCAACATTATGCACATTGGGTGCGATCACTGAGGTCATTTGCCGACGCTGTACCTCACTCACCCGCTGGTGCGGATGCAAAATCACGATCTCAAGATGCGAGGAATGACGGCACCCCTCGATCGCTGCAGATCCCGTGTCGCCAGACGTCGCGCCCATAATGACACCACGCTCGCCTCGTTCAGATAAAAAGTAATCCAATAAGCGGCCCAAGAGCTGCAGAGCAAAATCCTTAAAAGCCAGTGTCGGACCATGGAACAGCTCGAGTAGCCAACGGTCTGAACCCAACTGTTTCACAGGTGCGATGGCTGCATGCCTAAAGCCGCTATAGGCATCATGTACCATCCGTGCGAAGGTCTCCCGTGGCATCGATCCCTCGACAAAAGGCCACATCAGTTGCAAGGCGAGCTCTGGATACGATAAAGCACGCATCGCACGCCAATCGGCTTCAGAGTAGGTCGGCAACGACTCCGGGACATAGAGCCCACCATCAGATGCCAAGCCGGCCAACACCACTTCGTCAAAACTCAGGATCGGGGCCGCACCACGGGTCGAAATAAATCTCATGAGGCTGCTCCCAAGGTCTCCACGCGCAATACCACGGCATCCCCGTGCACAAAGGTCTCCGCCGCCAAGACGTGCAACGCCTGACGAAGAGCAGACTCAGTGACCGTATGCGTGAGCAAAATCAGACCCACTGGTTGTCCCTCAATCCCCTCTTTTTGAATCACGCTTTCGAGCGACACTTGGTAATCCGCTAACACACGCGTCACACGTGCCAACACGCCGACCTCATCACGGACAGACAGTCGCACATAGAAGGGACAGCGGGTGTCATCCAAGGGCAGGATTGGGACGTGTGCCACCGCACTGGGCTGGAACGCCAAATGGGGGACACGATGGGTGGGATCTGCTGTCATGACCCGCGCCACGTCAATTAAATCGGCAACAACTGCCGACGCGGTCGGCAGGGAGCCTGCGCCTGGGCCATAGAACAAGGTACTCCCAACCGCATCACCATGGACTTGCACCGCGTTCATCACACCATTGACGTTGGCCAATAATGCTTTCTCTGGAATCAAGGCTGGATGCACGCGAAGCTCAACACCCGCGTTGGTTCGACGCGCCACACCTAAATGTTTAATGCGATATCCAAGTGCCTCCGCGTACTCAATATCAATTGACTCGATCCGCGAAATACCTTCGGTAGAGACGCCATCGAACGACAGTGGCATGCCAAAGGCAATCGCAGCCAGAATCGTGAGCTTGTGCGCGGCATCGATTCCCTCGACATCAAAGGTCGGGTCGGCTTCCGCGTAGCCCAGCGCCTGCGCCTCACTGAGCACGTCCTCAAAGGTCCGCCCCTCTTCGCGCATCGCGGTTAAGATGAAATTACCGGTTCCATTGATGATTCCAGCTAACCAAGCAATTTGATTTGCGGCCAATCCTTCTCGAATCGCCTTAATCACTGGAATACCCCCAGCCACTGACGCTTCAAATCCGATCATCACCTGGGCATCTTCTGCCATTTGGAATAACCGATTGCCGTGCACCGCGATCAGCGCCTTATTGGCTGTGACCACATGCTTTCCGGAGCGAATGGCCACCTCAATCAGTGACAGCGCATCATCGGTTCCACCGATCAGCTCCACAAACACATCCACATCGGGATCTTCAGCAACGCGCATCAAATCCCGAGACACTCGGATTCCAGTCAAATCAACCTCGGGGCGATCGCGTCGCGCACCCACATGGGTAATGACCAAAGGCCGACCAATGCGGCGACTGATCTCATCTGCATTTCGAGCCAAGACGGTCAGGGTGCCCTGTGCGACCGTTCCGAGCCCAACAAGTCCGACGCGAATCGGGTCCAATGTGTCGTCCTTATGCATCATGGACAGTCGCCCCGGCATCCACACGAAACATCTTTTTGATGTTCCGAAGTGCTTGGCGTGTTCGGTGTTCATTTTCAATCAGAGCAATACGCACGTACTGATCGCCATACTCCCCAAACCCAACACCTGGACTCACCGCAACCTTCGCATCGGTCATGAGTTTTTTCGCAAAATCCAGCGAGCCCAAGTGCGCGTATTGTTCCGGAATTTTTGCCCAGACAAACATGGTTGCCTTCGGCCGTTCAACCGCCCAACCCAGAGCATTGAGGCCGTCACATAACACGTCGCGACGTGACTGATACATATCGCGTATGTCGGAGACGCATGATTGATCGCCCTCAAGGGCTGAAATCGCGGCCACTTGAATAGGGGTAAAGGTCCCATAGTCCAAATAGGATTTAATTCGTGCAAGCGCACCGATCAAGGTGGCATTGCCGGCGGCAAAGCCAACGCGCCAGCCCGGCATGTTGTAGCTTTTTGATAACGAGAAGAATTCGACCGCGATCTCCTTCGCGCCAGGAACTTGCAAAATGCTGGGGGCGACATAGCCGTCAAACACAATATCGGCATATGCCAGATCTTGGATAACCCAAATATCATGTTCACGGGCGACCGCGACGACGCGTTCGAAAAACTCAAGCTCCACACACATCGCAGTCGGGTTCGCCGGAAAATTCAAGACCAACATCTTCGGTCGTGGCCACGAGTTCACAATCGCGCGCTCGAGTTCTGCAAAGAAGTCCCCACCGGGCACCAAAGGCACATGCCGAATATCGGCCCCAGCAATCACGAATCCATAGGGATGAATGGGATAACTTGGATTTGGGACCAACACGGCGTCACCCGGGCCGAGTGTTGCCATGGCTAAATGCGCCAATCCTTCCTTCGACCCAATGGTCGCAATCACTTCATTCTCAGGATTGAGATCCACGTCGTAACGCGTTTTGTACCAGTTGGCCATGGCACGCCGAAGGCGTGGAATCCCTTTTGACTGCGAATAGCGATGGGTATCCTCACGCTCCGCAGTTTCAATCAGCTTTTTAACAATATGAGGAGGCGTTGGCTGATCAGGATTTCCCATTGAAAAATCAATAACATCCTCTCCGGCCGCTCGCGCTTTCTGTCGCATCTCGCCAATGACATTAAAGACATAGGGTGGCAAACGCTCAATGCGGGAGAACTTTGTGTGCACGATAGGCCCCTCGACCAGGTTGAAAGGCGAAATTCTAGCATCAGGAGCCGGATTGATTCAGCCGGTTTATCAGTTCATCTGCTGGAAGGTAGCCAGGAACCAACTGACCATTTGGAAAGATCAATGTCGGAGTCCCACTAATCCCTAAACGTTGACCAAGTTCAAACTGTGCTTTCACCGTGTTTGCACAGGTCGCTTTGGGGGGGATCGCACCCGCCTTCGCGTCCGTCATCAGTGTCTGTGGATCCTGCCCACAGACCACAGAGACGTATTTTTCAAAGGATGGGGTATTCGGGCCTGAGCGCGGAAATGCGACATATCGAACTTGAATGCCGGCATCCAGTAAATCATTGATTTCCTCATGTAGTTTCCGGCAAAACCCACAATCAATGTCGGTGAACACCGTCAACTGATGCGTCACCGGCCCACTGGGCGAAAAAACCACCAGTTCCGAATCATTCAGTTCTGAGAGCAGTCCCATGCGATCGAGGCGCCGTCCGATATCAGTCAGATTGAGCACTCCACCAGAGGCAATCTGATACAAATCCCCTGCGACAAAGTGGCTGCCTGAGGCGGTCGCATACAATCGCTCACCCGTTGTCAGTGCGACCTCGAACAAGGGGGTCTCAGCGACAGGCGTGATCGAGACGATCTCAATTTGCGGATTAATCCCAAGAATCGCTCCCCGAATCACAGCGTCGTCCGCCTTGGCCACGAAGGAACAGAATAAGGCAACACTCATTAACCAACGCATGAAAACTCCTTAGACCGCATGTCTAGTGTCTGGGGTGATGTTGAGCATGAAGCGACTTTAAACGCTCCTTTGCCACGTGTGTGTAGATTTGCGTCGTTGACAGATCAGCATGACCCAATAATAGCTGGACCACACGCAGATCCGCACCATGATTGACCAAATGTGTGGCAAAGGCATGACGCAGTGTATGTGGCGACAAATCCACACTGATGTCTGCCGACCGCGCATACAATTTGATCCGGTGCCAAAACGTCTGTCGGGTCATTGCCCTGCCATCTCGCCCAGGAAACATGACCTGCCCCAAGGGATCAGCAAACTCAAGGCGTACCGTCTTTAAATACTGTGACAGCCACTGCTGGGCAGACTCCCCCATGGGAACCAACCGCTCCTTGTCGCCTTTTCCCACAACCCGGATCGCACCCACCTCGAGACTGACCTGGGCGCGTTCAAGGGTGCACAATTCGGTGACACGAAGTCCTGTGGCGTAGAGTAATTCAAGCATTGCTCGATCCCGACAGCCGATCGCAGTGTCCGTATTTGGGGCTTGTAGCAGTCGCTCTACATCCGACTCGCTAAGGATTTTTGGCAATGCGCGCACGGCTCCAGGTCGACGCAGTCGTTGCAAGGGATCATCCGCTCGGCCATGACATCGGACAACCCACTGAAAGTATCCCTTTAGCGCCGACAATGCACGTTGCGCGGTCGTTGCCTTCCGTCCTTTCGCAAATAAGTCAGCCAGGTAGGTATTTAAATCCTCAGTCGACAGATGGGTCAAGTCAACGCCACGCGCCGTCGCCCAGGCCAGAGCAGCTTCGAGATCGCGACGATAGGCGGCCAGAGTCAGTTCCGACAAACCGCGTTCGAGATAGACGGTATCCAGATAACGATCAATACTCAGTCGAGCGCCCATAGCCATGGATTATGATGTCCTGCACCTTGATCGTCTATCCAGCAAGACGATGCAAGGCATCAATCTCTTTGATAAACACACGATTTCGTTCACTCTGAACCCAGCCAACCAGCGCCCACTGCTTTAATTGTCGGCTCACGACTTCCCGCGTTGAACCAATTTCCCCAGCCAACTGCAGATGCGTCTTATACACCCAGCCATCCCGACCCATGTGCAATAGCATGGTTTCAGCCAAACGCTCGGGGATCGACCGAAAACAGAGACTATAGATCTCACCGACAAAGCTCAAACAGCGCTCCGCTAATGAACCTGCCACCAAGCGCTGCAAGGCAGGTTCTGCCGCGTAGAGTGCCTGAAAGCGCCCCGCGTCCATCCAGGCGACGCGCACCTCGGTTTGTGCAACCGCCTCCGCGGCATAATCCCGACTATTCAGCAAATTTGTTAAGGTGTGCACGCAGAGTTGGCCTGGCGAGACGCGGTAGAGCAATTTGGAGCGCGACTGGTGGATCAATGAGACAGCCACAGTGCCATCCATCAGCATGGCAAACCGTTCGCAAGACACCCCGGGGCGAAACAAAAGATCGCCCTGTGCCATACGTTCGACGCGCATTGTTTGAACAATCTTTGCTAGCCGCACCTGATCGTCTTGATCGAGGCGGGTGAATAAGACGGAGAGTGCCCGGGCAGCGTCAGGATCAACCAGCGCACTCTCTTGTTTCATTTACTTGGTATCAAGTTTCTCTTTGATCCGTGCTGCCTTACCAGACAGATCACGCAAGTGATACAACTTCGCTTTGCGCACATCACCACGACGTTTGACCGAAATAGAATCAATCAGCGGAGAGTGCAGTTGAAAGGTCCGCTCAACGCCAACGCCATGGGAGATTTTACGGACGGTAAAGGCAGAGTCGAGACCGCGATTTCGCTTTGCGATGACCACGCCTTCAAAGGCCTGCAAGCGCTCACGGGTTCCTTCCTTGACCTTCACCTGAATTACCACGGTATCACCGGGAGCAAAGGGCGGCACATCGGTCTTCATCTGTGCTTGGTTAATCGCTTCAATAATTGGATTCATGCTCACGGCTGAAACTCCTTCATGTATTCGTTCAGCAACCGTTGATCCTCTTCCGACAACGTCTGCCCCGCCAATAATTCCGGACGTCTCTGAAACGTCCGACCCAAAGATTGCTGCCGACGCCACCGTTCAATCCGAGCGTGGTGTCCACTGAGTAGCACCTCAGGAACTCGCAATCCATCGATTTCTTCGGGCCTCGTGTAGTGCGGGCAATCGAATCGCCCTTGGCTAAACGAGTCCTGCTCTGCACTCTCCTTGTGCCCAAGCACCCCGGGAATCAACCGCGAAACGGCGTCACACACCACAATCGCAGCCGGCTCTCCCCCGGATAACACATAATCGCCGACCGAAATTTCTCGATCGACATCGAGCGCGATGACGCGCTCATCAATGCCTTCATAACGGCCCGCAATGAGGATCAAGGATCCACTCATTGCAAGCTCCGCACAGACATCTTGGGTCAAGGTCTGCCCCTGCGGACTTAAGTACACCACGTGCGCCTCAGGCAAGCATGCCCGTGCTGCTGCAATCGCAGCGCGCAATGTCTCGACACGCATTAGCATGCCAGGACCTCCGCCGTAGGGTCGATCATCCACGGTTCGGTGGATATCTGTAGCGTAATCACGCGGGTTAAACACATCGAGGCCGATCAGGCCCGTCTCTAACGCACGTCCGACGACACCAACCGATAATGCCTGTTGCACCATCTCTGGAAACAACGACACCACTCCCCACCGCATCAAAACTCCGGATCCCATTCCACGGTGATCCGACGCGTTGACATCTCTACGTTCGGCACATAATCCCGATGGAATGGCACCAATCGTTCGCGGCGATCAATACTCTCGAGATCACCCACAATCACCAGCACATCATTTGCACCAGTTGCCATCACCATCGTCACCACACCCAAGTCCACACCTGAGGTGGTCACACAGCGGCATCCTTCCAGATCCCGCCAATAAAATTCATCGGTTGCCAAGGTCGGCAAACGCGCAGCCTCAGTGTAGATGAGGCAATGCGTTAGCCCTTCCACGGCAGTGCGATCAGACGCGATATCCAACCGCACAACATATCCTTTTTCGCGGCGTTTCCACTCAAGCGGAACTGCCACGAGGTCATTCACTGTTGGACGAGAGGTTGATCGATCAGCCTCTCGTGCCAAGATCCAAGGAATCCAGTCAAACACTGTATCCGGATCATCCGTAAAGGTCTCGACCCAAGTCCACCCCTGGATGCCATAAGGCGAACGGATCCGCCCGATGACGATACGGTCAAGCATCAAGCGACCTTGCGGGCATCCTTTAACAACTGCTTCACGCGATCGGAGGTGGTCGCACCCAGACCAATCCAGTGATCGACACGCTCAAAATCGACGCGCAGACGTTCCGCCTGCCCGCGAGCCAACGGGTTAAAGAAGCCAATTCGCTCGATGAAGCGACCATCACGCGCATTGCGGCTGTCTGTCACCGTGAAGTGGTAAAACGGACGCTTTTTAGAGCCGCCACGTGAAAGACGAATCGTTACCATGTTGTTTCAATCCTTGCTGCCAAAACGGCTATAAATTCAAAGGCGCGCAATGATAATGAGATTCATCTCAAACTACAACCTCGGCATGCCGCCTGGCGGCATCATTCCAGACAATCCACGCATCATGTTTTGCATACCGCCCTTCTTCCCCATTTTTTTCATCATCTTGGACATCTGCTTATGTTGCTTTAGAACTTTATTCACTTCCTGCACATCGGTTCCAGAACCCACCGCAATGCGTTGCTTGCGAGACCCATTGATGACATCTGGCATGCGACGCTCATGCGGCGTCATTGAATTGATGACCGCCTCCATCCGGACAAACTGCCGCTCATCCACTTGGCTTGCAATTTGATTCGACATCGCACCCATCCCAGGCATTTTTTCAAGCAGCGCTTTCATCCCCCCCATGTTACGCATCTGCTGGATTTGGTCTTTGAAATCTTCCAAGTCAAAGCCCTTTCCTTTCAGAACTTTGGTTGCCATCTTTTGCGCTTTTGCCTGGTCGAGTTTGCGCTCGGCGTCCTCTATTAAACCGAATACGTCACCCATTCCCAGAATCCGGGACGCCAATCGGTCTGGATGAAATGCCTCTAATCCATCCACAGTCTCGCCAACTCCCATAAACTTAATTGGAGAGCCAGTGATGGTCTTCACTGAGAGCGCGGCACCCCCACGAGCGTCGCCGTCCGCCTTGGTCAAGATCACTCCTGTCAAGGGCAACACATCCGCAAAGGCTTTGGCTGTGTTGGCTGCGTCCTGCCCGGTCATGGCATCCACGACAAACAAGGTTTCAATTGGATTCAAACAACGGTGGAGACCTGCAATTTCGTCCATCATGGAGGCATCAACGCCAAGTCGGCCCGCAGTATCCACAATCAGCACGTCATACCCGGAGAGTTCGGCTTTTTTCTTTGCGGCTTCGGCAAGCGCGATCGGCGATTGATCAGGTGTCGATGGAAAGCAATCGACCGAAATCTGCTCTGCCAAAGTGGCCAACTGCGCCATTGCCGCCGGGCGATAGACATCGACACTCGCAAGCAATACACGTTTTTTTTGCCGATCAGTGAGCCATCGCGCCAACTTTGCCGCAGTTGTCGTTTTTCCCGCGCCTTGCAGGCCGGCCAGTAGCACAATTGCTGGTGGTCGCTGTGCGAGATTTAACGATTCACTGGGACCCCCAAGCACAGTTTGCAGCTCATCCTGCACCACCTTTAAGAACTGCTGCCCAGGAGTTAACGAGGCACGCACCTCTCGCCCAAGTGCACGCGAACGAACCTGCGAGGTGAATTGCTTCACAACTGGCAAGGCCACATCCGCTTCCAGTAAGGCCTTCCGCACCTCTTTCAGGGTGTCCGCAATGTTGTCTTCGGTGAGGCGCGCCTTCTTCCCCATGGATTTCAGCGCATCAGTCAACCGGGAACTCAGTGAATTAAACATGGGATCTCTTTAGCGTCGAGGATGAAGGGTCTATGATAACGAAAACTTCCCTCGGGTTGGAACGATGATACTCACTCTGCCAGGCTTGGTTGCGACCGGTTTGCTATTTGCCTCGGGATTACAACAATTTCGTGCCTTTCAACGCGGCCTGCTGACAGACGCCAGTGCCATCTGGTTGGCGCGATTCGGCCTCTTGGCGGCGATCGCGACGGTCTGGGCAGGCTTTGCTCAAAATGGTGGCCAACCAACAACCGCGCTCATGGGCACTCTGCTTGGTACGTTGCTTACTGCCTTGGTTATTGCCACCAGTCGTCGTCAGCCGGTCAATCCGGTACTCATAGGTGTCGCTCCCATCACCGGGGTCTTCTCGCTGCTTGCTGCGCTGGCCCCAACCAGCACGATGGCATCGCTTGACACATCCACCGTCTTTCACATTGTGAGCGCGATTCTCGCCTATGGCGCAGTTGCCTATGCCGGCACGTTGGCATTGCTGGTGAGTTGGCATCACGATGCACTGAAGATGCGACCTTTGCCCGCTTTAATCGCCGCACTACCGCCGCTGGATGCGATGGATTCGCTATTTTTTCGTTCAGTGCAAGCGGCCTGGGTCCTATTAACGCTCTCACTGATTTCAGGCGCCCTCTATGTTGAGGATTTTTGGGCCCAGCAACTCGCACATAAAACCGTTCTCTCAGGCCTCGCCTGGGTCGGCATGAGTGTCACCTTGATCCAACATGTCCAACATGGTGGCATCAATCGAACGATGCGACGAACCGCTGTGGCAGCGGCTGGATTACTTTTTATCGGGTATCTTGGATCCAAGGCGGTACTTGAATTTCTGATCGCTGCTTGACATTGAGACTGGCTTTGACAGACTTCGTCCATCGTTGGCTTGGATATCTGCATTGAGCGAGATACCGAATGAGTGGCTGTTTGGCAGCCTCATCTTTTTAATTGCTTTGTCTGCGTTTTTTTCCAGCTCCGAAACTGGGCTGATGGCGATTAATCGTATTCGCCTCCAACACGAGGCTGAATCAGGATCTCCCCAAGCCAAACGGATCCTCGCGCTGCTGGATCGTCCCGATCGTTTGATTGGACTTATTTTAATTGGCAATAACTTTGTCAATATTCTCGCGTCTGCCATTGCCACGATACTGGCTGTTCGCCTGTTTGGTGATGCAGGTGTCGCGATCGCCACTGGGGTGCTGACCCTCGTCATCCTGATCTTTGCGGAAGTCACGCCGAAAACCTTTGCAGCCTTGCATCCTGAGCGTGTCGCGCGACCTGTCAGTTTTATACTCGGCCCACTGATGTGGTTGTTTTACCCCCTAGTCTGGATGACGAACTTACTGTCGAACGGCCTACTACGTCTGTTTGGTATTGACCCAGAAAACTCGGCACATCATCGGCTTACGAAGGAAGAGCTGAGGACATTAATGCTCCAGAGTGGTCACCGTATTCCGGCAAGACGCCACAGTATGCTGCTTTCCGTACTGGATCTTGAAAAAGTCCAAGTCGATGAAATCATGGTACCCCGAGGTGAGATTACGGGCCTCGATCTGGATGATGATCCTGAAGATTTACTGGATCAACTTCGCACCAGCCAACACACCCGCCTGCCAGTATTTCGGGGTGATATTGAACACATTGTGGGCATCCTGCACTTACGGACTGCGCTAAAGTTGTTGGATACGGTCGATCCAACCACCCGCGAAGAGCAGCTGATCGAGCGCATCACCCTGCTGGTTGATGAGCCCTATTTCATTCCCTTAAGCACCCCACTCCATACGCAACTCTTCAATTTTCAGAAAAGCAAAGAACGGATGGCGATGGTCGTGGATGAATACGGAGAAATTCAGGGGCTACTCACCATTGATGACATTCTCGAGGAGATCGTCGGCGAGTTCACGACCGATCATATCCAAGAAACCTCACCCGATGTTCATCCACAAGACGATGGCACCTGGATTGTCGACGGATCAGCAACCTTACGTGATCTCAATAAGACGCTCGAGTGGACTCTCTTAACAGATGGTCCACGGACCCTCAGTGGTCTCATCATTGAGCAGTTAGAGTTCATCCCAGACCAATCTCTGTGCGTCGCGATTGGGACATATCGCATGGAAATCCTTGCCATGCAGGATAACCGTGTTCGTTCAGTGCGTGTTTGGCAAGTGGATGGCTGATTCGCTTGGATAGTGGATTCGGTGATCCCACACCACTTCCAAAAAATGCGCCAAGATCAATGCGGTCAATCCCCATATTCGCTCGCCAGAATCCACCCAATAGGGCATGTAAGGCTGATCAATCGCTTGCCGCCGAGCACTAAAGTCAAAGCCATCTGGCGATCTCAATAGTTGGCGCATCGGGACTTGAAACACACGTTTGAGCTCGCGATCTCGAGGTGCGGGAACCCCCAGATCATCGTGCCAAAATACCCAAGGCGTGACCCTAAGACCATGCAAACTCTGAAACTGATTGAGCATTCCAAGACAGTGGTCACGATGCACCTGCACTCCGATTTCCTCCTCTGTCTCGCGGATCGCACAGGCAAGACTCGAATCGTCAACCGGCTCATGCTTCCCACCGGGAAACGAGACTTCCCCGGCATGCACTCTGAGATGCGGAGACTTCACACACAGCACTAATGTCGGGGTCTGGCCAGATAAAATAAGTGCCACCGCGGCATCGCCTTCGTGCCGAGGAGGTAGTTGCCGTGGGGCATATGCCGCCAACGCGCTCTGAATACGCTGTTTCGTCATCTCCATTCCCGTAGTATAGAGACACAGCGAAGGAGACCCTCAATGAATTTCTGTCCGAACTGTGGATCAACCACTCATCGACGTGTTCCAGATGGAGACAATCGGCCCCGAGATATGTGCGACGATTGCGAGACGATTCATTATCAGAATCCAAAGATCATCGCCGGCTGTGTGGCGCTCTATCAGAATCAGGTGCTGCTCTGTCGTCGCGCAATTGAGCCGCGATCGGGGCTTTGGACACTACCTGCCGGCTTTATGGAAAATGGTGAAACGGTCGCACAAGCGGCACTTCGAGAGACTTGGGAAGAAGCGCGCGCGACACCCGCACTCGATCAACTCTATGTGGTTACCTCGATCCCAGCAATCTCTCAAGTATATATGCTCTATCTCGCGTTCTTAGCCGAGCCAAAATTTGCAGCAGGACCAGAAAGCTTGGAGACCGCACTCTTTGCCATGGATGATATTCCATGGGACACGCTGGCCTTTGGGACGGTTCGAGACACGCTCATGCATCTCAGAGACGATTTGCAACGAGGGACCTTTAAACTGCACACCGTCGATCGCGAAGAGACAAATATCGCAGCGCGCGTTTAATCAGTAGGCCATGCAAGGCGAATCAGCTCAAATGCTGGCTCTTCGTAGGGATGCGACTTGCGCAGTGCCTGAATAACGTCTGCTTGCACCGCCTCGGCTACCAGCACCTCAATACGCCATTCGGCAACCTGCGAAACAGTACCCCGCGCGCCCACAGTCGGATTCGCATCATCAGACGGCCGAAATTGTCCTGTCCCCAAGATCTGCCACGCGCACTCCGAATACTCGCCCAGATGTCCTGCACCGGCAGCGAACACCGCAGCCTTCACAGCATCCTCCCAACCTGTCGGTACAAACATTATTAACTTCAACATGAGACCTCCTGATCTTGATGCGATGCATCAAGATGACGTGTTTTGTCCAGTCATATGACTAGAATCATCGAAAACCTAGACAAAAACAAAAATAGCAGAAAAAACAGATGGACTAGCGTGAAAGAAATGTACGAAACCGAAAAAAATTGGTTGACGGTCGCGCTCCAAACGGACATTGTCTAGGACGGAAATTGGACAACCGAGTTACTACGGATAGATTGGAGGTCAACACGCATGTTGGTACTGACACGAAAAATCGGTGAAAAAGTCATGATCGGGGATGAAGTGACAGTCACGATCCTCGGCTTATTTGGAAATCATGTTCGTTTGGGGATCAATGCCCCGAAGACAGTTGAGATCCATCGCGAAGAGATCTATGTCAAGATTCAGGGCGAAAGTAGCCCTTCAGACATGAATTCCATCGCTGTCGGCCAATAATCGGCTGGTTCACTGAAGACCTGCCGTGTAGGCTGACAGCCTCGTAAACACGGCAGGTATCTTTGTGCAATTGTTCTCTCGGCTTGTGCTGACCGGCTCCATCCTCGGCGCTGGTTTAGGCGGGTTTTATCTTCTCAACCAAACAAAGCCGACCATCGAGCCACTCCCGGTTAGCGCCCCAAGCTGGCGTGTGTCCGCGACGACGATTGCGTTGCGTCCGGAAAATCCTGAGTTTCGGGGGTTTGCAACAGTTGAAAATCCACAACAACAAGTGATTACTGCACCACTCCCCACGCGGGTGGTCGAGGTATATGTGGCCAACGGCAGTCGAGTCGTGGCCAACCAACCCTTACTCTTGCTCAATCGCCCAGATGCTGAGGCGCAACTGAACCAAGCGCTGGCGAGCCTGGCAGATATTCGCAGTCAGCTCAACCAACGCACCATGACCGAGACAAAAGATCGCGCCGCACTCCAATTAGATCGCGAAGCGTTAGCGCTACTCGAAGCAAAACGCGATCGACTGATCGATCTTCGTAGCCGAGGCCTGGCATCCGATGAGCAACTCGAGACTGCACGTCAAGCTGTTGTCGGACAGCAGTTGCAGATCAATCGGCGTGAGCTCACGCTTGCAAACAGTCAAGAGACGCAAACCACGTTGCTGGCGCAATTAACACGGATTGAATCTGACGTCCGCCTTGCTCGCGAGGATCTCGATGCAATGCAGCCGTCTGCAACCGTGGGTGGTGTGATCGCTGAGTTAACCGTCACCCCGGGGGACCGAATCAACGCGAACCAGGCACTGATGCGACTAATACCTGATAACGGCTACGAATTACGCATTGCCGTTCCACAACCCGTTGCCGATCGTATTCAGACAGCACTCAAGGCAAATCAGCCTATTGAAGGGCAGATGCTCAACGGCGATTTGATTCGGGTGGAACGCATTGCCGGACTGGTCAATGCGCGAACCGGCGCAGTCGATCTGTACGCGCGCATCACACAGCCAGCACAGCAACCGGTCTTAGGTGCGATCACCAACGTTCGCATCATGCTTCCAGCCTTACCTGAGATCGCCGCCGTTCCGACAGATGCCCTCTATGGCGGTAATACCATCTATCGCATTCGAGACAACCAGCTCGAGGCACTCGAAGTCACCACCTATGGCCAACGTGAAGCGGAGCGAGGGACCGAGATATTACTCACCAGTCCAGCATTGCAGTCGGGCGATCAAATTCTGATTTCTCGCTTGCCAGCCGCCATCACTGGGCTGCTGGTTGAGGTTGTTGAATGAACGGCTTGGTACGCACCTTTGCGAGCCATCGCGTCGCTGCCAATTTGTTAATGGCGTTGATGATCATTGCCGGCGTGCTTGGCGTGGATCGGCTTCGGACTCAGTTTTTCCCCAGTTTTGAAATTGAAGTGATTACGGTCCAGACCAGTTGGCCAGGCGCGACTGCAGAGGATGTGCAGGAAGGACTGACCATTCCGATTGAAAACGCAGTCTCCGAGCTCTCTGCGATCGAGTCCACTCAAGGGGTCAGCCAATTCGGGATCTCTACCTTCCGTCTTGAGCTGTCCGAAGATGCGGACGTCTCACAAACATTAGACGATGTCGCACAAGCAATTACTCGGAATGTCACATTGCCCGAGGGGGCTGAGGTCCCTTCCGTCTCGATCATCACCCGCTATGAGGATATTGCCAGTCTCCTATTAACCGGACCCTTCACACCGATTGAACTACAGCAACTGGCCTATCAAGCAGAGCAGGAGTTGCTGTCCCGAGGTGTCAAAAAGGTCGATTTTCGCGGATTGCCGACGCGTGAAATCCAAATCGAAACCTCCGCACAAACCCTGAGCCAGTTAGGCGTCAGTCTCGACACGCTCGCTGATGCTATTTTAACTCAATCGCGCGATCTGCCCGCCGGTACCGTGGGGCGATCAGATGGTGAGCGGCAAATTCGCAGTCTTGAGCAAAGCCGGTCAGCGACCGATCTCGGATCCACCCGCCTGACGTTTGCCGACAATCCCCTCGGGGTGCAGATCAGTGAGATCGCCACCATTCATGATCGGGCCAATCCGAAAGCACCCTATTTAAGTTTTCGTGGACAACCCGCTGTTGAACTGATCCCCCAGCGTACCGAGCTCGATGACACACTGACCATGGCGAAAATCACCACCGCCTGGGTCGAGGATGCGCGCAAAACATTACCAGTCGGCGCCGAATTACTAGTCCTCGATGAACGCTGGCAGTACCTCAACGATCGGATTCAGCTACTCCTCGAGAACGGCCTGACAGGGCTAATTTTCGTGGTCATCATCCTGTACTTATTCCTTAATCAGCGCGTTGCATTTTGGGTCACACTCGGCATCCCCGTGTCATTTTTAGCCACGCTGGGGATTTTATGGATGATCGGCGGAACCATTAACATGATCAGCCTGTTTGGCATGATCATGGCGCTTGGCGTGATTGTTGACGACGCAATCGTGGTTGGTGAAGACACCCTGACGCTCTATCAATCCGGCCAAAGTCCCCTGGATGCCTCACTCAACGGATCAGCGCGCATGCTCGCACCCGTGATGTCATCAAGCCTCACCACGATCGCTGCTTTTTCTCCATTACTCATGGTCGGTGGCGTCATTGGTTCCATTTTGAGAGACATACCCATCATTGTGATTTGTGTGATTATTGCCTCCTTGATCGAGTGTTTTTTGGTGCTCCCGGGACACCTCAATCAAAGCTTGGCAAGAGGGCCGCGTGAAGAGGGGCGTATTCGGCAAGCACTCGACCGGGGGTTCAACAGTTTTCGTGATGATTTCTATCAGCCAATCGTCAAGGCAGTCTTACGTGCGCCTGGTTTGGTCTTGCTCACTGGTCTCATGATGTTTGTGTTGTCAGTCGGCCTGATTACTGGGGGTCGGATTAAGTTCACCTTCTTTCCGTCGATCGATGGCACGACGCTTTGGGCGGCTGCGCAATTTACGCCTGGCACCCAGCAAGCTGATGTGGATGCATTTCTGGCTTCGTTAGAGCAATCCCTTGCGACCACTGAAGCGCAGTTCGAGGCTCCCTTTGCCCGGTACGCAGTTCGGCAACACCGGCAATTGACAGGACCTGGGATTCAAACTATTCGCGGCGATCACGTCGGAACACTCAAAGTTATGTTGGTGGGTGACGTCGATGGACCGACTAATAATGTGGTCATTGATGCCTGGCGTGCCAATATTCAACTTCCTGCTGGAATTGAAAAGTTCTCTATCCGACAGACAACAGGTGGACCACCATCAAAGCCGATTGAGGTCAAACTCACGGGACAATCCATTACGCGTCTTAAAGAAGCATCAGTTGCATTGCAAGCCGATCTGAAACGCTATGCAGGCGTCTCTAATGTCGATGATGATCTTCCCTTTGGCGCGGAGCAATTAATCGTCACGCTCAGACCGGAAGGCCGACAAATGGGTCTGACATCTCAGGGTCTTGCGCGCCAGATTCGGTCTGCCTTCGAGGGGCGCGTGCTGCAAACGTTTTTTGATCAAGGGATTGAAGTCGAAGTGTCACTCGCGTTAACCGAGGCCGAACGTGACCGACTTAGTACGCTGGATAGTTTACCCATCATTACACCACAAGGCGGTGTGGTTCCCTTGCCTGTGGTTGCCGAGTTCAGCGCCCGGCGAGGCTTGGATGAACTGCGTCGGAGTAATGGTGAGATGAGTATTGTTGTCAGCGCCGATCTCAACAATACGATTGCCAATGCATCGGAGATTTTAGCGTCCATGAACGCATCGGTACTGCCCGATCTCGAACGACGTTTTGATGTTGATGCGGCCTTCCAAGGGCGTGCGAAAGACCAAGATGAAACCTTTGCCGATATGCGCACAGGCGTTGTTATTGCATTCGTCTTAATCTACATCATTTTGGCTTGGGTGTTTGGCAGCTACACCTGGCCTTTCGCCGTGTTAATCACCATTCCTCTGGGTCTGACTGGAGCGATTGGCGGTCATTGGCTCATGGGGCTTGATCTGACAGTCCTCTCACTATTTGGATTCTTTGGCTTGAGCGGAATCGTCATCAACGACTCAATCGTGTTGGCGTCCACCTATCGACGGTATCTCGACCAAGGACAGAATCACGCTGAGGCAATCGTCAACGCCAGTCGGATGCGGCTGCGTGCTGTCTTGGTCACGTCGCTCACCACCATTGGCGGATTAACACCGATTTTATTTGAAACCTCGCCACAGGCACAGTTTCTGATCCCGATGGCGACAACCATTGTGTTTGGGCTAGCCTATGGGACCGTCCTCGTCCTGCTTATTGTGCCCTCGGCCTTGAGCTTGATTGAACGATTGGGAGGCCGAACAGGGTCAATGCGTTCTCCCGAGTCTGTCGCGCCACCTCCAACACAGTACAGCCCTTGAGTTGAGCGACAATTAAACCGGTGTTTGGAAGATCTGTGGGATCTGAGACCGCTGCACCCCTTGGGGGTAAATCCGGTGCATCGGACTCCAGCACGAAGGCACTCAAGGGGAGTTGCCGAATCACTTCATGCAGACGCGGCGTATGACGTGTGAGTAATCCACCGATGCCTAACAGGCCACCGCAGTCGACATAGCGCCGTGCTAGCTCCGGTGACCCATTGAACCCATGCACCATGAATCGAGTCACCCCAAGCTCCTTGAGCATGGACAGCAAGGGTTCATGCGCGCGCACGACATGTAGGATCAGTGCTCGTGTCTGCGTTGTTGCAAACTGCAATTGTGGCGCCAAGGCCTGCAATTGCAGCTCTAATGACGCCTCTGCCCGACGGTCTAAGCCGACTTCGCCAACCGCACTGGACGTATCCGACAACCGTGTAAACAGTTGTGCGAGGTCATCAGCCAAGGTGTCAGGATGGACCCAGAGTGGATGTAATCCAAATGCACGGGCAAAGCCCTCAGGATTTGGGGCACTCCATTGGGCTGGGTGTGTTCCCGACCACATGACGCCCTCAATCCGAGCGTCTCGGCGCGCGCTCAATCCAATTGATCCGCTGTACGTTATGCCATGCTTCCACATGGACGTTACAGTCAATCCACACTCAGTGCTCTCGGGTTGGTAAAAACTCAATCTCAGGCCAACGCTCCTGAATCAACTGGAGATTGGCACGTGATGGCGCCAAATAGGTGAGATACCCGCCACCATCATCCGCTAAATTGTCATAGGCTTTTCCTCGAAACTCGGCCAACTTTTTCTCATCACCACAGCGCACCCAGCGTGCCGTATACACGTTAACTGCGTCATAAATGGCTTCAGCCTTGTATTCATCGAGCAGACGAAAAGCCACCACATCAAACTGCAGGGTGCCTACGGCACCCAAGATCAGATCGTTATTTCGGTGTGGCATGAACACCTGAGTCGCACCCTCCTCAGCAAGCTGGGTGAGGCCTTTTTGGAGCTGTTTGGTCTTCAGTGGATCCTTCAGTCGAACGCGCTTGAAGAGTTCAGGAGCGAAATGTGGAATCCCAGTGAACTGCAAGGACTCACCTTCAGTGAAGGTATCCCCAATTTGGATCGTCCCATGGTTGTGTAGGCCAATGATGTCACCCGGAAATGCTTCCTCGGTTTGCGCGCGATCACCTGCGAAAAAAGTCACTGCATCCGAAATCCGAACGTCCTTCCCCAAACGGGTATGGCGAAGCTTCATCCCTTTGGTATAGGTCCCCGAACAAATCCGCATAAAGGCAATACGATCCCGGTGCTTCGGGTCCATATTCGCCTGAATTTTAAACACAAACCCTGAGAAACTTGGGTCCGAGGGAGCGATAGCGCGAACATTGGTCTCCCGTGGAATTGGCGATGGGGCCCAATTGACGAATCCATCGAGCATCTCTCGGACACCAAAATTACCCATGGCCGTCCCAAAAAAGACCGGCGTCAACCGACCAGCCCGAAAACTGTCGAGATCAAATTCAGGCGCAGCCGCACGCAGCAACTCGATTTGATCAACAAAGTCCACCCACTCAGTTCCCAACAGCGCCTTTGCCGCGTCCGAGTGCAAGCCAGAGATACGCTTATCTTCAGGAATCCGATGGCCTTGACCTTTGACGTAGACATGAATTTCATCATCGGCTAAGTGATAGACACCCTGAAAGTGCGGCCCCATTCCAATTGGCCACGTCATGGGGGTGACCTGAATCGAAAGAACCGTCTCGACCTCATCCATTAACTCGATTGGGTCACGAATATCCCGGTCTAACTTATTCACAAAGGTCACAATTGGCGTATCGCGCAGTCGACACACTTGCATCAATTTGATTGTCCGATCCTCAACCCCCTTGGCACCATCGATGACCATCAATGCCGAGTCAACAGCGGTCAAAGTCCGATACGTGTCCTCGGAAAAATCTTCATGGCCAGGAGTATCCAGCAAGTTCACAATCCGATCGCGATACGGAAACTGCATCACCGACGTCGTGACAGAAATCCCGCGCTCTTGCTCCATCTGCATCCAGTCACTGGTCGCATGCCGTGCTGCCTTTCGAGCTTTCACGGTCCCTGCAACCTGGATCGCGTTGCCAAAGAGCAAGAGCTTCTCAGTCATCGTCGTCTTGCCCGCATCGGGGTGCGAGATGATAGCAAACGTGCGTCTCTTACTGATTTCATTGATAAAATTGGCGTCTGCCATGTATCTACATTCCCATTTTGTACAAGAATTTGTACAAAAAAATAAAGTGAACTCGAAGCCCTGATTTCCAAGTCGCTTGCCAAGGCCTACAGCCCGCAAAACCTCCCATCAAAGCATTGTGATTAAAAATTTACGCGTCATTTCAGCAAAATGAATGAACGCTATACATCAAACACCCAGTACTTCTTTCAGCTTTTCTAACGCCTGCTTATGTTTGTCATCCGGCATCTTGGCCATTGGCCGATTGTGGCTTGAGAGATATACCAGCACGGCTTGTCGTATATCGTCGCTCAGACCTTCATTTTCCAAGAGCCACTTTATATCAAAAAGGTCTCTTGGATGCTGCCGATCCAATGCCGCACGGGTTCTACCCCGTTTTATGGACGCACCTCACAAGGTGCAGATTGCACCCCGAAAGGCCCGTTTGTGACAACACGCACGAATACACGGCAAATTCTGAGTGGTCAGAACAGCCCTGTGTTCACGTCAGCAGTTACTTCAATTGGATCGACATGTTCGCACCCTGACTCTGCGGACTGTCTTTCCAACGCGCAGTCACCGTTTTTGTCCGGGTGTAGAACTTGACGGCTTGCTTTCCGTACGCGTGCAGATCGCCGAAGAAACTCTGTTTCCAACCTGTAAAACTAAAAAAGGGTAATGGCACAGGGATCGGAACATTGATCCCAACCATTCCGACCTCAACCTCATGCTGAAAGCGTCGGGCGGCTGCACCACTTGCTGTAAAAATAGAGGTTCCATTCCCGACGGTGCTCGCATTGATGATCGCAAGCGCTTCATCAAGGTCTGCTGCGTTCATTTGGCATAACACCGGACCAAATACCTCTTCTTGGTAAATCTGCATCTCTGAGGTCACATTTGCAAATAATGTTGGACCAACCCAGTTTCCATTTGGATAGCCAGGCACCGCATAGCCGCGGCCATCGACGACCAACTCAGCACCCTCTTCTGCACCGACTTCAATCAATGCTTCGATTCGGGTTTTCGCTGCTTGAGAGACTACAGGACCGTAGGCAGCACCAGGCTCTTTCCAATAATTCGGTGTCAGCGCCCGCATCGCGTCCACAATCTCCGGCAACCATGCTTGGGCCTCGCCAACCAACACCACCACCGAAATCGCCATACAACGCTGACCGGCAGCCCCACAGGACGCACCCATCAGGGCATTAATCACTGCCTTTTTATCTGCATCAGGCATCACAACCATGTGATTCTTGGCACCCGCCATCGCTTGTACACGCTTCCCGGCGCGCGCCGCGGTTTCATAAATGTGTCGCCCAACCGGCACTGACCCGACAAAAGAAACACCCTGAATATCAGGATGCGTAATCAGCGCATTCGCAGTGTCTTTATCACCATGCAACAGCTGTAAAATATTGGCAGGGGCGCCAGCCTCGAGGAATAACTCCGTAAGCCGCACTGGACATAGCGGATCCTGCTCAGATGGCTTCAACACAAAGGTATTTCCAGCGGCGATCGCAAGCGGGAACATCCACAGCGGGATCATTGCCGGAAAGTTAAATGGCGTAATCCCGGCAAACACACCCATCGGCTGATGAATCGAGTACGTATCAACCCCGCGTGCGACGTTTCCCGCGTACTCACCCATGGAGGTCTGCGCAATGCCAATGGCTTGCTCAATGACTTCGAGACCGCGAAACACATCTCCCTTTGCATCCTCGAAGTTCTTACCAAGATCCTCACAAATGATTTCAGCCAAGGCATCGTGATGATCACGCACGGCCTCTTGGTAACGCATCATCAGTCGCGCGCGCTCAGAAACGGGCGTCTCCCGCCAATCGATAAAGGCAGCTTTCGCTGCTGCAACCGCATGCTCTACATCCGTTGCCGTCCCCACAGGCAACTGCCCAAGTTCCGCCTGAGTCGCTGGATTTAAGACCGGAATTGTCCAAGTCGCAGCACCTTGTGTGAATTGGCCGTCGATATACATGGGGATGATGGATTGAGTCATCTTGGGGGCTCTCACTAACGTCAATTGAGCAGTCTAAACGATGATGGCCAGAGAACGAAGGACAGCAACCCTCGCACCCTACTGCGCCTTGACGTATCTCCCCGGCGCCTTTTCAATCGCCGGCCGCAAGCCGCCGCCGATCAATGGCGGTGAGACGAGTGCGCCAGCTGACCCCTGCAAAAACTGTCCCCAATCAGACCACCAGCTACCCTCGTATGCAGTCGCTTTTGATTGATCCAAAGGGTCTGCATCAGACATCACCCAATAACTATACTTGGCGTTTGCCGGTGGATTGATCACGCCACCGTTGTGCCCTCCTCTGCCCAACACGCGACGGACGGGCCCATCAATTCCCTGCACCCCCTGAAATACCGAGCGCCAGGGCGCAATTTCATCGGATACCGCGCCCATCGCATAGGTGGGCACCTGAATTGCGCTGAGATCAATCGCCTGCCCAGCGAGTTGTATCGGTGCGCCACACACAAGTCCATTCTCCCGATAGAGGGTTCGCAGGATCCAAGACACCATCGCGGCAGGAATACGCGTGCCATCTCCCAACCAATGAAATAAGGGCATCGGCTTGGCGCGCTGACCCAATACATAGCTATTAATGGCCCGCCCCACATAGAGATCATGGGGTCTTAGGCTGGCAAAGGTACGTAAGCTAATCGCCGCAGGCAGATAGCCGGTGTCCTGCATCACAGACTCCACATGGGCAATACTTTGCTCCGTGACAAAGCGGCCAAGTGGGCCAGGTGCGTCGTAATCGAGTAACGTGGTCAACAATGACAGGCTACAAATTCGGTCGCCCTCGCCGCGCGCACTCATCCAAGCTGTCAGAATGCTTGCCAACACGCCACCCGCACAGTACCCCATCACTTGAACCGGAAAACGAGGGCACATGCGGGCCAACTGATCCATCGCTTGCACACACCCATCTAATACATAGTGCGTCATCTCATAGGCACGTAGTGACTCTGTGGGGTTCACCCAACTCATCATAAAGACGGTATGTCCGGATTGAACCAGCCACTGCACCATCGAGGATTCCGGGGTGAGATCGAGAATGTAGTAGCGATTCACAAAGGCGGGAATCATCAAAATGGGGTGAGCATGGGTCGTCTCAGTCTGCGGTTGATACTGAATTAATTGGAACAACTGGTTTTCGAACACCACATTCCCCGGGGTTGTGGCCAAGGTCTCCCCGATGACAAAGGTATCTGGTCGCAAGGTGTCTGGCAGCACGGTCTGCGCGGCAAGGTCTGCTTGCCAATTTTTAAACCCCTGTTCAAGGTCAATGGAGCCGCTATCCAATTGCTCCCGAACCCGATGGAGTAATGCATCCGTCTGCCGGATTTGATCAATCAGCCAAATCAGCTGTGCGCGATCCGGGTTCGACAGTTCCGGTAACGCAGCAAGCAACCGTGCCACCCAAAGATCCCACTCTTCACGGGATCGTATCGTCGGCAACGAGGTCAGAAGCTCTGGGATGATCTGCGTCGAAAGTGCATGCCATTTCTCGGGGTCTTGGGCGGCAAGCGCTAAGATGCTCTCACTCCATTCCTGACATAATGTGGGGTCGCTGAATCGAAGCCACTGCGCCTCATCGGCCAGTCGATCGATCCATGTCTGAACCCAAAAGAGGTCCGAATGTGCTCCAGTGACTTTCAATCCTTGCACAGAAATCCTCGATAGTGCTTTGCGCTTTGGCCGTTCTCTGGCTACATTACGAAATCAAATACTAATAACAGGCGGAGTATCCATGCGCACGCTGAAAAAATACCCCAATCGACGCCTCTATGACACCTCACAAAGTTGTTACGTCACCATCGACAATGTCCGAGAGCTCGTCATGAGTCATGAGCGCTTCCGGGTTCTTGACTCCAAGTCGGGGGAAGATCTCACGCGCAGCATCCTGCTACAAATTATCATGGAGCAAGAAAATGATGCTGGCGAGCACGTACTGACCAATGAAGTGCTGCAGCAGTTGATCCGTTTCTACGGGTCAGGCATGCAGAACAGCATGGCGCACTTCTTGGAGCAATCAGTGTCGTTTTTTCTCAATCAACAAGATGTTATGCGTGACCAAATGCGCACCGTGATTGATGTCACGCCGATTGGAATGCTGAAAAAAATGACAGAAGACAATATGGAGCTTTGGGAGTCCATGGCCAAAACCATGCTTGGCACGCCCAAAAAGGATTCGACTAAAGAATAATTCCCTCAAATGGTGCGTTGCACAAAAAAGTGTTGACGCTGCACTGCAACATGGTATCTTTTACTCAACCTTGTGCACCGCACAATTTTTTGAGCAATGGAGAAATGACCATGTACGCAAAAATGATCGAAGACATGCAGGCCAACATGAAGTCCATGTTTGATGCCAAATCATACGAAACAGCCATGAAGCCAATGACGGATCTGTTTGAAATCAACAAAGCGACCGTTGAGTCACTGGTTGAGCAACAAACTGCTCTGGTAAAAGAATTGGTTGAAGGCGCAATGGAGCAAGCCAAAGCACTCTCATCTGAGAAGGACATGGCTGCTGTTGTTGAGAGCCAGAAATCATACCTCCAGGGTTTGCAGGCGCGTTTGATCGAGTCAGCGAAAACATCTCAGGAGACATTGGTGAAGAGCCGCGACGAAGCAACAAACGTTGTCAAAGGCGCAATCGAGTCTGTTACCAAGCACTAATTCTTCCGTCAAGATTTGATGGAATACCAGGGGTCAAGGATGACCCCTTTTTTTTCCCGCATAACACTCTAGACTCAGTCATTCCACCAGAGAGGATTTGAGTTTATGAGCCAATTTCGTGCCCTCCGTCTTCATCGCGAGGATGCAGACCAAGTGCCCGTCCTTCAACTCGAAATGCTCAGCGTCGATGCGTTGTCACCGGGTAACGTGATTCTTGCATGCGACTACTCATCCCTGAATTACAAAGATGCGCTCGCAATCACCGGCAAAGGAAAGGTCATTCGGACATTTCCAATGATCCCAGGCATTGATGCGGCCGGTTCGGTCACTGAAAGCGATGATCCACAGTTTCGGCCTGGCGATCGCGTTGTGCTCACAGGGCATGGCGTTGGCGAAAACCACACAGGTGGTATGGCGCAGCGTGTACGCGTTCCTGGCTCGTACTTAGTGCACCTGCCGACAACGCTCTCAACACGGCATGCGATGCAGTTTGGGACCGGCGGACTGACGGGCATGCTCTGCGTGATGGCGCTGATCGACGCTGGTGTAAAACCAGTCGATGGTTCTGTCCTTGTGACTGGCGCAAGTGGTGGCGTGGGGACCGTTGCAACCGCTATTCTCGCGTCGCTTGGGTACACTGTGCATGCCGTCACTGGGCGCGCTGCAGAAGCCGATCGACTCATCAACCTCGGTGCTTCGGTCATTGAGTCTCGCGCGGACTTTCATGCCCCAGCTAAACCCCTTGAGTCAACGCGTTGGGCAGGTGTTGTTGATACGGTGGGGGGCGCAGTCCTCGCCAAGGTTTTGTCACAAACACAATATGGCGGAACGGTCGTGGCAACAGGAAATGCAGGTGGGATTCAGTTAGAGACAACAGTCTTCCCATTCATCTTGCGAAACATCCGACTGCAAGGCGTTGACTCAGTTCAGGCATCACAGGAGGCTCGAGAACGCGCATGGCGTTTGCTGGCAGAGCACCTTCCGGAACGCCTCATGGAGAGCTCAGTCGAGGTCATCGGCCTAGACGAGGTGGGTCAAGCAGCCGTTCGCCTGATCAACAATCAAGTCAGTGGGCGCATCGTCATCGATGTGAATCGCTAATCAATGCGCGCGATCCGCCTGTTCCCGTAATTCATTCATCCGTGTGAGACGAATCTCCAGCTCAGAGCGCTTTGCATGGCGTTGCTCCACCAGGCGCTCAACATAATCGATGACCTTTCGTTGCAACTTCACTCGCTTGAGCCGATTGATATTGGTAATTCCACCTGGATTGAGAACGTTCACTTCCAACAGCTTATTACCAATTAAATCAAGACCGACAAAATGCAGGCCATCTTCCATCAGGACTGGACCAATCTTACGTAATAATGCGTGCTGCTCGTCAGTCAACGTCACCGCATGCGCGGTCCCACCCGCATGAATATTCGCTCGAATCTCATCGGGCGCAGGAATACGCTGATACGCACCCAAATACTCTCCACCCAACATCAACACCCGGATGTCTCCATCGACCGCGCCTTCGAGGTACTCCTGCAAGATCACGTAGTTCGACTGCCCGTGGGAACTATCGATATAAAAATCCAGCAACGAGTTCATGGAGCCCTGGGCCTTGGTCTCGATCAAAATCACACCACGACCACCCGAGCCATCCAAGGGTTTGAGGATCCAGCGCTCACGATCAGACTCTCGGATCACCCGCTTGAGATAATCTTTATTCTTTGAGACATGTGTCTCAGGGAGAGCGGAGCCAGAGATACCATGGAAACTTGTTGTGTAAATCTTGTTGTTCGCCTTCCGAATCCCGTCCAAATCGTTTAGGACCACGGTCTCAGACTTCACTGAATCCAAGAAATTCAAAACGATCGGATCCAAGGGTGGATCACGACGCACAAACACGGCATCAATCGAATGCAGTGGGATCATTTTTTCAACCAAGGTGACACGCTTGTAAAAGGACGAAACGCTTTCAGGACATTTGCCCTCGATATGCACCCGTCGCGCGAACCCATACGCAACATTGTCTCGAACCGTGAGATTTCTCGGGTAAATGACATAGACCCGATGGCCACGGAGTACTGACTCATGAATCAGCGTGAGGGTCGAACTTTTTGTCGGCGACAAATCAGCCCAATCCGCCACTAAGAATGCAATACGCATAAGACCCCCAATGGCCGACTGGCCAGAACGCGCGTATTAATAAAGACGATTGGTCGCCTCGGCAAGCGAAATATCGCGGGCGCTAATGCCTTCGACGTCATGAGACCACCAACGCACGACACACCGCCCCCAAGACACTACAATTTCTGGATGATGATCCTGTGCATCGGCGACCTCACCGACCCACACTGCAAACTGCATTGCACTCCCAAAGGTTTTAAATTGAAACGTGCGTTCCAACATCACCTGCCCTTCGCGGACCACTTCGAGCCAACCCTCTACTTGCTGTTCCATGACGACCTCGCTCGCTAAATTGATAGGACAGGATTGTCCTCTAGATTGATGACAATGCAATGTAATCCGCTGTCGGACATGAACAGCCCTGCTTGTCGGACAATTTTTCGCTTTCTGATACACTCGGGCGCAGACAACTAGACAAAGACCACGAGGGTGCATGAAACACGAATACAGCAAGGATGAATTACTGGCTTGCGCGCACGGTGAATTATTTGGTGACGGCAATGCCCGACTTCCTGCGCCCAACATGTTGATGATGGATCGAATCGTCTCAATTTCTGCCGATGGCGGCTCCCACGGTAAGGGCCACATGCTCGCCGAACTGGATATCAACCCCGACCTCTGGTTTTTCGAATGTCACTTTCCAACAGACCCAGTGATGCCTGGATGTCTGGGATTGGATGCAATGTGGCAATTGGTGGGCTTTTTTCTTGGATGGTGCGGCCATCCAGGCAGGGGCCGAGCGTTGGGTGTGGGTGAAGTAAAGTTTACTGGGCAGATTTTGCCGACAGCCCAGAAAGTCACCTATGAAATCGACGTCAAGCGGCTGATCGCGCGTTCCCTTGTGATGGGAATGGCGGACGGTGTCGTGCGCGTAGACGGACGACCGATTTATCACGCAACCGACCTTAAAGTGGGATTGTTCACTTCCACAGAAGGTTTCTAACGATAAAAGACGCACGAAGGAGTAAGGATGCGTAGAGTAGTTATTACCGGATTGGGGATCACCTCCTGTCTGGGAAATACGGCTTCAGCCGTGACTGAAAGTCTGAAACTAGGCCGCTCAGGCATCCGATTCAATCCATCCTATGCAGAACTCGGCATGCGAAGCCATGTGTCGGGGAGTATTGAGATCGATTTATCGGAGCACATCGATCGCAAGCTCTTGCGGTTTATGGGTGATGCCGCCGCCTTTGCTTATTTATCATTACGCGATGCAATCGAGGACGCAGGGCTGACCGCCGAAGAAGTCTCCAATCCACGGACCGGACTGGTGATGGGCTCTGGCGGCGCCAGTTCAGCAAGCCAAGTAGAGGCGGCTGATCTGCTTCGTGGCCGTGGAGTGCGCAAAGTAGGACCCTATCGCGTCACCCAAACAATGGGGTCAACCGTCTCTGCCAACTTAGCCACTGCTTTTCAGATCAAAGGCGTGAACTATTCAATGACCTCGGCATGCTCGACATCACTGCACTGTATTGGTAATGCCGTTGAGCAAATCCAACTCGGGAAACAAGATATTGTGTTTGCTGGCGGTGGGGAAGAGGAACACTGGACGCTGTCATGTCTCTTCGATGCCATGGGAGCACTCTCTTCTCAGTACAACGATCACCCAGAAACTGCCTCACGTGCCTACGATGCAAATCGAGATGGTTTTGTCATTGCTGGTGGTGGTGGCGCGCTCGTAATTGAAGACTACGAACATGCAAAGGCGCGCGGCGCAAAAATCTACGCCGAGATCGTCGGCTATGGCGCCACCAGCGATGGCGCTGACATGGTCGCCCCATCTGGTGAAGGTGCGATCCGATGCATGCAGTTGGCGACCGCGCAACTGGATGGACCCATCGATTACATCAATGCACATGGAACCTCAACACCTGCCGGTGATATTGTCGAGCTCAATGCCATTCGAACGGTATTTGGAGATCAAATGCCTTGGGTGGGCTCCACAAAATCACTGTCTGGGCATTCGCTCGGAGCAGCAGGTGTTCAAGAAGCAATTTATAGTTTGCTGATGATGCAATCCAACTTTATGGCAGCCTCCGCGAACATCAGCACACTGGACCCTGCTGCAGAGGGATGTCCGATTCTGCGCGAAAGGCGAGATGAACCAATTCGGCAAATTTTATCGAACTCCTTCGGCTTTGGCGGTACCAATGCCTGCATGGTCTTTCGAGCGCTCTAGCTGATGCGTCTGTATACATCAGCGCCTTCCCCGTTCGGTCGCAAGGTCAAGATCACCGCGCATGTGACCGGCTGCATCGATCAGATTGATGTCGTCATGGTGGATGCAAATGATCCAAACAGTGTTGCAGCAATCCCAAATCCACTCGGAAAGATTCCGGTGTTGGTTCTGGAAAATGGCGAGCTTTTGATGGATTCGCATGTCATCTGCTTACACCTCTTACAACTGGGTAAGATGCGCGATCGATGTTTACCGGCCCCCCAAGAAATGCAGTTGCTGACACGTGCTGCTGTCGCTGATGGATTAATGGATGCGGCACTTTTGATGGTGTACGAGCGCCGTTTCCGTTCGGCTGAACAGGTGTCTAAGGAGTGGCTGCATCGCCAGAATCTGAAAGTTCTGGGTGCGCTTGAGTGGCTTGATCAACATCGCCAGTCAGTCATCCAGACCCCAACGTTAGACCAGATCGGGCTCGCCTGCGCTCTGGGCTACCTCGATTTCCGCTTTCAGGGCGAGTGGCGAACCCGATTTAAGTCGCTTGCTCATTGGCTGACCGAGTTTCAGCAGATGGTTCCTGCGTATCGCTTGACGGATCCTGAGACGACGTAACCACATGACGGCCACCACCATGGTCATGTAACCACATTTGCTCGCGTAGGCTCGACTGACGACGACGGACCGATTTCAGTTTTTTCAGCCGAATCATCCGTTGCCGAATGACTGCACCGGCATCTCGCTTTCGCACGATCCCTGTTCCTTCTTTTGCATGTAATGCGCAGCCACCGTGCTTGCAAGCTCCTGCCGCCACGCGCGAGGCTTAATGCCAAAGGTGTAGAGTAACTTCCGCGCACTCAAAATCAATCGCTTCGGTCGTCTCGCACGTCCAGCAATGGAATGGCCTTCAATAGGCAAGATGTCTTCGACTGCCAAGTGCTCAAACTGACGGGCCTGTGCAATCACCACCTCAGCCAATTCAGACCAAGACGCGTCCCCTTGACCCGCCACATGAAAAACGCCATACGCGCCACCCCCAGCATGAAGCTGATCGATCATCGCTGTAATAATTCGGGCAATGTCATCAACTGAGGTCGGGCAGCCACGTTCATCAGCAATCATCGGGAGCGCCCGCTCCACCCGAGCACGTGCGATCAGTTGCCCAACAAAGGTTTGCGGGCCAGGGGCAAATAAATGCGACACTCGTAATAGAATATGTTGATCCAATAAGCTCGCGATATCGCGCTCAGCCTCCAACCGTGTCTGGCCGAAAAGATTCAGGGGATTGGGAGCATCGTCCTCAAAATAGGCCATATCCTTTTGGCCATCAAAGATGTAATCGGTCGATAATTGCAAAAGCGTCGCGCCAAACTCACGACATGCGATCGCCAGACCAACGGCGACATCATGATTGATCTGGCGACAGCGGGTAGGATCGTGCTCAGCGGCATCAACACCAGAATCGACCACTGTATTGATGACAAAATCTGGACGGCGTAAGCGAATTGCCTCAAAAATCTGATTATCTTGAAGCGGATTGATATCCCCAGGCAACACAAGACGTTGCTGCCCAACGCTACTTGGCGCATCCAAAAGAGCGCGAGCAAGACTGGTTTCGTGGCCGACAATCAATACCCTCGCGCGCGGAAATCGACTGTCGGACTCTTCGGTAAAACCCGTTGAATTAGAACGGGATTTCGTCATCAATATTCGGATCGGGTAATGGGGCAGATGCAGGCTGCGGTGCTTGTGAGGCGCGTGAAGGGGATGCAGACCGTGTGGGTGGAGCTGCCATACCGGTCGCCTCACCGTCACCACGACCATCCAACATCATCATGTCGCGACAGACGATCTCGGTTGCATATTTCTTTTGACCGTCTTGCTCCCAAGACCGAGTCCGGAGACTTCCCTCAATGTAGATCCGACTGCCCTTTTTTAAGTACTGCCCGGCGATTTCAGCCAGTCGATCGAAGATCACTACGCGATGCCACTCAGTACGCTCCTGCATTTCGCCAGAGCCCTTGTCACGCCATGAATCCGTTGTCGCGATACTCAAATTCGCAACCTGACTTCCGGAGGGCAAAGCCCGCATTTCTGGATCATTGCCCAAATTGCCAATGAGCGTCACTTTGTTCAACGAACGAGCCATAGAGACTTCCTGTATGTATTGCTTGAATCCTAGAAGTCTACTCTAACACGGCGATTATTGGGTCCGCGAACAACAATCTTCACTGTCAGCCACCTCATTTACGTCTGTCGGCTTGAAGCATTTCAAACCGCCCCGATCCATAGGTACACTGAAGCCTTTGCTTATCGATACGGAAACACAGTGGATACCATACAGATCCGGGGCGCGCGCACCCACAATCTCAAAAACGTGCACTTGGATCTCCCGCGGGATCGTCTCATTGTGATCACGGGATTGTCCGGATCCGGCAAGTCATCACTTGCGTTCGACACTCTCTATGCTGAGGGCCAGCGTCGCTACGTCGAGTCCTTATCAGCCTATGCACGGCAATTCCTGTCGATGATGGAGAAGCCCGATGTGGATCACATTGAAGGACTCAGCCCGGCAATCTCGATAGAACAGAAGTCGACCAGTCACAATCCTCGATCAACGGTCGGCACGATTACGGAAATCTACGATTACCTCCGGTTACTTTTCGCGCGCGCGGGCGAGCCCCGATGCCCTGAGCATGGCCAGAGCTTGGAAGCACAAACCGTCAGTCAAATGGTTGATCAAATCCTCGCGCTTCCCGAAGGAAGCCGTCTGTTAATTCTGGCTCCAGTGATTTCCAGCAGGAAGGGTGAGCATCATCACGTTTTCCAAGAACTTCAATCACAAGGATTTGTGCGTATCCGGCTCGACGGACTGGTCATCGATCTCGATGATGTTCCCGATCTCGATAAGAAAAAGAAACACACCATTGAGGCCGTGGTCGACAGGCTCAAAGTCTCACCGGATCAGCGTTTGCGTCTGGCTGAGTCGGTCGAAACAGCGCTCAAACTATCCGATGGCACCCTGCTTGTGCAATCGATGGACGATGCGTTCCCGCCTATGGTGTTTTCCAGCAAGTTTGCATGCCCTCACTGTGGATACTCCATTGCATCTCTTGAACCGCGCTTGTTTTCGTTCAATAGCCCTTTCGGCGCCTGCTCCACCTGTGATGGACTGGGCGTGCATCAGTTTTTTGACATCGAACGGCTCATTGTCGACCCTGAATTGTCACTCTCGACGGGGGCCATCCGCGGCTGGGATCGTCGTAGTCTGTATTACTACCACCTCTTACGGTCGGTAGCACGTCACTACGCATTTGACCTTGATACACCTTGGAACCAACTGTCTGAAGAGGCACAACGTAAAATTCTCTACGGATCTGGCGACGAAGCCATTGACTTTAGCTATGTCTCAGACCGTGGACGGCAGGTCCAGAAGTCACACCCGTTTGAGGGTGTTGTACGCAATCTAGAACGCCGCTATAAAGAGACAGATTCACAAAGTCAGCGTGATGAGCTTGCAAAGTTGATGATGCAAGCGCCTTGTCCTGACTGCGAGGGGTCACGACTCAATAATGCCGCTCGTAGCGTGTTTATTGGTGAAGAGCAACTCCCTGCCCTCGTACGGTTACCCATTGGCGAATGTCATGCATTTTTCGCCGCGCTCGAATTACCCGGTAGGCGGCAAGAAATTGCCGATAAAATTCTCAAAGAAATCCAGGCGCGACTCGGTTTTCTCATCAATGTCGGTCTCGACTACTTATCGCTAGATCGAAGCGCAGAAACGCTCTCCGGAGGGGAAGCACAGCGTATTCGTCTTGCCAGCCAAATTGGTGCTGGTCTTGTTGGTGTGATGTACATTCTGGACGAACCCTCGATTGGACTGCATCAGCGTGATAACGCACGTTTGCTCAATACGCTGTTTCATCTGCGTGACCTTGGCAATACCGTGATCGTCGTCGAGCATGATGAGGATGCGATGAAAGCCGCTGATTATCTGGTTGATATTGGCCCTGGTGCAGGAGTCCATGGTGGCCAAATCGTGGCAGAGGGAACACCTGCAGAGGTCATGGCGAATCCGAATTCAATTACTGGGCAATATCTCAGTGGACATAAGATGATTCCTGTTCCCAAGCGTCGTACACCCAACACTGGACCTCGCTTAGTACTCACTGGATGTACTGGAAATAATCTACGCAACGTCAATTTATCCGTCCCCTTGGGGCTACTGACTTGCGTGACAGGTGTCTCTGGATCCGGTAAATCAACCCTCATCAACCGCACTCTCTACCCGCACACGGCGCGGCTATTGAATAAAGCAATCACGCTGAAGCCAGCCCCGTTTTTGGACTGTCATGGGCTCGATGCCCTCGACAAGGTAGTGGATATTGATCAAAGCCCAATCGGACGGACCCCGCGTTCAAACCCTGCAACCTACACGGGATTATTCACCCCAATCCGAGAACTCTTTGCTGAAACCCAGGAGGCGCGCTCCCGTGGGTACTCGCCCGGACGCTTCTCATTTAATGTCAAAGGTGGCCGATGCGAAACCTGCCAAGGTGATGGGCTCATCAAGGTGGAAATGCACTTCCTACCGGACATCTATGTGCCTTGCGACACCTGCAACAGTCTGCGTTATAACAGAGAGACGCTCGATATTCAGTTCAAAGGCAAATCAATTCATGACGTGTTAGAAATGACAGTCGAGGATGCACGCTCATTTTTTGATGCCATTCCAAATCTTGCACGAAAGCTGCAGACCTTGATGGATGTTGGCCTGTCCTACCTCAAACTCGGGCAGTCGGCAACCACGCTCTCTGGCGGCGAAGCGCAGCGGGTCAAGCTTGCACGCGAACTCTCCAAACGAGACACAGGACGCACGCTTTACATTCTAGATGAGCCCACCACCGGGCTGCACTTCCAAGACATCCAGCAATTACTGAATGTCCTGCACCGACTCCGAGATCATGGCAATACTGTAGTCGTCATTGAACACAATCTCGATGTGATCAAGACCGCAGACTGGATCATTGATATGGGTCCAGAGGGGGGCCAAGGTGGCGGGCTCATTGTCACTGAGGGGACACCTGAAGAGGTGGCGGCACACCCTACCTCCTATACCGGACAGTTTCTGTCCCCACTCCTTGCTCGTCACTCGGCTGCCTGACCCACCTTTAGACGGCGTTGTCGGCCATGATGCCATTGGCTCAGCACATAGAGGATCACAGCCAGCCAGATCATCGGGAAAGCGATCTGCTTGGCCCAGGTGAAGGGCTCATTAAATGCAAATACAGCCGTCAAGAAGATGCAACTTGGGGCGATGTACTGCAAGATCCCCATCGTCATTAACCGGACTCGCTGTGCACCATTGGCATATAGAATCAGTGGTACGGCAGTGACAGCGCCACACCCAATCAACAGCCACCGATCAAACCCAGATCCGTCAAGAAAATGGTTCACAAGCCCATCATCCAGCCACACCAGATAAGCCAATGCCAGCGGCGCAAGCAAGATGACTTCCAACAAAAATCCTTGATTAGGAGGCATCGGTAGCGCCCGCTTTGCGAGTGCATACAGCCCCCAGCTCACTGTCAGTAATATCACGGTCCAAGGCAATGACCCATGCTCGAGCGTCAACACGACAACTGCTCCGATCACCAAGGCAAACGCGACGACCTGTAGCCGTTGCATCCGTTCTTTTAGGAAAACGGCCGCAAGGACGATGCTAAACACTGGATTCACGTAATAGCCCAGCGCCGCATCTAATGCCCGCTCGGTACTGATCGCAACCACGTAGGTCAGCCAATTCACGCTGATCAGCACTGCAGTCAACAGAGCCATACCCAAGCGGCGTCGATCTTGGAGTGCTTCCCATAGGTCAGTCCATCGACCCATTACCAAGAGAACCATTGCAGCAACGGGAATAGACCACAGAATACGGTGCGCGACGATTTCACCCGGATCCATGTGATCCATCATCTTCATGTACAGTGGCAAGCCACCCCACAACAGATAAGCGCTGATCGCCAAGACCAATCCGCCTGGCTCATCCACGTCACGACTGCGCATTTCGTCTTTCCTTGGACTTTCGCCACACAAAAAAAAGGCCCAGCGCAAGCAGGGCCTTGATAGGGGTACGCATATGAAACTTAGTCAGCGTCCGCGACGAGCTCTGGGCGATCCACCAACTCAACGATTGCCATCGGTGCTGCATCACCAGCACGGAAGCCGTTTTTCAAAATACGCAAGTATCCGCCTGGACGCGCTTGATATCGTGGCCCTAATTCAGCAAATAACTTACCCACCGCAGAATCATTTCTCAACCGCGCAAAGGCCAACCGGCGATTCGCCACTGAATCTTGCTTCGCCAGAGTAATGAGTGGCTCCGCCACTCGGCGCAACTCCTTGGCCTTCGGTAACGTCGTCTTAATCACTTCGTGCTCAATCAAGGATGCCGTCATATTGCTGAACATCGCTTTGCGATGACTGCTGGTCCGGTTTAGTTTTCTTCCACTCTTCAGATGACGCATGGTCTCTTCTCACTCTCTCAGGACACCGTCTCACGACGGGTCAATCATCCACTCAGGCGCTTTCTTCGCGTGCAAATCCAGCTGGTGGCCAGTTTTCCAGGCGAGAACCAAGCGACAGACCACGAGACGCTAGCACGTCCTTGATTTCCGTTAACGACTTCTTGCCTAAATTCGGCGTCTTCAACAATTCGACTTCGGTGCGCTGTACGAGATCACCAATGTAATAAATATTCTCTGCTTTCAAGCAGTTTGCAGAGCGTACCGTCAACTCAAGATCGTCGACCGGCCGCAACAAGATTGGATCAATCTCATCTTTTGCCTGCTCATGCTCAGAAACCTGAGGACCCTCAAATTCCACGAATACAGACAACTGCTGCTGTAACAAGGTCGCTGCACGGCGAATCGCCTCTTCTGCTTCCAACGTGCCATCTGTTTCCAGATCAATCACTAACTTGTCGAGGTCAGTCCGTTGCTCAACACGCGCACTTTCAACCACGTAGGACACGCGAGTCACCGGGCTATACGTTGCGTCTAACCGCAACACACCGATTGTGCGTGTCTCTTCGTCATCACCGCGCTCACTGGCAGGCTCATAACCAATTCCACGCGCAACCCGAGCTTCAATGACCACGCTGCCACGTGCGGAGACGGTGGCAATGTGCTGACTTGGGTTGGCAATCGTGACATTCGACGGTAATTCAAAGTCAGATGCTGTCACAACACCTTCACCAGAATGGTTCAACCGAATGGTCGCAATCGAATCACGCCCTTCAATCGAAATCGCAACCTTTTTTAGGTTTAATAAAATCTCGATGACGTCCTCTTTGACACCTTCGATCTCGGAGTACTCATGCTGTACCCCATCAATCTTGGCTTCGATGATCGCGCACCCAGGCATGGATGACAGCAGGATCCGACGCAGCGCATTCCCAAGGGTATGCCCATAGCCACGCTCTAACGGCTCCAGAATAATCTTGGAGCGACGTGATCCCACTTCCTGTACCTGAATCTGCCGCGGTGTCAGCAGTTCCAATGATGACGACATAACGTCTCCTAAAATATGGTGATTACTTCGAGTACAACTCGACAATCAAGTTTTCGTTGATGTCTTGTGACAAGTCCTGACGCTCTGGCAATGCTTTGAACACGCCCTCCATCTTGGACGAATCCACATCGACCCAGTTGACGTCAGCACGCTGACCAGCTAGTTCGAGTGCTGCACGCACGCGCAGTTGATTCTTTGCCTTTTCGCGAACGCTCACGACATCTCCCGGCTTGACTTGATAAGACGGGATATTGAGCACCTTGCCATTCACCATGATCGAGCGATGGCTCACGATCTGACGCGCTTCTGCGCGCGTTGATCCAAACCCCATTCGATACACGACGTTATCAAGGCGACACTCAAGAAGCTTCAACAGGTTTTCACCGGTCGACCCCTTCAAACGGGATGCTTCCTTATAATAATTACTGAACTGCTTTTCGAGCACGCCGTAAATACGTCGTACTTTCTGCTTTTCACGCAACTGCAAACCATAGTCTGATAAACGACCACGTCCTGCACCGTGCATTCCTGGCTTCGTTTCTAAATTACACTTCGAGTCGAGTGCCTTGACGCCGCTCTTTAAAAAGAGATCTGTGCCTTCACGACGAGCAAGCTTACAAGTTGGTCCGATATAACGTGCCATAGTTTCAATCTCTCCTTAGACGCGACGCTTCTTCGGCGGACGACACCCGTTGTGCGGGATAGGCGTCACGTCTGTGATATTGGTGACCTTCAAGCCAACCGCGTTCAATGCACGAACCGCACTTTCACGACCGGGGCCGGGACCTTTGACCATTACGTCAACTGACTTTAATCCGAATTCCAACGCAGCCGTCGCTGCACGCTCTGACGCGACCTGCGCTGCAAAGGGAGTTGACTTCCGCGAACCACGGAAGCCTGACCCGCCGGCGGTGGCCCAACTCAACGCATTCCCTTGTCGATCGGTGATGGTAATAATGGTGTTGTTGAAGGATGCATGGATATGCACCACGCCTTCAGCCACCTGCTTTTTGACTTTCTTACGGGTTTGTGTCCGTTGGGTCGCCATTAGAATTCCTTATTTCCGAATCGGTTTACGTGGGCCCTTACGAGTCCGCGCATTCGTCTTAGTTCGCTGGCCACGGACCGGCAAACTGCGGCGATGACGGATTCCACGGAAGCACCCAAGATCCATCAAACGCTTGATGTTCATCGACACTTCACGGCGGAGGTCACCCTCTACGTCGAACTTCGCAACCTCACTACGCAGTGTCTCCAGCTGCTCTTCGGACAGCGAACTGACCTTGGCTGCTTCTTCAATTCCTGCGCTTTTGCAAATCGCTTTGGCGCGAGTCTGACCAATCCCGAAAATGTACTGCAGTGAAATCACTGCGTGCTTATTATCCGGGATGTTAACGCCGGCAATACGTGCCATTCCTAACTCTCCAACTTCATGGACGGATATCGCCGTCCTCGAAAATTACAAGGCGCGAGATTCTATTGATTTCAATAGAAAATCACAACCCCTAACCCAAATTACCCTTGCCGTTGCTTGTGGCGCGGATCGACGCAGATGACGCGAACAGCGCCGTTACGACGAATGATGCGACAGTTACGACAGATACGTTTCACAGATGCGCGTACTTTCATTATTACCCCCAAGCCCGTTTAGCGGAGCAAACCGCCCGAGCCATAGCCTTTCAAATTCGATTTCTTCATCAAAGACTCATACTGGCGACTCATGAGATGCGATTGCACCTGCGCCATAAAGTCCATGACCACAACCACAACAATCAGCAGTGACGTCCCACCGAAGTAAAATGGTGCGTTGAACCCAACCACTAAGCTTTGCGGTAACAAGCTCACCGCAGCAATGTATGACGCCCCCCAAAAGGTCAGACGGCTCATCACTTTATCGATGTAATTCGCTGACTGCTCACCTGGACGGATTCCGGGAATGAACGCCCCAGATTTTTTCAAATTATCGGCCACATCACGTGGATTAAACACGAGCGCCGTATAGAAATAGCAGAAGAACACGATGCCCAACGTAAACAACAGGTAATACAGGGGTTGGCCTGGCCCAAGAGCGAGACTGATATCCTGCAACCACTCCATACCATCGCTTTGGCCAAACCACTGACCAATTGATGCTGGAAAGAGCAGTAAACTGGATGCGAAGATCGGTGGGATAACGCCCGCCATATTGATCTTCAGTGGCAGATGGCTCTGCTGGGCCGCGAAAACCTTATTCCCCTGTTGCCGTCGGGCATAATTCACGGTGATCCGCCGCTGTGCCCGCTCCACGTAAACGACAAAGCCAACGACACCAATCGCAATCGCTGCAATGGCCAAAAGCCCTAAAATATTGAGATCACCTTGGCGAGCGGCTTCAGCAGACTGACCCACTGCGCCAGGCAGTCCAGCGACAATCCCCGCAAAAATCAGTAGCGATATTCCGTTCCCAATGCCCTTCTCAGTCACCTGCTCGCCGATCCACATCAAAAAGATCGACCCAGACACAAAGGTCACCACTGCGACAAAATGGAAATGGAAGTCTGAAAGGTATGCAACCCCCTGCCCCGCCAAGCCCATCGAGACACCGATGGATTGCACTGTGGCCAAAAACACCGTGCCATATCGCGTGTATTGCGTGATCTTGCGCCGACCAGCCTCACCGTCCTTTTTCAAGGCCTCAAGCGATGGCACCACTGCCGTCAACAACTGCATCACAATCGACGCAGAAATATAGGGCATGATGCCTAAAGCGAAGATCGACATCCGCTCCAAGGCACCGCCTGAGAACATATTAAATAAGCTTAAGATGGTCCCTTGAGTTTGCGAAAACAGATCCGCAAGCCGGTCTGGGTTAATACCAGGCACAGGAATGTGGGCGCCCAGGCGATAGACCACCACGGCGATCACCACAAAACGCAACCGAGCCCACAGCTCGGTTAATCCACCCTGTGCGCCTGGTGTTGCCATTACGCCTCGACCTTCCCGCCGGCTGCTTCCAATGCGACACGTGCGCCTTTCGTAATACGAAGCCCTTTCACTGTCATTGCACGAGAGACCTCACCTGCGAGGATAATTTTGACATCTTTAATATGTGTCGCAATCAACCCTGCTGCACGCAGTGACTCTAGCGTCACCTCATCGCCTGCGATCTTATTTAGCTCAGCCAGCCGAATCTCATCGCGCACCAAACTCTTCCGAGACGTGAACCCAAACTTAGGGAGACGACGCTGAATCGGCATCTGTCCACCTTCAAATCCAGGCTTCACAGACCCACCAGAACGCGACTTCAAACCCTTATGACCGCGACCACCAGTCTTGCCTAGACCAGAACCAATACCCCGACCGACCCGCTTCTTGGATGGCCGACTGCCTGGAGCCGGTGACAAATCATTTAAAAACATCACGCTTCCCCTTCAACTCGGACCATATAATAGACCTTGTTGATCATGCCCCGAACGCTCGGGGTATCTTCAACCTCGACTGTCTGATGCATCCGCTTCAGACCAAGGCCCTGCACACATAACTTGTGATTCGGCAACTGCCGGATCGGGCTGCGTACCAGGGTGACTTTCAGCATTTTCTTGCTCGCCATACTCTGTTCCTTACCCGAGAATTTCTTCGACAGACTTACCACGCCGTGCCGCCACATCGTCCGGCGACTGCATGCTCGACAATGCTTTAATCGTAGCGCGCACAACGTTGGCCGGATTGGTTGAGCCATAGCACTTCGCAAGTACGTTATGGACTCCCGCAATCTCCAATACAGCGCGCATTGCGCCACCGGCAATCACACCAGTTCCCTGAGATGCAGGCTGCATGTACACCTTGGATGCACCATGTGCAGCGCGAGTCGGGTATTGAATGGTATCGCCATCCAATTTGATGCTCACCATGTTGCGCTTCGCCGCTTCCATCGCTTTTTGGATCGCGGCAGGCACCTCGCGCGCTTTACCGCGTCCGAAACCCACTTTCCCGTTTCCATCACCAACAACCGTCAAGGCCGTGAAACTGAAAATACGACCACCTTTTACGACCTTGGCAACACGATTGACCTGGACCAGTTTTTCCTGGAGATCACCTTGCGTCTGGTTTTGTTCAACTTTTGCGTTCATCAGATCCCCTTAAAACTCAAGACCAGCTTCACGCGCTGCATCTGCGAGAGCCTTCACACGTCCGTGGTACCGAAATCCAGACCGGTCAAATGCGACCGCGGTAATTCCCTTCTCTTTAGCACGCTCTGCGATGCGCGCTCCGACAACCGCCGCTGCTGAGACGTTGCCGCCACTTGCATCACGTAAGTCTTTATCCAAGGTCGATGCTGCACAGACGACTGTCGCACCATCCCCGGAAATAATCTGCGCGTAAATATGACGCGGCGTGCGATGCACGCAAAGCCGGTTTGCACCGAGCTCGCGCATCTTGGCGCGTCCACGACGAGCGCGACGCAACCGGGCTTTTTTCTTTTCCATCATGTCGGCTCTCCTTACTTCTTCTTGGCTTCTTTACGACGTACTGTCTCATCGGCATACCGTACACCCTTGCCCTTGTAGGGCTCTGGTGGGCGATAAGACCGAATCTCAGCTGCGACTTGGCCAAGCTTCTGCTTGTCCGCTGACTTCAACACGATTTCTGTTTGGCTGGGCGTTTCGGCCGTCACCCCTGTAGGCAGTGCATAGGCCACTGGATGCGAGAACCCAAGCTGTAAATTCACAGAGGTCCCTTGCACCTGCGCACGATAACCGACGCCCACGAGCTGCAGCTTTCGCTCGAACCCAATGGAGACGCCGACAACCATATTGTTGACTAACGAGCGCGCTGTACCTGCCTGCGTCCAACCATTTGCAGCACCTTCTTTCGGCGCAAACACCAGCTGATTATCTTCCCTACTCACCACCACGGCATCATTCACCGCCAGTGACAGCGAACCATTCTTTCCTTTCACAGTCAGATCCTGACCGGCGATGACAACATCGACACCGGCAGGAAGATCGACTGGAGATTTCGCTACACGAGACATCCGATACTCCCTAGAACACAGTGCAAAGCACTTCGCCACCGATACCGGCTTTGCGTGCTTCGCGATCAGTCATGAGCCCCTTGGACGTCGACACGATCGCAAGACCTAATCCACCGCGTACTTTCGGCAGGGAGTCTTTCCCTTCGTAACGACGTAACCCAGGACGGCTCGCGCGCTTAATTTCTTGGATGACTGGGCGTCCTTCGTGGTAGCGAAGTGCCACAGTCAAGGTGGACTTTGCGCCGTTATCTTCGACGTTGAACCCACCGACAAACCCTTCTGCAACCAACACTTCTGCCACTGCAATCTTCTGCTTCGAAGACGGCATGGATACAGAGGTCTTGCCAGCCATCTGGCCGTTGCGAATACGCGTGAACATATCCGCTAATGTATCTTGCATACTCATCAGATCGCTCCTTACCAGCTGGCCTTTTTCAGTCCAGGGACTTCGCCACGCATCATTGCTTCACGCAACTTAATCCGTGACAACCCAAACTTGCGGTACACCGCATGTGGACGACCGGTGAGGCGACACCGACGCTGCAACCGGGCAGCCGATGCATCACGAGGCATCTTTTGTAACTGTTGCTGTGCTTCCCAAACCGCCTCGCCGGATGACTTGGGATTCGCAATGATCGCTTTGATCTCAGCACGCTTTGTGGCGAACTTCGCGACAGTCTTCTGACGCTTCAGCTCACGCTCTTTCATTGATTTTTTAGCCACAGGACGCTCCTCAGTTCCGGAATGGGAAGTTAAAGGCCGCTAACAGCGCCTTGCCTTCCTCGTCAGTTTCAGCAGTTGTCGTGATGGTGATATCCAACCCACGAATCGCATCCACTTTGTCGTAATCAATTTCCGGGAACATGATTTGTTCGCGGACACCCATGGAGTAATTGCCACGCCCGTCAAATGACTTCCCATTCAACCCACGGAAGTCACGAATACGTGGGATGGACAGCGAGATCAGGCGATCCATAAACTCCCACATGTGCTGTCCGCGTAGCGTCACTTTGCAACCGATCGGCCAGCCATCGCGAATTTTGAACCCCGCAATCGACTTCCGTGACTTCGTCACGACTGGCTTTTGACCCGCAATCGCCGTCATATCGCGAACTGCGTTCTCAATCTGCTTCTTATCCGCGACGGCTTCGCCCACACCCATATTCAGTGTGATCTTCTTGACCCGCGGCACCTGCATCACATTGGTGTACTGAAACTGCTCTTGCAACTTCGGCACCACCTGATCTTTGTAGACTTGTTGTAGTCTCGCCATGGCTTATTTCTCGCTCCTAGGCGCAGAGGCTTACGCCCCGACTTCCTTTCCAGTGGACTTAAACACCCGCACTTTGGTGCCGTCCTCGTTCACTCTAAAACCAACCCGGTCGGCCTTCTGGTTTTCCGGATTGAACAGGGCAACGTTTGAGACATGAAGCGGCGCTTCCTTCTCAACGATGCCACCTTGCCGACCCATCATCGGGTTCGGCTTTTGATGCTTCTTCACAAGGTTGACACCCGCTATCACGAGCCGGTTGTCATCGCGGACCTTTAACACCTTGCCCCGACGACCCTTATCCTTTCCTGTGATCACAACGACGTCATCGTCGCGACGAATTTTCTGTGCCATTACGGACCCCTTAGAGCACTTCAGGCGCGAGCGAGATGATCTTCATGAATCGCTCGCTGCGCAGCTCGCGCGTCACTGGTCCGAAAATCCGGGTGCCAATGGGCGCAAGGTTATTGTTCAGAAGAACCGCCGCGTTGCTATCGAACTTAATCAAACTGCCATCCTGACGACGCACACCACTGCGTGTCCGAACCACAACCGCGTTCATGACTTGGCCTTTCTTCACCTTGCCGCGTGGAATTGCTTCCTTCACGGTCACTTTAATAATGTCGCCGATTCGGGCATAACGACGCTTCGAACCGCCGAGCACCTTAATACACATCACGCGACGTGCACCTGAGTTATCAGCGACCTCAAGCATGCTTTCCGTTTGAATCATCGTGCTCTCCCGTTAAACCTGGACTGCCCGCTCGTTGATCTCAACGAGCTTGAACGCTTTAAACTTCGAAATCGGACGACATTCAGCGATTGTCACGGTGTCACCAATCTGGCACTCGTTATTCTCGTCATGCGCCGCAATCTTTGAAGAGCGCTTAATATATTTCCCGTACACAGGATGCTTCTCGAAACGCTCAACCAACACACTGATGGTCTTATCACCCTTATTCGAAACCACCCGACCACTCAAGGTCCGGACCATTGCAGCTGACTCGGTCATACCGCCATCTCCTTCTGATTCAGCACAGTCTTCACCCGCGCGATATCGCGGCGAACCTGACCGAGCAAATGGGTCTGTGACAGCTGTCCGGTTGCCTTTGCCATATTCAAATTGAACTGTTCGCGGCGCAGTCTCAGCAACTCAGCAACCAACTCATCTGTGTTTTTTTCAACTAACTCAGTGGCTTTCATCACATCACCGTCCGACTGACGAAGGTCGTTGCAAAAGGCAGCTTGGCTGCAGCCAGCGTAAATGCTTCACGCGCGACCTCTTCTGGAACACCTTCAATTTCATACAACACACGACCTGGCTGAATTTGGCATACCCAATATTCAACAGAGCCCTTTCCTTTCCCCTGACGCACTTCAAGCGGCTTTTGGGTAATTGGCTTGTCAGGAAACACACGAATCCATAACTTACCGCCGCGCTTCACTCGACGTGTAATCGTTCGGCGCGCCGCCTCAATTTGGCGCGCTGTCATTCGGCCTCGGCCGATCGCTTTGAGTGCGAACTCTCCAAAGCTCACTTTAGAGCCCCGCTCTGCCAGACCGCGATTGCGGCCTTTTTGCATTTTGCGAAATTTCGTCCGTTTCGGTTGCAACATGGTCTTCTTCCCTTAACGAGCCGCTTTCGCGCGGTTCGCTTCTTTCTGAGCACGTACCGCTTCAATCCCGCCTAAGATCTCCCCTTTGAAGATCCAGACCTTGATGCCAATCACCCCATAGGTGGTGTGTGCTTCGTAGGTTGCATAATCAATATCGGCGCGAAGCGTATGCAACGGCACACGCCCTTCCCGGTACCACTCAGTCCGTGCAATCTCTGCACCACCTAATCGACCAGACACCTGTACACGAATCCCTTCAGCGCCTGCACGCATGGCATTTTGCACCGCACGCTTCATGGCGCGACGGAACATCACCCGACGCTCCAACTGCCCAGCAATATTCTGCCCAACCAACCGTGCATCGAGCTCAGGCTTCCGAATCTCTTCAATGTTGATCTGGACTGGAATGCCCATCATCTTCGAGAGTTCCTTACGCAGACTCTCAACGTCTTCGCCTTTTTTCCCAATCACAATGCCTGGGCGCGCTGTTTGCAGCGTCACTCGCGCATTCTGGGCAGGCCGCTCGATTAAAATCTTGCTGATCTGCGCATTCTTCAACTTCTCATCGAGGTATTCGCGCACTTTCAAATCATCGAACAACTTGTTCGCATAATCCGCACCAGACGCGTACCACACTGATGAATGTTCCTTTACGATCCCGAGGCGGATGCCATTCGGGTGAACTTTCTGACCCATGATGTCTCCCCTCAGGCCTGACCGACTTTGACAGTGATATGGCATGTCCGCTTGCTAATCCGGTCTGCGCGACCTTTCGCACGCGGCATAATCCGCTTCAGTGTCGTCCCTTCGTCGACGAACACCGTCGTCACACGCAAGGTGTCCACGTCGGCGCCATCATTGTGCTCGGCGTTCGCAATTGCGCTCTCGAGCACTTTTTTCATAATGTGGGCAGCTTTCTTGGTCGAGAATGCCAACGTGTTCAGCGCCTCCTCCACATGCTTCCCACGGATCTGATCTGCGACCAACCGGGCTTTCTGCGCCGAGAGTCGCGCGCCTTTCAGCCGTGCTTGCACTTCATTCATGGCAACACCCATCCTCAACGCTTCGACTTCTTGTCTGCGACGTGACCGCGAAAACTGCGTGTCCCGGCAAACTCGCCCAATTTATGCCCAACCATGTCTTCGTTAATTAATACTGGGACATGCTGGCGCCCGTTATGCACCGCGATTGTCAGACCCACCATGGTCGGAACAATCATCGAACGACGTGACCAAGTTTTAATTGGACGCCGATCATTTGCTGCCTGAGCAACCTCAACCTTCTTAAGCAGGTGGAGATCAACAAAAGGTCCTTTTTTCAGAGAACGTGGCATTGGATCCCTCTCCCTTACTTCGTACGACGACGGACAATCATGCCGTCAGTCCGCTTGTTGCTACGTGTCTTATATCCCTTGGTCGGCATCCCCCACGGCGATACCGGATGGCGGCCACCGGACGTCCGGCCCTCACCACCACCATGCGGGTGATCTACTGGGTTCATCACGACACCACGCACTGTGGGCCGCACACCCAACCAGCGCTTCGCACCGGCCTTACCCAATTGACGTAAGCTATGCTCACCGTTCGAAACTTCGCCCAAGGTCGCGCGGCATTCCGCAAGTACTTTACGCATCTCACCAGACCGCAACCGCAGGGTGGCATGACGCCCTTCACGCGCAACCAGCTGCACAGCAGCGCCCGCTGACCGTGCCATTTGTGCGCCCTTACCTGGCTTCAACTCAACGCAGTGAATCATTGAGCCCACAGGGATGTTTCGAAGTGGTAAACAACTACCCACTTTGATTGGCGCGTCTTCGCCGGACCGGATAGGGTCGCCAGCAGCCATTCCCTTTGGAGCAATGATGTAACGACGCTCACCATCTGCGTACAACACCAACGCAATGTGCGCACTGCGGTTTGGATCATATTCGATACGCTCAATCTTTCCGGGAATCCCATCCTTATTGCGCTTGAAATCAATGATCCGGTAATGCTGCTTGTGCCCACCACCAATATGTCGCGTGGTGATCCGGCCGTCATTATTCCGACCGCCCGACTTCGACTTTTTCTCCAACAGTGGCGCGTGTGGCGCCCCCTTGTGCAAATCGGGCGTCACGATTTTGACCATGTGACGGCGACCGGCAGAGGTTGGTTTACATTTTACAATTGCCATAATTTCCGTCTCACTCGCCCGCTACGAAGGAGATTTCCTGGCCCTCAGCCACGGACACATAGGCTTTGCGAATATCTTGTCGCTTCCCCATGCCCCGCGCTGTGCGCTTGGTCTTCCCTTTGATATTGACTACGTTGACCTTCGTGACCGAGACCTCAAAGAGCTGTTCAACAGCGGCCTTGATATCAACCTTGGTCGCATCTGAGGCCACCCGAAATACGTACTGATTGTGCTGATCCGCAACAACCGTTGCCTTCTCTGAGACATGCGGTCCTTTCAGAACGGTAAAAATACGTTCCTGGTTCATGCCAATTGCTCCTCAATCGCTTTCAGTGCATCCACAGTGACTAACACCTTCTCAAATGACAAAAGGCTCACTGGATCGATCCCCTCGGCATCGCGAACGTCGACATGCGGTAAATTCCGTGCAGATAAAAACAGTGCATCAGAGACTTCAGCCGTCACGATCAATACGCTTTCAAGCGCCATCGCTTTCAGCTTCTCAGCCAACGCACTGGTCTTTGGCGTGTCTACCGACATCTCCTGGGTAATGACCAACCGATCTTGCCGTACTAATTCACTCCAGATACTGCGCATTGCAGCGCGGTACATCTTTCGATTCACTTTCTGGGAATGATCTTGCGGCTTGGCTGCGAAGGTCACGCCACCACTGCGCCAAATTGGCGAGCGTGTTGACCCTGCACGTGCGCGACCAGTTCCCTTCTGGCGCCAGGGCTTGCGACCACCACCAGAGACTTCAGCACGCGTCTTCTGGCTTCGCGTCCCCTGACGGGCACCCGCCATATATGCTGTCACCACCTGGTGGATCAGCGCCTCGTTGAACTCCCGGCCAAACGTCTGATCAGAGACTTCGACTGTTCCACCGGCTATCAGATTCAATTCCATGCTCGCCTCCCTCAGGCCTTCACAGCAGGCTTGATGATGACATCTGTTCCATTGGCACCAGGGACTGCGCCCTTCACCAGAACCAGACCATGATCGGCATCAACGCGCACCACTTCGAGACCCTGCACGGTGACCCGCTCAGCACCCATGTGACCCGCCATCTTTTTCCCCTTGAAGACTCGGCCAGGTGTTTGGCAATTGCCAATCGACCCTGGCGCACGGTGCGACAACGAGTTGCCGTGCGTCGCATCCTGCATCCGGAAATTCCAACGCTTCACGACACCAGCAAAGCCTTTGCCTTTGGACTGACCGGTGACATCCACCTTCTGGCCCGCCTCGAAAAACGCGCAGGTGATTTCAGACCCGATCGACAGATCCCCGAGATCTTCCACCCGGAATTCCCACAAGCCACGACCCATGCGCATATCAGCTTTCGCCAAATGCCCTTTGATCGGCTGGGAAACGCGATGCTGCGCGCGACGATCGCCCACAGTCACCTGGATCGCTTGATATCCGTCTTTTTCAACGGTTTTTACTTGACTGACTCGATTCGGCTCTACTTCGACCACGGTGACCGGAATGGACACACCATCTTCAGTAAAAATACGAGTCATACCGGCCTTACGACCGACAACACCTAATGTCATCTCGACTTCCTCTCTGCCTGCACAGGGGGCTTAACCCGCTATGGCCACAGTGTTATACAAACAGACCGCTTGTCTTCGGGGCGCGCGGCTTTACTGCACCCCTGCTTTCAAATCAGCCTAAGCTGATTTGCACATCTACGCCCGCCGCAAGATCTAACTTCATCAACGCGTCAACGGTTTTATCCGTTGGCTCGACGATATCAATCATCCGCTTGTGCGTGCGTATTTCGTATTGGTCACGTGCGTCTTTGTTGACGTGCGGAGAAACCAATACTGTGTAACGCTCAATCCGAGTCGGCAATGGAATCGGGCCGCGCACTTGGGCGCCGGTCCGCTTCGCGGTCTCGACAATATCCTGGGTCGACGAGTCGATCAGGCGATGGTCAAAGGCCTTCAGCCGAATGCGAATTTTTTGATTCTGTACTGCCACCTGGCTACTCCATCAAACACTCGCCCGCAAAAAGTAGCGGACAGGCCAAAACAAGGTCGCGCATTGTATGCAGGCAGGGTTTCCGAGTCAACCGACTTTACCGCCTAAAAACAAAAAGGCCCCGCAAGCGGGGCCTTTACACAGTATCAGATACTGTTACTTCAAGATTTTCGAGACGACGCCAGCACCCACAGTGCGGCCACCCTCACGAATCGCAAAACGCAAGCCATCTTCCATCGCAATCGGAGCAATCAACTCCACCGATAACTTCACGTTATCCCCAGGCATCACCATCTCCGTGCCCTCAGGTAACTCACACGCACCCGTGACGTCCGTCGTCCGGAAGTAAAACTGAGGACGATAGCCCTTGAAGAATGGCGTATGACGTCCACCCTCTTCCTTCGACAACACATACACCTCACACTCAAACTGTGTATGCGGTGTGATCGAACCCGGCTTCGCTAACACCTGACCACGCTCCACGTCGTCACGCTTGGTACCACGCAACAAGACACCCACGTTCTCACCCGCTCGACCTTCGTCAAGCAACTTCCGGAACATCTCAACGCCTGTACAGGTCGTCTTGGTCGTATCCTGAATCCCAATAATCTCCACTTCGTCGCCCACCCGGACAATCCCGCGCTCAACACGACCCGTCACAACCGTGCCACGACCCGAAATCGAAAAAACATCCTCAATCGGCATCAAAAACGGCAGATCAATCAATCGCTCAGGCTCAGGAATATACGTGTCCAAGGTCTCAATCAGCCGCTGCACCGCAGGCATCCCAATCTCCGACGTATCCCCTTCCAACGCCTTCAGCGCAGAACCCACAATGATCGGTGTGTCGTCACCCGGAAAATCATACTGGTCCAACAACTCACGGACTTCCATCTCCACCAGCTCTAACAGCTCAGGATCATCCACCATGTCCGCTTTGTTCAAAAACACCACAATGTAGGGAACACCCACCTGACGACTCAGCAAAATATGCTCGCGCGTCTGTGGCATCGGACCATCCGCCGCTGAACAGACCAAAATCGCCCCGTCCATCTGCGCCGCACCCGTAATCATGTTCTTCACATAGTCCGCGTGACCAGGACAATCCACGTGCGCGTAATGTCGCGCATGACTCTGATACTCCACGTGCGACGTCGCAATCGTAATCCCACGAGCACGCTCTTCAGGGGCGTTGTCAATCTGATCAAACGCACGCATCTCACCACCAAATACTTCCGCGCCAACACGCGTCAACGCCGCCGTTAACGTCGTCTTACCATGGTCAACGTGTCCAATCGTCCCCACGTTTACGTGTGGCTTCTTGCGCTCAAACTTCTCTTTTGCCATTACTCAAGTCTCCGATTAAGCCTGTATCAGGCGTTTTTCTTAATTACTTCTTCTGCGACGCTTTGCGGTGCTTCGGCGTATTTCGCAAATTCCATGCTGTAGGACGCCCGACCCTGCGTAAAACCACGCAAGTCAGTCGCATAACCAAACATTTCTGCAAGCGGGACCTCGGCGCGAACCAGCTTTACACCGCCCACACCATCATCCATCCCTTGGATCAAGCCACGACGACGATTTAAGTCACCAATGACATCACCCATATTTTCTTCCGGCGTGACCACCTCGACTTTCATGATGGGTTCCAAAAGTGCGGGCTTCGCTTCCAACGCGCCTTTCTTCATCGCCATCGAGCCTGCAATCTTAAAGGCCATCTCATTCGAGTCGACTTCGTGGTAGGACCCATCAAACAAGGTGGCCCGCACACCCAGCAATGGGAACCCGGCGATTACACCATTCCCCATCTGCTCCTCAAGGCCCTTAGAGACCGCGGGGATATATTCCTTGGGTACGACACCGCCGACGATGGCGTTGACGAACTCAAAGTTGGTCTCGCCATCCAACGGCAGGGGCTCGATGCGGACCCACACATGGCCATACTGACCGCGACCACCGGACTGACGGACGAACTTGCCTTCGACTTCGACAGATTTACGGATGCACTCGCGATAGGACACCTGCGGCGCACCGACGTTACATTCGACGCTGAATTCTCGACGCATCCGATCCACAATAATATCGAGGTGCAACTCACCCATCCCAGAAATAATCGTTTGGCCAGTCTCTTCGTCAGTCTTCACCCGGAAAGACGGATCTTCTTGAGCCAACTTGCCCAATGCCACGCCCATCCTTTCCTGATCCGCTTTCGACTTCGGCTCAACTGACAGGGAAATGACCGGTTCAGGGAACTCCATCCGCTCGAGCACAATCGGCTTATCAAGGGAGCACAAGGTATCGCCTGTGGTCACATCCTTTAATCCAACAGCTGCAGCAATGTCACCGGCGCGCACCTCTTTGATTTCTTCACGGGTGTTGGCGTGCATCTGTACCATTCGACCCACACGCTCTTTTTTGCTCTTTACGCTGTTTAATACAGAGTCACCACCGTTTAGGATGCCGGAGTACACGCGGAAGAACGTCAAGGTGCCGACAAAAGGATCGGTCGCGATCTTAAATGCCAAGGCCGCAAAGGGTGCCTCGTCAGTCGCCTCACGGATCTCTTCGCGCTCTTCGTCGACCAATCCTCGAATCGCTTCCACTTCGTTTGGCGCGGGCAGGTAATCCAGCACAGCGTCCAGCATGGCCTGTACGCCCTTATTCTTAAATGCAGTCCCACACAAACACGGAACGATCTCGCGGGCAATGGTGCGATTACGGAGACCTAGCTTAATTTCGGCTTCAGTCAGCTCCTCGCCCTCCAAGTACTTCTCCATCAGTTCCTCGGAACCCTCGGCAGCCGCCTCAATCATTTGCTCACGATACTTGGCAACATCATCGGCAACCGACGCTGGAACAGCCTCATATGTAAACGTCGTACCTTGATCTTCCTCATTCCAAGCAATGAACTTGTTTTTAACCAGATCAACAACGCCTTTAAAGTCTTTCTCAGCACCCACTGCCACTTGAATCGCTACCGGGTTTGCGCCCAACCGATTCCGAACTTGCCCAACGACGCGCATGAAATCTGCACCGTCACGGTCCATTTTGTTCACGAAGCAAATACGTGGCACCCGATACTTGTCTGCTTGACGCCAAACCGTCTCAGACTGAGGCTCAACCCCTGATGATGCGCAAAACACCACAACCGCACCATCGAGGACCCGCATTGACCGCTCAACCTCAATGGTGAAATCCACGTGGCCGGGGGTATCAATGATGTTAATCCGATGTCTGTCGTACTGCTGATCCATCCCTGCCCAGAATGCAGTGGTTGCCGCGGACGTAATGGTAATCCCTCGCTCCTGCTCTTGCGCCATCCAGTCCATTGTGGCCGCACCATCATGCACTTCACCGATTTTGTGATTCACACCCGTATAAAACAAAATACGCTCGGTCGTGGTGGTTTTTCCGGCATCCACGTGGGCGCAGATACCAATATTGCGGTAACGGTTGATTGGGGTGGTACGTGCCACAGTTTTTCTCCAAAAAGCCGGCAGTGCCGGCATCAATCAATTCAAATTAGAAACGGAAATGTGAGAACGCTTTGTTCGCTTCGGCCATCCGATGCACATCTTCGCGCTTCTTCACAGCAGCACCACGACTCTCGACGGCATCCATAATTTCACCCGCCAAACGTGCTTGCATCGACTTCTCACCGCGCTTTCGGGCGTATTCAACGAGCCACCGCATCGCGAGCGCTGTACGACGGCTTGGGCGCACCTCAACAGGCACCTGATAGGTTGCACCACCCACTCGGCGAGACTTCACCTCGACCATTGGTGCGATGTTTTCCAGCGCAGTCGTAAACGCGTCGATCGGATCGCCACCGATCTTTTCTTTCACACGATCCAATGCGCCATAGACAATGGCTTCAGCAATGGATTTTTTGCCACTCTCCATGACATGGTTAATAAATTTCGCAAGCGTTTGATCATGAAATTTAGGATCTGGCAGGATTTCCCGCTTCATCGGGACGCGACGTCTAGGCATGATTCTTTCCTTTTTTCTTCAGGTCACTCCGGGACATGCCCGGCCTTACTGAGTATGGCGAGCCATACTCTGCAAATTTGATGACAAATCAATGACAATTATTTCTTAGGGCGCTTCGCACCGTACTTTGACCGACCTTGACGACGATCATTCACTCCGGAGGTATCTAACGCACCGCGGACGGTGTGGTATCGAACCCCTGGCAAATCCTTTACACGACCACCGCGAATCAGAACGACTGAGTGCTCTTGCAGGTTGTGCCCTTCACCACCGATATAGGAGGTGACTTCGAAGCCATTGGTTAAGCGCACACGACACACTTTACGCAGCGCCGAGTTTGGCTTTTTCGGTGTCGTGGTATAGACGCGAGTACAGACGCCACGACGCTGCGGGCAGGCCTGCAAGGCAGGCACGTCAGTTTTGACGATCTTCTGCTTGCGGGGTTTCCGTACAAGCTGGTTAATGGTTGCCATTGGCAATCTCCCAAACATCCATTGCAAAAAATAGGGCGCGATGATAGGCGCGCCCACGAACGCAGTCAAGCCGCGGAGCCATTACTCCGCGGACTCTGAAGCCTGCATACCCATTTCGGCGATTTCACGACTCAACGCTTCAGCCACTTCTGCCGCTGAGACACGCACATCGTCTCCACCGTGGTCAGCGCGACGGCGCTTACGCTCCGCGTGATACGCCAATCCAGTTCCTGCTGGAATCAATCGACCCACCACTACGTTTTCCTTGAGACCGCGCAAACTGTCAGACTTGCCTGTGACGGCAGCCTCAGTCAATACGCGCGTCGTTTCTTGGAAAGACGCCGCGGAAATAAAGGACTCAGTCGCCAGTGACGCCTTGGTAATACCGAGCAGCAACCGCTCATATTTACCTTCGATTCCACCTTCAATACGCAACCGGTCGTTCTCTTCCAGCATGTGGTTATATTCCACTTGATCACCGGCAATGAAGGTGGAGTCGCCAATTTGAGCCACCTCCACTTTCCGCAACATCTGGCGAATAATGACCTCAATGTGCTTGTCGTTGATGACAACGCCCTGGAGTCGATAGACTTCCTGAATCTCGTTGGTGATGTATTTCGCCAACTCGCTCACACCCAACAAGCGCAAGATGTCGTGTGGATTTGATGGACCATCAGAGATGACTTCACCACGCTGCACTTGCTCACCATCAAAGACGTTGAGCTGACGCCATTTCGGGATCAACAGCTCGATTGGATCTGCACCATCTTCTGGCGCAATCACCAATCGAATCTTGCCTTTGGTTTCCTTCCCAAATGAGACGTGCCCAGAGACTTCAGCCAGAATCGAGGATTCTTTCGGCTTGCGCGCCTCAAACAAGTCAGCAACACGTGGAAGACCTCCGGTGATATCCCGAGTCTTCGACGACTCTTGCGGAATCCGCGCAATAATCGATCCAGCGTCGATGGTGGCACCATCTTCCAAGAAGACCAACGCACCACCTGGTAGTTGGAAGTGCGCAATAGGCTCATCGGTAATCGCTGCGCCCTGGGTATAAAGCAAAATCCCAGCCTTAAGATCTTTGCCTGCAGCCGGACGATCCTTCTCATCAATAATCTCGAAGCTCGCCAATCCTGTGAGATCGTCTGTTTGACGCTTCACGGTGATGCCGTCTTCAAAGCTTTGATATCGCACAATCCCAGCGCGATCCGCAATGATTGGGTGAGTATGCGGATCCCAGCTCGCGACCACAGTTCCGGCCTCGACCTTCTGGCCTTCGCGCACCGTAATCAATGCACCATACGGCAGCTTATAGGATTCACGTTCCCGACCTTGTTCGTCGGCAATGCCTAGCATTCCCGAACGAGAGACGGCCACCAAATCACCATTAATACGCTCAACCCACTTCAAATTGTGCAGACGGATTGCCCCACCATGCTTCACCTCAATTCGGTCTGAGGCAGATGCTCGGCTTGCCGCACCACCAATGTGGAACGTGCGCATGGTCAACTGTGTTCCTGGCTCACCAATCGACTGGGCTGCGATGACGCCAATGGCCTCACCCACATTAACAAGATGACCACGACCCAGATCACGGCCATAGCACTTCGAACACACACCATAGCGGATTTCACAGGTAATCGGGCTTCGCACGATTAGCTCGTCAATCCCCCAGGTCTCAGCTTGCTCAGCCAAGCGCTCATCAATCAAAGTGCCGGCTTCGATTGCGATCTCGTCAGTCCCTGGCTTCATGACATCCTGTGCCGAGACACGACCCAAAATCCGAGTTGCCAAAGGAACAACAACATCACCGCCTTCAATCAACGGAGTCATCCGTAAACCATCGGTCGTTCCACAATCGTGGTCTGTGATCACCAAATCCTGAGCAACATCAACCAAACGACGAGTCAAGTACCCTGAGTTCGCAGTCTTCAATGCCGTATCTGCAAGACCTTTTCGGGCCCCGTGGGTGGAAATAAAGTACTGCAATACCGACAACCCCTCACGGAAGTTCGCGGTAATCGGTGTCTCAATAATCGAACCATCAGGCTTCGCCATCAGGCCTCGCATGCCGGCAAGCTGTCGAATCTGAGCCGCCGAACCCCGCGCTCCCGAATCCGCCATCATGAAGACCGAGTTGAATGAGTCTTGAATCACAGTCTTACCATCCGCATCGACCGCCTCTTCTTTCCCAATTCGCTCCATCATTTTCTTGGCGACCAAATCGTTTGCGCGGGCCCAAATATCAATGACTTTGTTGTACTTTTCACCCTGCGTCACAAGGCCTGAAGCAAACTGATCTTCGATTTCCTTCACTTGCACATCAGCCTCGGCGATGATCAACGCCTTCTCTTCGGGGATCTCGAAATCATTCACCCCAATCGAAGATCCTGAGCGCGTCGCATAGGAGAAGCCCATGTACATCACTTGGTCTGCAAAGATCACCGTCTCTTTCAAACCAACGCGGCGATAGCACGCATTAATTAACCGGGAGATCGCCTTCTTGGTCATATTTTGATCAACGACAGAGAAGGGCAAGCCGGCAGGCACAATAGCGAACAGCAGTGCACGACCGACCGTTGTGTTGACAATACGGGTCGACTCTGTGGTTTCTCCATCGGCGTCAATCACGACCTCATGAATCCGAACCTTAATGCGCGCCTGAAGATGCACAGCACCAGCCCCATATGCACGGGCGACTTCATCCAAATCAGAGAACACCATGCCCTCACCCTTGGAATTGATTCGTTCACGGGTCATGTAGTACAAGCCCAAGACCACATCCTGTGATGGAACAATGATCGGCTCGCCGTTGGCAGGCGACAGAATATTGTTGGTCGACATCATCAATGCACGTGCTTCGAGCTGCGCCTCAAGCGTCAGCGGCAAGTGCACGGCCATTTGGTCACCGTCAAAGTCTGCGTTATAAGCAGCACAGACCAAGGGATGCAACTGAATCGCTTTCCCTTCAATTAACAGTGGCTCAAACGCCTGAATCCCAAGTCGGTGCAGCGTCGGCGCTCGGTTGAGTAGGACTGGATGCTCACGAATCACTTCAGCCAAGATATCCCAAACCTCGGGAGTTTCTCGCTCAACCATCTTCTTTGCTGCCTTGATCGTTGTCGCAAGGCCGCGTGCCTCAAGTTTGGCGTAAATAAATGGCTTAAAAAGCTCAAGTGCCATCTTCTTCGGAAGACCGCATTGGTGCAGCTTCAGGTAGGGACCAACCACAATCACTGACCGGCCAGAGTAGTCAACCCGCTTACCCAACAGGTTTTGGCGGAAACGCCCCTGCTTACCTTTGATCATATCGGCCAGAGACTTCAATGGTCGCTTGTTAGACCCAGTGATGGCACGCCCACGACGGCCATTGTCTAGGAGCGCATCGACCGCTTCTTGCAACATCCGCTTTTCGTTACGGACAATGATATCGGGTGCGCGCAACTCCAACAGACGCTTCAAACGATTGTTTCGGTTGATCACGCGACGATATAAATCGTTCAAGTCTGAGGTTGCAAACCGTCCGCCATCCAAGGGGACAAGCGGACGAAGATCGGGCGGAAGTACTGGCAGGACTTCCATGATCATCCACTCAGGCTTGTTCCCAGAATCACGGAACGCCTCCAGCAACTTCAGTCGCTTCGACAGCTTCTTCAACTTGGTTTCTGAGTTCGTCGCCGGAATTTCTTCACGGAGCCTAACGATCTCTTCCTCCAAATCCATATCGAGCATCAAGCCACGGATTGCCTCGGCACCCATCATGGCAGTGAAATCATCCTGGTACTCTTCGAAGGCTTCAAAGAACTGCTCATCAGACAGCAATTGACCTTTCTCGAGCGGCGTCATCCCAGGATCAACCACCACATAGGTCTCAAAGTAGAGGATCCGCTCGATATCCCGCAGGGTCATGTCGAGTAGTAGACCAATTCGGGATGGCAAAGACTTTAAAAACCAAATGTGACAGACCGGGCTTGCTAACTCGATGTGCCCCATGCGCTCACGACGCACCTTGGTTTGCGTGACTTCAACACCACACTTCTCGCAGACAACGCCGCGATGCTTCAAACGCTTGTACTTGCCGCACAGACATTCGTAATCTTTCACCGGCCCAAAAATACGGGCACAAAATAACCCATCACGCTCGGGCTTAAAGGTCCGATAGTTGATGGTTTCCGGCTTTTTGACTTCACCAAAGGACCACGAACGAATCTGTGTTGGCGAGGCCAACCCAATCCGAATCCGATCGAAGTCGGCAGTATGTCCTTGGCTCTTTAATAGGTTCAGCAAATCTTTCATAGAAGCGAACTCTCCACGTCTTCCGACTTATTCGTTTTCCAATTCGATCGAGATCCCGAGTGAACGGATCTCCTTGACCAACACGTTGAAGGACTCAGGCATGCCTGGCTCCATGCGATGGTCTCCGTCGACAATATTTTTGTACATGCGTGTCCGGCCGTTCACGTCATCCGACTTCACAGTCAGCATTTCCTGCAGGGTGTAGGCGGCACCGTAGGCTTCCAGAGCCCAGACCTCCATCTCCCCAAAGCGCTGACCACCGAACTGAGCCTTACCACCTAATGGCTGCTGCGTTACCAACGAGTATGAGCCCGTTGACCGCGCGTGCATCTTGTCATCGACCAAGTGGTTCAGCTTCAACATATACATGTAACCGACGGTGACCTGGCGATCGAATGCCTCACCGCTCCGCCCGTCATACAGGGTAAATTGCCCTGACTCCGGATACCCTGCGAGCTCAAGTAACTGCTTAATCTGCGGTTCTGACGCACCATCAAATACCGGTGTACCCATGGGTACTCCAGCCTTCAGATTGTGTGACAAGGCCAAGATTTCATCATCGGTCAGTGAATCCAAATCTTCCTGAATCCCACCCACCTTGTTGTAAATCTGATCGAGGAAGGAACGGAGTTCAGCAATCTTAACCTGTGCCTTAAGCATGGCATCAATGCGCTCACCCAAGCCCTTCGCGGCCATTCCAAGGTGTGTTTCCAAAATCTGACCAACGTTCATCCGACTTGGCACACCCAGTGGGTTCAAGACGATGTCAACGGGATCACCATTCTCGTCAAAGGGCATATCTTCTTCCGGCATGATCACCGAAATAACCCCTTTGTTTCCGTGACGACCCGCCATCTTGTCACCAGGCTGGATTCTGCGCTTCACAGCGACATAGACCTTCACAATCTTCAGAACGCCCGGGGCAAGATCATCACCCTGGCTGAGCTTTTTCTTCTTCAGATCAAATGCATCTTCGAGCTCACTACGGCGTTCTTTCAGTGATTTTTCCGCCTCGCCGATCAATGCGTTCAACGCATCATCCGTCATCCGAATCTTAAACCACTGCTCTTCAGTCAATCCGGCGAGATACTCTGGCGATAATGCATCACCTTTCTTCAGCTCAGGTGCGCCTGCCACCGTCTTTCCAACCAACTGCGTCGACAGATATCCAAAGGTCGCTTGAGAGACGATTCGATACTGCTCATTGAGATCCTTGCGGTACTCGTTGAGCTGATCTTCCTCGATCCATTTGGCGCGAGAATCCTTCTCGATGCCGTCGCGGGTAAACACCTGCACGTCGATCACAGTCCCAGTCGTGCCCGTTCCCACGCGCAGAGAGGTATCCTTCACATCAGAGGCTTTTTCGCCAAAGATCGCGCGCAGGAGCTTCTCTTCTGGAGTCAACTGAGTCTCCCCTTTCGGAGTGACCTTGCCGACCAAAATATCCCCCGGCTTCACCTCTGCACCGATATGCACGATGCCCACTTCGTCCAATTTCGCCAGCGCACTTTCGCCGACATTTGGAATATCCGCAGTGATCTCTTCAGCACCCAGCTTGGTATCACGTGCGACACAAGCAAACTCTTGGATGTGAATCGTCGTAAAACGTTCTTCCTTTACGACACGCTCTGAAATCAAAATCGAGTCTTCAAAGTTGTATCCGTTCCAAGGCATGAACGCGATACGCATGTTTTGACCCAAGGCAAGCTCGCCGGTATCCACCGATGGACCGTCCGCGAGCACATCACCGCGAGCAACCACATCCCCCGCGTTCACAATCGGACGCTGGTTGATGCAGGTGTTCTGGTTCGACCGCGTGTATTTGGTCAGGTTGTAAATATCAACGGGCGCCTCACCGGATTGAACTTCGTCCGTATTGGTCTTGACGACAATCCGCTTGGCATCAACGAAATCGACGACTCCACCACGCAATGCAGTGATACAGACGCCAGAATCGGTCGCCACGTGACGTTCCATGCCGGTTCCGACCAATGGCTTTTCTGCGCGAAGAGTCGGCACCGCTTGGCGCTGCATGTTCGAACCCATCAGGGCTCGGTTTGCATCATCGTGCTCTAGGAACGGAATCAAGGCGGCCGCCACGGAAACTACCTGCCGTGGCGAAACATCCATGAAGTCAACACGCTCAGGGGGCATCACAGTGAATTCATTCCGATGCCGAACAGGCACCAACTCTTCGATCAGCTCGCCTTTGTTATTCAGCTGCGCGGAGGCCTGTGCAATGACATAGTCGGCCTCTTCAATGGCTGACAAATAAGAAATGTCATCGGTCACTTTGCCATCCAATACACGGCGATATGGGGATTCCAAGAATCCATACCGATTGGTACGCGCGTAAGTTGCCAATGAGTTGATCAAACCAATATTTGGTCCTTCAGGTGTCTCAATTGGGCAGACCCGACCGTAATGCGTCGGATGCACGTCGCGCACCTCAAAGCCCGCACGCTCTCGTGTCAAACCACCTGGCCCTAACGCAGAGACACGACGCTTGTGAGTCACTTCGGACAAGGGGTTATTCTGATCCATAAACTGAGACAACTGACTCGAGCCAAAAAACTCTTTGACAGCCGCTGCCACGGGCTTCGCATTAATGAGATCACGCGGCATGAGACCTTCAGTCTCGGCTTGACCAAGACGCTCACGCACGGCGCGCTCAACCCGCACAAGACCAACTCGGAACTGATTTTCCGCCATTTCCCCAACAGAGCGGACACGACGGTTACCCAGGTGATCGATGTCATCGACGATGCCATAGCCATTGCGAATATCAATCAACGTTTTCATGACAGCCAAGATATCGTCTTTCGATAAGATGCCTGGCCCCGTTTCCAAGTCGCCCGCATTTTTTTTATGTGAGCCGACACGACGATTGAACTTCATCCGCCCAACTGCAGAGAGGTCATAGCGTTCTTCAGAGAAGAACAACCCCTCGAACAAGTTCTCTGCACTTTCCTTAGTCGGTGGCTCGCCAGGACGCATCATTCGATAAATTTCGACCAAGGCTTCCATCCGATTACTGGTGGCATCTGCCGCCAATGTATCGGCCATGTACGCCCCTCGATCCAAATCGTTGGTGTAAATAGTCTCAAGCTGCTTGATACCAGCGCCACGGATGGCCTCAATCAGGTCATCACTGATCGGCTGGTTGCAACGCGCCAGCACTTCACCCGTTGCGGTATGAATTACGTCTTTAGCCAGAATCTTGCCGACCAAATAGTCATCACTCACTTTCAGTTGCTTCAACCCAGAATTTTCGAGCTGACGCACATGCCGTGCGGTAATTCGCTTACCTGCCTCAACAATGACTTTGCCCTTCTCGTCGAGCAAATCAAAGCTGAGCGTTTCGCCACGCAACCGATCCGCCACCAACTCCATAAAGATATCCATCTTTTTAAAGGTGAAGCTGGTCTTCTCGAAGAATTCATCAAGGATCTCTTCGTCGCCCATTTCGAGTGCTCGCAACAAAATCGATGCTGGCAACTTCCGACGGCGGTCAATTCGCACAAACACCTGATCCTTCGGATCAAACTCAAAATCCAACCATGAGCCACGGTAGGGAATGATACGCGCGGAGTACAACAACTTACCCGAGCTGTGTGTCTTGCCCTTGTCATGCTCAAAGAAGACGCCCGGCGATCGGTGCAGCTGAGACACGATCACGCGCTCTGTTCCGTTAATCACAAATGTGCCGTTTTCAGTCATGAGCGGAATTTCGCCCATGTACACTTCTTCTTCTTTAATGTCCTTCACCGACTTGTTCTGGCCTTCCTTCTCAAACAAGACCAGTCGAACACGAACGCGCAAAGGTGCCGCATAGGTGTCACCACGGAGGATACATTCCTTCACGTCAAACGCGGGATCGCCCAAGCGATAACTCACATATTGCAGTTCAGCGTTCCCAGAGAACGATTGGATCGGAAAGACTGACTGGAAGGCTGCGTGCAACCCGGTCGGGGCGGCATTCTCAGTCACTTCACCGCCTTGTAAAAACTCGCGGTAGGAGTCCAATTGAATGGCTAATAACTGCGGGACATCCATCACTGATGGCAATGTTCCGAAGTCTTTCCGAATACGTTTCTTCTCTGTGTACGAGTAAGCCATGTGCCTTCCTCAACCTGTGAAAAAGCATCCACCGTGAATGCTCTATAGTACGTTCCCTAGAAAGGGTTCCGGACAAGCACTAGCCTCTCCGGAAACCTCTCCTGTTAAAGCGCAAAAAGGCCGGTGGTTAAGACCACCAGCCAATTTGCTGATCCGTGTCGCCACGGACCACAAACATCACTTGAGCTCGACAGTTGCGCCGGCTTCTTCAAGTTGCTTTTTGATGTCTTCAGCTTCGGCTTTAGAAGCTCCTTCCTTGACTGTGCCTGGCGCACCGTCAACGAGATCTTTTGCTTCTTTCAGACCAAGGCCTGTGACTGCGCGAACGACTTTAATGACGTTCACTTTCTTTTCGCCTGTAGCAGTCAGAACCACGTTGAATTCTGTCTGCTCTTCAGCAACTGCTGCCGCTTCGCCACCACCGGCTGCGGCCGGTGCTGCTGCAACTGCAACCGCTGCGGTAACGCCGAACTTCTCTTCCATTGCAGAAACCAGGTCTACAACGTCCATGACGCTCATCTCGGCAATCGCGTTCAGGATATCGTCCTTTGACAGTGCCATTCTTTAATCTCCAATTCTCATTTCACAAACTATGTCAATCGAAAGCCAAGACAGGATTACCCTGCTTTCTTCGCTTCACCTACTGCTGCGAGCGTCCGAACCAACTTGCTTGGAACCTCATTCAAGGTCCGCGCCAACTTGGCCACAGGTGCCTGCATTACGCTCATCAGCATTGCAATTGCTTCATCTTTGGTTGGCAACTTCGCCATTGCATCCAATGCGGATGCAGGAAGAAGTTGACCCCCGATCGCGAGAGCCCGTACTTCGAGATGTTCGTTACCCTTAGAAGCATCCTTGAACAGCTTGGCAGCTGCACTTGGCTCTTCCATGGAGAAACCGAGCAATGTCGGCCCCACCAAGGCATCGTTTAAACACTCAAAAGAGGTTCCCACCACGGCGCGTTTTGCCAGAGTATTTCGGACGACACGGAGATATACCTTCCCGGCCCGCGCTTTTTCGCGCAATACGGTTAAGTCTCCAACTTCCATACCCCGGTAATCAGCGATTACCGCAGACAAAGCATTACCAGCCGCTTCGTTGACTTCGGCAACAATCACCTTTTTGTCTTCGAGCTTCAGTGCCACGCTTTGCTCCTTTACAGGATGAACCCATCTACCCGAAGGTAGACCCCTGACGGCCTTCTAAACACAGTTGTGCATAGGGGCTGCCGTCTACGCAGGCTGTTTCCATTTAGGTCCCGAGGGACACCTGCGGTCTTTGACGGATCCCGCCGAGGCGGAAACCCTTCAAATTCTTGTTACACGTTGAGTGCTGAGTGATCGACCTGGATCCCAGGACCCATGGTTGTCGACACAGACACCTTCTTGAAATACACACCCTTGGTTGAGGATGGCTTCGCCTTCTTCAGATCCCCAAGGAGCGCATCCACATTCGCCTTCAACGCTTCAGCGCTAAATCCAACCTTACCGATCGGCGCATGAATAATGCCGTTCTTATCTGTGCGGTACCGCACCTGACCCGCCTTCGCATTACGAACTGCTTCCTCGACATTCGGTGTCACCGTGCCCACCTTCGGGTTCGGCATCAGACCACGTGGGCCCAGCACGGTACCAAGTTGTCCAACCACACGCATTGCATCCGGTGAGGCAATCACGACATCAAAATCCAATCGGCCACCTTTGATCTCAGCGGCTAGATCTTCGAATCCAACGACATCCGCACCTGCCGCCTTGGCCTTTTCAGCGTTCTCGCCCTGCGCAAATACTGCAACCCGCACGTCACGGCCTGTGCCGTTAGGCAGGACCGTTGCACCACGTACCACCTGATCGCTCTTCCGCGGATCCACGCCTAAATTTACAGCCACTTCAAACGACTCAGTAAACTTCACATTGGATAATTCAGTGAGCAAGTTGACGGCATCTTCAAAGGCATACACCTTGAGACGATCCACTTTATCGGCCATCACTTTTTGACGTTTCGTTAACTTCGCCATCACACGACTCCCTCAGTTTCAACGCCCATCGAGCGCGCAGTCCCGGCAATGGTCCGTACAGCTGCATCAAGGTCGGAAGCAGTCAAATCGGGCTCTTTGATCTTGGCAATCTCTTCAAGCTGAGTCCGATTCAACGTACCCACCTTGTCAGTGTTTGGGCGCTTCGATCCACTGCTTAATCCCAATGCCTTCTTAATCAGCACAGATGCAGGGGGTGTCTTGGTAATAAACGTAAAGGACTTATCCGCATACACGGTAATCACAACAGGCGTCGGTAACCCAGCCTCAATATGCTGAGTCGCTGCGTTAAATGCCTTACAGAATTCCATAATATTCACGCCCTTTTGACCGAGCGCCGGTCCAACCGGAGGCGATGGATTCGCCTGTCCAGCTTTGATTTGCAGTTTGATATAACCTGCGATTTTCTTAGCCATACTTGACTCCTAAGTGGGTATCACGCCTTTCGGCTCCCCGGTTAACACATCAAGCCGATTAACCTTTTTCGACTTGACCAAATTCCAATTCAACAGGCGTCGAACGCCCAAAAATGACGACCGCAACCTGTAAGCGGCTCTTGTCATAATTCACTTCTTCGACCACGCCAGTAAAATCTGCAAACGGACCATCTGTCACGCGCACCAGCTCACCTGGCTCAAACAACGTCTTCGGCCGCGGCTTCTCAGCACTGTCAGTGACGCGGTCCAAAATCAAGGTCGCCTCTGCCTCCGTGATCGGAGCCGGACGCTCGGCAGTGCCACCGACGAATCCCAATACACGCGGAATACTTTTCACCAAGTGCCAGGTCTCGTCATCCATTTCCATGTTGACTAACACGTAGCCCGGATAGAATTTCCGCTCACTCTTTCGCTTCTTCCCTTCCTTCATCTCGACAACTTCTTCTGTCGGGACAAGAATCTCACCAAAACGATCTTCCATTTGATGAAAAGCGACTTGCTCCGTAATACTGCGCATCACGGACTTTTCGTATCCAGAAAATGCCTGGACTACATACCAACGCTTCGACATATCACCCCTATCCAATCAGAGACGCGATAATCCAGGCGAACAAGCTGTCGAGCGCCCACAAAATCAAAGCCACAATTAACACCACGACCACAACGATCGCAGTGGTCTGTCCGGTCTCTTGGCGCGTCGGCCACACAACCTTCCGCAATTCAACACGCGCTTCTTTGACCATCTCACGAAATGCAATGCCTTTCGCAGTAGTCAGCGCTAAACCACCTGCAACACCTGCAAGCGCCAACAGCGCCAGGACGCGATAGAGAACCGATTCTCCAGCGTAATAACTGTTGCCCACAACGCCCACTGCCACAACAGCAATGACAACCAGCCACTTTAACTGGTCCAAACGTGATGTGGTTTCCGCTTTCGCGTTCATCAATATCCCCACGACTCTGACGGGTCTCCCCGCTAAAAGTGGCAGGCCAGGAGGGAATCGAACCCCCAACCTTCGGTTTTGGAGACCGACGCTCTGCCAATTGAGCTACTGGCCTAACCTATTGGCGGGACTCACGTCCCGCAGCATTCTGTCAACTTACTTCAAGATTTTCGAGACGACGCCAGCACCCACAGTGCGGCCACCCTCACGAATCGCAAAACGCAAGCCATCTTCCATCGCAATCGGAGCAATCAACTCCACCGATAACTTCACGTTATCCCCAGGCATCACCATCTCCGTGCCCTCAGGTAACTCACACGCACCCGTGACGTCCGTCGTCCGGAAGTAAAACTGAGGACGATAGCCCTTGAAGAATGGCGTATGACGTCCACCCTCTTCCTTCGACAACACATACACCTCACACTCAAACTGTGTATGCGGTGTGATCGAACCCGGCTTCGCTAACACCTGACCACGCTCCACGTCGTCACGCTTGGTACCACGCAACAAGACCCCCACGTTCTCACCCGCTCGACCTTCGTCAAGCAACTTCCGGAACATCTCAACGCCTGTACAGGTCGTCTTGGTCGTATCCTGAATCCCAATAATCTCCACTTCGTCGCCCACCCGGACAATCCCGCGCTCAACACGACCCGTCACAACCGTGCCACGACCCGAAATCGAAAAAACATCCTCAATCGGCATCAAAAACGGCAGATCAATCAATCGCTCAGGCTCAGGAATATACGTGTCCAAGGTCTCAATCAGCCGCTGCACCGCAGGCATCCCAATCTCCGACGTATCCCCTTCCAACGCCTTCAGCGCAGAACCCACAATGATCGGTGTGTCGTCACCCGGAAAATCATACTGGTCCAACAACTCACGGACTTCCATCTCCACCAGCTCTAACAGCTCAGGATCATCCACCATGTCCGCTTTGTTCAAAAACACCACAATGTAGGGAACACCCACCTGACGACTCAGCAAAATATGCTCGCGCGTCTGTGGCATCGGACCATCCGCCGCTGAACAGACCAAAATCGCCCCGTCCATCTGCGCCGCACCCGTAATCATGTTCTTCACATAGTCCGCGTGACCAGGACAATCCACGTGCGCGTAATGTCGCGCATGACTCTGATACTCCACGTGCGACGTCGCAATCGTAATCCCACGAGCACGCTCTTCAGGGGCGTTGTCAATCTGATCAAACGCACGCATCTCACCACCAAATACTTCCGCGCCAACACGCGTCAACGCCGCCGTTAACGTCGTCTTACCATGGTCAACGTGTCCAATCGTCCCCACGTTTACGTGTGGCTTCTTGCGCTCAAACTTCTCTTTTGCCATGCGAACGTCACTCCCGTTCTCGTCATTTTGGTGGTGTGATAACAACACGGACGAGCATACTCCTGCCCGTCCGCAGCATCCGTATTCAATATGGTGGAGGGAGCTGGATTCGAACCAGCGTAGGCATAGCCGGCAGATTTACAGTCTGCTTCCTTTGACCGCTCGGACATCCCTCCGTCCCCCAGCAAAGCTGGATTGGTGCCGGCACCAAGAATCGAACTCGGGACCTTCGCATTACAAGTGCGCTGCTCTACCTGCTGAGCTATGCCGGCATCCACTCAACCGCTTTCCAGCGATTCAGGGCGCGAAAGTTAACCAAAAGCGGGGGTCGAATACAAGTTGTTTACGCAATTTTTACGAGCGGAGCGAAAAATAGCGATCCATCCCTCGCTTGACTAAGTCCGGCGCATAGCGAGCGCCGTCAGGAAGATGCGCAATTAACCACGCACCATCACCGCCTGTCACAAGCGTAGCGTGGTCAGCCGCTCCAGCATGCTTCGAAATGATTGCCTCGCATAACGTCACCAGCGCGAGACGCACACCGTGATCCACACAGGCTTGCGTAACGAAGCCCGGACCTAACTTGGCATCATACAATCGATCGGTGGACGCATGAATTCGGTCCGTTTGCGTCACCAGCGCCTGCCATGCAACTTGCAGCCCTGGTACAATGTATCCACCACGGTGCACACACCCGTCCACAATATCGATCGTCACGGCCGTCCCAGCATCGATCACAACACAACTGGCGTGGGTCGCCGTTGCGCCCAACATCGCAAGATATCGATCGACACCAATTTGCGACCTATCGGTGTCCGGCAAAGAGAGCGCAGCGGGGAAATCTTGAATTTCAACCGTGTCAATGTGACAGCTTGGCGACGAAAGGCTGTCAATATACACCGAAATCGCCATTGTCGCGGACGGGTCTCGCACCGACGCCACCCGAATCCACTCAATCATCCCCCAGGGAAGCCCACGCAACCCAGACTCAAGCGCCTGGTTTGGTATTGATCCATGATCATTCCAATCAGGCCCTTCTAACCACCACTTCAGGCGGGTATTACCTAAATCAATGGATAAGATCACTGCCATCGCACACTGACTTCCCCCGCACTAACCGTCTGCAACCCATCCTCCGTCTCGACAATGAGCTGTCCCTGTAGATCCACGCCATGACACAGCCCACTAAAGGGTAGCGTACCATCGACGCTGACTTGCTTACCGGTCAGTAGACAACGTGCTTGATAGCGCGATCGATACTCTTGAAAACCTTGTTCGGGAAACAGTGCCAAACACCGATGTATCCGCTCAATCAGACCGGCGGTTGCCGCATCTGACCACAGACAGCCTGACTCTCGCAAATCAGCCATGGGTGGTGCCTCTGCGATACACACCGATGCTAAATTTAATCCAAGGCCAGCTACCACCCGCACCTGTCCCAGCGGATCTCCAGTTAACTCAATCAGTAGCCCACCGAGTTTTCGATCGTGCAGGTACAAGTCGTTGGGCCACTTCAGCTCAACCAACACACCCTGCTCGGCAAGATACTCTGCCACAACCACTCCGACAGCCAGAGATAAGCCCCACCATGCTTGTCCTTGACTCTCCATGTCTAGGCCGACGGAACAAAGCAGGGTACGCCCAGGCGCGCCCCACCAAGGGCGACCACGTCGCCCTCGACCGGCGGCCTGCCACAGCGCGATTTCACTGACGAGCTCAGGCCGCTCTAAGACGTCTTGATTCGTTGAGACGGTCACATCCGTGACTACCACAGGAACGGCCGCAAGCATCAAAGACGCCGCATCAGGGAGATAGACCCCATCCGGAATCCGGTAACCCCTCGGACCAGATTCAACCGGAACGCCGAGTGCTCGGAGTGCCTCGATCCGCTGCCACATCGCTGCACGCGTCAACCCCAGGTCATCCCCTAGCCGCTGTCCGCTGTGCCAGCATCCATCTTGCATAGCGATCAAAACTGCCTTCCAGGTCTTGGGCTTCACTGTCCAGACGCCTCGGTAGTTGGTGCATACAGCACCAGCAGGACACCGCAAGCCGCACACAGAATTCCCGGCCACGCAAGGATGGGCATGACTTCGTCGACCACAAACCAAGCAATCAATGCGGCAACACCGGGAACCAAGAACATAATACTGGTGACCCTCGATATCTGACCAAAGCGCACCATGGTTAACATCAGAAAAATGCCCAAGAGACTATTTACCAACACTAAGAAGATGAGCGCGCTGACAAATGGGACTGTCCAAATGACATCAAATCCCTCAAGCGCCAACGCAATCGGCGCACTGACCAGTCCAGCAAAGCCATACTGCAGCACGTACACCAGCAATGGGTGACAGACTGGCTTTGTCCGTTTGTCATAGACTTGTCCGATGGATAGCCCGACCATTGCACAGAATCCTAACAATGCACCAAGGAGAGCCCCATCCGAAAACTCGCCCTTGACGCCAATCACCCAACCCGCGCCGCATAGCCCCAACCCCAATCCGACCCAGACACGTGCAGGAATAGCCAACCCAGTGAGAATACCAGCAACAATCGTGATTAAAATCGGCTGTGATGCAGCAAACAGTGCCATGACCCCAGCTGACGCGCCAAGCCATAGCCCGACATAAATACAGCCAAAGTGCACCAGCTGCAGAAAGAATGCCACCACCAGGATATCGCGCACCGCGTCCCATCGGGGCCATGCAGGTCGCACGATCAAGACAACAGGCCACAACACCGCACTCGCACCAACAAAGCGCAGTGCCAATAAATTGAGCGGACCGGTATATAGAAGCGCCAGCTTGGCCATTGCGTAGCCAGCGGACCAAACCAATAAAAAGAGCCAAGGTGCGTAAGGTAGCCATACTGGACGATTCGCTAAGCTCACACGATCTCCAAAGTGGCCACTTGCCACAGCGCTTCTGGAAAACGACAGTCTACGTGCTCAGATCACGCCATACTGTCTCAAAACTGATAAAAAAAGCCCCATCTCAAACGAGACGGGGCTTTTCGCATTAGATGCCTGACGATGACCTACTCTCACATGGGGAGACCCCACACTACCATCGGCGCTAAGCGGTTTCACTTCTGAGTTCGGGATGGGATCAGGTGGTTCACGCTCGCTATTGTCGTCAGACAAGCTGGTGAGTCATGCCGCTATTAAAGCCACATAACTGCATAGGGCGTTGGATTAACAAGTTGCATTTGGTGAATTCGTACAATTGGTTCTCGATGAGTTCGAGGATTGTATGATCAAGCCTCACGGACAATTAGTATTGGTTAGCTCAATGCTTCACAGCACTTACACACCCAACCTATCAACGTAGTAGTCTTCTACGGTCCTTTAGGGGCCCGAAGGCCCGGGAGATCTCATCTTGAGGCAGGTTTCCCGCTTAGATGCTTTCAGCGGTTATCCTTTCCGAACATAGCTACCGGGCAATGCCACTGGCGTGACAACCCGAACACCAGAGGTTCGTCCACTCCGGTCCTCTCGTACTAGGAGCAGCTCCTCTCAAATCTCCAACGTCCACGGCAGATAGGGACCGAACTGTCTCACGACGTTCTAAACCCAGCTCGCGTACCACTTTAAATGGCGAACAGCCATACCCTTGGGACCGGCTTCAGCCCCAGGATGTGATGAGCCGACATCGAGGTGCCAAACACCGCCGTCGATGTGAACTCTTGGGCGGTATCAGCCTGTTATCCCCGGAGTACCTTTTATCCGTTGAGCGATGGCCCTTCCATACAGAACCACCGGATCACTAGGACCTGCTTTCGCACCTGCTCGACATGTCCGTCTCGCAGTTAAGCACCCTTATGCCCTTGCACTCATTGCATGATTTCCGACCATGCTGAGGGTACCTTCGTGCTCCTCCGTTACTCTTTGGGAGGAGACCGCCCCAGTCAAACTACCCACCACACAATGTCCCTGACCCGGATAACGGGTCTAGGTTAGAACCTCAAACATGCCAGGCTGGTATTTCAAGGTTGACTCCACCGAAACTAGCGTCCCGGCTTCAAAGTCTCCCAGCTATCCTACACAAGCATATTCAAAGTCCACTGTGAAGCTATAGTAAAGGTTCACGGGGTCTTTCCGTCTAGCCGCGGATACACTGCATCTTAACAGCGAATTCAATTTCACTGAGTCTTGGGTGGAGACAGCGCCGCCATCGTTACGCCATTCGTGCAGGTCGGAACTTACCCGACAAGGAATTTCGCTACCTTAGGACCGTTATAGTTACGGCCGCCGTTTACCGGGGCTTCGATCAAGAGCTTCGCTTGCGCTAACCCCATCAATTAACCTTCCGGCACCGGGCAGGCGTCACACCCTATACGTCCACTTACGTGTTTGCAGAGTGCTGTGTTTTTAATAAACAGTCGCAGCGGCCTGGTTACTTCGACTGGCAACAGCTGAAGCCGCAAGGGCCATCACCGTCACCAGTGCACCTTCTCCCGAAGTTACGGTGCCATTTTGCCTAGTTCCTTCACCCAAGTTCTCTCAAGCGCTTTGGTCTTCTCGACCTGACCACCTGTGTCGGTTTCGGGTACGATCCCACATATCTGAAGCTTAGAAGCTTTTCTTGGAAGCATGGCATCAATGACTTCGTTTCCGTAGAAACTCGACATCAGATCTCAGTATTGAGAGCCCGGATTTGCCTAAGCTCTCTACCTACATCCTTATACCGGGACAACCAACGCCCGGATCACCTAGCCTACTCCGTCCCTCCATCGCAATATGTGGTGGTACAGGAATATTAACCTGTTTCCCATCGACTACGGCTTTCGCCCTCGCCTTAGGGGTCGACTCACCCTGCCCCGATTAACGTTGGACAGGAACCCTTGGTCTTTCAGCGAGGGGGTTTTTCACCCCCTTTATCGTTACTCATGTCAGCATTCGCACTTCTGATATCTCCAGCAAACCTCTCGATTCACCTTCACAGACTTACAGAACGCTCCTCTACCATCTCTTACGAGATCCGCAGCTTCGGTACTAGATTTAGCCCCGTTACATCTTCCGCGCAGGCCGACTCGACTAGTGAGCTATTACGCTTTCTTTAAAGGGTGGCTGCTTCTAAGCCAACCTCCTAGCTGTCTGTGCCTTCCCACATCGTTTCCCACTTAATCTAGATTTTGGGACCTTAGCTGGCGGTCTGGGTTGTTTCCCTTTCCACGACGGACGTTAGCACCCGCCGTGTGTCTCCCATGATTGCACTCCTCGGTATTCGGAGTTTGCATCGGGTTGGTAAGTCGGGATGACCCCCTAGCCGAAACAGTGCTCTACCCCCGAGGGTGATACATGAGGCGCTACCTAAATAGCTTTCGAGGAGAACCAGCTATCTCCGGGCTTGATTAGCCTTTCACTCCGATCCACAGCTCATCCCCATCTTTTTCAACAGATGTGGGTTCGGGCCTCCAGTTAGTGTTACCCAACCTTCACCCTGGCCATGGATAGATCGCCCGGTTTCGGGTCTACTTCCAGCAACTATTCGCCCAGTTAAGACTCGATTTCTCTACGGCTCCCCTATTCGGTTAACCTTGCTACTGAAAGTAAGTCGCTGACCCATTATACAAAAGGTACGCAGTCACCTTACGGCTCCTACTGCTTGTACGCACACGGTTTCAGGATCTATTTCACTCCCCTCTCCGGGGTTCTTTTCGCCTTTCCCTCACGGTACTGGTTCACTATCGGTCAATCAGGAGTATTTAGCCTTGGAGGATGGTCCCCCCATATTCAGTCAAGATAACACGTGTCCCGACCTACTCGATTTCACAACAAGTGCATTTTCGGATACGGGGCTATCACCCACTATGGCCAGCCTTCCCAGACTGTTCTCCTAACACACAAGTTGCTTAAGGGCTAATCCCCGTTCGCTCGCCGCTACTAAGGGAATCTCGGTTGATTTCTTTTCCTCCGGGTACTTAGATGTTTCAGTTCTCCGGGTTTGCCTCCTGCACCTATGTATTCAGTGCAGGATAGTCTTTCGACTGGGTTTCCCCATTCGGACATCGCGGGATCAAAGCTTGTTTGCCAGCTCCCCCACGCTTATCGCAGGCTACAACGTCCTTCATCGCCTCTGATTGCCAAGGCATCCACCGTGTGCGCTTAGGTACTTGATCATACAATCCTGGAACTCACAGAGCTCAGCATTGCATGGGTACCAATTACACGATAAATGCTGATCAAATATCAGCATCACCAAATGCGCCTGTAATCTTGAAATTGATACAACGTATCCAATTTGTTGATTACAAAACTTGTTAATCCAACTTGTTAAAGAACACTGACCAGATAGTCATTGACAAAGGATAACCCTTGTCAATGAACACCATGTTGGTAAGGCAATTGGTGGAGCTATGCGGGATCGAACCGCAGACCTCCTGCGTGCAAAGCAGGCGCTCTCCCAGCTGAGCTATAGCCCCACAGTATTGGTGGGTCTGGGCTGATTTGAACAGCCGACCTCACCCTTATCAGGGGTGCGCTCTAACCAACTGAGCTACAGACCCATTCACTGCCTTACCAGGTCATTTGATCAAGCAATGCGTGTGAGCACTTAAGCCTTCCACGACAGGTCGTTTAAGGAGGTGATCCAACCGCAGGTTCCCCTACGGTTACCTTGTTACGACTTCACCCCAGTCATGAATCACACCGTGGTGACCGTCCTCCGTAGTTAGACTAGCCACTTCTGGTGCAACCCACTCCCATGGTGTGACGGGCGGTGTGTACAAGGCCCGGGAACGTATTCACCGTAACATTCTGATTTACGATTACTAGCGATTCCGACTTCATGAGGTCGAGTTGCAGACCTCAATCCGGACTACGAATGGTTTTCTCGGGTTGGCTCCCTCTTGCGAGATTGCGACCGTTTGTACCATCCATTGTAGCACGTGTGTAGCCCTACACGTAAGGGCCATGATGACTTGACGTCGTCCCCACCTTCCTCCGATTTGTCATCGGCAGTCTCCTTAGAGTTCCCGGCCGAACCGCTGGCAAATAAGGATAAGGGTTGCGCTCGTTACGGGACTTAACCCAACATCTCACGACACGAGCTGACGACAGCCATGCAGCACCTGTCACTCGGTTCCCGAAGGCACCAATCTATCTCTAGAAAGTTCCGAGGATGTCAAGTGTAGGTAAGGTTCTTCGCGTTGCGTCGAATTAAACCACATGCTCCACCGCTTGTGCGGGCCCCCGTCAATTCATTTGAGTTTTAACCTTGCGGCCGTACTCCCCAGGCGGAGAACTTATCGCGTTAGCTGCGCCACTAAACATGCAAGATGTCCAACGGCTAGTTCTCATCGTTTACGGCGTGGACTACCAGGGTATCTAATCCTGTTTGCTCCCCACGCTTTCGCACCTCAGCGTCAGTATTGGTCCAGATGGCCGCCTTCGCCACTGATGTTCCTTCCTATATCTACGCATTTCACCGCTACACAGGAAATTCCGCCATCCTCTACCATACTCTAGCCTGGCAGTTTTGGATGCAGTTCCCAGGTTGAGCCCGGGGCTTTCACATCCAACTTACCAAGCCGCCTACGCGCGCTTTACGCCCAGTAATTCCGATTAACGCTTGCACCTTTCGTATTACCGCGGCTGCTGGCACGAAATTAGCCGGTGCTTTTTCTGTAGGTAACGTCAATCCCGGCAGGTATTAACTACCGGGCCTTCCTCCCTACTAAAAGTGCTTTACAACCCTAAGGCCTTCTTCACACACGCGGCATGGCTGGATCAGGGTTGCCCCCATTGTCCAATATTCCCCACTGCTGCCTCCCGTAGGAGTCTGGACCGTGTCTCAGTTCCAGTGTGGCTGATCATCCTCTCAGACCAGCTACGGATCGTCGCCTTGGTAGGCCTTTACCCTACCAACAAGCTAATCCGACGCAGGCTCATCTAATAGCGAGAGCTTCAAAGAGAGGCCCCCTTTCATCCGTAGATCGTATGCGGTATTACCCAAAGTTTCCCTTGGCTATCCCCCACTACTAGGTAGATTCCTACGCGTTACTCACCCGTTCGCCACTCGTCGCCTCCTAGCAAGCTAGGATCGTTACCGTTCGACTTGCATGTGTTAGGCCTGCCGCCAGCGTTCAATCTGAGCCATGATCAAACTCTTCAGTTAAGAGTACCGAAGCGAACTTCGGTGATATGTGTTGCTCAGACAATCGCAAAAACTCGTATTTTATTACGGGTATGCTTGTCTGAAAATTTGTCGTTTCCAGCTCAAGCACCCACACGCATTGCTTGATCAAGTTGTTAAATATCGCTTCAGAGGGCCTCTCTGAAGTGGACGCGCATTCTATCGAATCAATCGCGCTTTGCAACCCCTTTTTTCGGCTTGCATCTAAAACAGCAACCCTAGGATTGGCCCCGAAAACTCAGCATGCTGGGTTCTCAGGAGGCGCGCATTCTAACGAGTCAAAATCGCAATGCAACAGCTTTTTTCAAATCTGCTGCCAACTGTCTATAGTGACCAGCCCACCCTAACCTCACGCGGATTTTAGGGGGCTCCGACCGGTCCTAATGTACCGGACTGCCTTGAGCGAGGGCGAAGTATAGGGGGCAATGTTTGAGTGTCAACAAATATTCATGAAGATGTCACTCAATCGTCACAGTCACCCGCGCGAAACGCTTCTTACCACATTGATACACATGCGTTTCTCCCGCAGTGACGCGATATTGCGGATCTATCATTAATTCCCCATCAATCCGACACGCTCCCTGGAGAATGCGGCTGCGCGCCTCAGAAGAGCTCGCCGCCAATGTGGTTTCGCGAAGCAATACACTGAGCGGAACACCACCTTGGTCATCGGCTGTCAGGGTAAATTCAGGCATCTCATCAGGAATATCTCCGGCTTTGAACTTATTCCCTGCACTGCGTGAAGCCCGATCTGCGGCATCCTCATCATGAAACCGCGTAATAATTTCACGTGCGAGCTCTGCCTTCGCTGCATTCGGCGACACCACGCCAGCCGAGACATCACGCCTCAGATCGCTGAGATCTTCCAAGCTCCTTAAGCTCAGCAACTCATAATAGCGCCACATGAGCGCGTCAGAGATGTTGACCAGCTTGCCGAACATATCCCCAGGATCGTCATTTAACCCAACATAGTTACCCAGGGACTTCGACATCTTTTTGACCCCATCGAGGCCCTCGAGAATCGGCATCATTAACACCGCTTGGGGTGCTTGTCCGGCATCTCGTTGCAGTTCTCGACCCATCAGGAGATTGAACTTCTGATCCGTCCCACCAAGCTCAACGTCGGCTTCTAACGCCACCGAGTCGTAGCCTTGCATCAACGGATAGAGGAACTCATGAATCGAAATCGGCTGCTCAGCTTTAAACCGCTTATTGAAGTCATCGCGCTCCAACATCCGAGCCACCGTCAATTTCGCAGCCAATCGAATGAAATCGGCTGGAGTCAGCTGATCCATCCAACGACTGTTGTATTCCACCCGCGTTTTTTCCGGATCAAGAATCTTGAACACCTGGCTTGCGTAGGTCTTCGCATTATCCATCAACTGTGCCCGCGTGAGGGGTGCCCGAGTCGCATTTTTCCCCGTCGGATCGCCAATCAAGCCGGTAAAGTCGCCAATCAAGAAAATGACCTCGTGCCCCAGGTCTTGGAATTGACGCAGCTTATTAATGAGCACTGTGTGCCCAAGGTGGAGATCTGGTGCGGTGGGATCAAAGCCCGCTTTGATTCGCAACGGCCGCCCCAGATCCAGCTTTTCCACCAACTCGTGCTCCGGAAGAATTTCGGCCGCCCCACGCTGAATGATGGCTAGTGCATCGCTAATCTGTACCTGAGTCACTGTGGTTCCTGTTGTATCACACAAATATAAAGACTATTTCGAGGCGGCATTGTATGCAAAGGTCGCCGAATTTCCGTATCATTTTTGAAAACCAACGATTGCGGGACGCATGCTCGACTTGTTTCATAGCTTAAAAAAGTGGCTTTATCCATTCCCACTGCCTCATGCCCTCGCCATTACCGGCGCGGCGACTGCACTCGTCGTTCTCCTGCTAATTCCGGATCCACTTCCGACCACCGGCACTGATACTCCGGTTGTGGAACGGGTTCCAGTCACGCTGACAGCGCCACTTGTGACCACAGCGGAGGACCTCGTCCCTGCACCGGAGGTGCCGGTAACCCGAATATCCAGCGAAATCGTGAAAGCCGGCGACTCGCTCTCAAAATTGTTTGCCCGTCAGGGGCTCTCTCCACAGTTATTGTTTGAAGTCACCAGCACCGAGACGCCGAAAGAGCGCATTTCAGATCTCATTGTTGGCCAAGAAGTGGCCTTTACCTACCTCGACGAAACACTGCAGCAAATCCAACGGCAGATCAGTCCGTTCCAAAGTGTCATTGCCAGCTATCAGGATGGCCAATGGCAACATCGCGTCAACATTCGGGATGCAGAAATTTATGTCGAGACAGCTGAGGCCACCATTAATAGCTCATTGTTTCTTGCCGGTGCACGTGCTGGCTTGCCAGACAGTTTGATCATGGAATTGGCTGACATTTACGGACATCTGATCGACTTTGTTTACGAGATTCGTGCCGGCGATCAATTCAGAGTGACCTTCGAAAAACGCTATCTCGACGGGGAATTTGTGGAGTTTGGCAAAATTCTCGCCGCTGAGTTTGTCAATTCTGGCGAACATTTCCTCGCCTTCCGTTACACCGACTCAGAAGGCGACACCGGATACTATGACGAACGTGGCGTGAGTCTGCAAAAGGCATTCCTGCGTGCACCGCTCAACTTCAGACGAATTAGCTCCAACTTTGATCTGAAACGCAAGCATCCGGTATTGGGCACAATGCGCGCGCACAAGGGCACAGATTATGCGGCCGCCACCGGAACACCAATCTATGCGGCAGGGGATGGACGCATCAGTTACCGCGCCAAGAAGGGTGGGTACGGGAACTTGGTCGTCATTAAGCATGGCAATAGTGTGGAAACCCGCTACGCACACCTGTCGAAGTTTGGCAAATATCGGGTCGGTGATCGTGTCAAGCAAGGACAGGTAATCGGATACGTGGGTGCAACCGGGTTAGCATCCGGGCCCCATCTGCATTATGAGTTCGTCGTGAACGGTGTTCACAGAAATCCCCGTACCGTCTTGGACAAACTTCCCAAAGCCAAGTCATTACCTCCAACCGAGCTGGTGGCGTTTCAACGCGTCGCAACAACCATGTTGGCTGCACTCAGCCCCGCGGCAAAAGATGTTGAACTGGCGCTTCAAACCATCACCCAATAAGCCTCCACGCGAGGCTCTCGGCCTCATGACTGGCACCAGTTTGGATAGCATCGACATTGCTTGGGTTCGAGAAACGCATGCAGGCGGCCCGGTTGAAGTGCTCGCTGCAATCCATACTCCGCTCTCAGACTCTGTGATCGCACGATGCCAAACTGTCATAGAAGGGAGACCTTTCACCGCCGCCGAGTTCAGTCAACTGGAAGCGGATTACACAACAGATCTCTTAGATGGATTGCATCAATTCCAAGAGACATGCCCGGATATGGCGCCTGCCGTGCTGGGCTGTCACGGGCAAACCCTCTTTCATCACCCCACAGCACAGACCTCATGGCAATTGGTGAACCCACATCCATTGGCGCAATCCCTGAGATGTCCCGTGGCCTTTGATTTCCGAAGGAATGATCTGGCAGCAGGTGGCCAAGGTGCGCCGCTTGCACCCTTGTTTCATTGCATGCATTTCGCACGAGAGGGTGAGTCTGTTGCGGTTCTCAATTTGGGTGGGATCGCCAATGTGACCCTCCTCGATACTCCAGGCGCAGTCCGTGGCTTTGACACCGGACCGGCGAACACCTTGCTTGATCAGTGGACGCAAACGCAGTTTGGCGCGCGTTACGATCACAACGGCCATCACGCTGCACAGGGAATGGTCATTCAAACACTGCTCGATGCCTGGCTCGATGATCCGTATTTCGCGCGACAGCCTCCCAAAAGTACCGGCCGAGAGTACTTTAACTTGCATTGGCTTGAGACGCGATCGCCGACACCTACCAGCAACTACGCGCCTCAGGACGTATTACGTACGCTTGTCGAGCTCACCACGGTCTCGGCGGCGAGCGCTCTACCGGCAGACTTGGACATCTTGTTGGTTGCCGGGGGTGGAGCACTCAATCCTGTGATCATGGCATCCCTGGACCAACAGACCGCCGCATTAGTGAGTACGACCGATATCGCCGGAGTTCCACCACAAGATGTGGAGTCCACGTGCTTTGCATGGCTCGGATTGGCCTGTTTGGATCAACGCCGACTGGCAACGCCCTCTGTGACCGGGAGCGCCCGTTCAGTGATTTTGGGCGTGATCGCACCTGGATATTAGATGTTAAAGCTCGCACCACAGCCACAGGTTGACGTGGCATTGGGGTTATTGACGACAAATTGCGAGCCCGTGAGAGATTCTGAGTAATCCACAACGGACCCCACGAGATACTGATAACTCAACCCGTCGACAACGACTTTAACGCCATCCTTCTCGACTTCAGTGTCATCCTCTTGGTGCGCATCATCAAAACTAAAGCCGTACTGGAACCCGGAGCAACCGCCTCCGGTGACGAAGACACGAAGTTGCAGATGCGGATTTTGCTCCTCCGCAACCAACTCTTTGACCTTCGCGATCGCTCGATCAGTCACCTGAATCGGCTGCGGAATGAACTGTTCTGCCATACCCTATACTCCGTTTCGGTCGACTTTAAGGGGCCAATGGACGCATTGGAATGCCCATCCATTCATCTAACCCTAGCATCAAATTCATATTTTGGATCGCTTGCCCTGCTGCACCCTTTACTAAATTATCGATCACGCTGGAGAGTATCAACCGGCCAGGGTGCTGTTGATAGACACCAATCCGGCAACAATTTGATCCGCGCACCCACCGAGTTTCTGGATGGATGCCTGGGCCCACAATATCGATCAAGGGTTCATCCGCGTACGCCTCGTGCAACGCCTGCCGAACATCGTCGATCGTTGTCCCGCCTTTGATGGAGGCATAGATGGTCACTTCAATCCCCCGAATCATTGGTAGCAAATGTGGCACAAAGGTCACCTCAATCGGCTGACCAGACCACCGCGATAACTGATGCGCAATCTCTGGCCCATGACGATGACCATCGGCACCATAGGCATGGAAATTATCCGACGCCTCAGCCACGATTAAATCGACGCGCGCGGATCGCCCCGCGCCAGACGCTCCACTCTTGGCATCCACAATAATGTCCGTGGACAGCATGTTCGCCTTCAGTAAGGGCGCAAGCGGCAAGGTTGTTGCAGTTGGGTAACAGCCTGGATTGCCGACCAACTGGGCACCACGTATGGCGTCCCGGTATAACTCTGGTAAGCCATAGACTGCGCGCGCATTCCAAGTCGGCGCTGCATGCCTGCCACCATAGGTCGCAGCCCATACATCGGTATCCGAGAACCGAAAGTCGGCGGCCAAATCGATCACCTGAATCCCACGCTCAAGCAAGGGTATGGCCTCTTCCATGGCAATCTTATTTGGCGTTGCAAAAAAGACCAGATCGCAATTTGCAAGTGCATTTGACGACGGCTCAGCAAATACCAACTCGGCTCCATACCCAGTCAACCAAGGGTAAAGTGATGTCACTGACTTGCCAGCCTCGGAACGCGATGTCAGCGTCAAGATCTCAACCCCAGGGTGATCCTGCAACATGCGTAGTAGCTCAACGCCCGTGTACCCTGTACCGCCCACCAATCCAATCTTTTTCACGTCCTGATTCCTGCGAAAACGAAAAGCAGTATCATACGGGATCGTCGGCACGACGCCATGCTTCAAACAACAACAAGGACGGCACGGATGCGGCCACCACTTCGAGACACTTCCACCGAGTTACTGGTTGTCTTTGCGATCGGTTCATTAATCGGAACATTGGTGGCGATAACCACGAATGCCTACGTGGGCGGCGTGCAATGGTTCACAGCACTTCGAGAGGGCACCCAGCTGCTCACGTTTACGATCGGTGATGCAACATACAGTCTCACATCTGTCGTCTTTCTATGGGTGGCAGCAGCCGTCGTGATTGCGATCCGACGAACATTTGGGATTACCCGTTGGGCCGGACCTGCCGATTCAATCTTTGCTGCTCAACAGCGGAAAGAGCCACTCAATATTAAGCTCGGCATTGGATCGACGCTGGCCGCCTTTACCAGTGCTGCGGGCGGAGGCTCGGTCGGCCAATATGGTCCGCTGGTCCACTTTGGGGCGACTTTAGGGGTGGTGATGCGACGCATTGTCCCGTGTCGCCTGACCCCGGACATCTATTTGGGCTGCGGAGTCGCTGCAGCGATTTCAGCTGGCTTCAATGCCCCGCTGGCGGGCATCATCTTTGCGCATGAAGCAATTCTCCGCCATTTCTCTGTTCGCGCCATTGCTCCGATTTCGGTGGCATCAGTGGCTGCGAGCACCATCAGTAGTGTGCTGTTCCCACCCAGTCAGGCCTTTTTGATAGAGGCACCAGCACCGGCATTGGTCACACTCGTCCCGATTTTGATCGTCACTGCACCTTTCATCGCGCTTGCGGCCATCGCCTATATGATGACGCTACGAAAAAGCCAGCAATTTGCCGCCAAAACAGGCTGGTCTGCAGAACGCCTCATTATCACAGCAGCGACAGTCTGTGGTCTTGTTGGGGTCGTGCTACCCGAAATCTTAGGGCTCGGCATCGGGACCATGAATGGCATCCTTGATGCGCGTTATACCCTGATAATGCTGGTTGTTTTACTGATCATGAAAATCCTCATGACTGGACTGTGTATTGGTTTTGGCCTCTTTGGCGGAATTTTTTCGCCCGCCTTGTTTGTGGGTGTTGCAGCTGGCGCGGTGATCGGACAAATCACACTTCTGGCTGGACTGCCAGATATCGCAACGGCCCTCTCCATTGCGGCGATGGCTGCGGTGGCTGCAGCTGTCATTGGAGCACCAATCGCATCGGTCTTAATCGTGCTTGAACTCACCCAAAGCTATGCGTATGCGGTCGGGGCCTTGATTGCGGTGATGGCTGTCATGCTAGTCACCCACCGATTATTTGGTCACTCCTATTTTGATCGTCAACTCCTTGATCGCGGGATTAATCTCGCTGACGGTCGCGAAGCGCTCGCGTTGTCACAACATACCGTGGCAGAACATGTCAGCAGTGATGCCATCCGTCTTACCCCGGGGACCCATGGCACTGCAGCCTTAGCGGCGATGAAGTCAGCCCAGCAAACTGAAGCCTATATCGTCGATGACAGCGGCCGACTCCTCGCCAAAGTCTCAGTCCATCAAGCCATCGAGGCTGCCGAGATGCCCTGTCTTGAGGTGGCTGATCGCACCCCCCTGATACTCTCAGACACCGACTCATTGGCCGATGCGATGAAAGCGCTCAGTACCTTTGTCGGGGAAAGTATTCCAATCGTCGAAGCACCAACGGGACGACTTGCCGGCGTGATCACCGAGGGCGACTTATTTCAAGCGGTGTTGGCGGTGCAATCTGCGATCCGCCATGAAGAGCGAGACTAAAGACAACCCGCCGAGACTGGCAGAAACAACGTTTCCCGCGGAAAATATCGAGACCATGGCATTGATCCCAGGGCATTGATCCGCATACTTGAACCATTCATTCATCACGAGGATCTCTCATGTACCTGTGGGTCAAGGCCTTTCACCTCATCGCTGTGATCACCTGGTTTGCGGCCTTGTTCTACTTGCCACGATTGTTCGTCTATCACGCAATGAGCGAAGACAGCGTGAGCATTGAACGATTTAAGGTGATGGAACGTAAATTGTTGAAAGGCATCATGACGCCCTCGATGATTGTTGCAGTGGTGCTCGGCGTCTGGCTGATCGCCATGATGCCCGGGTATATGGCGCAAGGTTGGATGCATGCGAAATTGCTCTTCGTCGTTTTGCTGCTCGGCTACCACCACTGGTGCGGTCGTTTGGTCAAAACGTTCGCCAATGATGCCAATACGCGGTCGCACGTATGGTATCGATGGTTCAATGAAGTACCCGTGGTTGGATTGATCGTGATTGTGATCTTGGTGATCGTGAAACCGTTCTAATGCGTGGGTTGTATTGCATTACGCCAGACTACCTAACTGACCCGAAAGCACTGAACAATGCGTGCCGAGCAGCCATTCGCGGCGGGGCGCAAATCATCCAGTTTCGGCAAAAGACTCCTGGGGTTGATCGCATCGCACTGGCCTATGCGGTAATGGATGCCGCTGCTGCGACGACCGCACGCGTGCTGATCAATGATGATCCACTGCTTGCCCAACAGGTCGGGGCAGATGGCTGTCATCTGGGTCAAACCGATGGCGCCGTTTTGGATGCACGCATGGCATTGGGAGCCACCGCGTTGATCGGTCGTACCTGTCATGACCGCATCGATCTGATGCAACAGGCAATCGCGGACGGCGCTGATTATTGTGCGTTCGGTCGTTTATTCCCGTCGCAGACCAAACCCGACGCACATCCGCTTGCACTGGAACACCTGGTGACACTGATTCATGCGTGCTCTGTGCCCACCGTTGCCATTGGCGGAATCACTGCAACAAATGCACACTATGCGCTGGATGCTGGTGTTGACATGCTTGCGGTGAGCGATGCTGTTTTTGGAGCCGTGGACATCGAAGCAGCCGCCTCCGCCCTCGCCTGCCAATTTTAAGGAAATCGCATGCCCACATCACAACAGCTGTTTGAACGCGCCAGTTTGAGTATTGCCGGTGGCGTCAACTCCCCAGTTCGCGCATTCCGAGCAGTCGGTGGCACCCCAGTATTCTTCAGCCGTGCGCACGGTCCCTTTCTGTACGATGCAGAGGGCCGTGAATATATTGACTATGTCGGCTCATGGGGCCCAATGATCGCCGGTCACGCCAACCCTGACGTTCTCGATGCTGTTCGAGCAGCGATTTCGCATGGGTTGAGCTTTGGCGCACCGACTGCAATCGAAACTGACATGGCTGAGCGCGTGCGGGAGCTGTTTCCAAGTATGGAACGACTGCGCTTTTGCTCATCCGGGACTGAAGCCACCATGAGCGCGATCCGACTGGCTCGCGGATTCACCGGCCGCGATACAATCGTGAAGTTTGAAGGGTGCTATCACGGTCATTCAGACAGCCTCTTGGTGAAGGCAGGCTCAGGGGCACTGACGTTCGGTGTACCAAGCTCTCCAGGAGTGCCAGCCGACCTGGCCAAGCACACCCTCAACCTTCCCTTTAATGATCTCCAAGCAGCCGAACAGCTGTTTCAAACGCACGGGGAGCAATTGGCCTGCGTGATTATCGAGCCCATCACCGGCAACATGAATATGGTCTTGCCAGAGCCTGGATTTTTAGAGGGTCTGCGCGCGCTCTGTGATCGCGCTGGGGTGGTGTTGATTTTCGATGAAGTCATGACCGGTTTTCGCGTTGCCCCAGGTGGCGCCCAGGGTCTCTATGGGATTCAACCCGATTTGACATGTCTCGGCAAAATCATTGGCGGAGGCATGCCGGTGGGCGCCTTCGGAGGACGCCAAGCGATTATGGATCAATTGGCACCCCTCGGGCCGGTGTATCAAGCAGGAACTCTGTCGGGCAATCCAGTGGCCATGGCAGCAGGGATCGCAACCCTCACTGTCCTGTCTCGGCCTGGATTTTTTGACCAACTCAGTGCCACCACCACCGCCTTTGTCGAGGGCATCTTGGAGGCGGCGAGAGACGCAGGCATACCCATGGCTGGGGTCTCTCAAGGAGGCATGTTTGGGCTCTTTTTCCATCCAGGGCCAGTCCGTTGCCTGACCGACGTGATGGCCGCCAATGAGGCCCACTTCAAGGCCTTTTTCCACGGCATGCTTGCCGAAGGTGTGTATTTAGCACCGAGCCTCTACGAAGCAGGGTTTGTCTCCTCAACGCATGGTCCGGCCGAGTTGGAGCGCACCTTCAACGCAGCCCGCAAGGTACTCGCGACACTTAGTTAAGTGCGCGTGCCCGGACTCGCGCCTGGGTGGCACCCCCAGTGTCACCCAGGCGATCCCTCGCAGTCGCAATCAGCGTCCACAGGTCTCGCTTTAACGCGTTATCAGCGCCTGCAAGCTCGACGCCCTGCGTCGCGATGCTCACCGACTCCTGCACACCACCTTGTTCAAGACGGATCCGTGCCAGTTGGTAATAGACTTCTGCCTCTTCAGGCGCAATTCGCAAAGCGCGTTCCAACCGGCTGGATGCCGCATTCAGGTCCCCTGCAACCCGTAATTGATCGGCTTGGTCCAGCAGACTAATGACTGCCGGTGGAATTGTCCGCTCAGCCTTCGGGGCATCAATGGGTGCGATCTTCGCAACCGGCGCAATCGGAATCACTCGATTGGTTTCTCCTTGTTCACGGGCAGGATCGATCCCGCGTACTGGTGGCGGCGCAACCTCTGACTGCCTTGGCGTCGACGGTTGTACACGATCTTGGGCAGTCGCCCGCCACGATGCGTCCACCACTGGCGGCCGCGCCACAGGGCTTTGCGTGCAACCTACCAACACCAATCCAATCAACGCACATCCAAGTTGTACTCGCATCGTTAGCCTCCAAACCATTGTTGCCACCACGATCGTTCGACCCCCTGGCCCGATTGCGCGTTGCATTCTTGACTGATCGGTGGCGGAGAATCAACCGGCACTGCATGCGGGCGCGCACCCGGACAGTCCGCATCAACGTCAACCCCGTACGCATTCAGCCAGGTCTCTCGTAATCCATCAGGCCTCGGAATCACGCGACTTTGCCGAGTGATCGCGCGATAAGCGCTCTGCAAAACGGGTAGTGCCGCACGACTGCCACTCAAGTTTGCAACACGATTATCATCAAATCCAATCCAGGCAAGCCCCAGTGTGCGCTGATCAGCAGCCACAAACCATGCATCTCGACCATCATCCGTCGTCCCGGTTTTAGCCGCCATCCGAAGACCCGGGAAAGCCTGGCCCAACCGCTGGGCGGTGCCGACCTCGGTCGTCGCGATCAGCATCCGATCGACCTGATAGGCCACCTGTGATGGCATCCGTTGCCGCGTTGCAAAGGGCTTGGGAGACACCACCATCCCGTTTGGATCGACCACCGCACGGACCGCCCGCAATGGGACTTCAAAGCCACGATTGAATACCATTTGATAGCGTCCAGCCATTGCCAATGGTGACAGTTCCGAGACCCCTAACACCGACGCTGGGGGCCGGCCAGGTGCCAGCGGAATCCCGAAACTGACCAAGTCGTCTAGTACCGCATCCATGCCAATGGCGACCGAAAGATGGACCGTGGCTTGATTGATACTAGTTGCCAACAGCGTTTCCAGAGTCACCACGCCTGCATCGGTCTTGGAATAGTTTTGCGGCGACCATTGATCGCCATTGGGAAGTGACAAGGTAATAGGGTCATCTCGGACCAAGGTCCCACTGTGGAAATCTGGCTGCCGGATCAATGCACTGGCAACTACGAAGGGTTTGACTAAGGATCCAATTTGGCGGCGGGCATCGAGGGCGCGATTAAATCCACCATCGGCAACACGCCCTCCGATGACCGCCTGGATCTCACCTGTGGGAATATCCAGTAGCAAGACCGCCCCCTGAGCTTCCCGAGATGGATCCAAGCCCTGCTGACCCAGCGCATCCAGCGTCTCTGTCAACCCTTGCTGTGCGGCCGCATGGCGCACTGGATCCATTGCGGTATAGATCTGCAATCCGTCTGAGATTAAATCCTCTCGCGAGTAGCGATCGCGTAACTCGCGCTGCACACGCTCCACATAAGCAGGAAACCGGCCAACACGATCTGCAGGTCGCACCGGCACATTCAATGGATGTGATTGGGCTTGTTGCGCATCCTTCGCTGGGATCACACCAGCCTCTGCAGCTTCACTCAAGACCAGATTACGACGCGCCTTGGCACGGTCCGGAAACTGGCGTGGGTTTAAGGCACTGGGGCCTTTAATCAGCGCCACCAGCATCGCCTGTTCACTCAGCTCAAGCTCCCCAAGCGGCTTCCCAAAATAAAACCGACTGGCGGTTCCAAATCCATGAATCGCGCGTGCGCCCCATTGACCTAAAAAAACCTCGTTGAGGTAGGCCTCTAGAATATGTGACTTGTCATATTGCGCGTCTAATAAGACCGCATAGACGACCTCAATGAGTTTACGAGACAACGTTCGATCCCGTGTGAGATAGAGATTTTTGATTAACTGCTGGGTGATCGTGCTCCCACCCTGGGCAAAACGCCCTGCTCCGAGGTTCACCCAAGCAGCGCGTGCAATCCCGGTCAGGGAAATACCGTGGTGCTCCCAAAACTGACGATCTTCGACAGCGATCAGTACATTGACCAACTCAGTCGGCACGTCCTTCAAGCGCACCAACTCACGATCGGCATGGGAGCCTGATAGCTGAGCCAGCACAACCGGATCCAATCGGGCGACAGCCACAGCGTTTCCAGAGAAATCGGTCAAACTGGTGATCTGTCCCTCGGCGATTTGAATCCGCAGGTCGCGCGAGGGCTCATGCCCATCTGCGTAACGATGGCCGCGACTCATCAGATCCAAGCGATTGCCACTGACAATCCGATATTGCCCAGCGCGAGGCCGCTCGGACACCTGGCGATACCCGAGTGCCGCTAATTCCACCCGCAGCGCCTCCTGCGTCAGGGGGTGTCCGACATACAGTTCCATTGGCCGGGCATAGACTGTGGCACCCACAGAAAATGACAATGCGTCAAATTGTTTCGTGAGTTGCGCATTAAGATAGACTAGAACCATACCGAGGCCGACCAGGGTGACCAGGGAGACCTTGAACAGAAATTGGATGACACCTTTCATTCAGACAGTATACCGGGAGGACCGTGTGAGCGAGACGCTCATTAACGCTTTACGTCAACCACGCTGTTATCCGCATCAGACTGCGGAGATCCGGCTCATTGAGTCCGATCTTGCCTGGGTATTTTTGACTGGGTCCACCGCCTATAAAATTAAAAAGCCCATTGATCTGTATTTTTTGGATGCCTCGACCCTCGAGCGGCGACTGGAATTGTGCCAAAACGAAGTCCGGCTCAACCGACGCAGTTTCCCCGAGCTCTACTTGGGAGTGGTCTCGATCACAGACGACCCAGATGGACCTCGCATCCAAGGGTCTGGTCCAGTCATCGAGTACGCAGTCCAGATGCGCCAATTTGATCCTGACCAAAGCCTGGATCAGATCCTAATGCGTGGACAATTGGATCATCAGGTTCTTGAGCATTTGATTCAGACCGTCTTTACCCTCCATGACACTGCACCGGTTGCTGGGATCGAGCTGCCCTTCGGTGAACCTAACTCCCTGTATACGCCGGCTCAGCTCAACTTTGACCAAGTTCGCCCGCATCTCACAGAGTATCGAGACTTAGCCCAACTGGTGCAGTTGGAGGCATGGGCACACGAAACCTTAAAACGCCTGTGGCCCCGCTTCGCGGAACGCAAAGATCTCGGCATGATTCGGGAACTTCATGGGGATTTGCATTTAGGCAACGCCATTCTCACCGAGGATGGTGAGGTACGTTTATTTGATTGCATCGAATATCGCGCTGAATTTCGGTGGGTAGATGTCATCAGTGAAGTGGCATTTCTTACCTTGGACTTTGCCGCCCGAGGCGCGCTCGCCCGGGCACGTCATGTCCTCAATCGATACTTGGAGTTGACCGGCGATTATCATGCCTTGTGGGTCTATCAGGGCTATTACGCCTACCGCGCCATGGTGCGGGCTAAGGAAGTCACTGTTGGGTTTAAATGCACCCTTACTGCCTGGCGATGAGACCCGTACGCCACTTGAGCGATACCGCCGCTACACCACCATGGCAGAGGCAGCAACCGCCATCACTCCACGAGTTTTGCTGATCACATTGGGCATGAGTTCGACACAGCGGCAACAGATCACGCACCAGTGGGTGGATGATTTTGGATTGATTCGCTTGCGATCGGATCTCGAGCGCGAGCGTTTGTTTGGCGATCGAGAGGGCCGAGAGCCACAAACCTATCGTCAACTTCTCGATCTCGCGGAACTGACCCTGCGCGCTGGGTTTCCGGTGGTTGTCTCGGGGCGATTTGAGGACCGCCGTGATCGTGAGCGGTTCCAACGACTGGCGGAGGCACAGGGTCTGTTGTTCGGCATTCTGACAGATGAAGTCAGTTCAAAAGCGGCCGATTTAACTGACTCTGAATTGCACTATACCCATATCGTAGATCACACCGATCATCCCGAGCAGCTGGCACGACAGGTGCGCGACCTCGGACGTTCATTTGGCATGCACTGGCAAGGAGAACAGTCGTGAGTACGGATGCGTTGATCCTTGCATTTGATGGATGGCTTCGCACGCTGGCACGCGTCCCAGCAAGCGCAGAGCGACCAAATCCAGGCGCTCAAGGAACCGAGACGGTCGCGGGTACGGACCGCGCCGACGCGGTCGCTGCGCTGATGCGCGTGAATCACAGTGGCGAGATTTGTGCGCAAGGCCTCTATGCCGGCGGAGCCCTATTCGCCCGATCCGAGACCACCCGCGAGGCACTCCGTCATGCGGCGCAAGAGGAACTCGATCATCTTGCCTGGTGTCGTGAGCGGCTCGATCAGTTAGACGCCGCGCCAAGTCGGTTAGACCCCTTTTGGTATCTCGCTTCAGTGGTCTTAGGGGCCGGGGCTGGGCTGATCTCAGACAAGGTCTCGCTCGGATTTGTCCATGCGACCGAGGACAACGTGGAGCGTCATTTAAAAGATCATCTACGCGCCATTCCGGCAGATGACACGATCACCCGCCCGATCTTGCAGCAGATGTTGGTTGATGAAGTCACCCACGGACAACATGCCTTAGAGCAGGGTGGGGTCGAGTTACCCGCCCCCGTACGTCGACTGATGTGGGAGGGTGCGAAACTGATGACGCGCACCTCCGAGATTTGTTAATCGCGCGGCATCACTGTGACACGGTGGGTCAAGATGACCCCCGCCGCTTCCAGCATCTTCGAGGCGGAGCAGTACTTTTCAGCCGATAGCGCAACTGCACGTTCCACTTTTGCGTGATCGAGTCCGTCGCCGCGCACCGTAAAATGCATCGTAATCGCGGTAAACACAGCAGGCACTTCGTCTGCACGGGTCGCATCGAGTTCGCAGACACATGCGCTAACTGCCTGGCGCTGTTTGGTCAAGATCGTCATCACATCAAAGCTGGCACAACTGCCGAGCCCCATGAGGATCAGCTCCATCGGTCGCGGACCGAGATTGCGTCCGCCATGATCTGGGGCACCATCCAGAATCAGTGCATGCCCACTGCCACTTTCAGCCACAAAGGCCACCTGATCATGCCATGCAATGCGGGCCTTCATGATTGAAGCCACTCCTTTAACTGCGTCAGCTCATCGACCAACGGTTGTTCATGAATCTGCAGTGCCTGACGGCGCAGTGCATCCTGCGCTTGCCGGACTTCGGCATCGAGTCGTCCACGTGCCTCGCCGTAGGGGTGCGACAACACCAAATCAGACACCACCAAAAAAGCGGGGAGTGTCAGCTCATCTTTCCAATGGCTGCAACTGCCATCAAGCAACACGCGAATCCGTAAGATGCACTCTGAGCGATCCACCTGTTCATCGAGATAGGAGGTGATCAAGATGAGAATACTGTCACGGGCCTGTGCCCGTGCCACCTCGACGCGTGCATCTTGATCCTTCACACGGCGCGTCATGCGCGTCGCAATGACAGCCAGTACGAGAATAATGGCGATTGCCAAGGTGACCATTACAGGCATGATGCCTCCAATTCCGGAAAGATTGTACGCAACCCATCGCCTGGATTGGGCTGCCGCATAAAGGCCTCGCCCACCAAAAATCCATAGATCTGTGCGTCCAGCATCCGACGGACATCCCCATGCTCCATAATGCCGGACTCGGTGATTAAGATCCGATCACTTGGCACCGCATCACGCAATCCCAGTGTCGTCTCCAAGCGTGTTTCGAAGGTATGTAGATTTCGGTTATTAATCCCGATTAACGGCGTATCCAACGTTAATGCACGGCCGAGCTCATCCCCATCGTGGACCTCAACCAGCACATCCATGCCCAAGCTGACTGCATGGGCGTGTAATGCGTGCAAGTCGGCATCCTTGAGTGCTGCCACAATCAGCAACACACAGTCTGCGCCAAGAGCCCGTGCTTCGGTGATCTGCAGAGGGTCCACCATAAAGTCCTTCCGAATCACCGGAATCTGTACAGCACCTCGGGCAGCACGCAAATCCGCATTGGATCCTTGAAAAAAATCGCGATCGGTCAACACCGACAAACACGTTGCACCGGCGGCTTCATAATCCATTGCATGCTGTGCAGGCTGAAACTCAGCGCGCAGCAGCCCTTTTGACGGCGACGCACGCTTAATCTCGGCGATCACCGCAGGGCGTTGTTTCTCCACCGTGTGGCGCATGGCTTGTGCAAAACCACGCACGGGGGATGCCAGCGCAAGTCGCTCAGCCCACTGGTCTCGCGAGACAGATCCCGCAAGCTCACTGACCTCCACGCGTTTACGAGCAATGATTCGGTCTAACATAGTCAATGCACAACTCATGGGGTTGCTCCAGCAAGGGACTGCGTCAGTTCAGCCAAGGCATCGAGCTTTTGTAGGGCTTCGCCCGATTCCATCACATCCCAGGCCGCTTCGATGCCATCTTCGATCGAGTGTGCGCAACCTGCGACATAAATGGCGGCCCCGGCGTTAAAGGCCACGATATCTGACGCGGGGTGATCGGCCGCATCCAGCGCCATCCGAACCATCGCCAAGGATGCAGTGGCATCGGTCACGACTAAGGCAGATTGATCACTCAACTCAAACCCGACGTCTTGTGGACGAATCCGATATTCCCGAACCCGACCATCTTTCAACTCGGCAACACGGCTGGGCGCACTGATACTGAACTCATCCAACCCATCTTCAGCACACACCACCAGCACATGCCGCGAGCCCAGCCGATGTAACACCTCAGCAAGCGGTGTCAGCCATTGCTCATCAAACACACCCAGCACCTGATTGGGCGCCCCCGCGGGATTGGTTAATGGACCCAACACATTAAAGATGGTTCGCATACCCAGTTCACGCCGTGGTCCGATCGCATAACGCATTGCACTGTGATGGCCCGGTGCAAACATAAAGCCGACCCCCAGCTGATCAATGCAGGTTGCCACCTGTTGCGGTGAGAGGTCCAACCGGACCCCTGCCGCCTCAAGCACATCAGCAGACCCGGACTTTGAGGACACCGAGCGATTTCCGTGCTTTGCAACGCGGCCACCGGCGGCCGCCACGACAAAGGCCGAAGCTGTAGAGACATTGAAAATGCCAGCCCCATCACCGCCGGTTCCGCAGGTATCCACTAAAAACTCTGACGACACCTCGACCCGTTGAGCCAGTTCGCGCATCACCAATGCAGCACCAGCGATTTCATCGATGGTTTCGCCTTTCATCCGCAACCCCATCAGCAAGGCACCAATTTGCGCATCCGTCGTTTCGCCGGTCATGATCGCGCGCATCACGGAGACCATCTCATCGGCATATAGGTCCCGACGTTCAGAGACCGCTTTGATTGCATCTTGAATGCCAATGGTCATGTCCAATGCCCTCCGACGGTATTCAGGAAATTTCGAAACAAGGCATGGCCCTGCTGGCTCGCGATTGATTCGGGATGAAACTGCACGCCCTCAACAGTCCATTGTCGGTGCCGCACGCCCATGATCGCTTCAGGCTCCCCGTGCACGTCATGGCTCCATGCCGTGACGTCAAGCGTCTCAGGAACGGCGCTCGGGTCAATCACCAACGAATGATACCGCGTCTGCACCAGAGGCTGAGGAAGTCCAAGGTAGACCCCCTGTCCATCGTGATGAATTGCGCTTGTCTTTCCGTGCATGACGCGAGGTGCGCGAACAATCCGTCCACCAAAGAACTGACCAATGGCTTGATGCCCAAGGCAGACACCGAGCACCGGCACCTGCCCAGCAAAGGCGCCAATCACCGCGAGGCTAATTCCAGCTTGATCGGGATCACAGGGGCCTGGCCCCACAATGACATGGGACGGGTGCATCGCCAGGGCATCCTCCACCGTGCACAGATCATTGCGCACGGTATGCACCTCATAGCCGAGCTCTGCGACATACTGGACGATGTTGTAAGTAAAACTGTCGTAGTTATCAATCATCAAAATTTTAGACACACGCACTCCCTGACTGATACAAAGTCACCGCCAGTGACTGCTGATCCACACGCGTCCAACATGTCGTGCATATCAGACCTCAGCTCTGCTCTCGATTTCGGGTCATTGGGCCCTTAAGGCCGGAGAATCCAGCCAGTGCGGTATTTGCTGCCCGAATCACCGCGCGCCCCTTATTCAAGGTCTCGGTCCATTCCGACTCAGGCACTGAATCAGCCACAAGGCCCGCTCCAGCCTGAATATGCATCTGCCCATTTTTTAGCACCGCAGTTCGAATCGCGATGGCGGTATCCATATTGCCAGCCCAACCGAGATAGCCTACGGCACCACCATAGATCCCGCGACGCACCGGTTCGAACGTATTGATTAATTCCATGGCACGAACTTTCGGTGCACCCGAGAGCGTTCCTGCAGGCAAGCAGGCTTTGAGCACGTCAATCGCAGATAGATCCGCTCGTACGCGCCCTTCCACATGACTGACGATATGCATCACGTGCGAATATCGCTCGACAGCCATTTGGTCGGTCACCACCACAGAGCCAGTCTGAGCGACACGTCCAACGTCGTTTCGACCCAAATCAATCAGCATTAAATGTTCGGCGCGCTCTTTCGGGTCATTGAGCAGCTCAGCCTCTAACGCTTGATCTTCCTCAAGCGTCCGCCCGCGTGGTCGTGTCCCAGCAATCGGTCGTACCGACACGACCCCATCCTCAAGTCGTGCCAGGATCTCTGGCGAGGCTCCCACAATATGGGTCTCATCCAAATTGAAGAAATACATATAGGGGGATGGATTAGAGACCCGGAGAGCGCGATAGAGACTCATTGGACTCTCGGCATAGGGGACTGTAATCCGCTGACTCAGGACGGCCTGCATCAGGTCACCAGCGTGAATATAGTCCTTCACTGCCTCCACAGCAGTCTGAAAGGCTTCCTGGGATAGGCTGTATCGATAGTCCTGATCTGCAATGGGGCGGGTCGAGCGCGGTTGGAAGGCAGTGGGATCCAAGGCCATGCCAAGGTCACTCGCCATGTCATCCAAGCGTTCGATAGCAACTTCCAAGGACCCCACCTCTTGCGGATTGGCATGGGTAATCAAGGTCAGCATCCCAGAGATATTGTCAAACACAACCACATCATCCGACCGCATCAACAGAATGTCCGGGGTTCCAATTGGATCCGTTGTTGGCAACCCTGCAGCCACGCGGGGCTCCACATACTGAATGGTCTCGTAGCCAAAGTAGCCCACCAAGCCACCAGTGAACTTAGGGAGCTCTAACTCATCAATCACCCAACTGGGTGTCTCCCCGAGGCGCATCTGATAGGCCCGAATCCAATCCAGTGGATCATCGGTTTCGACCGCCTCGATCACCTCGTCCCGATCAAATCGGCTAATCCGATAGCCACGCACCTCAATCCGCTCACGGCACGGTAAGCCAATACAACTGTAGCGCCCCCAGGTCTCGCCACCTGTTACCGATTCCAGCAGGTAGGTCCACGGACGATTCGCAAGCTTCAAATAACACGACAGAGGAGTTTCTAAATCGGCTAATAGCCGCCGTGCAACTGGCACACGTGTCAGGTCAAACTCACGAAACCGTGCCATGTGTTCAGGGGTCATGCGGGCTCCAACAATGCCGTCAAATGATCGATGACGCGAACGCCAGCGGAATCCACATCAAGATCGCCATGATACCCGTAACGGACTAAAATAGGGGTGACTGACGCCGCCTGTGCAGCACCCAAATCCGCCATGGAGTCACCGATCAAGCAGGCCTGACTCGGATCGACCGACAACAGTTGCAATGCATGGATGACCATTTCCGGCGCGGGCTTTTTGGTCGCCAAATCGTCACCAGCAACCACCACTTGGAAGCGTTCATCGAGTCCTAATGGCTTTAACATCCGATCGACAAATTCCCGTGGCTTGTTGGTCACCAAGCCCAACTGACATCCGCGAGCTGCCAAGCCATCGAGCGTTTCAATCGCACCTGGATACAGGTGTGAAGTCTCGGTACAAATGGGGCCATACATCTCGATAAAGACGGACAACACAATCCGCGCGAGCGGGGAGTCCGTGGTGATGCTGTGATCACCGGTCGTGGCGCGTAATGCCCGCTCGACCAACTTCGCCGATCCATGACCGACCATCGCCGTGCCTTCGGCGAGCGAAATCGAATTCAGCCCAGCCCTTGCCAGTGCAAGATTCAGTGCACGGACTAAATCTGGAGCACTGTCCACAAGGGTGCCATCAAAATCAAAAAGGTAGAGATTCACGTGTCGTACTCATGGGATTGAAAGGGAAAACATAGCATTCTTTTCCAGACCGGGCATCCAAACCCTAGGCAATCAGGACCGAGGTCCTCTATGATCCCGCCATGACTCGACGACAGATCCCATGACATCACACAGGAACACATCGGCAACGCTGTTCGCCACCTTCCTCTTGCTCGGCAGCCCTTCCGAGGTTCGCGCCGTCGACGCCGCCTCGACAGACTGGGTGATGGATCCGGCTTCCGGAGGTTTATGCGGTGGCCAGTATCTCCCACCGTTATTACCAGATACCGACTCAGAGTCACTTGAAGCGACCGGCGAAAATACCGTGTTCGATGGTGATGATCGGGTGATCTTAGTGGGCAACGCCCAAGTCGCGCGCGGCCCGTTTGTGTTAAAAGCCGATCAGATCTCGTTTCGTAACTCGACCGGCGACGGTGATGCGGCAGGCCAAGTCTCGATTCGCCAGCCCAATGCACTTCTGACTGGAACTCAGGCCTCTGTCAACGTCCGCACCAGTAGCTTTGAGTTAACCGATGCGACCTTCGTCACCCATTCCAATCAGTTACGAGGCGAGTCGCGATTTGCCATCGGTGCACCCAACGGAGATATTCGCATCATCGATGGGCGTTTCACCTTCTGCGCACCAGGGGATCAAACCTGGGATCTGAAGGCCTCGGATATCGCACTGAACCAATCCAGCGGACGGGGATGGGCAGAGGATGTGACCTTACGCGTTCGTGAAATCCCTGTGTTTTACACACCGATCCTTGGATTTCCGATGGATGATCGCCGCTTGACTGGGTTTTTATTCCCCGAAATCGGCTCTGGAACCAATGGGACCGAAATCGTTGCGCCCTTTTACTGGAACCTCGCTCCGGCGACCGATGCACTCCTCCAGCCCCGATTCATGAGCGACCGCGGAACCGCACTGGGTATTCATGCACGGCATCTATTTTCCGATCGAACCTTGGTCGATCTGAAAACTGAGCAACTGCCCGATGATGATCAAACCAACACGTCGCGTCATGGATCGCGCCTCTCGATCACCAGTCAACCCGGTAAAGCCCTGGTCTGGTGGGCACGCACTGAAAACGTGAGCGATGCGGATTTCATCGACGATGTCAGTAACTTTGCCAATCTTTCAAGCGATACCCAGCTCAGTTCGGAAATCGGTGCAATCCTGCGCCAGGGACCTTGGCAGCTGAGCTGGCACGCAGATCAAGTCGACGTGATCGATCCAACAGTCACTGGAACGGCCGTGCGATTTGCCCGTCAACCTGCCCTCAGTGCGCATTATGTAGCCCCCCTGGGTGATTGGCAGTTGGACTTTCTTGGGGATGCCACTCGATTTTCTCGTCCCGCCACGGGGCTGTCAGGGGACGCACTGATTGACGGTGATCGGCTCACCGCAGATTGGAGCCTGTCGCGCCCAACTGTCTATCCATATGGACAATGGACGCCAACACTCTTGGCCTTCCAACGCAGTGCCGATGCAACCGCCGTGGATGGCTCACAGACTGCGGATATCACCACCGTCGGCGCCGCGCTCGACGGGCAGCTTGAATTTGAGAAAACACGTGAGCTTGGTGGGCTCTATCAGTTGAGGCCACGTGCGAAATTGCTGGTTCGCGAGCCCTTTTCCTCGGCACAGCCTGCGGTATTTGAATCTTCCGAAAGCGGCACGGAGTCAATCGCCGCGCTCTATGCCAATCAATCCATTGATGGACGCGACTTTGTGGGGGATACAGCGCAGCTGACACTGGGCGTGCAATCTCGTGTGTTGGATCATCAGGGTGCAGAACAGGCTCGCTTTGATATTGCACGTGTGCATTATTTTGCAGATCGGACCCACACACTTGATGGCGTGCGCCAAACGGAGTCTGCAGGCCCGGTTGTGCTGGAGTCCGATGTACGGCTGACGTCGCGACTCCGCTGGAACCTCCATCTGGCCAGCAACGACAGCGCCTCGACGCTGGACACGGGAACCCATACCCTGAAATGGCGAGCGTCCGCCCGCCAGTATGTGACACAGCGCATTGTCTGGGACTCAGACCGCGCCGTGCGTGCAGATCTCTACGCCAGTCAAAGCATTGGGGCCTGGCGTGCCTTGGCAGGACTGCAGTGGGACCCCACCAGTGACACTCGCGTGAGCCAGGTGATGGGGATTGAATACGACAGCTGTTGCTGGCGCGCCGCCTTGGTTCATGCCTATGAGCAGGATAACCGGACAACAACGGCGAGCGGACAAACCACCAAGCTCATGTTTGAATTAAAGGGCCTTGGCACACTCGGCCAGGGTGCGACACAACTTCTCGATCGATTATTGGAAGACTATGAACGTTCTCAAGCACGCGATTAAGACTGGAGTCCTGATTGGCGCCTGCCTACTCGGCGTCACCGCCACAGCCACCGAACTGAACCGAATCGTCGCAGTAGTCGATTCAGGCGTGATCCTCGCATCTGACGTCAATCTTCGCATTCGCGCATTAGAGCAACAGGCTGTCAGCCGTGGCGAACAGTTTGTGGTGACCGATGCAGTACGTCAGCAAATCCTTGAGCGGTTGATTCTCGAGCAAGCACAGATTGAGATCGCCAAGCGTCGCGGCCTCGTCATCGATGATGGACGCCTCAACGACACCTTGCGGCAGATTGCCAGCAACCGGAATCTCTCACTCGCCGAGTTGCGTAATGCACTCGAAGCGGACGGGCAGAGTTACCTGGCATTTCGGGAGCAAATTCGTCGTGAATTGCTCATCAACCTAGTGCGAGAGCGTGAAGTGCGGGCACGGATTCGGGTCAGTGATGCCGAAGTGGATCGCTTTTTGGAGACCACTGGTGGGCAAATCAGTACCGCACCACAGCTGTTGCTGAGTCAGATTGTGGTCGCCCTACCGAATCGCCCGAGCCCGGAAATGATTCAGGCGGCGCAACAAAAGATCCAGCAAATCCGAGATGCGTTAATCAACGGTGCGCCCTTTGCTGATTTAGCAGTGCGTTTTTCAGATGGCCCCGAAGCCAACAATGGAGGCGATCTGGGCTGGCGTAACCTGCTTGAACTGAATCCTGTTTTTACCGACGCACTGCGCAATGCAACCGCCAACACCCTGGTTGGGCCCATTCGGTCGCCGGGTGGATTCCATCTAATCGCTGTGCGTGATCGACAAGGTGATCAGTCGGTCGTCGTCACTGAATACAACACCCGCCACATTTTGATCAAACCTGACGCCGTCCGCTCTCCTGACAAGGCGCGCGAATTCACGCAAAGCATTCGTGACGAACTGTCAGCAGGTGCGCGTTTTGACGATCTGGCTCGGCAGTACAGCGAAGATCCGCTGAGCGCCGCTAAAGGAGGCGATTTGGGGTGGGTTCGGACAGAGCAAGTGGTCCCCGCGTTTGCGGACGCCATTGCATCACTGCCAGTGGGCACCGTCAGTGACGTCATCGAGTCACGCTTTGGTTTCCATGTGATCGAAGTGCTGGCAGTGCGGGAGGCCGATATTTCTGAGGAGCAACTGAAAAATCGGGCGCGTCGGATCCTCACCGAACGCAAGTTTAATCAGGAATTAGACAACTGGCTGCGACAAATCCGAACCGACGCGTTCGTCGATCTGAAATGAGCCGTCCACTCGCCGTCACCCCGGGTGAACCCGGTGGGATCGGACCTGACCTCTGCATCCAGGCGGCCTGCGATGGCGCCTTCCGAGGGATCGTCATCGCCGACCCGATTCTGATGCAACGGCGGATCCATCTGTTGGGACTGCCGGTTCGGCTTGAATCAGCAGATGCCTACGACCCCAACCGGACCCAAGGGGTACTCTATGTCGATCCAGTTGCCTGTGCACGACCAGAGCAAGCACCGGGTGTGCTTCATCCAGACAATGCCCGCTATGTCCTATCCTGCCTAGATCAGGCGATGCAGGGCATCGCCGATGGACGCTATCGGGCACTGGTCACCGGCCCAGTGCATAAAGCCATGATTCGTGACGGCGGCTTTCCGAACTTTACCGGTCATACCGAATATCTGCGTGATGCTTACGGCTTGGACGACGTGGTCATGATGCTGGCCAGTCCGCGGTATCGCGTCGCGCTGGTCACGACACATCTTCCCTTACGTGCAGTCCCAGATGCCATTACCAAAGATCGCGTCACAGCGATCCTTGACATCGTCACACGCGCCTTTACCGAGGTATACGGCGTCACCCACCCACGGATCGCTGTCTTAGGCCTCAATCCGCATGCAGGGGAATCTGGGCATCTCGGGCACGAAGACGATCAGCAGATCCGACCTGCCATCGAGACGATTCAGGCGCGCTATCCCCATGCTCAGCTCAGTGGCCCATGGCCAGCTGACACGGCCTTCAATGCGCCCTTTCGAGAGACCGTCGATTGCTATGTGGCGATGTACCACGACCAAGGGCTGCCCATCGTCAAGGCCGATGGGTTTGGTGACTCGGTTAATGTCACCCTCGGTCTACCTATCGTCCGGACCAGTGTGGATCACGGGACCGCATTGGACCTGGCGGGTACTGGACGGGGCTCGACCGGAGGACTGATCGCTGCACTGGCTGAAGCAGATCGACTCACGGGCGTAACCTTGTGAGCACCAAGACTCTGATGCGTGCGCGAAAGCGCTTTGGGCAAAACTTCCTGGTGGACACGCAGGTTGTGGAACAGATTCTATCGGCAGTCAGCGCCCAACCCAGTGACCATGTGGTCGAGATCGGCCCAGGGCACGGCGCAATCACGACGGGCCTCGCAGCCAGTGGTGCTCGACTCACGCTCATTGAAATCGATCGAGATCTGATTGCTGGATTAATCGCTGGCGTGGTCTGCCGAGATCCGGATCGAATCACGCTCATCAATCAAGATGTCTTAACGGTGGATTTTCGGCAGCTCACCGGACCGCTTCGCATCGTTGGGAATCTTCCATACAACATCTCGACCCCAGTCTTATTCCAGTTGTTAGACGCCACCGATTGGATTCAGGACATCCATGTGATGCTGCAAAAAGAAGTCGTACAGCGGATCACTGCTGTGGCCGGGGACCCTGCCTACGGACGCCTTGGCGTGATGATTTCGGCGGTGGCCGACACCGAGGCTCTGATCGATGTGCCGCCAGAGAGCTTCCAGCCAGCACCCAAAGTTGATTCAGGCGTCGTGAGAATCCGACCCAATGCGGCACGGCGCGCTGCCATAGTCAATATTGAGCACTTAGGGTGGTTGGTTCGCACAGCCTTTCACCAACGGCGAAAAACGCTACGGAATAATCTCAAAGGATTCGTCAGCGCCGAGCTATTTGCATCGCTCGGAATCGACCCAGGGGCTCGACCCGAGACGCTTCCCGTGGAATCCTTCATCACACTCTCAAATACTTTGGTGGAGAACCCGAATGTATCGTGATCCACGCTATCTGATCGAGGTAGATGCCCAATCCGCCTTTATCGATGCGCAGTCAAACCCCAGCGACCGACGCTTTGTGTTTGCCTACACCATCACCATCCGCAATACCGGGACGCTGCCAGCACAACTGCTGCATCGCTATTGGAAGATTACCGATGGCGATGGTCATGTGCGTGAGGTGCAGGGTGATGGCGTGGTTGGCGAGCAACCCATGATCGTCCCAGGAGATGCCTTTACCTACACCTCTGGCGCTGTGCTTGAAACAGAAGTTGGCACGATGGAAGGCCACTTTGACATGTGTGCCGTGGATGGGGAGACCTTTCAAGCGACCATTCCGATCTTTTCATTACTGCGGCCGAGCGCCTTACACTAATGGCACACTATGTGGTCGGTGATGTGCAAGGCTGCTTCTCTGAGCTACAGGCGCTGCTGCAACAGGTTGACTTTCAGCCGAGTCGTGATCGGCTGAGCTTCCTTGGCGACCTGATTGCACGGGGTCCGGATTCTTTGGCAGTCATGCGTTGGGTGCTCGCCCACAGCGACTGTTGTGATGCAGTACTTGGCAATCATGATCTGCATTTCTTAGCCATTGCCGCCGGCTACAAATCGGCGAAACCCAGTGATCGCATCGACGCCTTACTGGCAGACGCGTGCTGTGCTGAGGTGGTGCAATGGTTTCGGGAACAAGCATTGGTGCGCTTTTGGCCCGATCAAGGTGTGTGCCTCGTCCATGCTGGGATTTGGCCTGGGTTGTCGATCGCCGATCTGGCAGAGGCTGCCCAGTTGGTTCAAGACCGATTGATGGGGGATGCCTGGGAAGACGCTTTGAAAACCATGTATGGCAACCAGCCAACCCGTTACCACTCGGATGACTCCGCGGTCGATCGTGCGCGTTTCCTGATTAATGCCTGTACGCGGATGCGATTTTTAACTGCAGACGGTGCTCTCGAGTTCACAGCCAAAGAGCACCCGAACGAGACCACAGAGACACTGATCCCATGGATGTGCTACCCCGGTGTCGCCCGCACAGCGCGAGTCTTGTTTGGGCATTGGGCGAGCTTACGAGGAGACGCCTTGGCATCAGACTGCGTTGGTCTAGACACTGGCTGTGTCTGGGGGGGTCCCCTGACCATGCTCCGATTGGAGGATGATCAACGATTCCACGAGCCAAGCCATGGACACCACTAGACTCTTCGCACCGTTGGCAGGCGTTGACCTGAGCGATCTCACTGTCTACGTGGTCGGTGGGGCAGTGCGTGATTCGCTGCTCGGTCGCACCCCGAAAGACTGTGACTATGTCGCCGTGGGAACCACTGCATCACAATTGCTAACGCGCGGGTTTCAGCAGGTCGGCGCAGACTTCCCCGTATTCCTACACCCGATCAGCCATGCCGAGGTCGCACTTGCGCGAACCGAGCGAAAAACTGCCAAAGGACATCGCGGTTTTGTCGTTCATGCGGACCCCTCGGTGACGCTCGAGGCGGATCTCAAGCGCCGAGATTTCACCATCAATGCAATGGCGCTCAGCATCGATGGGCAGCTCATTGATCCCTATGGCGGCCAACAGGATCTCACCACTGGGGTACTGCGTCATGTCTCTGATGCGTTTCGTGAGGATCCTCTCCGGGTGTTACGAGGCTGCCGCTTTTTAGCCCAACTGGGTGAACTTGGCTTTCAGTGGGCACCAGAAACTCTTGCTGAGTGCAAGTCGATGGGTCGCGAACTCACCAGCCTCTCTAGTGAACGCGTCATTCAAGAAATGATGAAGCTATTGTCGGCGACCCAGCCAGAGAGAGGAGTTCGCGCTCTGCACGACACCGGCGCATTGGCCGAGCTTCTTCCGGAAATTCAACACCTGCCCACACAATTTCAGATGGAAGGCGCGGAGGATCGCCTGATTGAGTGGGCACTGGCTCACCACCCAACAACAGCCTGCCTCGACTCTGTGATCCGCCGTTTTCGTCTCCCACAGACCTGGCATCAGCAGCTCTTGGCAGCGGTGACTCTACAGAGCACCCCGCGCGATGCCGATGCCGACACGCGTCTGACTGTGATGCAACAGCTTGGCTGGTTGCGTGGCAGTCCGCCGGATGGTGAGCTTGATGCAACTCTCGGGCGACTTGACGCGTTGGCACACTTTCCAATCACGCTCTCGACCTGGCTCAAACATCGCACCAAAGTCCGTGCCATTCACGTGCAGGACCTGGCCTTCGAGGGACTTCAGGGGGCTGCGCTTGGGAACGCACTTAGATCAGCGCGGCTCAGGGTTCTCTCCACTGAAATCTCTGCACCAGGCACTGCGCCAGGTTTGTAAAGACGACCGCGGGCTTCGCTCACGCGCGGATCCCAAAAGGCAATCGCGAGTAACTCAGTCAACCGCGTTTCAATGAGATGGCAGTGCTCACGTGATGCAACTGCCTGAATATCACGACACAAGCCTGAGTAGTCGAGTGCATTCTCCAAATCATCTGTCTGGGCAGCCTCGGCCAACGAGATGGTGAGCTCCAAGTCCAAATACAGGGGTTGAGGAAACTCCTTTTCGTGCAAGTAGACCCCGACATAGGACAACAGCGGCAGACGAGAGACATACATTCGGTCGGTCATACAGACTCCAATTCAACGAGTGGCCATCGCGGCCGAATACGGACGACAAGATCAGGATCCTGTTGTCCCGTCACCATCCGCAATGCAGCCGCATGTGCAATCATCGCACCATTGTCTGTGCAAAAGGCAGGGGAGGGATACGCCACGCGAATCCCATGCTGTTCAAGATCCGACAGTGCTGTGCGCAGTGCGCGATTCGCACTGACACCACCCGACATGACCAAGCATCGCGCACCCGTGGAGTCCAGCGCTCGCTGACACTTGATCACCAGGGTCTCCACCACAGCCGCTTGGAAACTCGCCGCTAAATCGGCAACCACCTGATCGGTGAGGCCGTCGGCTGCAACGGCAGTACGCGCTTGTGTCAAGACCTGTGTCTTTAACCCAGAGAAACTAAAATCCAAGCCAGGGCGATCGGTCATCGGACGCGCAAACTGAAATCGTCTGGGATCCCCCGCCTCCGCCACACGCGCAATCTGCGGTCCACCCGGGTAGCCAAGTTCGAGTAATTTAGCAGTCTTATCAAAGGCTTCGCCCGCCGCATCATCCAAGGTCGTGCCCAGAAGGCGATACTGACCCACTGCAGTCATTTCGATCAGCTGTGTGTGCCCACCAGAGACTAATAGCGCAACCATCGGTAGGGGCAAATCAGGGGTTTCCATGAGGGGTGCCAGTAAATGACCTTCCATGTGATGAATCCCAAGCGCTGGAATCCCCAAGGCCGCTGCTAGGGTTTTGGCAAAGGAGGCACCCACCAACAATGCACCCAACAGACCTGGGCCCGTGGTGTAGCCAATCCCATCTAAATCGCGGGCTGTCATGCCCGCAGCAGCGAGTGTTTGATCGACCAAGGGGCGTACGTAGCGCACATGGTCACGACTGGCGAGCTCTGGGACCACCCCACCGTAGATCGCGTGAATCTCGATCTGCGAATGCAACCGATGCGCAAGCAAGCCCGCCTCGGTGTCATAGACCGCGATGCCAGTCTCGTCACAGGACGTCTCGATTCCTAAAATACGCATGCGGTTTCCTTTTTTTCACGACGCTGGTATTCTCTCGCGCCCTGAGTGGGAACTCCAGTTCAACAACCTAGGTAGGTGTGCACTACATGCCCTTTGTAAAGTTAAAAGACAATGAGCCCTTTGACGTCGCGCTACGTCGGTTTAAGCGTGCCTGTGAAAAAGCAGGTGTTCTGTCTGAAGTCCGTCGTCGCGAGTGTTATGAAAAGCCCACAACACTGCGTAAGCGTGCTGCGGCCGCAGCGGTCAAACGCCATCTGAAGAAGATGTCGCGCGAAACCAAAAAGTTCGAACGCCTGTTCTAAGTCATCAGGCCTCGCGCTATGTCACTGAAAGACACGCTGACTGAGGCCATGAAGACGGCCATGCGGGAGAGAGCCAAGTTTGAACTTGGCGTGATTCGTATGGCGCTGTCGGACATCAAACGCGTCGAAGTGGATGAGCGAATCGTGTTGGATGACACTCGAATTCTGCAAATTCTCGATAAAATGACAAAGCAGCGGCGCGACGCGGCAAGCCAATTTACAGCTGGCGCGCGACAAGATTTGGCGGACATTGAGTTGGCCGAAGTTGAGATCCTCAAACGTTTTCTCCCACAACCGCTCAGTGAAACAGAAATCGACGCGCTGATTCAAAGCGCCATGGCGGAAACCGGGGCTGCCGGTCCGCAGGACATGGGCAAAGTCATGGCCTATGTGAAGCCTCAGGCCCAAGGTCGGGCCGATATGCAAGTCATCAGCCAGCGGGTGAAAGCAGCACTCGCCTAATCTCCTGCCAAACCGTCCCATTTTCAGTACACTCAGGCTCCGACTGACATGGATACATTGTGGCTGGACGCATACCAGATTCGTTTCTTGAAACGCTCACTGACCGGGTTAACTTAGCCGAGGTCGTCTCTGCACGCATGCCGCTGAAAAAATCAGGCCGCGAATACACCGGTCGATGCCCATTCCATGACGACTCATCGCCCTCTTTTTCGGTCAATCCTGACAAGGGCCTCTATCACTGCTTTGGCTGCGGTGCGTCAGGCGGCGCAGTGCGATTTGTGATGGAATTTGATCGCGTCGATTTTATCGGTGCAGTAGAACAGCTCGCTAGCCAAGTCGGACTTGAGATCCCTCGCGATGCGGAGGATCCAGATGCGCGACAACGTGCCGCACTGCGCGCACTGATCGCGGAGGCCGATACATTATTCCGGGGCGCACTCAAACAGCATCCTGAGCGAGATCCGGCAGTGCACTATTTAAAAAAACGGGGGCTCACCGGTCAGATCGCACACCATTTTGGTCTTGGCTTCGCGCCGCCAGGCTGGCGTTTTCTCTATGATCAGTTAGCAACCACAGCAGAGGCGCAAAAGGCCTGCTTGGAGGCCGGCCTCACCACACAAGGCTCTGCCCAACGCGAGTACGATCGATTCCGAAATCGCATCATCTTTCCAATCCGCGATATCCGAGGCCGCACGATTGCCTTTGGTGGGCGTGTCTTGGATGACAGTAAACCGAAGTACTTAAACAGCCCAGAGACCCTTCTGTTTCATAAAAGCGATACGCTCTACGGGCTGTATGAAGCGCGCCAGGCCAATCGAGTGCTTGAGCGGGTGCTCGTGGTCGAAGGCTACATGGATGTCGTCGCACTGGCGCAATACGGCATTCCGTTCGCCGTGGCCACACTCGGCACGGCTTTGACCAGCGCACACTTGGATCGCCTGAGTCGGCAGACCAATCAGGTCGTTCTGTGTTTCGATGGCGATACCGCAGGCCGGCGTGCCGCGGAGCGTGCTCTCGATTTGGTGCTGCCCTTTCTGACCGACCAATTTATGGTTCGCTACCTGTTTTTACCCGACGGCGAAGATCCAGACAGTTTGGTGCGCAAGGAAGGAAAGGATGCATTTCTGACGCGACTCAATGCGGCGACCTCGGCCGGAGATGCCCTCTTGGATCTCCTAGAAGCGCAGCTTGATATGCGTCGCATGGACAGTCGTGCACGGCTGTCAGCGTTGGCTCTCCCAAAAATCGCACGGGTCCCGAAAGGGATCTATCACGCGTTATTAATGGATGCACTGTCAGAACGGACCGGCGTACGCAGGAGCGATCTCGATGAACGCCTTGAGAGTATTCGCGACAGTCTCCCACCAATCCATGTACAACCTCCGGTGAAGACAGGTCATCTCGATCAAGAACCCGTCGATACCTCCGCTCTGGCCACGGAGGGCATGCCGCCGGAGACGGACCCGCCGGATCATGAAGACTGGTCACCCGCGCCTTCCGATGTGGCGGACTTCATCAGTGCCGACGAGGCAATGCATGCACCACCTGAGCGTACCCCCGTACCTCGATTGGTGATGCCAATCATCGGGCGCCCATTGCCACTGGCGAGTAAAGTGCTTTGGATGTTGGTACAACGCCCTGACCTGGCTGTCGATCGGATTGAGATCCCAACACACTCCGAATTACCGAATATTCAGATCGTTGCCGATCTGTTTCTTTGGACCCAAGCGAACCCCAACGCCTCAACTGCAAAACTGGTGGGCTATTACAGTGGAACTGAGACAGGGCGCCTGTTGTCGGCGTTATTGAAAACCGAACCGTTAGTGGCAGATCAAGATTTAACGCGAGAATATCAAGACGCACTATTGAATCTCAAAAAACAACTCGTCACCGAGAGCTTGAAACAGCTCGCCCGAGACGCCACTTCACAGTCCATGTCGGCGCGTGATCTTCACCAAGCCCTCACTGCCCATCGCGACAAGAAGTGATGAAAATTGAGCTCGGCTGTGTATAATACGCGGCCGTTTTCATAACACCACCTGCAGGGTCATCCATGACAGATGCATCGTCAGATCAAGAACTTAGCCAGACTGAGACCCGTCAGTCCCGATTAAAGGAGTTAATCGCCAAAGGCAAGGAACAGGGATACCTGACCTATGCAGAGGTGAACGATCACCTGCCCGAAGAGATTGCCGATCCGGATCAAGTCGAAGACATCATTCGAATGATCGGCGATATGGGCATTGCCGTTGGGGAAGAAGCCCCTGACGAAGATCAGCTACTCCTCGGTGATAACACCACCTCAACCGATGATGCAGCCGCAGAAGAAGCCGCAGCGGCACTTGCCTCTGTCGAGAACGACGTCGGGCGCACCACGGACCCTGTGCGCATGTACATGCGCGAAATGGGGACTGTCGAGCTACTCACTCGGGAAGGTGAGATTGTCATCGCCAAACGTATCGAAGAAGGGATTCGTGAGGTGATGATGGCGATGGCCTACTATCCTGGCATCGTCGAATCCGTGGTCACCACCTATCAGCGCATTCAGGACGAAGATGGTCGCCTATCGGATTTATTGGCGGGCTTTCTAGATCCTGATCCCGCGGACTTGCCGGTCGATCCAAACATTGAAACCGAAGATGTCAGCGATGCCGATTTTGATGACTCAACCACAGATGACGCGGACGATGACGATTCAACGGAAACCGAAGAAGGCGATACCGGTCCAGATCCTGAAGAGGTTCGTGCACGGTTTGAAGAGCTCGCGAAGCGATTAGATGCGGCCAAGGTACTGTCTGCAAAGAAGGGACGCGATCATGCCGAGGTCCAGGCAGCCTATGCCTCTGTCGGTGACATGTTCTCCTCGTTGAAATTAACGCCGCGTTTATTCGATGAGCTGTGCGTGAATTTCCGTCGTGTCTTGGACGCGATCAGAGATCACGAGCGAGAAATCCTCAAGCTGGTGACCAAACGTGGCAAGCTCGATCGGAAAATCTTTATCAAAGAGTGGCATGGTAATGAAACCAACTTTGAGTGGTTACCCGCGCTCGCCAAGAAGAAAAAGAATGAGCATGTGGATGGTGTGGTTCCTGAAGTGCAGCGCTGCCAAGCCCGATTGCTGTCAATTGCCGAAGGTGTGGGAATCTCCATTTCCGAACTGCGCGAAATCAATCGTCGGCTGTCAATGGGCGAAGCAAAGGCACGCCGTGCTAAGAAAGACATGGTGGAAGCCAACTTACGTTTGGTGATTTCGATTGCGAAGAAGTACACCAACCGCGGACTGCAGTTCCTGGATCTGATTCAGGAAGGAAATATTGGCTTAATGAAAGCCGTGGATAAGTTTGAGTATCGGCGTGGTTATAAGTTCTCGACCTATGCAACCTGGTGGATTCGGCAGGCCATTACGCGCTCGATTGCAGATCAAGCACGCACCATCCGGATTCCGGTTCATATGATCGAAACCATCAATAAGCTCAACCGGATCAGCCGGCAGATGCTCCAGGAGATGGGACGTGAGCCGACACCTGAAGAACTTGGTGAGCGCATGGACATGCCTGAAGACAAGGTTCGGAAGGTTCTGAAGATCGCCAAAGAGCCGATTTCGATGGAGACCCCGATTGGAGACGATGAAGACTCCTCACTCGGTGACTTTATTGAAGACAGCACGATTGCGTCACCGGTCGACTCGGCAACCGTGGAAGGGCTCACCGAGTCCACCCGGCAGGTGTTGGCATCGCTGACAGCACGGGAAGCCAAAGTGCTGCGGATGCGATTTGGGATCGACATGAATACCGATCACACCTTGGAAGAGGTGGGTAAGCAATTTGACGTGACCCGCGAGCGTATTCGGCAAATTGAGGCCAAGGCATTGCGGAAACTGCGGCATCCTAGCCGCTCAGACCACCTACGCAGCTTCCTGGACGACTAAGGCGCCATGGAGCCACTGACAACACCCCACAAAACCCCGGCTTCCGGGGTTTTGATTTTGGGACTGACCGATGTGGCCTCGGCAGTGGCCCATCAGCTGGTCCGTGATGGGTGGATGGTCATGATGAGCCAACCAAAAGCACCGACCGCGCATCGTCGCGGCATGGCCTATACCGATGCGTACTGGGACGATCACGCTGTCCTCGACGGTATCGCGTGTGTCCGTCTTGCCGCATTGGAAGACTGGTCGAATAACTGGCACTCGCAGCCCTTAGTGCTGATGACAGAGACTCCACCGCTTCCAGATCCTCGACTGCCAATCTTGATCGACGCCCGCATGCAGAAGCGGACAATTCCGCCCGATCAACGTTCATCCGCGGCCCTACTCATTGGATTGGGACCTGGGTTTCAGGTGGGCCAAAATTGTCACTTGGCCATTGAGACCTGCTGGGGCAACACCTTGGGTGCTCTAATCACAACAGGATCCACCCAAGCGCTCAGTGGTGAACCCCGTCCGATCGAGGGATACGGCCGAGAACGCATCCTCTATGCGCCTGAGAACGGGCTTTGGGAATCGACCTACCAGATTGGTGACCCAGTCACGGCAGGCGATGTCGTGGGCCATGTCGGTCAACAGTCTCTGAAGGCGCCACTGACCGGCGTATTGCGTGGCTTGACGCGACCCGGGTTGACTGTGAAGGAAGGCACCAAGCTGGTCGAAGTCGATCCACGGGGTGAGCAGTCGCTGGTCTTCGGCATCGGCGAACGTCCACGCCGGATCGCCGCAGGCATATCTACAGCATTAGAGGGTTGGCACCAAACGCACGAAAACCCCGACATCACTCTGGAAAATGCCAGCCCAGATGGCGCACTTACTGCGCTTTTAAATCCATAAGGAATTCTCATATTATGATTTAATTCATTGACTTAAATGATCTCAGCAGAGAGTCACCAAAAAATTTATTTGCAAGCGCAAAAAAACACTTGCATGTCACACAAAACGCCCGATAATCCGCGCACCAAAGTAGAACAGAGACAATTTTATGCGTTTGTGACCCGGCGTCTCGACTCAGTCGTGACGTGCCTGAGCAACTCATGACCAGAGACGGAGACGATCGTGTTTGCAACCGTAAAACCACGAGCAGAAGGTGACTTCTGGCTCGCACAAACGCATGGGGCTTCCCCAGCGTTACTTTTTGATCCCGGGCGTGTCCGACGGACCTGGCGTGCATTAGAAGATGCATTGCCCGGCGTCACACTCTATTACGCCGTCAAATCCAATAACCACAGCACTCTACTGAACGTGCTCGCTGACATGGGGGCGAGTTTCGATGTCGCCAGCGCACCCGAAGTGACGCAACTGATCAGCTTAGGTGTCGGCGTCAATCGGATGATTCATACCCATCCCATCAAAACAGACAAAGAAATGGCAGCAAGCACCGGTTTTGGTGTGGAGACCTTTGTTGTCGACAACATTGATGAGCTCTGGAAACTCGTCCCGTATCGCCACGACATTCGGGTGATGTTACGGCTCGCTTTCGTCGCGCCCGATGCACCAGTGGATCTGTCACGGAAGTTCGGCGCACAGCCCGCGGATGCACTCGATATGCTCGCAATGGCAGGTAGCTTGGGCTTGAACGTCGATGGCTTATGCTTTCATGTGGGATCCCAAGCGGCGTCCGCAGTGACCCATGCACATGCCTTGAATGTATGTATTGATTTGGCCGCTGAGGCAGCACGTCGCGAAATCGCAGACATTACGCGGATTGATATCGGTGGTGGATTTCCTGCGCAGTATGGCGACGTGCCAGTCGATTTTGAGCACTTTTGCGCGCCGATTCGCGAGGCCATGACGCGTGTTCCTGAGCACATCAGTCTGCTGGCTGAGCCTGGCCGCGCGATTTCCGCACCCAGTATGACCCTGGTTGCGCGCGTCATTGGACGCTCTCATCGCGATACGGGCTGGTGGTACTACCTGGATGATGGCGTCTATGGTGCCCAATCAGGACGCCTGTTTGATCACATCGATTACCCCATGGTGATCTATACCGATGGCGTGGAGCGCTCACCAGCGGTGTTTGCAGGACCGACCTGTGATTCGATCGACCGGTTTGGCGATCAAGAGAGCTTGCCGATCTTAGCGGTCGGTGACGTGATCGTGATCCATGAAATGGGTGCCTACACAGTCGCCACAGCCTGTCATTTCAATGGCGTCGCACCCCGGTGATCATCGATCTGGAAGACGACGCGGAACCCGCACGAAAGCACGCCTAATGGATACGCCACCGACATCTGTCGGTGGCGCCTTCCCTGCCCTTGAGTCATGCAGACTCAGTCGCACAGCATGCATCGCCGGCAGCACATCATCCATGGCAAAGAGACGCGACCTCGAGCGCACATAGCCGCATGCTTTTGGACACGCGAGCTCACAGGGTTCCCGACCCACAAGGAAGCGGTCCACACTTTTATGCGCATAAAAATGCATTTTTTCACACTTTTATGCGCATAAAAGTGTAATTTCAGGCAGACTCAAGGATGTTGAAAATCCATTGCATTGATCCACCCAATGGCTACTTGGGCAGCTGTGCCTGCCGATGCGCCTTACGCATCTGCCAAAACGCAATGGCCCCACCCAAACCAACAACCAGAATCATCAAGGTCGCCAACGCATTCACATCAGGACTAATTCCAAGCCGCACCTTTGAAAAAACCACCATCGGCAAGGTCGATGATCCCGGTCCTGACACAAAGCTTGCAATCACTAAGTCATCAATCGACAGCGTAAACGCAAGCAACCAGGCGGCAACCAAAGCAGGCGCAATCACGGGCAATGTCACCGTAAAAAATACCGTCAGTGGCCGCGCACCGAGATCCATGGCAGCTTCTTCAAGCGAGAGATCCATATCTCGCAGCCGCGCTTGAACAATCACAGTGACAAAGGCCATCCCAAAGGTCGCATGCGCCAGCACGATGGTCAGTACGCCCCGCCCTGCTGGCCAGCCAAATACGTTTTCTAGCGCCACAAATAACAGCAATAAGGATAGGCCGGTAATGACTTCTGGCATAACCAGCGGTGCAGCGACCATGCCGGTGAGCCAGATACGCCCTCGAAACCAACGAAAGCGAACCAACGTCAAAGCAGCCATGGTTCCCAGAATTAAGGCGAGCGTGGCGCTAATCGCTGCAATTTTGACGCTGAGCCAAGCAGCACCAAGGATCTGGGGGTCGTTGAGCAGAGCGCCATACCACTGCGTCGAAAAACCACCCCAGACGGTGACCAGCTTTGAGGCGTTAAAGGAATACACCACGAGAATGAAGATCGGGATGTATAAAAATCCAAATCCCAGTGCAGCGAGACTCGGCATCACGTATCGCGACACGGTCATACAGCGGCCTCCTCGCGACGAACTTGAATTCGTTGCAACCACATCAGGGGCGCTACAATCACCAGCAGCATACAGATCGCGACTGCTGACGCGATCGGCCAGTCCCGATTGGCGAAAAACTCATTCCACAAGACCTTCCCAATCATCAAGGTATCGTTCCCGCCAAGTAGCGCAGGAATGACGTACTCCCCCAACGCCGGCACAAATACCAAAAGTGAACCGGCGAGCATTCCAGGCAGAGTCAAGGGCAGAGTCACCGTCCAAAAGCTCACCCAGGGGGTGGCGCCAAGATCTTCCGCGGCCTCAAGGAGCGTGCCATCTAACTTCGACAGGGTTGCATACAGTGGCAGCACCATGAATGGTAGGTAGGTGTAGGCAATCCCCAAATACACCGCAAAATCGGTCTGTAACATCACCAAGGGCGCGTCGATCAACCCCATGCCCATCAGGGCATTATTCAGGATCCCATTGGTTTTTAAGATGCCAATCCATGCGTAGACACGCAGTAAAAAGCTGGTCCAAAACGGCAAGATCACCAAAATCAGTAATGCGGTTCGACGTGGCTCCTCGGCACGTGCAATGACGTAGGCCATGGGATAGGCAATCAACAAGGTCACGAGAGTCGAAATCCCTGCAATCTGAATCGATTCTCCATAGGCCGACAGATACAACGGATCGTCTAAGAGGAAAAGGTAGTTGCCAAATTGCAGTCGGAGTGTCGCGAACCCGTCTGCCGCCCAGGTCAATATCGGCTTGTAAGGCGGCATTGCAATCGCGGCTTCGGACAAGGAAATCTTCGCAACCACCAAAAACGGAATCAGAAAAAGTAGCAAGAGCCATAGCGTTGGAATCCATGCCACCCAACCCCGTCCAGGCGATGGAATGAAACGCCGCCAGTTCACTGTGCGAGTACCACGCCCGCATCACCGTCCCAGGTGACATAGACACGCTCGCCCCATGCTTCGCCAAAGGCATCGACGCGGGAAATATTGGGGCGACTCACGCGCAATCTGAAGCCATTATCTAAGTCGACCCAATACACCGAAAAATCCCCCAGATAGGCGATTTCATGGACGACGCCTGCGACCTGATTGCCATCTTGATCCAACGGCTCGCGAGACAAACGCATCTTCTCCGGGCGAATGGCAAACCACAGCGACTGGTTGACTGGCGTCCCAAGCCCCAGTGGCACCACGATGTCAGCGTCGATCTCAGCCGATGCAAGACGCACCAAGGCATCGGTCGACTCGGTGACGACCCCTTCAAATAGATTGATGTCGCCAATGAAATCGGCGACAAACCGAGAGTTCGGGTATTCATACAGCGTATGAGGCTCGTCGGTTTGCACCAGCGCACCTTCGTTCATCACGCCGATCCGCGTCGCCAAGGTCATCGCTTCTTCTTGATCATGGGTGACGACGATAAAGGTCACACCCAACGATTCTTGGATTTTAATCAATTCAAGCTGGGTGTCTTCGCGCAGGTTTTTGTCGAGGGCACCCAGTGGCTCATCCAATAACAGGACCTTCGGACGCTTCGCGAGGGCGCGCGCTAACGCCACGCGTTGCCGTTGACCACCCGACAATTGATGAGGTTTCCGTCCACCGAAGGATTGCAATCGTCACCAACTGCAGCAACTCCTCCACACGCGCTTGAATCTCTGCCTTTGGAAGGCCATCGCGCCGCAATCCATAAGCGATGTTGTCAAACACAGTCATGTGTGGAAACAAGGCATAGGACTGAAACATCATGTTCACGGGCCGCTCATAGGCAGGTAAGTGCTGTCACATCCACGCCGTCAATCCAGACCGAGCCCTCTGTTGGATGATCAAATCCCGCCAGCATCCGAAGCAGGGTTGTCTTGCCAGATCCAGACCCACCCAGCAAACAAAACAGCTCTTTGCGATAGATTTCAAGATTGACGTTGCGAACCGCCGGCACACCATCAAAGGATTTTGAGACGTCACGAAACTCGATAAACGGAACCGCATCCGGATCCTGCCACGGCTTCATTGCAACCGGTGATGTTGAGACCATCAAAGCGCCCTTGAACAGGGAGGGGGCAGGTGCCCCCTCTGGTGATTACTGGCCTGTTTTGATGCTCGTCCAACTGCGATTGAGCAATCGGTCATAACGGGCACTGTGGGCACGTAGTGCAAATAAACTTGGCTTCACCTCCGCTGGGGGTAGATGCCAGGATCTGCGGTCACTTCAGGATCAATCAACGATGTCGATGCTGCATTGGCGTTGGCATAAAACACATAGTTGGTGATGTCTGCAGAAATCTGCGCGTCCATCACAAAGTTAATGAATGCATGCGCTGCTTCAGGGTTTGGTGCGTCCGCAGGAATCGCCATCAGATCAAACCAAACCACGGCACCTTCCGCTGGAATCACATAACTGATTTCGACCCCATTATTGGCCTCAACCGCGCGATCCCGTGATTGCAATAGATCCCCTGAATACCCGACTGCGATACAAATATCGCCGTTGGCAAGATCGTTGATGTACTGCGATGCATGGAAGTAACGCACATATTGACGCACACCATTCCACAATGCTTCCGCTTTTTTCAGGTCATCCGCGCTATCGCTATTGGGATCAATGCCCAAATAGTTCTTCGCTGTCGCCATCATGTCGGACGGTGATTCGAGGATCGCAATCCCACAATCTGCGAACTTTGACGCCACCTCAGGCTTGAAAATCATATCCCAACTATTGACGGGCGCATTCGCCATCCGCTCGGCAATCGCCTGTTGGTTATACGCAAGGCCCGTCGTTCCCCACATGTACACCACAGAGTGCGCATTCTCTGGGTCATGCTGGAGTGACGATCTTCATGATATCGGCATCCATATTGACCAAATTGGGCAACTTCGATCGATCCAACTTTTGGAACACGCCAGCTTGGATTTGACGCTCTAAGAAGTTACCCGTTGGCACCACCACGTCGTATCCGGAAGAGCCTGCAAGCAATTTGGCTTCCAATAGCTCATTGGTATCAAACACGTCGTAGTTCGCTTTCATACCTGTTGCCGCTTCAAACTTGGCAATCGTGTCTTCGGCGATGTAATCGGACCAGTTATAAATATTCACTGTTCCAGAGGCTAGTGCCGCTGTCGAACAGGACGCGAGGAAGAGTGCAAGTGACAATTTTTTCATGCATATCACCTTGTGGGTTAGGTATCTCACTGTCTGAGACCGACAAGGCTAACAGGAAGGGACCGAGGTTCCCAACGGGAACGTCGTATCACTGGAGGGCGAACCACAGAGTCCTCAACCTAACTAGCCAAAGATTCCATTGCGTTCGGTGGTCTGGGGACGCCGCTCACGCTCGGAGATGCGAGTATTCGAAATTCGTGATCGGCCGTCAATGGGGATATGGCACAATTCGTCGTGGACCGGAGGAGTAACCGCATGGCCTTTGCAATTTGGGTGGATGCCGATGCGTGTCCTGTCCCAATCAAAACAGTGATTTACCGAGCCGCAGATCGTCTCCCCGTGCTCGCGACCTTCGTTGCGAATGGGTTTTTAACCTTGCCAAAATCACCCTTTTTACGATTCCAACAGGTCGACAAAGGCTTTGACGTCGCCGATCACTGGATCGTCCAACAGCTGCAACCGGGAGATCTTGTTATCACTCAAGATGTCCCCTTAGCTGCTGAGGTGGTTGAGCTCAAAGGAATTGCCTTAAATCCACGCGGCACTCTGTATACCCAAGAAAATGTTCGCGAACTCCTGATGATGCGAAACGCTCGGGAGGCAATGCGAGACACCGGTGAGATCCGCGGCGGTCCCGCACCCTTTCATGCCAAAGATGTGCAGAAGTTCGCGCAGGCATTGGACCGATTCTTAGCACAACGGGTGCGCTAGGTACAGGGATCACGACCGGCGCAAATCCGCGCCCAGGGTCAATATCATGGATGGAGGCGATCATGCCGTGCGAGACACCCTGACGTGATGTACCCTCACGGGTCTTGATAGGCTGATCGCTCAGTTGGTTGGAGCAGGAGACTCATAATCCCTTGGTCCCAGGTTCAAGTCCTAGTGAGCTCATTTTATTTGCTGATTATCACTGTTGCTGATTCCCGAGGTTTCAGAGCATACACGGCACACCATGCGGCAAATTGCGTTGCGCCTTGTTAGGCGAATGCAGCGTTTTCGTATCCAGATGCCAACTTGCCATGAGGCACGGCCTATGCCACATTCTGGTTTGACTCAAAATAATATTTAAAATGGAGTTAGCTATGTGTCATATATTCTCGGGGCAAAACCCCGAAAACTATCGATGTGTCACGAAGAGCATCCGGCTAGATGGTCAAGTTACCAGTGTCCGATTAGAACGGTTGTATTGGTCTATCTTAGATGAATTAGCAGCATCTGAAGACGTGTCGACTCCTGCGTTTATCTCTAAATTACACCGAGAGGTCCTCGCAATACGTGGCGCGCCAAATAACTTCAGCTCAATTCTCCGCTGCGCGTGTTTAATCAGCAAAGATATCGCTCTCTCGACGCGACTTGAGGAAGAGGAAATTCCTCAGAAAAAGGCAGGGTAGTATCTCAGTACTACCCTCTCGCTGATTCCAACCCGCACTATCAAAAGGCGGGATGTAAAGAGTGTTGTCCCGCCCCTGGCGCACTACCCATTTATATGGGATGGCGTCCAACCAGTTCAGTACGGGAGAGGACCGAATGGAAACAATAAAAACAAACACGCGTGTAATCAGTCGCCGAGATCTTCTAAAAGGATGCGTCATGATGGGTGCCAGCCTCGCTGTTGGCTCTAGCTTCGTAGCGGGCAGCTCTGCCGCATGGGCGATGGAGACGCAGCATGTTTCACCGAAACAAATGGCGACATTGATCCAAATGGCGCGCGATATTTATCCGCATAATCAAATCGCCGACGAATACTATGCTCGAGCCGTGAAGGGCTACGATACCGCTGAATCAGCGGGGAACGTCGCAAATGGAATACAAGCAATTGATGCCGCTGCCCAAGGCCGCGGATATGCTGACTATTTGTCTGTGCCATGGGAAGCAGATCGGGTCGAGATCTTGAAATCAATGGAGCAATCGGCATTCTTCCAAACGATTCGAGGCAACCTAATTACTGGTCTCTATAACCAACAAGATGTCTGGCCACTTTTCGGATATGAAGGGGAGTCCTACACCAAAGGTGGATATCTCAATCATGGGTTCGATGACATCAACTGGATTTAAGACAACCGAATCGGGAGAATAACAATGACAGCAAAATTCGAACTAAACGATGACAGTGTTGTCGTCATTATAGGGACTGGAGCAGGCGGGGGCACACTCGCCAACGAGCTTGCACAAAAAGGGATCAATGTGGTCGCGCTCGAAGCAGGTGGGCGTCACCTACCACAGGATTATCAGAATGATGAGTGGGCAAGCTTTGGCCAAATCAGTTGGCTAGACTCACGGACCACATCTGGTGATTGGCGAGTCGCTAAGGACTTTGCCGGACTACCTTCTTGGATCGTCAAAGCTGTGGGCGGCTCCACAGTCCACTGGGCAGGCGCGTCCTTGCGCTTCCAGGAGCATGAATTCAAGACCAAAACAGTCTATGGAGACGTCTTGGGTGCCAATCTTTTAGACTGGCCGATTGGTCTGTCTGAGCTCGAACCCTATTACGACCTCGCTGAGAAAAAGCTAGGTGTAACCCGGACGAATGGGATACCGGGACTTCCTGGCAACAATAATTACAAGGTCTTTGAGGCTGGCGCGAAAAAAGTAGGATATAAGGACATTCATACTGGCCGAATGGCTATCAATAGCGAGCCTCGAGATGGACGACCCGCCTGTCAACAAACTGGTTTTTGCTTCCAAGGCTGTAAGTTCGGCGCTAAATGGTCGACCGCCTACACCGAGATTCCCAACGGTGAGGCCACCGGTCATTTAGAAGTCCGGGAGCATGCGCATGTTTTGCGAATCGAACATGATAAAAACGGTCGTGTGAACGGGGTGCTTTATGCCGACAAAGACGGCAATCAGCATCTACAAAAAGCACGGATCGTATCAGTCGCAGGTAACTCGATTGAAAGCCCACGGTTGTTGCTGAATTCTGCATCTTCGATGTTCCCAGAGGGCCTTGCAAATAGCTCAGGGCAAGTGGGACGTAATTATATGCGCCATATGACGGCATCGGTGTATGCGGCATTTGATCGCCCTGTCAGGATGTGGCGTGGTACAACGATGGCGGGGATAGTTACAGATGAATCAAAACATGACCCATCTCGCGGCTTTGTCGGCGGGTTTGAATTTGAAACACTGTCCCTAGGCATTCCATTTATGGCCGCATTCTTGAATCCAGGCGCATGGGGCCGCGAGTTCACCTCCGCATTAGATTCTTATGAAAACATGGCAGGCATGTGGTTGGTCGGTGAGGACATGCCTCAAGAGACTAATCGGGTAACCCTCAATCATGACGTAAAGGACCAATACGGGCTTCCATCACCGAACGTGCATTTCGATGATCATCCCAATGACACCGCGATGCGTGCTTACGCTTGGAAGAAAGGCGCGGAAATTTATGAGGCTGCGGGTGCCACGCGCACCTATCCAACCCCACCGTATCCATCCACGCACAACCTTGGAACAAATCGCATGTCTGCTAAACCGAGCGATGGAGTGGTAAACAAGTGGGGACAATCACATGATATCGCCAACCTATTCGTGTCGGATGGGTCGCAATTTACAACCGGAGCAGCGGAAAATCCAACCCTGACGATTGTTGCATTGGCGATCCGTCAAGCGGACTTTATCGCAGAACAAATGACAACAAAGGCCATCTAACTCGGGCGAGGGAGCCACGCATGTGGCCCCTCATTCCGTAAACTCACACCAAAAGGAGCCTCATCGTGCCAAGCCATGGCGTTAAACTAAATCACAGCATGCTGCGCATCACTGATCCAAACAAGTCGCTCGCGTTCTACGTAGATACCCTGGGTGCAACACTCATTGAGCGGTTTGACTTTGATGACATGGGATTCAGTTTGTATTTCCTTGGATTCGACTCTGGATTCACAAGCCAGATGCCCGAATCGCGTCCGGAGCGCATCGAGTGGCTCGCAAGTCAGTCTGGGCTTTTGGAGTTAACGCACAATCACGGTACCGAATCTAATCCAGATTTTGCGGGTTACCACAATGGAAACATCGACCCCAAGGGTTTCGGGCACCTATGCATTTCGGTACCTGACGTTTACGCGACATGCAACGAACTAAATGATGCCGGTATTGAATTTGTGAAACAGCCAGATGGCGGATCAATGAAAGGCATCGCTTTCGTCAAAGATCCTGATGGTTATTGGATTGAAATTTTTTCACCCCACACGCTGACCGACCTGATAATGAGGGGTAACTCAGCCTAAAGACCCCCCAAATGTGCGAGCGCTGGGGGTCCGGCCTTGCTCTATGGTGCGGCGAGGTTTGAATTTGTGTACCATCTCGCCCCTGGCGGGCCTATAGCTCAGTTGGTTAGAGCAGGGGACTCATAATCTATCATGGCAAAGGTATTTGGAGAAAAATATTCAATAAAATCAATGACTTAGTGATTTTGCTCGGGCTAAAAACTGCTTCTACACTGCTTCTACACTTTTGTGAAACGGCTGGGCACTGAAAACCCGGGCATACAATGGTTCAAAGGGCCTCTAGCTCATGCTTGGTTAGAGCAGCGGACTTAACAGCAAACAGCCTAAAGCTTCGTGCCATGGTTGCTTGCAAATGGGTTGCACCAAGGCAAGTTCACTCTGCCTTTGTGTAGAACTACTCAAATTCGGGGAAACCTCTGCAGCAATGCGTGGCAATCCCGAGCCAAGCCAAACAGCAGTGTTTGGAAGGTGTAGAGACTGTACGGGTAGGTCGTAACGACAAGAGACAGTCCAGACCACAAACCGGAAACGGGCGGTGAAAACCGTAGTGGTATGCATAATCCGTTGGTGCGGGGTTCGACTCCCCGGGGGCCCACCACTATTCAAGATGGATCGCCAAACGCGGTCCATTTTTTTACCCGTTTTCAGTTGAGGTGCCGGAGATCAATCAGCCCAAGAAGGTTGGCAGGCTAGAGTTGGCCTTGTGTTTTAGATCCATATGGGTCTAAATGCTCGATATCTGATCATCTGAAGCCACTGCACTGGGTGGGGTCCTCAAAGAAGGACCTCCTGGCCAAGCCCAGCGATGTCGTCGACGTCTCCGGCTTGGCCTTGCGTTTGGCGCAATCAGGCAAAAAGCATTGAAACCCCAAAGCAAGACACGGACTTAATTCGCGAACGTTTGAAGGCAGCGCAAGCGCATGCCAAAGGAGCCTGAAATGATCGAGATTGAAAAGGGATCCGCCAATATCTACGAAGACCTTGGTTTGCCCGATGCTGCCGAGATGCAGATCAAGGCGACCCTGGCAGCCAAAATTGGTGAAATCATCAAACACCGCCATCTGACTCAAACTCAGGCTGCTGAGATTCTGGGCATGCCCCAGCCCAAACTTTCGGGCATGTTGCGTGGTCGATTTCGGGGCATCAGCGAAACTAAGATGCTGGAGTGCATGAACCGACTGGGCCGGGATGTTCAAATAGTGGTATGCAAGCCATCCCGTTCTCGCGCCACTGGGCACACCAGTGTCGTTTTTACTTGATAGGTGGCGGACGCGAAGTCACTGCCAGCGCTGGGCCAGTTCGTTTTGGGAGATGCATCTTCCGTCCCATGGGGGTGTCCTTCCGCAGGTGTTGCCAGGCCTCTATGAAGGCGCTGTTCGGCGATAAAGCCAAGCGGAAAATGGCGGCTTGATATGGTGCAACGGTTGCACTAGCATTGGTATATGCCGGTCATCATCAAATTCTCGGCATCGCGTGTGGTGATGTACGCCGGTGACCACTTGCTTGCCCACGTCCACGTTCAGTTGCGGGACGGGCGCGAGTGCACGGTCGAGCTTGACAGTTTGGCAATCGTCGGCCGAATTGCAGCGCGCGAGATCCGAGACGAGTTGTCGTGGATCGAATCCAACCGTGCGTGGCTGCACAAAGAATGGCGGAGGTTAAACCCATGAGTGATTTTTTCCACCCCAAGCTGCAGGCTGTTGAGGCCTTGGCGCCTTATTGGCTACGCACGACCTGGAGCACGGGCGAGGTGCTAGATGTCGATGTCGAAGCGGTGTTGCGTGGCATCCCCGCCCTGGCCAACCTGCTCGATCCACAGGTCTTTGCCAAAGCGCACCTTTCTGAGTGGGGCCATGGCATTGAATGGTTTGATGCCGAGCTGGGTGCAGACAACGTCTATGCCTGGGCCAAGGAACAAGCGGGTGAGGTGAGCCACCAGATGTTTGACACCTGGATGCATCGCAACGGGCTATCACTGAACACGGCTGCCGATGCCCTAGGCATCAGTCGTCGCATGGTGAGTTATTACCGCACGGCGCACAAAGCCATCCCGCGCGCAATCTGGTTGGCCTGTCTGGGTTGGGAAGTAACGCGGCCGAAGTCCAAGGCCCTGCCGCATGCCCTGCCAACAGCCAGGGAGTACGCCTTGGCGCATGCGTGAAATGCGAATGACCAGCAAATTTCTGCAAGCGCTATGAAAACCATTCGCACGAAGATTGACGTTCAAGGTCCCAACGTATCGCCAATCGGTCATATCGATGTCAAGCGTGTTGATGCAACCACTGAGGCTGACATAGCCAACCACCAGGATGGGGATGATGCCAGCGCGATGCTGGATTCAGCCAAGTTTGCACGTCGGGCAGGGGATGATGACCCCTTGGACCGCATGGCTGAACATGCCGGAGAGCTGGGATTGGATTACTGATGGTCCGGCATGCCCTCTGCATAGCGCCGCTTGATGACGTTTTTCAAAGCCCCAGTTCGCTGTGAGAGTCCAGACGCACCAACTACAGTCGAGCTTCATCGGGCAACCGATATATCCGCACCAAGTCTGGCTTGATATGGCAATCGCGGTGGTCTTTCCAGTCACCTGTAAGGCCATGATCACGGTGGTGCGGTTCCAGAGCTTGATCGTTGGCAAGGGCCACGACCACAGCAGTCAGATCAGTCGGCAATGTTAGGCGGTATTGCCCTTTGGATTCACGATTGAAGTCCCGTTTGAACTGACCGGTACGTTCAATCGTCCGCATTCAGATCAGCCATCAGATCTTGGATAGCGCCAAACGACTTCACACCGCCCTGGCGGGCTTCTTTCATCGCCGCAATAGTGGTGGCGTTGGGCACCAGGGGCTCGAAGGGCAGGGCTTTTTCACGGGCGATACGGGTTAGCATGATCCGAAAGGCGTCTGACACCGTCAGACCCATTGCGGCCAGGACGGCGCTCGCTTCCTCCTTGGTGTGCTGATCGATACGTGCACGGACAACAGCATTGGCTGGCATGACTTTCTCCTCGTATGATTGAGCTACATTGTAGCCCAAATGGGCTTGTGCGTCAGAGTTGCGATCGCCGAAAAGAGATAACCACGAGACGTTGGTTTGCCTAATACTGCCGAGATGCTAGTCAAGGGGGGACTGTGCTGGAGTGCATGAACCGGCTGGGTCAGGACGTTCAAAATGTGGTGTGCAAGCCATCCCGCTCTCGCGCCACTGGGCGCACCAGTGTCGTTTTTACCTGATGGGTGGCAGACGCGAAGTCAGTACCCGATCGATAATTTGATTGTAAAAGACTGCAATCACCATCAACGACCTTTAACTTTCGTTAACTCTCAATGAGGGTTGGTTCGAAACCAGTCGCCTCTGCACCACCATTTTTTGATCTATACGATTTCCAAGAGCTCAAAGCCAGGGCCTCGCGCGGCTTTTTGGTCGAAGGTCAAAACGCTGTCACAGCCCGTATAGAGAGCACTTTGGGCAATCAGGGCATCGGGCAAGTCGAGGAGAGCGTCTGCCACAATGTCCAGCATCGATTGGACTGCCTCACGCTGCTCAAACTGCAGAACAGGCATGAGTAGAAGCTCGGAGATGGTCTCAATCAGATCTGAGCGTTTAACTTGGTATGCCGATTCCAGTACCCAAATCGTCTCAAGTAATACAAGGAGCGGGACATAAAACATCGAACGCTCCTTCTCAGCGGTCGCAAATAGTTGCCGTACTTTTGCCGACTGCACACGGTCATCGTTTACCAAAAAACGCACCAGCACATTGGTATCAATTGCTTTCATGATGTGTGTTTGATCCGCTTTGCGATCGCAGCGTCCATCTCTTCCGGAGCAATGACCTTTTGACCGACCTTGCTCAGCCGGCCAAACACTTCATCCACACGACGCGTCAAGGGTTTCAGCATGACCTCGCCCTGCGCGGTGAGTCGAAAATCAACTTGGTCGCCACTGTGCAACATCAATTGATTTCGGATTTCCTTCGGAATGGTGATTTGGCCTTTGCTCGTGAGCGTAGCAACAGTCATCTTCAAAATTCCTTACATATTAACTTTCTCCTTACATTAATGTAAGGATTTTAGAGATTGCCGTCAAGGCTTTGTAAACGACAGAGATCTTAGCGGCGATTCGCCGTAGAAAAACTCCAAAGCATTCGATTCGAGCCGCGCCAAATACGCTCCCGGCTTTTGGGCTTCATAGCATCCCTTCCTGCTCCAATTCAAAACAGCGTAAGCACACAAAGTGCTAGCACGTTATTTTGCACACCACAAAAACGTGCTTATTAATTATTGAAAATCAATGGGGGATTGGTCGATCTTCGCTCGTCTCGCAGCGGTGGCCACTGCCGGGCGGTGTGCACAACATTCAGGATACGAACACGCGTTCCCATGATGTCATAAATCACCATGTAGCTGCTGTGGATAACGAGCTCAAGGGTGTTGAGCACTTTTCCAGGCCGACCCATTTTTGGGTATCCCCTAAGCGCTCCTATCTTTTCTGCTATTCGATCATCCAGTGCCAAAGCAGCAAAAGGATTATCAGCCTCGATGTAGTCGTAAATGTATTTGCGATCCTCAATGGCTTCTGGTGTCCATAGCACTTCCATCATTCAGGGGGAGCCATACCTGTACGAGTCGCTGCACGACGGGCAGCAAAGCGGGCCTCAACGTCGGCAGCAGGAATCAGATTGCCCGCGTCAGCAGACGTCCTCGATTGCTCGACTTTTTTTGCCAACCACGCATCGTACTGCAGCGCCTCTTTCTGCTGCGCCACGTAACTCCGCATGAACTCGCGCAGCAGCTGTGCACCGGTACGATCATGGGATCTTGCGACATCAGCGAACTCCGCCTTTAGGCTTTCATCGACTCGAAACGTAAAAGTCGCCTCGTTCATGACATCATCCTCAATGTGTTACAAATTATGTGCATCGTAACACATGCCCAGTCTCGTCTCGTTAGGTTTAGGTCAAACATCTAGAGGGTGTTGCACTCGAATCATCGGTATCAGAGATACCTTAGGCCACTCCAACCGCGGTGACGTGGGCCTCACGCGATGCCACCTGTAAGCTTTGAAATAGAGTGTCACCCAGTGATCAGACCGACCGGTGATTAAGAGTAAGAAATAAGAGATTGCGGTCAATCTTGTGTATCCGCCTGCGATGCCACTCGCGAATGGCCGCGACTGCGATAGGGCGCATGGATCTTTTAGTCACGTTACGCGATCAGGATTGGCAAACCTTTCAGGTTCTCTCCCATTTATGGGAGACTCTCCTCTGCGTGTTTAAATGATCACCAAAGCCCTCGTTGAACGCGTGAGGGACCCACTTTCCGACAGGACTCAGCGGGCGGTCACGGTTTGCGGTCGCGAAAGATCTTGCCGCATCACGATGAGACCAAATTTTGAAATGCAAAGGTCGAAATACACGGCCGAATTCAAGGCGGAGGCTGTTAAGCAGGTGGTGGACAAAGGCCACAAGGTCATAGATGTTGCCTCCCGTCTTGGATTGGGGGAAGGGGCGTCATGGCGCGGGCCGGCATCGGCGTGCTGTCTTCTTATCTACCCGAGCGGCTCTCTCCGCGCCCGACCCGGGCCCAGCAACCTATTTATCAAGAAGTCTATGTTGGAGATTTCGGCGGTTGCAAGGCCCGGGCGGCATGTCTAAAGCGAGAACAGTCGCCCCCAGCCCTGGATGCAGGAGCCATCTGCCCCCATGAGCTTCAGCCCCTTCCAAACGACTGCGGAGGTCGAATCGATTAGCGGGATGCCGAGCTCGGCTTCGACCTGCGTTGCGAGCCGAGCGCCACGCATGTTGGTGCACATGATGACGATGGCATCCGGTCTGGCGGCCGCCATCTGGCGGCACATCGCAAGGATCTGTTCTTCGGTGATCTCCGAGAAGGCATGGTTGTCGCTGAGGCCGCTGTGGGTCTCGGCCACGACCTCGTATCCCTGCTGCGCATAGTTGTCCAGGATCCTGCGCTGCACGTCGTCAGTGTAGGGCGAGACGAGGGCGAAGCGGCGCGACGGCATTAAGCCAATCAGTTCGTTGATTGCCAGCACCGAGGTGCAGGCCCGGGCCCCTGTAGCGCGCTCGATCTCAGCGCACAGCTCCTCGTCGTGGTCGAAGCCGAGCCAGCTCGCCGCTGTCCCGCTCCAGCCGATCACGCAGACTTTCGCGTCGGCAAGCAGACGCGCCGCTGCCACCATCGGCGCTGTGTTGAACTGCGCGAGTGCCCCTCTCGACAGCGCGATCTGCGTGACCGTGAAGCGAGAGAAATGCGCCGAGGCCCCGGGCACCTGCGCCAGCATCGCCGAGGTCAGCGGCTCCAGCACCGTGTTGGACGACGGCGTGACGATACCGAAAAGATGAGGAGAAGTCATGGCACGATCACCTGTCCGAGGTATTCAGGTGCGCAAGGGCAGTGAGCGAGGGCTGCACCCTTCAAGATCGTCCACGCCAGCGGCGGTGCGATCCTGTGCGGCCTGAAGTGCGGTGGCGGCCTCGGCCCAGTCGATGGTGAGGACGCGCTTATCCGCCACCACCTGGCGCCCGTCCACCCAAACATCGCGTACGCAGCGCCCGCCAGACGAATGGATCAGGTTGCGAAGCGGGTCACGCATCGGCAACATGTTCGGCTCATCGAGATCGCAGACGACGAGGTCGGCGCGCGCGCCGGCATCGAGCCGGCCGATGTCCTCACGCCCCAGGATTTTCGCCGCGCCGACGGTTGCGGCATGGAAGATGCGAGTGGTACTACTGGTGTGCTGGGGACCAGCGGCGCACCGCGCCAGAAGCTCGGCCACCCGCATCTCCTCGAACAGGTTCTGGGGGTGGGTGTCGGTGCCTAGGGTGATGTTGATACCAGCGTCCATATAGGCACCCAGGTGGTGCAACATACTCGCGTCGCGGGCGAAGACCGTCGGGCAGTGCGCGATGGAGGTTCCCGTCTCGGCGAGCAGGCGCAGGTCATTACGGCGCGGCCAGTGCAGCCAGGGGTGCTCGTCGGTAAAGACCGCGTGGCCGATGAGCGTGCGCGGTCCGAGGAAGTCCAGCGAGTGCAGCCACTCGATCGGCGTCATGTCGTGGCGCCGGACCATGCTATTGAATTCCGGGTAACTCTGTGCGCCGTGGATGTGGATGGCGCGACCGCGCGCGCGCGCATATTCGGACGCAGCTGTCAGCAGCTCGGGGGTGCACGTGTCCACCTGCGCCGGCGAAACGAGCGCCGACAGCCGCCCGCAGGGGTGGCTTTCGGCGGCGTCCATCAGCTCGCAGGCCTCGGCGAAGGCTTCGCGTCCGAGATCGGGGTACCAGTCGTACTTGATCTCGTGCCCGACGTCGGTCCACCAGCGCGCCGAGCGGAACATAGGCGCCACCCATGCCCGTATCCCACTCTCGGCTAGCAGCGGCAGCCAGCCCGGGTAGGCATGGCTTAGGTCGATTATCGAGGTTGTTCCGCAAGCCAGGAGCTCGGCCAGGCCGTATCGCGCCGCCACGAGCCGCGCCTCCTGGTCGTGTAGGAAGCTCTGGCGGAAGCGGTGGCGGCTGCTGTAGAACAGGCGGGGGTTCCCGAATTCCTCGACGAAGCCGCGGAAGATCGGCGTCTGCGTGGGGTGGCAATGCACGTTAACGAGGCCCGGCATGACCAGCCGGCGACGGCCCGGCAGCTCCTGGTCGACCTGACCATCGTATCGGCCGCCCACCTGGAGCAGCCGGCCCTCCGCCCAGGCGACGTCGCCATCCCGCAGGTAGATGTGGCTCTGAGCTGCAGCGTCCCAGCCGATGATCCACTCGGCGTTGCGGATGCAGCTGACCTGCGGCTTCAGGAAAGACTCTTGGGTAGCCATGTGACGATCTCCGGAAATGCAGTGATGAGGGCCAGTAACAGAAAGATGCAAACCAGGAAAGGCAGCACGCCGCGCACGACATCGGTGACCGTGCCGCGTCCACGCACGGCCTGCACCACATAGAGGTTCATGCCCACCGGCGGCGTGATCAGCGCGACCTCGCACATGATCACCAAGAAAACGCCAAACCACAGTGGGTCGTAGCCCAGCGCGATAACCACCGGAAAGACGATGGGTATGGTCGCGATCATCATTGCCAGAGAATCGATGAAGCAGCCGAGGATCACATAGAAAACGACCAGCACTAAGATGGCCTGCCAGCCGGAAACGTCCAGCGCCGACATCGCCTTTGAGGTCTGCTCGGGAATGCCCAGTATCCCGACGACGAAGTTCAGGTAGAAGGCCGCGATCAGGATCAACAGCGTCATCGCAGTGACGCGAACCGCCGCCGTCATGCTGTTGGAAAGCAGGCGCCAAGTGAAGTGGCCCTGCGCCAGCACAAGCACCAGGGACGCCGTCACGCCCAGCCCAGCGGCCTCGGTCGGGGTGGCCCAGCCGCCGTAGATGCCGCCCATCACCAGGATGAAGATGGCCAGTGGCGGCAGCAGGTCCTTCAGCCGCTTGCGCTTCACTGCCCAAGAGATGGGCTGACTGCTGCCGCTGATGGCTGGATGGAGGACGCTGGCGATCACGATCATGACCATGAAGAAGGCCGCCAGCATCAGACCCGGTACCACGCCGGCCAGGAAGAGCTGGCCGATCGAGGTGTTGGTAATCGCGCCGTAGATGATCATGTTGATTGAGGGCGGAATCAGGATGCCGAGTGTGGCGCCGCTGGCCACCGAGCCCAGCACCCAGGTCTCTGCATAGCCCTTTCCGCGGAAGGCTGGGAACGCGACCGTGCCGATGGTTGCCGCCGTTGCCACCGACGAGCCGGAGATTGAGGCGAAGATCGACGAGGCCGCTATGTTGGTGTGCAGTAACCCGCCCGGCAGCACGCGCAGCCAGTCGTCGAGAGCCACATACATGCGCTCGGTGACCTTGCCGCGCACGAGGATCTCACCCATCAGCACGTACAGCGGAATAGCGACAAGCAGGAAGTTATTCAGGGTGCCCCACATCAGTGTGCCGAAGGCCTGGAACATGCTGTCGCCGAAAAACCACCAGGCACCGAAGGCGGCAGTAAGAAACAAGGCGATCTCTGATATGGAAGCCAGATACCGAGCATCAACAGCATTAGCGCCAGGCCGATGGCGACGGTATCTACGCTAGCCATGGTCGCGGTCCCGGTTCATCCGGCCCGACTGCCGGCTTTGTCAGCCCCGGATAGGAAAGCATCGACCTCGTCCTGCGTGCTCGCGCAGCCGTACTCGGCCTCGATGCGATGCGGCTCGCGCACCAGCAGAACGACAGCCCGCGCAGCATGCAGCACGGCCGCGGCCGCGAACAGAGCCATGCCCGTCACCCAAAGCCCCTGAGGGATCCAAAGCGGCGTCTGTAGCGGTGAGTTAGCCACCGAGTCGAACAGCAGCGTCTCCTGGAGCGTCAGGCCGGCCCGGTAGGCAAAGAATACCGCCGTCCCCGCGAGCGCCACATAGGCCGCGACGTGCAGAACCTGTCTCAGGCGCGCCGGCAGGTAGGGCAGGGCAAGGTCGATGCGAGTGAACTCGCGCCTTAGTAGCACGTGGGTCATGCCGAGCGAGCCGATGAGAGCGAGGACATAGCCACCGAGCTCGTCAGTGCCTTGCACCGACATACCGAAGGCCTTGCGCGCCACGATGTCCCAGGTGATCAGCAGGGTGAGCAACAACAGGCCAAGGCCGCAGACGAAAGCCAGGGCTGCGGCCAGACGGTCGATCAAGGCCAAGGTCGCATTCACCGGGCAGGTACCGCCATACCGCGCGTCGCGCCGACCGACTCGTTCCAGACCTTAGTGCAGCCGGGGTAGACGCGCTCGCAGCGTGCGGCCCACTCCCCGAGGATGACGTTCTGCGTGATGTCATTGAGCCGACGGAAGTCGTCGTCGACGAGCTTAACCAGCTTAAGATTATAGCTACTATAGAGCTTATCGTCGCAGGTGCCGCCAGTCGAGCAGGCTATGGCAACGCCGTTAGTCTTGGCCGCCACGTCCCAGAGCTTGTTCTCCATGTCGGTGAATTGGGCCTCCATGGCAGCCTTCTGCTGCGCCGTGAGCGTGTTCCACCAAGCGAGGTTGACAACGTGCGCCTGGACCGCTCCTGAGACGGACAGCGGCAGGATGTGCGTGGTCACCTCCATCCACTTGCCAGTGTTGGCCGAGGTAGCCGAGGTGATACCGCAGGAGGCGACGCCGCGTTGCAGTGCCGGGTAGACCTCGGGGAAGGCCAGGGTCACGGGCGTCGCGCCCAGGCCCTGCAGCAGCGAGGACATGGAGGCGGTGAAGGAGCGCACCTTCTTGCCCTTGAGGTCGTCGAGCGTGGCGATCGGCTCGTTGCAAAAGAAGATCTGACCGCCGAAGGGCCAGAGCGCCAGCGGGCGAACGCCGAAGCGCTTCTCCAATCGCTCGGTGAACGCGGCGCGGTAGGCGTTGACCGCGGCACGCAACTGCTGGATGTCGGTCGACACGCCGATCAGGTCGATCCCTTCGAGGAATGCATCATCGCCCGCGACCAGCCCAACCTGGATCGAGGCGACGTCGAAGCTGCCCGCGCGGATCAGGCGCAAGCCATCGGACATATTGATGCCGATGCTCTGGTACTCCTTGCGGTCAACTTTGAAGCTGCTCCCATTGAGGGCTTCCATCGCGCTAAACTCAACGGGGTACTGCGAACTCGAGGTCTGCGACTGGCTCAGCCAGCGCACCGCCGTCTGGGAGTAGGCTGTGGTGGCTGTCGTCGCCAGTAGCACGGCCGACAGCAGACCCGATCCGAGCACCTTTAGGGTGCGGCCTGTCCGGCCCATCGGGGCGGGCTTTCCCGAGGTGGGCCTCGAGGCTGATAATAACTGGCTCATAGAATTACTCCTGGTTGGGGCGGTGGTGGGAGGGGGCGATGGGGGCGGTACGTGGGCAGCTTGGGCGATAGCTCGGTGCGATGCATCATGAAAAGAGTTGTTCTGGAAGTGCTCATAACTGGGTACTCCTTAGATGGTTGCGATAACTGTATCAAAGTTAACAGGAATTAAGAGAAGATCAATCCATGAAGGCTCCACCGTTGACGGCGATCGATTCCCCGATCACAAAACCGGCATCGTTGGACAAAAGAAAAGCAACTACCCGCGCCACATCCTGTGGCTGCTCAAGGCGACCCATGGGTGTGTCAGCGATCCACTGGCGCTTCACGCTTTCCGCGTCAGTGCCGCGAAGGCTCGCCTCCCATTCAAGCTCGCGCACCTGCATGGAGGTGGCTACGAACCCGGGACATACCGCATTCACCCTAATTCCTAACGGCGCTAGCTCGAAAGCCATCGCTTGCGTGAGTCCAATTGCGCCAAACTTGCTGGCGACATAGTCTGCAAGGAAGGGAGCTCGCCCCTGTTTCCCAGCCATTGAGGCTATGTTAACGATACAACCTGATTTACGCTTGGCCATAACGCGTGCAGCTGCTTGCCCTGAGAAGAACAGACCTTTAAGGTTGACGTCCAGAGTGAAGTCATACTGTTTTTCATCGATGTCTAGGAAGTGCGCCATTCTGGAGACACCAGCATTCGAGACCCATGCTTCAATCGGGCCTATATCCGATTCGATAGACCTGACCACCGCATGGCAGGTCGATGCCAGTGTCACATCCAGCTTGCGCGCATGCGCACCAGGCAATCCTGACGCGATAGTCTCGGCGCCAGCTTCGTCCATGTCTGTCACCACGACCGTATAGTCCCGACTCGCCAGTTCGGTACAGATGGCTGCACCAATTCCTGAGGCACCACCTGTCACCACCACGATAGATGTCATTCGTTTTCTCCATTCGCGGCCAACTGTGTGATCTTATGCTGGGCCGGGCAGCCTTGCGAACCTGATGTTGCCCACCATTGCTGAAAGTCCCGCAGATCGTTGAGGCGCTGATCACCTTGCGCCAGTTCATCCTCTCCAACGATCAGCACCCGAAGGCCTGCTGCGCGAGCTGATCGCGCACCGCTAACGCTATCTTCCACAGCCCATGCCTCCCGAGCTGGGACCGCCATTTTGGCTAGCGCCTGCAAATAGGGTTCCGCTGCTGGCTTTGGCTGCCCCACATCGTCTAGTGAGACAACCACCTGAAACAAGTCGAGGACTCCGCTCGCCTTTAAGTTTGCCAGCACGATCGGCCGCTCTGAGTTAGAAACGGCTGCCAAGGAGATTCCCAAGGTCGACATGTGTTCGAGGGCCTGACGTGCGCCGGGAAATACGCGCACCTCACTTGAATGCTCTAGGTAATACCGGGTAACGGCGCGCCTGAATTCGCCCTCGGCGTTACGGGATTGCTGTACAAACTTGCTTTCGAAACGGGTCGCGAGTACGCGCCAGACATCGCCGATCGCCACCCCGACAAAAGGTGTGTCGCCATAATCCGTGATGTCAACGCCGTGTACATCGCAGACCGACTGGAGCGCACGCAGGTGCAAAGGCTCGCTGTCGACCAAGGTGCCGTCAACGTCCCAAGCCATGGCGCGCGTGCGGTTCATTGCCTGGCTCCCATTGTTTGGAACAAAGGTTTAAGGACGCGATAAAGTTCATGGTAATCGCCATACGCTTGGTCATAAATGCTTCGATTATTGGGGTCGGGTTCAACGGGTGTACCCAGAGAAATAAAAGCCTGCGCACCCTGCCAGTTTGTGCTTAGACCACAACCAAGCGCAGCCATCCATGCGGCTCCAAGGCAGGAGCCAGGGTGGCCAGACAGGGGTTGGACAGAGCGGTCTAGGACGTCGGCGATGATCTGTAGCCATACTGCGCTGGCTGAGCCGCCGTCGGAGGCCATGACCCGTGTTGCGGGCATACCTATGTCTGCAAAGACCTCCATGTGGTGGCGGATACCGAAGGCAACGCCCTCAAGCATGCTGCGCCACAGGTGCCCAGGGCCGTGGTGAAGGCCGAGCCCGATAAATGTACCACGCGCTAGCGGGTCGTGAATGGGCGTTTTCTCACCCAAGAAAAACGGTAACGTGCACACACCTTCGCTGCCTGCAGGGATCGAGGCAGCCCAATGATCTAGCTTCTGATGAATGGATGCGCCAGGACGGTCCTGCGCTGCACCACCAAATTGTGAAGCAAACCAATTAAGCAAGGATCCGCTACAGGCCATACAACCATTGGGCATGTAGAGACCCTGCACGGGATGGTAGTCAAGAAACAAGCGCGGATCGGGTCGTGCCTCCTTCGAGGCAAGCAGGATGTCGCAAGCGCCACCGAGTTTGATCAGCATGTCGCCCGGGCCTTGCACGCCTGCGGCCCATGCTGATCCAACGTGGTCCGCAAGACCTGCCACAACCGGGGTACCAGGCTGGAGTCCGGTCGCCCTCGCCGCCTCTGGGGTAACCTTGCCGACAATACCACTGCTGCGCGCAAACGGCGGGACTTGGTTTAATGAAATGTTGCCCGCAGCAACCAGGTCTCTGGCAATATGACCTGTTACAAGATCGACAAACCCCGCCTCAAGCGCCCAGTTTTGCTCTACATTGCGTGCCCCCGTGAGACGGAAGTTGATGTAATCGTAACTTCCAAACACCGTGCCAATTCGTTCGAAAATCTGAGGCTCGTGGCATGCGATCCAGCGCAACTTGGCTGCTACCAACTGCTGGTTGATACCATTCCCCGTACGCTGGGTAAACGCCACTTCGTCGAATTCACAGCGCAGCGCATCCACTTCTTGAGCACAGCGCCCATCGCTTTGCTGGATGCTCGGTCGCAGAATTTCACCATCTGCATCTAGCAATACTACGGCTGGCACCATACCTGAAACTCCAACGGCTTTGACCTCGTCAGATTTGATGCCGGACTTCTCCAGTAGCTCTGAAATGATGGTGCATACGTTCTCCCACCATTGCTTAGGATCTTGCTCTGCCCAGCCCGCGCGACGGTGTGAAAGCGAGACTGGTCTGCTGGCCAAAGCCAGATGTTCAGACGGCATGCGGATCAAAATGCCAATCGTCGAGGTCGTCCCAATATCAAGACCAATTACGCATGTCATTGATAATCACCGCGTCGTCACAGGCTATTGACCCGGTCCATGAACCGCTTGACACGGTCGCCATCTACGGAGTTCCACGTCACGCCATCAACCTTGAAGTGCGTGCCAACGATACAACCATCCGCAAGTGACAAGATGTCCTTTACTGTTTCCAACGTAACGCCGGTATTGGCAAAAACAGGAACCTCGCCTTCCAGCGCGTCCACCACCCGCTGCAGGTCGGACGTATTTACCCCTTGTCCAGTCAATGCGCCAGAGACTAGGATTCCGTCTGCCAGTGACGAAAAAACTGCACTGCGGGCGCGCAGTTCAATGGGTCGGCGGTCGAGCGAGTCGGCAAATTCGGCATTGATGTTGAACAAGAGCTTTAGATCGTCGCGACCCACGTTGCGTCTTAGTCTCAGGGCGGTGGCGGCATCGGGCTTCCATAGGCCCATGTCCGAAGCGAAGACACCAGTGAAGATCTCTCGCACAAATGATGCCCCAGTGGCCGCGGCGATCGCAACACTGGCCGTAGGATCCCAAAGCCAATTCACACCAAAAGGAATTGTCAGCATCGGTTTGACCGCCGTGATCACGGCGGTCATCGCAGCCACTCCTTCGGCGGGTGCCTGCAGTTGGTAGGGGCGGTCATTCTCGTTGCCAAACATGATTGCGTCCACGCCACCAGCCTGCAGACGCTCCACGTCTGCAATAACTCCGTCGATCAGACTGTTCATGCCGCCTTCAAAGTCGTACAGAGGAGTTCCAGGCAGAGCGCCTATGTGCGCCATGCCTATCACGGCTTTCTTGCGCGAATCAAAAAAATCAAAGAGCAATGAAACGTCCTTAGCAGATATACTTCAGTCCAAAGGGGATAAATATCACTCTTTTTATCGTGGTACTAGTTGAAATGATGCCCAATATGTAATTCAGATAAAAAGGGCTCTAAGTGGTGCCCCAGCGTTTCCACATAAGGCTTCGTAAGGTCATAATTTAAATTGGTTTTTCATCATTTCAGTCTGATCTCGATTTGAACTTCGATTCCATGACTTATGGTCTTTTACATTCGCACCCAAAGGACCGCAATGAACCAAAGCAAGCTTTTTTTCTCTCAACTCATGACATTTCTGGCCCTGAGCATTTTTCGACGCTGCGTGTCTGCTCATCGTGGCGATCACAAGGTTCAAGAGTTCGCCTGCATGGGCCAGTTCTTGACCATGGCCTTTGCTCAGTTGACCTACCGCGAGTCTTTGCAAGATATCGAGGTCAATTTGCGTGCTCAAGTCAAGCGGCTGTATCACGTGGGTCTGCGCTGCAAGACCGTTTCTCGCAACCCCCTGTGTTCATTGGAGAAACGACAGGCGAAAAAATGACCTGAGGGGTTCAGGCCATTGAGTGTGGTGCGGCTTAGAGGACACTCTTCCTCTCAATGTCTGTCTGATCACCAACACTCTCGTTTGAATCGTCACCCACGGACTCTCAGAAAAGACTCAGAGGGCGGTCATGGTGCGAGGCGCCAAAGATCACGCCGCATCGCGATGAGACCAAATAACGGTCCAATCAGTAACCACCACACGACCTCGACCGAGCCATCCTCCACCAACGCGGAGACCCAAAGAATCGATCCCACTGAAATCGCGAACCCCAGGCTGTTTTGTACCGCAAGCGCACTACCCACGTCTTCCGGCGCACACGCTTTTGCAGAGAGTGCAGAAAACTGCGCCGAATCCGCAACAACAAAAAATCCCCAGATGACCAAAGCGGAGAGTGCGACGCTGGTACCGATACTTTGCACCCATGGATAGAGGAGGCAGACCGTCCCCGACGCACATAGAGACGCCCATGCGAGACGTGCACTTCCCCATTGGCGACTCATCCAACCCGCCCAAATTGCACCTAGCGTGCCCACACCAATCACAAGAAAGGACAGGGCTGAGATCGCTCTCGGAGTGGCATCCGGCCCTAAGGCAGTCGCAACAAGCCAAGGGACGAGCATCCAAAATGCATACAGCTCCCACATATGCCCAAAATATCCCAATGCCGCGCCACGATACGCGGGCAGCCGAAACGCCTGCAGAATGGCCCCCATCCTTAACGGCCCGGTCTTTGGAATGCCGTAGGGGCCCTCGCCAATTGCGGCAACGAGCGCAGCCGCCCCCAGGGCAAGGACAGACACAGCCCCAAGCACCCAGCGCCAGTCCCATCCACTCCCAAATGCAGCAAGACCATGCGGTAGTGCAGTTCCAAGCGTCAGCATGCCAACCAATAGTCCAAGCGCAAATCCAGGCAGATCGTGCGACCAACTGACAATCAATTTCATACCCAGGGGATAAATCCCTGCCAGACACAAACCGATCAAGAACCGAAGCAGTACTGCACTCTCTAGACTGTCGACAACGACGACGAATGCCGCATTCAGACACGCACCCAACAATGCTGCAATCGCCATCATGCGCGAGGCAGGAAAATGATCTGCCAGACCCGTGAATCCGAGGATTAAGGTGCCACTGATAAAACCAATCTGCACAGCCGCTGTGAGTGCGCCGAGATCAGAAGGGGCGAGACCGAGGTCAACGATCAGCACGTCCGCAACCGCATTGATGCTAAACCACAGCGTACATCCCAGTAACTGGGCCATGATGATGCCTAGGATCGCAAGCTTTGGAGACAACTGAGGCCTTGTACTCACGTGATAACACCCCTAGTGTGGTGGCTCGTTAAGATCATGCATGTCAGCTCCCAGCAAGGATGAGTCATCGATGACGCCTGAACATTACAACATGGATTTTAGCCAACGCGTTGTGGTGACACCCAAGGACTACGGGTGGATCGCGTCACCCTCGGCGACTGTCACACGAATGCCGCTTGAGCGTGCCGCCGCAGAATCAGGTCACACGACCTCACTGGTCACCTACGCAGCAGGCGCCTCCTTTGCACCGCACAGCCACCCCGGTGGCGAGGAGATTTTTGTCCTCGATGGGATTTTTGAGGATGAGTCTGGCTCGTATCCAGCTGGGACCTATCTCAGAAATCCCATCGGAACCTCGCATCGTCCAGGCAGCACAACCGGTTGCACCTTATTCGTCAAACTGGCGCAGCATGCCTTAGAGGATCAACAACACCTTGTGATTGACACGCGATCGGCGGCCTTTGTTCCAGGCTATGGGGGTCTTCGTGTGCTACCACTGCATACGCATGGCTGTGTCTCCGACCGCACTGGTCTGGTGGCCCGCCGGTGAGCGCTTTGTCCCTCACACCCACGTCGGTGGTGAAGAAATTGTTGTGCTCTCCGGCACCTTCCAAGACGAGTACGGCACCTACCCTGCCGGAACCTGGATACGCAGTCCGCACCTGTCGAGACACCACCCCTGGGTCGATGAGGACACGCTCATTTACGTCAAAACAGGGCATCTCGGATGAGCGACCCATGGTCTCAGTGAATGGATGTTTAGACGCCGATAATCTTTAGTCTAGCGCACTCGCACGGTGTTAGCGTCAATCACCCGATCACGAGATTCGATTCGGTATTGCTGAGAAGGTGATTGATGAATAATTTAAAAATTGAATGCTGATTTAAATCGTGAATTGACGCTAAAAATAACTTCGTCGATCAGCAGACACATCAGACTCTGTTGTCTCTGGCGCAGACTCCGCAGCAGTGTCGACAGAGGTGTCTTCCGTTGAGCCAACACTCGCAGCAGGCGCGTCAACGCTGGCCGTCGATTCAGAGATCGCGCCAGTGGCATCATCCGATCCAGACTCAGACGAGTCGCCGCCAGCGAGACTGGGCCCACTGCGCCAATTTGGCGCGACAGGGCGAGACGGAGGGGGCAGATTGCCGCGGAGTTCAATGGCGGCCACCGTCTCCTCCAGCGAAGGACTGTCGGTCCGTCTCAACGCCTGTACGATCCGCACCCGCTCGCTAGGCTGCACTGGGGTGACGGTGATCTCCGACTCCTGATCCTGAACGATCAGTACTTGATTCGGAACGCCGGCCGAACGCAACATGGAAAAGACAAACTCCACAAACCGAGTAGGGTCATCAACAGACATGACGCGCAGGCGGTTCACACCGGTACGCGGCGTCACCCGCAGTAATACATCTGGGACATACTGGCCCAAAGCTTCACCATTGAAGGTCACTTGCAGAGCTGCAGAGCGACTCGAGAGACGCTGCCAGAGACTCTGGTCCGCACGATTGGTGTCGACCATGACGAGCAGCACGTCGCCCTGTGCGGCCTGTATCACGCGTAACGCCGCCGTCGGCTCGGTATACAGCGTCGGAAAGGCTGAGCGCGCCTGAGTGACCGATGCAACGGACCATAATAGTGCTCCCAGGCATAGGGTTAGCGCAGTAGACGCGTACCGAGTTACCCGCGGATCTGTGAGATATCGAAGTTGACCATGCATGATCTAAGAGTCGACCGGATTCGTGAAAACATGAGTCTACGCGGAATCAAGGCATCCTGCGGCAACATTGTATCGGCTGGCGAATGGCACTCGATACGCTGGGGGCAGGCGTCACCTCCCGCCCCTATCCATCGCCTTACATTAGATCAAAATCAGGGGCATGGCATCGCAAGAATTGCCCACTGCCCTTCTCCACCAACAGGCGTCCATCGCGCTGCACCACACGCCCCCGAATCACTGTTTCAGTCACGCGGCCGGTCACGGTGATGCCCTCATATGGGGTGTAGTCCACTGCATGATGCAAGTCTGCGTTCGCAATCGTCCAGGTCGCATGGGGGTCCCAAATCGCGAAGTCAGCGTCTGCACCAATGGCAATCACCCCTTTTTGTGGAAACAACCCATATAAGCGGGCGGGATAGGTTGAGGTGAGGTTTACAAACCGTGCGAGCGAGAGTTGTCCTTGTGTCACACCGGCTGAGAACAGCAAAGGCAAGCGCGTTTCCAAGCCTGGGATCCCATTCGGTATTTTTGAGAAGGACGCATTCTTGCCATGCAGCGCCTTGCCCTTTGGATCATCGAGGTTAAAGGGTGCATGGTCTGAGCTAAAGACCTGAAACGTCCCTGTCCGCAGGCCATTCCACACCACCTTCTGATTCGCTTGATCACGAGGTGGTGGTGAACAGATAAACTTGTGACCACATCCCTCAGGGTCATGCAAATGATCGCTGGTTAAAAACACGTACTGGGGACAGGTTTCGGCAAAAATGTTCAGTCCGCGACGTCGAGCCCAATCGATTTGTTCAATCGCCTCAGCGCCCGACACATGCACAATTAAAATAGGCACATCCACCAACTCTGAAAATGTAATCGCCCGATGCGTCGCCTCACGTTCCACGGCACTTGGACGGGCCTTGGCATGGTATTCCGGTGTCGTGTGCCCGGCGGATTCAAGAAGCTCCGTGAGCCAATCGATGCAATCGGCGTTTTCCGCATGCACCATGACGATCGCACCCGCAGACTTGGCGACCATCAAGGTTTCCAGAATCTGCCGATCATTCAGCTTCATATCCTCATAGGTCATGTAGATCTTAAAGGAGGTATAGCCCTCAGCAATTGCACGCGGTAACTCATCTTGGAGCACCGTGGGTGTAGGATCAGAGACGATTAAATGAAACGCATAATCCGCATAAGACTGCTGGCTCGCGCGTTGGTGATAGTCCTCAATGGCAGCCCAAACAGACTGCCCTTTGAATTGACAGGCAAACGGTATGACGGTCGTCGTACCACCACAGACCGCGGAACGCGTCCCGGTTTCAAAATTATCCGCCATGACGGCGCCATCTGACATGGGTTGATCCAAATGACAGTGTGCATCCACCCCGCCAGGCAAAACCCAGCGGCCAGAGGCATCGATCTCCTCGTCGCCGGCATCCAAGTGTTCGCCCAACGCGACAATGCGTCCGTCACGAATACCAATGTCGCAGCGGACCAAGGCCTGCGAGACAAACACCTCACCACCCCGAATCACGCAATCAAAAGCTGCCATCAACTGACCTCCCGTAATCGTCCGATCATCTGGCTGACCGACCCAGACAGCCCACTATGGGATTTCTCAGGCTGAGGCGCAAAAGCACCCACACGACGGACCAATGGGCCCATACCTGCCATAAATTCCGCCATCCGAACAGCTGAACGCACGCCATCGATCAGTGGTACTGGAATTTCCGAGACAATCTCGCGCGCCAGTCCTGCAAGCGGAGCCCCCGCCAGAATAATGCTGTCCGCGCCCAGATCGGTGACCGCGCGATGACACATCGCCAACAGTTGATCCAACTGCTCCTCACGGACGGTGGACACAGACCGAAAACGCTCCCCGAGCCCCGAATAGCCCAGATAGCGAGGACTGGGATCCATGGCTTCAATCACATCGCGGTACCAATACCCAATCCGCTCAGAGATCCCGACGACCGCATAGCGCCCACCTAACGCATGGGCCACTGTTACCGCTGCTTCAGTCAACCCAATCACTGGAATCGGAGATGCCTGCTTTAATGCATCCAACCCCGGATCACCAAAGGCTGCTAACACGATCGCATCCGCATCAGGATGCACTGACGACAACATTTCGAGTGCTGCATGGCCCGCAATGGTTGCCTCAACCAGCGTCTCGATGTATTCCACCCCAAAATCTGCCGTGCGGATTTGCAGTACCGTCTCTGGCTGCTTGGCTCGCATTGCTTCATCCAAAATAATCTCGGACACCGGTTTGGAAATATTCGGATTTAACAGGGCAATTCGCATTCACACATCCTCACATTTGATTTCTTGCGCGCGCCCAGAGTGCGTCGGCCGCAACACGTCCGTCTTGAAGAATCCGAGACGCATCCGCACAGACTAACTCCCCATCACGCACAACATCGATCCCATCGACTAGGACATGCGATACATCCCGACCAAGGCCGCAGTGAACCAATGCGCCGACGGGCTGGATTGCAGGCTGTAAATTCGGGACACGCAGATCAATAGCCACGATGTCCGCCTGTTTACCCACCTCAAGGCTGCCCACACGATGATCCATCTGCAATGCACGGGCACCTGCAATGGTGGCCATCTCGAGCACCCGCCAGGCATTCCATAGGCTGTCGATACACCCTGCTTGAATACGCCCCATGTTGAGCGCCCACCGCATCGCTTCGATCATATCTCCGTGCATGTTGTCGGTCGCAAGCGCTAATTGCACGCCGGCTGCCTCCATCGCCCGTGTCGGGGCAATACGACCACCGGTGGCGTTGCCCTTGGGGACATGCGCCAGATGAATGCGGGCACGCCCAATTCGAGCCAGATCCGCATCCGTCAGATACATCCCATGGGCTGCAATGAGCCGGTCTGACAGTAATCCAGTGGCATCCAATAGCTCCGCTGGCGTCATCCCATCGCGCGCCAACACTGTCTTATTTTCCGCTTCACTCTGCGACAGATGTGTACAGACGGGATAGCCGGTCTCTGCCTGCAAACGGGCAACGCCCTGTAACAGATCCTTGGAACACGTATCTGGAGCATGTGGATTAATCGTCACACCGAGACGTCCCGATGGATCTTGCCTGACCTGCTCAATAAGGCGGACCGCCTGATCCATGGTCTGGTGCCCGATGGCGCGATCATAGTGCCACTGACCCAAATGAACCTGCGAGAAATCCACATCATGAATACGGGAAGATCCCACCACGCGCATCCCAAGCTCAGCCATTGCCGGCATCACCGCGTGGGCATGCACGTAACTGTCATTGATCGTCGTCGATCCAAAACGCAAACACTCGTAGGCCCCGAGTCGAGACAGCGCGATCGCCTCGTCTTCACTGACGTCATGCCCGTGTGGAACGCCAGCCGTATAGGCGGGCGCAAAACCCATGTCTTCCGCTTCACCGCGAACCATCACCAAGGTGGTGTGCGTATGCACATTGACAAACCCTGGGATCACCAAACAGTGCGACCAATCGACCCAATCCTGATCTGGGTTGCGCTGGACCGCGCTGGTTTTCAGCACTTCCTGAATGACGCCGTTTTCCACAACCAACACGCAATCAGTGTGTAACACAAACGGACTGTGTCCAATGACCGCATGACCACACTGAATCCATCGCTTGGTCATCGCCTAGAACCCCATTTGCCGTGGTAACCAAGTCACTAAACTCGGAAAAATGACACACAGCACCAGGACTGCAAACTGGAAGGCAACATAGCCCCAAGACTCCGCAATAATGCGTTCGATCCGCTCACCTGTGACGCCACTCATGACAAAAAACAGCACACCCACTGGCGGCGTCATCATCCCAATGACCAGATTGAACATGAACAAAAAGCCAAACCACAGTGGATCCAACCCATAGGTCAAGGCAATTGGCGCAAAAATCGGCACCAGCATGATATAGGCGGCGTTGGATTCCAGCACCATGCCAACCAACACCAAAAGCACCATCACCAAGACTAAAAACACCATCGGATCTTGGGTAAATGCCTGAATGAGTTGCGACAGCTTCATCGGAACCATATCGATGGTAAAGACGAACGTAATGGTGGCTGCAAAGGCGATCAACGCACCCACCATGGAAGCGGTGACCGCACTGCGAAATAGCACTCGGGGGAGATCCGAGAGGGTGATTTTGCGGGTCACGCCGAAGCCAATAATCAAGGCGTACATCACCGCGATCGCGGCACCTTCAGTGGCTGTAAAAACGCCACCCACAATGCCACCAACCACCACGATTGGCATGGAGATAATGAGACCTGCACGCTTGAAGTGATACCAGACATTGGGGAAGGACACCGGCTCCCCTGATAAGACATAGCCACGCTTCCAAGAGATATAGCTGGCAATCGCCATAAATCCCACCGTCAGAATTAAGCCAGGGATCAACCCGGCAATAAAAAGCGCCCCCACCGAGACAGAGCTACCTGCCATTAAGGCGTAGACGATCATTGCATTGGATGGGGGAATAATTGGACCAAGGTTCGCCGCAGCGGCAATGACCGCGCTGGAGTAGGCCTTGGGATAATGCTTTTGTAACGATGGAATCAACGCACTACCCAACGCACTGGCACAGGCCACCGCTGCGCCACTGACGGCCGCTAAAATCATCCCTGACAGGATGGTGACGTGGGCTAAACCCCCGTGGACACGGCCCACAAGACTGTTCGAAAAGCTGACCAACCGCTCCATCATCTCAGCCTTGACCATAATCTCGCCGGCTAGAATAAATAACGGGATCGCCATCAGCGGGAAGTTATCAACGGCATACATCATTCGTTGCGCCAGCACGACCATCTCGAAGTCTGCCAGGACCAGAACGATTAAGGAGGCCATTCCCAAAGCGAAGGACAACGGCATTCCCATAAAAGCCAGGATAAAAAAACACACAATTGCAATGATGCTCATAGCGACACCTTCCGAAGCGACGGATGGAGCCATTGCAAAATGAGGTGGAGTAGGCTGTGCACGGCACAGATTAAAATCGGAATGTAATACACCGCAGCAGTCATGTTTAAGGTGGGCATCAACTCCACCCATTTATCCATCACCGCCAAGATCCCGGAATACAGGACAACAAGCATGAGAAGGATTGATAACGCACAGGTCACGCGGTAAAGCTGCGCTTGCCGCACTTCTGAACACTTCGTGACGAATAAATCGATTCCCACATGGACCGCATATTTGACGCCCTGGGGAATCGACAAGAAAATCACCCAGACAAAGAACAGACGCGATAACTCATCGGCTGAATCAATCGATGAGTTAAACACATACCGCGTGATCACCTGTGCAATGACGATCGCGGACATCCCCAACATGGTGACTGCGATTGCCCCGTAGGACAATCGGTCGATCCCTGCGGTGAGCTGTTCAAGTCTGGATACCATTGTGCCCTCCCGGCTTACTTTGCAGCGGCCAGAACTTGATCAATAAGCGCAGGATCAACCCGCTTCTTGATCGTATCAACCACACCTTTGGTTTGCTCTCGAAGCGCAGCTCGGGTGGCCTCTGGGACCGGTGTGAACTGCATGCCTGCCGCGATCAGACCTTGACGATAACTCTCATCCAGAGATGCTGCCTCATTGCGTTGCCAAACCAAGGCGGCAGTCATCGCATCTTGCACAATTGTTTGGTGTTCCGCTGAGAGTCGATCAAATGCACGCTTATTTGCAGCCGCATTGATGAAGTCAAAGAAATGCCCTGAATCGCTCAGATACTTTTGCACCTCATTGAATTTACGCGTCGAAATAATGTTGTAAGGGTTTTCCTGCCCATCCAACACCCCTTGCTGAAGCGCCGAGTACAGCTCTTTGACATCCATTGCCACTGGGTTGGCCCCAACTGCTCGGAAGGTTTCCAGGTGCACTTCATTCGGCTGTAAACGCACTTTCAAGTTATTGAAATCGGCCAAGGACTGGATCGGCTGCCGATTGTTGGTGACATGACGGAAACCCAATTCACCGTACCCGAGGCTCTTCAGACCCTTGGCAGCCATCTTGTCATCCAAGATTTTGCCTACCGGGCCATCGATGACCTCGAAAGCCTTTTCGCGAGTCGCAAACAAAAAAGGCAGACTCACTGCTTCGTACTCTGGAACTGTCCGAGAGAAGTAGGCAATGGACGAGATGGCCGCAAAGATCGCTCCCGACCGAATCTGATCGGTGTTCTCGGTGGCTCCGCCGAGCTGCATGGCCGGAAACACATCCACAGTCAGTGCGCCGTTACTCTTCGACTCCACTTCCTTTTTGAAAATTTCCAACGCCTGACTGGCGGAATGATTGACTGGGAAATTACTGGCAACGCGTAATGTCTCCGCCGAGGCGACACTTGCCAGTCCCGAGGAGAGTACAAGCGCCGTTGCGCTCAGTAACCCTTTCCAACTTTTAGTAGTGCATGACATGAGTATTCCTCCATTTGATTCACCCAATACGATGCTGGGGCTCTCAAACATAATTATATTTAGATGATGATAATGCAATACTTCTGTGTAAATTCCTTTTAATGCCCAATTATGGGTCATATTTACTCAAATATAATTATATTTTGTTCAGGTTGCACTAAAATAGAGCACTGAGATTGAGTGCAGTCCCCTTCGGTAGAGGCAAAGTTTTGGTACTATAAGTGAGCTTGAGGATCGTACTTTGACAACACAACCTGCGACTGAACCCAAAAAAATGCGCCGAGGCATCCACCAAGAAACCTGTGGACGCATCCGGGATCTGATCCTTAACAATCAACTTGGCGCCGATACGGATCGCATCGATGAAGTGGCACTGGCCCTGCACTTGGGGCTCTCACGCACACCAGTACGAGAAGCACTCAAGGTCCTCGCCTCAGAAGGCTTGGTCGAAATCTTGCCCCGTCGTGGATCACGGATCCGTCGACCAAGTATTTCCGAGATTCACGATTTATTTGCGGTCATCGCATCGTTGGAGCGGATGGCTGCTGAGCAAGTCACTACATTGGCAGACCCTAATGCATTGAAGACATTAAGAAATCTTCATGATCAGATGCTCTATGCCTATCGCACGCAAGATCGCGACACCTACTTCCGTCTGAACCACTCTATTCACGAGACCATCATTGAGCTCACTGGTAATGCACAATTACAGCGCACGCACGCAGAGCTCCTCGCACGCGCGCGACGACCGCGATTTATTGCCATTACATCCGCCGAACGTTGGAGTGAGTCGGTTCGAGAGCACGACCTCTTGATGCAAGCCATGGAACTGGGGCAAGCACTGTTTGCTGGGCAAATCCTATTTCAGCACGTGCTCAAAACCGGCACCGCCTACATTGAACACCTCGAACCCTCATTGCCGGAGGCTGCACCATGACCCGCATTACACTGACAATCGCAGGTATTCACTTCAACGCTCGGCTCGAAGAGACGCACGCTCCCAAGACCTGCGCATTATTTCGGTCGCTGCTCCCCTATCAGTCACAAGTCATTCATGTCCGCTGGAGTGGTGAAGGCGTCTGGATTCCGTGGGGAGATCGTCATTTTGAGCTTCCCTATGAACATGCCACCAGCCATCCGGCACCCGGACAAATGATCTTGTACCCTGGCGGGGTGAGCGAGTGCGAGTTTCTGCTTGCCTATGGCCCTGTGAGCTTTGCCAGTAAAGCAGGCCCGCTTGCCGGCAACCATTTCCTGACCATCACCGAGGGACTGGAGCAACTGCAGGTGATGGGGCAGACCGTCCTCTGGCAGGGCGCACAAGAATTTCAAGCTATCGGTGCTAACACCTAGCCGCCAAATGAGTAACACATGCAGAGAGCCTGATTTTCGGATCCCAGCACTCCTTCGAGATATACCAAAGGCACGAGAAGTCTCTCGTGCCTTTGAATCGCCTCAGTTGACTACTTAACAGAGATCCCCTGCTCCGCGAAGTATTTGACGGCTCCCGGATGGAATGGGATCGCTCGAATACTCACGGCCCTCTCCAAGCTGTACTGGCGCGCCAGCGGATGTACCGCTTGCCACTTCTCTTTCGTATCAAAGAGAGTTTTCACAAACGTGTAAACGGTTTCGTCGGAAACATGTGCACCAGCGGTGATCCCACATTGAATCGCCAACAATGATAAATCTTGCTCTGCAGGTAATGCACCCACTCCAGCTTTCACAGTCACCTTCCCCCAAACAGGATCTGCCTTCTGGATAGCCGACACAACCTCAGGTGACAAATCCAATGTATGCAGTCCACGAGCCTTGCGTACTTCAGCAAGAGCAGGGATTAGTCCAAATGCCATCGCATCTCCGCGTCCGGTCATTAAGCCTTGTACAGCCTCCTGAGGTGAATTATATGGGAAGTATCCTAACGTCTCTCTTGGGGTCCAAACCAACACTCGAAAGAATCGTTTCAACTGCTATCACGTGATCTGTATGACTCACCTGCACGAATATGCGCTTGCCTTTTAACTGACTCACATCCTTCACGGCAGGATCAATCACATGTATTCCCCAAGGTAAACCATACCCTGTCAGCACAGTGCGAAGGTTTTGTTTGGGACCCACTTTGTCATAAGGCGGCAGTCCATTGAACGCTTCGACCACCGCCTTGTACCCACAATGCTGCCCAAAATGAAGTTCACCATCAGACATTCGAACAGGCCAAGAAGTCGCGCCAGCAAATGGCTGTAACACGGCTTTCTCGATCGCACTATTTTCAGTAATCGCTGTGCTATATCCCGTTGCCATTACATACCCGCTAGATCCCTCTGGTGGGACGGCTATGGTGATGATCTTATCCACCTCTGCACTTACAAACAGACTAGGAAAAAGAAAACCAGTAAATGCAATAATTTTTATCGATTTCATATGAGTACTTCCTATCTTTTATTTTACCACGGTGTTTTTGAGCCACACTCTGGCTAGTCCAGAAAGAACGGCCCAAAGAATAATACCAATAATATCTGAGCTACCATCCGGAAAGATCATTAAAAACCCAGAAATCCCAAAGCTGATTCGATACAATGCGCCAACAGATTTACGAAATACAAAACCTGTTAATGCAGTAGATAAACTATAGATCCCTAAAATGGTCGTCAATAGCACCCAAATTGAAGATAAATCTACTTCGAGTAATAATAAACGAGGTTCTAAAACAAAACAAAAAGGGATAATAAATGCAACTAGACCCAATTTGACAGCTTGAATACTCGATTCCCAGAAGTCCGCATCTGCTATCCGAGATGCAACTAAGACTGAAAGCGCTACTGGAGGTGTAATGAGAGATAGCATTCCGAAATAGAAAATAAATAAATGGGCTGACAATGGTTTGACACCCAAGCTGATCAGAGTAGGGGCGATTGTACCTGCCAATAGAACATATACTAATAACGGAGGCGCTCCCATTCCTAAAATAATAGAAGCAATCGCGGCGAATATCAGGAGGAGTATCAAATTGTCTCCTGCCAACCCAGCCAGCATTGAAGGGATAAACGCGCCTAATCCGGTTAAAGCGAACCCCCCCATGATGATCCCTAAAACAGCACCTGCAACACCCAATTGCGCAATTACCTTCCCGGCTTCTCGGAATGATTGGGATACTGTCAATAAACGCCCACTCCCCATAAATAAACGCATAATGATGAGGAAACTAACCGTCAACGCAGCTGCTTGATCGACCGGGATTGAAATGTATCCAATCAGGATCATTAGAATGCAGATTGGTAAGAGCAATAACCAGCCTTCTAATATCGACTTCAAAATCGGTGGAATTTTTTCTTTTTCAATCCCAGCTATATTCGATTGGGCGGCCTCACCGTCCACCACAAAATACATTGCCAGATAAAATAGAATTGCCGGCAAGAAAGCAGCAACCACGATATCCCAATAGGGAACGCCGACAATATCTGCCATCAGAAAAGCTGCCGAACCCATCACTGGCGGCATCAGCACCCCCCCAGTAGATGCTGTGGCTTCGACAGCCGCAGCAAAAGGGGACTTAAATCCAGATTTTTTCATTGCTGGAATTGTCATGGTTCCAGTAATCAGTACGTTCGCTACACCGACACCGCTAATGGTCGAAAAAAACGCAGACGAAATTATAGCGACCTTCGCCATACCACCTCTAGCTGCACCAATTAAAGACGTGGCAATTGAAATAAAATGATCAGAACGACCGATATTTTGTAAAAAGATGCCGAAAATGAGAAACATCGCAACGGTCGTGGTAAATATTTCCATTGGGATACCAAAGACACCACTGCCACCCCCGGATAGATAAAAGAATTGAGTTAATTGAGAAATAGAGTAGGTATTTGTTTCAAGAATTCCAGGTAGAAAAGATCCGAAAATTGGGTAGAGAATAAAAATGGAGGCAACAGAGGTAAACGCAAGCCCTAATGATCGTCTGGACGCTTCCAAGATCGAAATAATAAACACAAATGCTAAAATCTCTTCAAAGACTGTTGGCATATTTATCCCGTAGAGCCATTCCTCCCAAAATATAAATGCATAAATTGAAGGGATAGAAATACCAAGCATTGCGAGCCAGTCGAACCAAGCTATACTTTGGTTACTTATATTCTCTTTATATGGGTATATCAAAAATATAAGCACGCCAATTATTGCAAAGGACAAAGCCCTGTGTGCGCCAAAAAGCGAAATGCCAAAAAAATCAAATAGTGTCAGAGCGTACAAAAATATGTAAATACTGAGCACTATACAAAGAGCGTTGACAACCGAATTGAGGGGGGCACTCAGTACACGCTGTCCTTTCCCCTCACTCACAAATCTCATCCCTTAGCTCATAGAAATAGGACTTATCCACCTCCTCGACGGAAAGGAGGGTTGCGCAAGTAGGACAACTCAGCTCAAGTATTCCCATGCGATCGCTATCGCCATTTGACTTAAGTGCTGCCCAGGGGCTTACGCGCCTCGGTGCACTGAGGCCGGCATTAGTCTTGCCACGAGGCACAAACTCATTACATTTTTCGCAAACGAGAGCCACATCCTCACTAGAGGCCGTCACGAATTCGGCAAGGCTCGGACGCCGCAGACGATCTTGACGGATCAAATCTCTCTCGTCGGCCGTCGCAGAGGCGTCAAGCCCTTGAACATCACTTGTCACAACGCCGTAAAGAGCTCTAGCGTAGCGTAGCGATACCCGACCAAACCGAATATCGTCAACGACTGATTCGGGGTCCCTATCAATTGGATCACCATAACCGCCGCCGCCTGGCGCGAAAAACACAAGAACATCGTTGGTATTGAGAGATTCACTTGCTTTCGAATCTAAAAACTGAGGCGTACCATGAAGGTCGTGAAATGTATCTAGCTGTTCGGCTCTCTCGAAAATAGTGCCTACCTCGACACCCCTAACAATCAGAGTTTGTGAGCCGACTCCGGGATAGCCTCCGTGAATTCCGAAAGCATTTGAGTAAATTGTTCCCGCCGTATTTGTCGCATTTAACTGAATTTGGCCGACTTCGCGCGGGATAACCGCTGTTATTGCCGTCAAACCCCCTCGATACTTCCCGGCGCCAGCAGAATCAATGAGACGTTTCCGAAACAAGTATAGAATAGGAGCCTTCCATTCGGCGCTCTCTACATTCCCCAAACTGCTGGCAAAAGAGGTGATCTGGCCAGCATGACTAAAGCCGTCAGCAAAAGAGCGCGCTCCCGCACCACCACCGCGATGATCTGATAGCAATGTGCCGAACTGTTTCCCTTCAGGAGTCAACCCAAAAACGTTGTTACAATTTGCTGCGACGTTCCACGAGGAACAGACGCGATCTTTGTGTGCAGAGCTTGCTTGCAACATTTCAGCTACGACTCGCGTTGCCGCAACTGTTACAAGCCATCTCATACCAACCGTGCATATACTTACCGGCGCAGGAAATGTGGCATTCACAACAGTTCCTTCTGGTGCGATGACAGTGACATGATCTACCAGACCATCGTTCCAGTCGATATCACCTTGACACAAAAAGCTGTATAGCGGGACGACGGTTCCAGCGAACGTCGCGTGATAAGTACAGTTTACTGCCGCATCTACCTGAGGAGACGAGCCAGTAAAATCAAATGTGAGATGACCTCGCTCTTTTACGAGTCGGCAGCAGACATAGTGAAGCGCGTTATCTCCAACACGAGCCCCATCCATGACGGTTTTAGTAGACCATGTCCCGTCAGGAAGACTCTCCAATAAAGTTCTGAATTGAACAGATGCGGTCTCTATAGATCTATTGACTACAGCCGAGACTAATTCAACACCACACTCCTCAACTAAAGAACTTAGACGCTGTTTAGCCGCATGAATAGCACCCAATTGCGCCTTCAGGTCTAAAGCTACCATCTCGGGCAAACGCGAATTTGTCGAAAACGTATACTCAACTTCTGTATTCAGAATGCCGCGATCACATAACTTCAAAAAGTATCTCGGTGGGTCTTGATATAAGGTGCGGGCATTTATACAGAAACTACCAACATCAGTCCCGCCGACATCCGGGTGATGAAGCACATTACCGATCCATAGTACAAGTTCATCCTTAACAAAAAAAGGCGAGACAAGTACGACATCGTTTTGATGTAACGCTCCTAAAAAAGGATCATTTATGAGATATACATCACCATCACGGATCCGATCAGCCTTAGACAACACATTTTTTACAACTACCGACATAGTCCCGACATGCACTAACGATCCGATTCCGGCAGTTGTCAAACGTCCATCGGCAGTAAATAAACCCACATTAAAGTCATTTCCTTCGACGACGATTGGTGATGAAGAAATCGTTCTAATCGCTACACTCTGTTCATCATTTATTTGCCAAAGTCGCTGTTTAATCACTTCAAAAGTAATGGGATCAACATCAATATTCACATTACTCTCCCTGTAATTGCATGATGAGGTTCCCGTACTGATCGCGTGCAATAAAACTATTGCTCGGCACCCAGATCGTTGTGGAATCACGTTGAATTATTGCCGGACCAGTGATTTGAGTATGTTGAATTATATTTGAGAACTCATGTACTGCGACTTTTAACCACTTCTGCGTAGGGTGATAAATCTCGCGAATAATCGGGTCTACGTCTTGCTTAGCCGACTCGGATAAAGGTTGCAACTTATTCTCAAATTTGGGCTCGCTTACTTCAAGTCGAATATTAATCAATTCCAGGGAATTCTTCCCTCTAACTGCGGTCGCACCAAACCGTGCGCGATAAGCTGCTTCGAACAGTTCGGTGATTTGTGGGATATCTTGGATGTTGAGCTTTCCGGGCCAAGCGAGAGCAACCTCATTCATTTGACCAACATAACGAACATCTAGCTTGAAATAGACCGTAATCTGAGGCCTGCCGAGAAACTCTTCCCCAAGCGCCTGTTCGCATTTATGTAGAAGACTTGAGATACACTGATTAAATGAATCAACAAAATATTCAGATTTCTCGATTAAAGACGGCATAGACTGGGTCGCAGTAAACACTGTATCGGCAATTGCAACACCGTATGCAGAGAATACCGGTGCGGCGTAGGGAATAATTATTTTCTGAATTCCAAGATCCTTGGCAAACTCACCGCAATGTAAGCCCGTAGCACCGCCGTAACAACATAAAGTAAACTTTCGAGAGTCATACCCAGCCTCCACTGTGATTTTACGAATCAAATCGGCCATGCTAGAGGTAACAATCTGGTAAATACCAGCAGCTGCTTGATATAAATCCAAACCAAGAGGCCTGGCTATTTTTTCGAAAATGCTATTTGCGGCAAGTTGTCGATCAAGTGGATATCGCCCTCCGAAAAAAGACTCGGGCTCAATAAACCCCATAACCACTAAGGCATCAGTAACAGTTGGGTCGACGTTCCCTCGTCCATAGCACACTGGGCCAGGGTCTGAGCCAGCACTTTGGGGGCCAACCCTCAAACGATAACCATCGGTGGTTGCAATGCTACCCCCGCCTGCACCGATCGTGACGATTTTTACTGAAGACGTTGAAATCGGAAGTCCCTGATCAAGGAAAGGCGAGGTTTGCTCTTCAAATCGCCCATCGATAATTAGACCGACATCAAAGCTGGTACCACCCATATCGGCGGTGATTAATTTGGTCTCACCCAAAACCTGACCCAAAAATCGAGAGGCGATAATGCCTCCGACAGGGCCAGAATTAATGACGCTCACTGCCTCATCAAATACTCGACGAGGTGTCGTGACACCCCCTGAAGCCTTCATGATATAGAGTGGCTGCTGGTAGCCCAAATCAGCCAAAGAATGAGCGAGCGATCCTATATATTGTTTTGTTATTGGCCCAATGAATGCGTTAACAGCCGTAGTCACGGTACGCTCGTATTCTCCCAAGCGTGGGGCAATTTTGCTGGACAAACACAGGGGCAACTGGGGCGCGATCTCACCGACCACACTCTCAACTAACAATTCGTGCTGGGGATTCTTGAAAGACCATAGAAGACATACGGCGATGCTTTCAGCACCTTCGTTTACCAACGACAGTACTTGTGCCTCGATGTCAGCCTTTGTTGCTTCCCGGATTACCGAACCATCGGCTGAAATACGTTCATCAATTCCACGCACTAATGTTCTTTCGACCAGAGGTTTTTTCGGCTCCGTGTGAAGAAAGTCCATGGCAAGCGATTGAGGCAATCCCCCAACGCGCCCTAGGGGGCCTCTTGCTATTTCTAAGACATCCTCAAAACCTCGGGTTACCAGAAGACCAACTCGGGAACCTCTTCTTTGAATAAGCGCATTCGTAGAAACCGTTGTACCATGCGAAAAGGAGGTGACTCCGGACAAATAATCCGTTAGTGACACGCTCTCGGAACGAGCCATCTGTTCCAAAACTTCTAAAATGGCTCTATCTGGAGCATCTCTAGTCGAGAATACTTTATCCATCCGAATCTCTCCGGTAGGACCCACCTCTACACAGTCTGTAAAAGTACCACCGGTATCAACACCTAGAAACCGCATTTAGATGATCACCCAGCCTTAGACGTTGAATCTGGATGAGACTTCGTACCCCAAGTTGCCAAAGTCCCTCCATCAACCCGAATATCTTCACCAGTAATAAACGACGCAAGATCCGAAACTGCAAATAACACCGCATTCGCTTGATCTTCAGGTCGACCCAATCTTTGCAAGGGAATCTCACTAAAGTCTCGCGAGGCCGCGCTTCCTCCAGCGAGAGCCCCTCCCGTCTTAGTGGGAGATACTGAATTGACTCGAATACCAAACGGAGCTAACTCGACGGCAAGCGCCCGTGTAAAATTCAAGATGCCTCCTTTAGAGGTACAATAGGCAATGGCATTCTTTCGACCCCGGTGCCCAGATGTTGAACCAATATTTACAATTGCTCCAGGTAACTCAGCCTCAATCAAACGGCGAGCAAATTCCCTACAATTATTGTAGGTTCCACCTAAGATAATTCCCGTTACTCGCAACCATTCTTCATAAGTCGTATCAAGCAAACCTTTAGGTAGAGAGATCCCTGCATTGTTGACGAGAATTGAGACAGGTAGTCCAAAGTGTGAATATGCTGTTTCATACATTGCACGGACAGCGTCTTCATTAGATATGTCACAAGGCACTGCAATTGCGCGACCGCCCTCAGAGACAATTTTGTTGGCCGCTTCTTGAGCAAGATCGACTCGTAAATCATTACAGATTACTAGGGCGCCAGCACGAGCCAACGTTGCGGCAATCTCTCCTCCAATATTCGGTCCCGCACCTGTCACCAGTGCGACACGACCATTCAAATTTATTTCAACTCCCACGACATGTCTCCTAGAGAACTTAACTAGTTTCGATCAAACCTCTTCTGGAAATGGAAGATCTCGCTCTATCTTGAAGGCCTTGATAGCTTCTTTTACCGCCCCTGACAGAGGGAGACTGACGCGCTTCTTGTCAGCCTCCGACAACAAGATCATCATATCTTTCTCAGCCCAAAAAGCGGGGCGCTGATCGGCCTTAGTCCGAAGGGCCCAGTTATCTGCACTAGAAAAGGTCAAGATTTCTCTTAATAACTCCTGATCAACGCCAAACTTCTCAGCAATGCGGAAAGCTTCAACATTAGCTACCAAACACGACCATAGAATCATGTTATTGACCATTTTTCCGACTTGACCGCAACCTAGGGGGCCTAGGTTTTCATACTTCTCGCAAAACGTGCCAAATACAGGGCCGCATTGATCGAAAATCTCTGGCGCGCCACCGAAAAACAATAATAACGTTCCATCACGAGCAGGTTGCTCACCTCGGGCGACTGGAATATCTACCACTGAATACTTCGTTTCTTTCAATCGCTCTTGCGTTCTAACCATGAAACTAGGGCTAACCGTTGATGCGATAGCAAATATAGACTTTGAGGCCGATGGGGATGAGAGGCCATCAGGGCCGAAAATAATAGAGTCAATCTGGCTTTCAAAACCAACAATGATAATCACTAGATCACACTGAGCCGAAACCTCTGCAAGCCGCTCAACGACATCTATGCCGCACTCGACAGCTCGCATTCTTGCTGCTTGATCCTGGTCGAAACCAACGACGTGATATCCGGCCTCAAGAACATTTTGCGCCATCGGTAGGCCCATCTTACCTAAGCCCACAAACCCCACTGTATTTATGTTAGATAAGCTCATTCGTAAAAATCCTTATCGTTATTTTTAACTCGGTTGTACAGGATCCATCCTGCTCACTTCAACCGCTAAGCCAGGTTGAACGCACATTCCCGAAAAACTTATTTGACCTACACCCACTCGACTCTGTGATCGAAGAATCATTACCTTAAAAAATGATTATCGGTAGGCTGACCTTTGCGTAAGAAATTTATAAAGACTAGATCCAGAATGTCAGTCGCAGATAGTCGACCAGTCGCCGAGTCACCACCCAACCGAGCATCTTCCAGCCTAAATCCATCTTGGTAACACCCGTCATTCCTGGAACCCACCAATCTGGTCGTACGCTGTCAACAATCAACCGGACAGGGAACCGGTTATCGCCTTCGGCGACCTGAGGTGCTGGAATGATGCGCACAATCCGCATATCAAAGGTGTCCTTCGGACGTGCCAGCAGAGTCATTCGCGCAGGACCATCCACAGAAAGCAGCGCCAAATCTCGCTCAGACACCCGCGCTTCGACATAGAGCGAATCTAGGGCAGCGATGGTCACGACCTGATCGCCACGGCGCACAGCGCCTCCAATGTTTTTACTTGGCTCGCCTTCCACAATGATCCCATCGATCGGCGCACGGGCAATGGCTGCCGCAAGACGGGCATCAACCTGCGCGAGTTTCGCATTGGTCTCAACCACCTGAGCTTCCGCGATCTGCATTTGTGACAACTCGCCGAGCGAACGTCGTAATTCGACTTCGCGCTCCGACTGCGCTCGGTCTGCCAGGAGTGCACTGCGTTCGAGTTCAATTTCTTCAGTCGCCATCACAAACAACGGATCCAACCGTTGCACCCGATCCCCCATGACCACATCAGAGGCTGCCAAGTACCCATCAAAGGGCGCTCCGACAAAGGCCATGGAATCGGTTTTCAGCTCAGCGCGACCTTCCACAGAATAAGGAATGGGCACGGCGAGAAGCGCAAGCATCGCGATAACAATGCCCCATACCAAACGGCGGCCTGAGTGTGTTTGTGGCTTCAGCACCTTGGGTAAGCTTCGCCCAATTTCTCGGGCGATGCGGGTCGGAAACCATTTCGACTCACCATCCAGACGGATGTAAGGATAGAGCGCCAAATCTGCCATCAGCCGAATAGCCCATTGCTCAGCCTGACTGAACGGAAAGCGGCGACGCTCAAGAATCAATGCACCCCAATGCGAGACCTCCACTTCGGTCGCTTCACGATCGATCAATGGCACAGAAAGCATGAAGCCTGGTTGCTGTAGTTCGGCATACTGACGATGTGCCTGCAGCGTGGCATCTGCATCATCCGGCCAACGAATCTCAGCATCACGCGTCAAGGTCTCTTGGCCAGCCTCCTCAAGTAATGCGGAAAGTTCTGAGCGCCGCTCGACCCGTTCCGCATGACTCATGGCCAGTAACTTCAACCCAAACCGTCGTTTCCACACCACTGAAACGGTCTCACACGCAAAACGCTCCGTGAGTTCATTGGCCAACACCAACCCAGCCGCTTCCAACGTTTTCGCTGAGGCAAGACGACCGGCTAACTCCAAACTATGGGCAAGTCGCTGGCTATCGCGATTTAAAGCACGAAGCTGGCGCTCTTTCGCAAACACCAAGGGTGTCCAAGCCAAGGCCTCTAAAATCGGCATCAGCGCGGTATCATCGCGCGCCGACTGGGCGGACCCCTCGGTCAGCAAAATCACATCCCGATGTGCTTCATCGGTCACCAACCGGGCATAGCCACGGAGAATGCCGCCACGACGCTCAATCACCACGCCTTGCGCAAGCCGTGTCGGTAATCCCAGGTCGAGCCACTGCTCAACAGTCCGCGAGGAGCCTGCTACAAGGGTCTGTGCCAGTAGCCGCCATTCTGCCTGGGCTTGTCCTGCAGACCGGACCAGGACAGCAGCCTGTGACGCGCCCAACAGTGGCTTGGCAAGCTCCGCTAATTTCTGCCAAAACTGCTCTGGACGACCGTCAAATTGAATCAGCCGATCCAATACTTGGCGTGGAAAAACCGTCTCACTCATATTCCGCTCTCATCTGACTCCCGATCCGCCTTCACAGTCATGCGGCGTTGCTTGAAGGCCAGCTTCGCTGCCCGTGCTTGGCTGATCTGAATCGCCATCTTGGCCATCGCTCGACCGCCGGGCAAGCCGGTCGCACACATGAGCCGTGTCATCGCTTTGACGGCTTTCGGCAGGAATCGCCGTAATAACTCTTCATCCAGTGAGACATAGCGCTGAAAACTCCCAGGATCCCCCTGTCGCGCCGAGCGGCCGAGCAACTGACGATCGATCCGCGCATAATCATTGGACTCTGCAATCATCACATGCAATCCACCCGCTGCCAGCACCTCTGGTGCCGGTTTAATATCAGTCCCGCGGCCGGCCATGTTGGTCGCAATGGTCACCGCACCCGGCTGACCTGCATTGGCCACAATCATGCTCTCTTCTGCGTCATTGACCGCACTCAAGACCGCGACCCGCAGGGAGGGTGCTTCACGATCAAAGATGGCCTTTAAGGCTTCACTGGCGCGCACACTGCGAACGCCAATCAAGATAGAGCGTCCACGCCCAACCCAACGCTCTGCATCCCGCACGATCCGCACAAACTTATCACCCTCTCTCAAGGTCACCCGTAACGGATACTCGCGACGTCTGACCTTTCGGTGCGTGGGGACAGCCACTGTGGATAGTCCATAGCTTTTGGCTAACTCACCCTTGGCTTCTTGGGCCGTCCCAGTCATCCCACCAAGCCGAGCAAAACGGGTAAAGAACCGCTGAAAACTCAATCGTGCTTTGACCTCGGCTGGTGCAGAGACTGCTAATCCCATGCGCGCATCCAAGACTTGTTGCATGCCCAATGACAATGTCCGCTGTCGCGCAAACCGGCCGGTCAGCTCATCAATCAACACCACTTGGCCATCCTCAACAACGAAGTGCTGCCCTTCTTTGAGAATGTGGGTCGCGTAGAGCGCCATCTGCACCAATTCTTCGGCGCGATCAGCGCGCCGCCAGAATGCATCCATCTCCTGACACAACCGTGCGATGGTGGCCTTCCCAACTTCGGTGAGCTCAACCACCTTCAGGGCGGCCCGCACCTCAAAGTCTTTCTGTTCGTGCAATTGGTCCGCCAAATGAATCGCCTGCACCGCAGCCGCTTCGAGCAGGGGGTCCGGACGCTTCTCGGAAATAATCAGAGGCGTGACTGCTTCATCAATCAAAATACTATCGGCTTCATCAACGATCACCTGATACATGCCCTGCATCACCAGCCCCGCATCGCCGCCCGATAATCGACGCGCTTTCGCGAGCGATGCGCGAACCCGATAGGCGCGGCCGCCCAAAGCCAAATCATCACGGAGATAGTCGGCCAGTAAGTCTTTCGCCGTGGTGTACACCACATCGTGTTGATAGGCTGCTTGCCGAGCAGGCGGTTGTAAGTCACCCACACAACTGGACACAGTGACGCCACAAAGGAAACACAAGGCATCTGCCAGTTCCGCATCACGAGATGCTAAGTAATCATTCGCAGTCACCACGTGACAAGGCAGCCCACGCCAGGCTGCGACAACGGCTGCCATGGTGGCAGTGATGGTTTTTCCCTCGCCCGTGGCCATTTCCATCATCCGGCCTTCTAACAGACCGATCACTCCAATGATCTGTTCGACGTGTGGATAAAATCCATAGACCCGAAACACGGCAGCAGACACGGCCGCGAGACCTGCTTCTTCTGCCGTTGTGATCTCCGGTTTATCAATTTGTCGCTGCGCAGCGACCTGCAATCGCGCCGCACTGAGATGGGCTGCAAACGCATCGGCGTCGAGCGACTCGAAGTCGCTCGCTCTCTACCCGAATGCGGCGGGCAAGCCGCTTGAACCGAGGGAGCTTTGGCTGCAGTTTGGACACGAAGGCCACAACGCCCAAGCCAAGACGATCAAAGAAGCCAGGCTCTGTGATGCGACGGTGCGCATCCAACACTCGAAGCCCCAGGGACGGCGCCAATCCATCCAGCGCATCTTCCCACCAGACACTCGGATCTGTGGTGACCACAGAACGCGCCCGGATTCGGTCAAGACCACTGAGTTGAGACATTGCCTTCAAATCGCATAGCGCCGTTGCAAGAACTGCTGCGCAGTTTGAAACAGCCGCGTTCCCCACGACCGAGGCGCCAACTCAACCCGTATCCAACCACTGCGACCTTGCACCGGCCCAGACACTGCCTCGCTCAAGTCATTGGTCACCCAGGCCTTAATCAAAAAGAACTTCTCCAGCGCCTTCCGACCTTGAGGATCCTCCATCGAAATTGCCACACCGTCGTTTCCAGCGATTGCACCCAGCGCTGCTGAGGGGAGTTGATCTTGCGAATAGGGCGTCACAGTGAGACCACTTAAGGGTTGATCGAAGCCGCGCGCACCCTCCACCCAAAGGGTCATCCGATCCGATGCCAAGGCACCCAACTCAGTGGCTGACTCTTGTCGCACAATCCCAAGAAAGACATACCGCCCTTCTTCCGCAATGGAACCAAACTCATGTCCACGGGCGACCCAACTCTCCATCCGCAATAGTGGCTGCTCACCCACCCAGCGGCCGGCATGCGGCGCCCGAATTACCAGTGCCTGTTTTTGTGCATCGATATAGGCTAAGCGAACCGCCAAGGCAGCTTTTCGCTGCATCAAGGGTTCAACCAATTGGGATCCTTCGGTAAAGGCGCGATTTAGCTCCGTCTCGACACGCGCAAGCTGCGCTTCAACCGCATGACGTTCCATATCCATCTCAGGGTTGCGCATCGACAGCACTACCTGCCCCTCGGTCACCCAATCGCCAGGCTGGACCATGACCTGCTCAACAATGCCATTGCTGGCCGCATAGACACGAGTGAGCAGTTCGGTTTCCAACACACCGTGGAGGCGTTGGCTGTAAGGCAGCGGGACAAACGCGATGGCAAGCACGATAATCAGCGCTGATCCACCCATCCAACGAACCAATCCTTGATGTCGTGCCATAAATGCGGGATCCCGAAGTGCTTGCCATGGTTTTTTCAGTGGGTTCACAAAGGTGGTCACCATTAAAGCGACCGCCACCAGTAGTCCAAGGCCAAAGTACTGATCAGCGACAAAAATCACAATGCCGACCATGATGATGATGCGGTAGATGTTGGATAACACAAAAAAGCTGACTAAGCCCAGTTGTTTGCGCCCTGACACCAAGGCATCTTCAGGGTCCTGCCGACGTAGCATGGTCCGTCGCCAAAAACGCTGAAAGGAATGATTGGCTTGTTCATGCAGGTTAGGCACATCGGTTAAATCCGACAGGACATAGTAGCCATCAAAACGCATCAATGGATTGATATTGAAAAATACGGTGTAGGCCGCCGTCACCAGCATCAGGTTGTAGCTCAACTCATTGATCATCCCAGGTGGCGAGTTCGCCCAGACAATGGTGGCGAGCGAACAGGTCACGAGGTCGGCAAACATCCCTGCAGCACCCACGTAGGCGCGATGCAATCGGTCGCGAAAGGCCCAAGAGGAGGTGAGATCCACATAGGGCAATGGCGTGAACAGCAGAAACATCACTCCCATGGTTCGAACATGACCACCGTGGTACTTACACACCATGGCGTGTGACATTTCATGGATCACGTGAGACCCAAAAATCGCCAAGTACAGGGGAATGGCGTTACTGAGCTGTAAGACCGTACTGGACTGCATCATGGCGCGATCTGAGTTCAGCATGAACACATACAATGCAAACGCAAAGAGTATCGCCACGGCCAGCATCACAGGCGGGCTGTATACCCCCCGAATCCACCCGACATTGCGACGAAGCCAGGGCTCAGGATCCCACAGTGGCACACGGAAAAATAATAGCTCTGCGATTCGCGCGGGCAAGGGCTTTTTCTTTTTACGTTCAGGGCGTGCCGCAAGCTTATCCTCGTCAACCCCTCCCTCAATATGCAACAGGTTGCCTTGATAGAGCTTGGTGATCAGTTCGTAGAATTCTTGCTGGCCCGGGGTATGTTCTGGATTGCGCTCCACAGCCTGACGCCAATAGCGATCGAGCGTCATCTCCGGGCTCAACCCCATGACTAACGCATGAAATTCAGGCCGAATCCGGAAGAAACCGCAGTGTGCCGCTTCATACAAGACATACCAGGGCTCACCCCCGTAATGATGCAGACGGACAGTGACGCCAGCACGCAGTCCCACGCGCATGGCGGCGATGCGGTGCCATTGATCGAAAAAGGTCCGTTTTTGCATGGCGCCCATCCTATCCTAAGGAAGGGTCATCACCGCGGACAATCCGGGACGCACCCCATCAGGAAGGTTGACCAAGTCGACTTTGACCCGACGAAGACCACTGCCTGGATCCGCGACTGGGGACACGAACCGGATGCGTCCCCCACCGGGATTTGGCGACCGCCGACGATCAAGGCCACTGCTTGGTTCGCCGTCAACCGCTCCGCCCACTCGGTCGGCACATTCGCGGTAAACACGACGCGACTCAGATCACATAAACGGACCACTGGCTCATTGGGCTGCGCACTTTCGCCAGTCTTCTTGATCAGCTCGACCACGATCCCTGGCGCAGGGGCTAGGAGTGTCCGCTTGGCTAAGACTGCCGCGGCAGTTTGGTAATCCACTTCTTCAATGGCTTCTTGCGCTGACAACCGAGAGACTTCGGCATCACTGATTGCCACGGCAAGCCCACGGTTTTCGACTTCCTCGCGACTGATCCCTTGGGACTCATTGTAGAGGGACTCCGCGGCAGTGAACTGCGTGCGCGCAATCGCGAGTCGCGCAATCGCCGCATCCAAATCGGACCGGTCCTCCGCTTGGAGCCGACGACGCTTTGCATCCAATCGTTCGAGGTCATCTTCGAGCTTCAGCATCGGCTGGCCTTTCTTGACCTGCTGACCTTCACGCACCAAGGTCTCTTCGATGCGCCCGGCCAATGAAAAGCCCAGTTCAAGATCGGCAGCGCACTCGGTAATCCCACGCACGGGCATGGGGACCATTTGCGCGAGCGCAGGCTGTATCAACACCCCTACCAAGAACCCCACCACTGCGATACGCACTATTCGAGCCCAAACCGTTGCAAGATGGTGCCATTGGCCTGGGAGGCTAAGAAGCTGGTGATGTTAAGCTGAGCGACAGCATCGGCTACGCCCTCTTGTGCGAGGATCAAGTCGAGCTCGCGATTGAGCACTTCCAGGCGACTACTTTGGCCATTGGCGACCCGGGCTTTTTCAACGTCAAGCAACCGCTCTTGCGCAGTTAACACCTCTTGCTGCCGCTGAACCTGGGTCAGGGCACGACGCACCAGCACTTTGACGCCTTCCATTTCACTGATGACACGCTGTTTTGCCGCATTGAGGGTCAAACGGGCTTGTTGCTCACGTAATTGAGACACGCGGATTTCGCTTTGCTTCTTCTTCCCACCATCAATGCCCATGCGGTATTCCAAGACGACGGCACTGCGATAGAAGGGGAGACTGTCATCCAAGTAACGTAGAAGCGCTTGCTTATTCTCAGTCAACATGTCACGCGAGTATTCAAGGCGCAAATTCAGTTCAGGCAAGGCCTGATTTTCCGCGAAATCAGTCTTGACCTCTTCCACACCAATCAACTGCTGATTGACGCGAACCTCAGGACGATTCTCGAGTGCGGTGGCCGTGTCATCATTGACCACACCTTCGGTATATTCAGACGACACACGTACCAAGGGATCACCTGGTAAGAATCGCGGGCCATCAATGATCGCGGTCGCAGCACCAAAATAGGTCTGAAACGTCCCGATTTGTTCTTCCAGTTCCCGCTGCGCTTGCGCGAGCTCTGCTTTACGAACACCCAAGGCGGAACTGGCTTCGGTGATTGCATTTGCACCCTTTAATCCAATCCGCACCTGCCGGCCGATCTCACGGACAATATTTTCAGCAATCTGCACAGACTTCGATCGCGCGGAGACGCGCTCTTGCGCACGCTGCACTTGGATATAGGCGCGCACGCCCTCTCCAGATCGTCGCATCAGCGCCAGGCGACCAGACTCGCGTGCAATTTGCGCCTCGAGATCTGCGAGACGTAAATCCACCTCGGTCGCATCACGGCCAAAGTTACGAAGTAGAGGCTGACTGACGGTAAACCCGAGTGCTGAATTATATTCAGGGGTAAAGCCCGTACTGGACTGTGTTTGCAGGGAGTTCTGCAAGCGAGACAGATCATAAAAGACGTCTCCACTCGCGCCAGTGGGTGCTTTGAAACTCACACCCGTTCGGAATGTCGTATCGTCTTCCCTGTACGGGTTGGTCGGATCCGTTCCCGACCGCCATGAATCTTCAGCGGTCGTTGCCGTATTACTGCGCGAACGCTGCCATGTAATGAAGTATTCCGGCTCATACAGTGCCTCTTCGCCCTCCAAGGTCACTGTCGCAATTTGCTGCTCAATCACCTGGGAGTTCAGAGACTCATCGGTCTCTAGTAGGCGACTGACAAATTCATCCACGGAAAGGCGCTGGAACCCACCAGGCGCTGACTGGGCATACACACCACTGGCACACAGTGCCAATGCAATCGCGATGCCAGTGTGTTTGAAATACTGCACTCACTTACCCCCAAGGTCGGTTAGACAATCTTGCCGACTTTGGCTTCGTACTCTTGCAACACGCGCTGCAGTGTTTCACAAAGGTTTTTTGCAACCGATGGCGTCACAATCATCCGGGTCGCCAGTTTGATGACGATTTCATCGCCAACGGCACCCCAGGTTTGGTTGGTCCCGAACAATAATGTCACTTCGTCCTTGCTCACACCGACATTGGCCACGTTGGCGTAATGGGACGACATCTCCGAGTCATCAAAGCGGACCTTCACAGAGCGCGTTTGCTCCGTACCAATGCCGGTTAACCCTGGCTGATCGATCTCCATATCCACGGTGTTGCGTTCATCAGCCTTGGATGCCTTGGTTCCGTTGGTGTTCGCCATGTTGTTCTCCTGTCAAAAAGTAGTGGTATTGAATCATGATTAGGCTTCGACCTCATCCATGATCAGCGGTAGATCCCAATCGTCTTGCGACAAGGCCAAGGCCTCGTCAAGCACTGGACGTGATTCAGACAGCGGAATCGGCAATGCATTTGGATCCTGCTCTCCTGTGGACTCCGACTCCACTTCGCCCTCAATTGCACTATCAAACATCCGTGATCCATCGTTGGGGACGCCTTTCGGGAACAGGTTATCAAACATCCGACCACTGTCTTGGCCACCATCAAAGTTCACTGGGCTTGTGATATCGCCTGGAATCGTCGATGTCGTTTCAAGCACGACCTCAATATTTTCAAGCTGATTCTGCAGCACGCTGGCGAGTTCAATTGGGCGTGACTCGATCAATTGCTGGATCAGATTACGTGTTTGCTCAGCTTGCCGCTCAATCGCAGCCTCGGCAATCTGAGTCTCTGCTTGCGGTTCAACCAAGGTTTGCGTCTGAGTGATCCGCTCAGATGGCTTCATGATCGTCAAACCACGTGCGTTACCGCCACGGAGCATGATCATGTCCTGCCAAGACTGATTACCCGGCTGTGTCTCGAAAGTTGGGACCGCGATGTTTTGCAGCATGTGAACGGTCTGGCCCCGGATACTACTGAGACGGCCCGCTTCTGGAGTCTCCCAGGTAAGGCCCGGCGCAAAATTCTTCACAAAAATACGTCCGAGCGAGGTCAGGATCACATCTTCTACTGCCGCATTCCCAATCCCCAGCTCACCGACTGTGAATGCGCTCCGATTTTGAATATTCACACTACCCGTGTCTGAGTTCAGTGCACTGACCTCGTTTGCCTGAATATTGATGTTATCCGCCCAGTTCACACCAATCCCTGACGAAGCCTGCATCGTCAGAATGTCAGTGACAATTAAATCCACTGCCTCAGATGCGGTGTTATCTAGGATTTGTCCGTCGACAGCTTCCAGGTCAACGCGACTGGTGCCTTCAATCCGGTCTAAGAAAATTGAGTTGGCGATCGTCGCGATCACGTGATCCGCTTTCAACAGCGTCTGATCGTCTTCCATGACCAAGTTGCCTGCCTCACGAATGGTGATCTCAAGATCGGCGCCGGCGATGATCCGACCTTGATCGTTCATCCGTACATCACCGGTCTCAATCGCCAGCGCGAAATTCCGTCCAACTTGCACCAAGGTGTCTTGATCGAAGATCACATCCCCAGTCTGCATTGCAATCGACGTATCCAACCCTGAGCGGACTCGGGTGGTTTCACTCGCACTCAAGTGACCGTCGGTCATCTGCCAATCAATGGAGCCCGTCGTGGCCGCAATGGTCGTGGTATTGGTGAGGGTTGAACCGCCATTGACCACATTAACATCGACATCCACACCAGACGTTAGGTCTGTCAGCCCAGTCGCCAACAGTCCATCACTCGCATACAGCGACAATAACCGAACTGCATCCATGATGGTCCGCTGTGTCAGCGTCATGGTGCCTTGATGCACAGTGACCAAGGCATCACGATCTGCGTCCAGGGTCGTCGCACTCGATGCATGGAGGTTGCCATCGCGGACATCAATATCAATATCGAGACCTGAACGCAGTGTCGAGGCATTGGTAAAGGCAAGATCCCCCTGCACCACATCCAGACCGACAGAGCCCGTCGTTGCACGAATCTGTGAGGTATTGGTCAAGAGCGCGCCACCTGCAGTGACCGTTACATCAGCGTGACGTTCCGCAGTCACGGTGGTTGCACCGGCGAATCGAAGCGCATCATTCAAACTCAGTGTCACATCCGTCACGGTCGCAGAAATCGACGTCGTTCCGGCCGTTGTCAAACCTGGCGTACTTGCCGCGGAATTCTGCGTGAGGCTGACAGAAGCTCCCTGAATCGACGTCGTTCCAGACACCGCGGCACGTCCCTCACTTAAGGTGATGGCTGTCGCACCAGCAGCACTGGTCACAGACGGTCGATCCGGTCGCGGTGAAAGAGCCATTGTTCAGTGCAATCGAGACGCCCGTTTGACCACTGATCTGGGTCTCGCCAGCCAAGGACACGTTGCCTGCACTGGTCGAACGGATCGTGGTAGACCCCGCAATCGCTTTCACGGTGAGCTGATCGGATGACGTCAACTCACCCGTAATATCCATCACCACGTCATCACCACCTTGAATGGTGACGACTCCACCCAAGTTCACAGACCCCAGTGCGGTGAGATTCACATCGCGTCCGGCCAGCAAGGCGCCACTTGTCCGTGCAGAGGCACCACCACCTTGGAGGGTCACCCGTGCATCACGACCCGCTTGAATCTTCGAATCGCCACCAAAGGTCAAATCACCATCTTGCAGCGTCACAACCACATCTTGACCTGCCACAAAGGCAGCGTTTGCGAGCGTATCCACCGCATCACCCGCAGTCAGCGTTGCCGTCCCTCGAATCGAGGAGTGTATCCAAGGAGACCACATCTGTCTCAACCAAGGTGGCATTCGTCGCATCCAGAATCTCGAGGATCCGGAAGTCGTTCTGTGTCTCAGTCAGGGTGATGTCACCACCGGCCGACAATGACGTGCGCGCGTTGTTGCCGTCAGCAAGAATGTCGGGTATCTCGCCAGTTGGGTAATGTTCCCTTGCGTTGCCACCACGGTGAGGTGACCGCCTGCCTCAGTTCGTCCAAGTGTCACGGCATCTTGACCAGCCACACCACCGGCCCGCACGGTCGTCAAATCAGCAGACAGCAAGGTATCGATCCGAACATTCCCGTTCACCACCTGAATCACCGAGTCTGCGTCCACAGCGGTCGCTTCAATCCGATCGATTTGTGTGGTGGTCGCAACATCGCCGGTGGCATTGACAAAAATTCCACCCTGCTTCGCGTTCAAGAGCGCAATGTCGGTTGCATCGACTGTTAAGGCACCACCTTGGAAGCGAGTACCGATGGCTTGGTCTGCAACGATCGTTAATCGACCGGAATCCACCGCCAAGGCTTCATCACCGGCTGTATTGGTCGCCCCCACTTGGTTCAACACGGAGCCCGTGATGGATTCGACAAACAGATCGCCATCAGCTGCCTGTACCCGATTCAGGGTGAGGTTATTCAGTGCACGCAGCTCGGACCGAGTCGTTGTCGCGTTGGTCGTGATTAACTCCCCTGTGGTGGTTTGGATCAGGTTTGCAGCCTCGACGCCAATCCGCGTCCGACCCACGTCCTGTCTGCCACGCAGGGTTAGATCGCCTTCTTCCACATCCAACTCAAACACACCGTCGGCTGTGAGATCATCGATCGTTAAGGCACGGGCTGACCGAAGATAGACATCACCGGTGACATTGAAGTTGTTCAGAGAACCGACGCTGATATTCACATCGGCGACGTTTGGTGAGCCCTCATCCAAGAGCGTCGCCTGAACTGCCGCCAGCGCATCGGTTGAACCGACGAGATTGGTCTTGTCGATCTGAATCAACGGCATGTCGCGATCACCGAGGACGCCATCCAAGGTCACTGAACGGACGCCTGTTGTACTGTCTGTGGCAACCACAAAGTCGGCTGTGATCCCGGCAAGCGTTGAGGTCTCATCGGTTAATGGATCGAGATAACTTGCCGCCAAGAGTGCTGCTTTGATCTCCAAATCTGTCGCATCGAAATCGACAGCACCTGTCACAAAGGCACGTCCATCGACCAACACCATCATGGTAAAGGTGCCGCCGGTTAATCCATCGAGCACCAACTGCTGGCGCGAGTTTTGCGGCCGGAACTCACCGACTTGAGCTGCGCTCATCGACAACACAGCTAAGTTGGATTGGCCTGTGATGTTGGCAAGCTCTGAGGCCGTTCCATCCAGAATCTTGTCACCGGCAGTAATCGACAAGGGTCCATTGGCAGAGATAATCCGTGACAAATTCACATTGTCGCCAGCCGTGATCGTCGCGGCATCAATCACGGTCAGCGTGACCCCATCGATCATTGTGAAGTCGCCATCCGTGGCGGTCAGGATGGCGCGACTCGCAGTCATCGCGTCGGTCAGAATCAGATCGCCCGTTGCTTGAGTCAGGGTCAAACCACCCGTGACAGCAGTTTGCCCGACGCGGAATCCAGTCCCAGCAGTCTTCTCGGACACAGCCAAGAACACATCACCACTCGCAGTCAGGCGTGCCAAGGTGGGCGCTTGCACGCCGAGGCTCTGAGCTGCTGTCCCAACCGAGGCCGCGCTCATTGTCACGTTATTGGTGGCACTGACATGCGGAATCGTTGATCCAACGGCTGTGAGCGAGCCGGTCGCTGACAGCGAAATTATCCCCGCACCATCCCCTGTGCCGGTTGTCACTAATTGACGTAAGGCCAAGTTGCCGCCCGTTGCGCTCATGGTGATGCGATCGACTGCAGTCACTGTGGACGCGGCACCCATGGTGACTGAGCCCGATGCCGTGGTGAGATTCACCTCACGCGCAGACAGTGCACCAGAGGTTGATAACCCACCGGTTTCGACAACGACTGTTCCAACACCTGTGGCTGTCATTGCTCCCAATGAGAGCGCGCCTGCAGACGAGATCACTGCATCTCCGGCTGTTGCGGTCACGGCGGTCAAGGTCGTGGTTTGCAGATCGATGTCTGCATCTCCAGTTCCACCCACAGACGCCCCATGCAAGGTAATTGTCTTACCGGCAGTGGCAGTGGTCAGCAGGGTCCGCTCGGTATCAGGGGTTCCGTCAATAATGGCACCACCGGCGGTGATCGCGATATCACCACTCAAACTGGTCATGCCGGTTAAGATCACGTCACGATCAACAGTCAGATTCAGGTCGTCATCAATCAAGACACGCGATCCCACATTCTGAATCAATGAACCATCTGTGGCAGTACTCGAGCTCGCGTCAACAGACAACACCAACCGATCAGCGAGCACACTGCCCGCGAGCGTTAACGATCCTGTTTGATTGAAGACAGCGCCTGCGCGAGTATCGAGCGCACTCAAGGAGGTAAGGCCACTGGATGCGATCACAATGGCATCCACGGTGGTGACGGTCTCGCGTGCAAGTAACGATGCAATATTGCGTGCATCCAACTTCAATGCGGTTGTTGTTGAACCAATCCGATCCGCTTCAAGGGTGAGGTTTCCGGTTCCAGATGTCAGATGCGCGCCCGTGACGCCCACATTTCCGGTAATCACGCCATCTGCGCGCACCGTCATGGCTCCACTCGATCCGCTGAATGATTCCAGCGCAATATTGCCACTGGACGTGACCGACGCCGAATCGATCACAGAGATCGTACTCCCCGCAGTCTGCGTAATATCAAAGAGATTCCCACTGACCGCAGGCGGTGGTATTGAACACCAATGATCGCGCAGACACGGCGCCTGAGACTGTCAAATCCGCATCTGGCGCGATGACACTGAGGACACCTGTCACACTGGCATCATCAAGCTCAACGCCACCGTCTGTCGCCGTGAGTCGCAGATAGGCCGCGCCCGCATTGGCCGAGGTTGCTGTCACCGATGCGATCTTCGCCGCATCAATATCTAACGCCCCAACGCCACCGGACCCAATCGAACGTGCAGACAGCACCACATCACCGGTGGTGAGGATGTTTGTGGTGGTGTCTAAACGCTTGTCGAGGATTGATCCAGCACTGCTATTCACAGTCACCGTGCCGTGACTACTCAAGGTACCCAACTCAACACCTGTGTCCCCAGAGACCGTCAGTGCCTGGTTGGCGGTATCTGTGGTGATCGATGCGGTGCCGTTATTCATCGTCACGGTACCGGCTGCGGCAATCGAGGCCGATTCCGCAACGATCGCACCCTTGATCTCGAGATTCGCGGTTGTGGTATCAATTTCCAGGGAGCCCGCGACATCCCAGGCTGAAGTCACCGCATCGAGAACCACAGTCTGGCGCGTGGTATTTGCATCCGTATTCAGCGGATTGGTTAGGCTGAGATAGGCATCACCAGTGACCGAGACCAAACGCACCGAGCCGTCGACAGTCGGGGTCCCGCTTGGCGTAGAAACCAGCTCCAGAGCCTGCGTTGATGAACCCAAGTTCGCACCTGACAGAACCACCTGACCGCCGGTCAAATGCGCCACTGATAGATCGTTACGGCCCGTGACGTTCCCTGTGGTTGAGACGGTCAAGGTTTTGTCATCCCCGGCCTTGAGCTCGGCAAGCGCAAAACTACCACTAGCGCCCGTCAATGTGAGATTTCCGCCCGCACGGAATGCAGCAGTAGCGCCCATCGCCAAGTTTGCGGAGCCCATATCGATCGTTAAGTCACCTGCGGTGTTCAATACATCGTTGACAACAGCATTGCCGTCGAAGGATACCGAGAGACCACCAGGCGCTGAGAGCTCTCCAATGGATCCCGCATAAATATCGATCACACTCTCATTGTTCGGATCATTCGCGAACGGAGCCACTGTTGTGGACGGCCAGAATTTCAGTTTGAGATCACCGACAGCAGCATTGAGTGACACCTCACCAGCCGTCTGAATATTCTGCTGAGTGGTGTAGTCTGACGTCTCGGTATGCGGCACAAAGCCAGCATTAATTTCACCCGCTGTTGAACTGACTTCAATCGCCCCACCATCCTGAGACACCAGCTGTCCGAGTGTCACATCGTCAACAGCGGTAATCCGAATATATCCGCTATTTGCGGACCCACTCACACCTGTCGCCGTGAGCTTATACCCCGCCATGTTGAAGGTGTTATTGGAGACAAAAACGAAGTTCTCAGCAGTCTGATCACTGGTCAGCGTGAAGTTACCCTTTGCAGTTAGTACACCATCGACATTGGTTGAGCCAAGAGACAACGCTTGATCGGTTACCACCGTTGCATCACCGGTTGTGACGATCGGTCCTGTCGTCAAGTCCACTTTATTCCGGAGGTTGAGCGTACGTGCCTGATCAACAGTCACCGCTCCAATAAAGGTATTTAAACCAGCACTGTTATTAACGGTTGCATTCGCGAGTACGACATCATGCGTAACCGATGTTTTGATATCTGTGTCACCGTAGACGGTCAAAAGATCAGTCGTGGTTGCCTGGGTCACATGGCCAACCGCGGTGATATCGAGATCGGCTGCCGCACCGCTGGCACCGACAGTGAGGGTACCCAATGTCACTGCCCCATCCGTTGCCAGAGTCAAGTCACCGCTGGTCGCACCTGACAGATTGATTGAAGCCGTATTCGACAAGGCCACGTTACCCGCACTGGTAATGGTGATTGCACCAGTCAGCGTATTTGCAGGGTCCACTGGAGTTCCGGCGACATTATTCAAAGTGACATCTGCTGTTCCGGTCTCAAACCGCGTTGTCCCCGCAATAGTCAGTGCGGTGCCATTGGCCTGCGTGATCGCACCGCTCGAGGTCAAATCCAGCGCACCTGCAATCGTCACAGCACCAAACTGCAGCGTGTCGTCAGAATCCAACGTCAGGTTTTTAGCCGCAGTGACTGTCAGCGCGCCATCCACATCAAAACCAGCATGGTCCAAAGTGATATCAGAGGCTGCGCCAGCGGCTAATGTGACGGCCCCATTCACGTTGAACGCACCAGAATCCGTAATCGCACCAGAGGTTGTCGCAGTCACATTACCGCTGACGGTCGTGGCCGCAAAGTTCAACAGTCCATCAGCCTGAACCACCAGATTTCCGCCAGTGACGGTGCTCGCCAGATTTAAGGCAGACTTGTCTCGAATCGTCGTCGCGCCCCCGGCAGTCAGCGTCACCGCACCGATGAAGTCGTTTAGAAGTGCGCCACCAACTGTCGCGGTATTCCCTGCACTAATCTGGCCATCAGCCTCGAAAGCGGTGGTCCCTGTCACGGTCATCGCGCTATCTGCAACCTGGGTGATGGATCCAGTTCCTGCATCGACATCAACATTCCCGGCAGCAGTCAAAGCGCCAAAGAGGAGACCGTTTGCATCCTCCAGGGTGACATGCCGCGCACTCGTCACCGTGACAGCACCGGCAAAATCATTGGTCGCCGTATCCAAGGTCAAATCGTGCAACGGGGACAGTGTGATGGTCGCCGCGCCAGAAACCGCCAATGCGCCAGAATCTGTCACATTTCCCGCATTCGTCAGCGTGAGATCGCCCGCAATCGACGAGGCCGCAAGGTTCAAGTCAGCAGTATGATTGAGGACCACAGCACCAGTCGCACCACCCGCGGTCGATGTGGTCAGAGCAACCGCCGCATCCAAACGGTTGGCTGCTGAGAGCGCCATGGATCCCGCTGACAATGTTGTCGTTCCTGTTACCCGCATGGCATCAGAGGCACCTTGCGCCAAGACACCGTTACCGGCATTGATGGACAAATCACCACCGACGGTAATTGGATCCAACGTGACCCCCACGCCTGCCAACGTCATGTCTCGGGTTGAAGAGACGCGATCAACAAGCGTCAACGCACCAGTCGTCGTCAGTGAAAGATCTGCATCGGTACCGGTCGCCGAGCCCTTAAAGGTCAAGCCACCCACGTCATCAAGATCAATCGACTTGGCATTGGTGACAGTCACCTGACCGGTAAAGTCGTTGGCAGCATTCGTCAGACTGATGTTTTGACCCGAAGCCGACAGGGCAGTTGTCCCATCGACATCGATAATGGCCGTTCCAGCAATCTCACCGCCCGCGGTCAGGACGAGGTTTCCTGTCAAGCTGACGGTGCTCAGCGTCGTTCCGGTGACATCTCGGATCGTCGCATTGTCTGCACTGAGGCTAACCGCACCGGTGAATTCGTTAGCGACGGAATCCAACGTCACAGAGCCGCTCAATGAGGTCACACTGGTGGTGGTTCCGACGTTCACTATCCCGGTATCGGTCACGTGACCAATCGCGTTCAATCCGAGTGATCCAGAGGCGGACACCGAGCCCAGTTGCAATGCATGAGTGGCCAAGACTGGCGTGGTATTGAGAGACTCGGTACCGAGCGCCAGTGACGCCGTTTGCGCAAAGTTCCCGGTAAACGCGAGATCAACCACGCCTTGGCTATCGATGCCGCGAACAATCAGATCACTACCATTCTTTGTGGCTGTAATCGAATTCCAGACCGCCGTGCGGATCGCCGTGGCATCCGCATCATGCGCGATCGCCGCCGAGGTGTAGCTAACACCTGCGATGGTGGTGACCAATTGATAGGCGCCAGAGCTAGGATTCTTCAGATCAAGACTATAGGACCCGTTATTCAGTGCGACGTCTGCTCCACGAACAGTGACCAAGCCTTTAAAATCGTTTCCGGCATTGGCGAGCGTGACATTCTGTGTCACTCCGCCCGTTGCAGTACTTGGGGTAAGCGAAGCCGACCCGGTCACGACGGTCAAATGCGCCTGACGTTGGGCCAATGTTCCTTGGAAAATAATATCTAACCCACTCGAGCCAGGCCGGACCACCACGTCGCTTCCGGAGAACGCTCCAGAGACTGAATTCAGAATCGCCCCCCGAATCACGGCCGCACTTGCATCGTGGGCAATATCAACCGTGGTGTAGTCTGTGTTACCGATCGTTGTCTTTAACTTGAACTGACCAGACCCTGGGACGGTTAAGTTGTAAGTTGCGTTACTGACCGCAGTCATTGTGGATGATCCATCCACGGTAAAGGTGGATCCGGCGGTCTGAGAAACCGCACCACCTGCGGTTAGAGTCAGTGCCCCAGAAATCTCAACGGTACTAAACGACAATTCATTCACGTCATTGAGGACGACATTGCGTGCATCGAGAATCGAGACGGAACCTTTGAAATCATGTCCGGCTGTCAAGTCAACGTCCGCACCACCGGCATCGATGACAACGTCACCGACAACCACCCACGCGTCGCTGTTATAGACCTTGCCACCCGTGTAGACATTCAGGTTATTACAAATTGTCGCGGATACGAGGTGAAGGGCTGACGCCGTCCGAATCTCAACATCTTCCCCATTCAAAATCCGAACGTCACCGAGCAGTTCGTTATTCGCATTCGTCAGATTGATGTCGCTGCAGATATCGCCATTCTTGCCTGACACGGCAAGCGTCAGGTCACCAGCGATATTCAATTCCGAGCCTACAGCGGTACTCGCCTGAGTCAGCGCTGCATCCGTGGAAATCGTGACGTTCCCAGCCGCATTGAAGTCGCCAATGGTCAGCGCCGTATCATCATTGTTGGTATCAACAACATTGATTGAGACGTTTTGAGCGCTCTGCACGGTCAGTTGATTCGTGATCTCGTTGGTCGCTGCCGTGAGGGTGACATCATTCGCGCCTGCGGTAATATCCACGTCTCCATAGACTGTCAAATCACTGCCCGTCTTCTGGGTGATCGCCCCACCGGATTGAATGACAAGATCGGCTGCTGTGGGAGTACCACTTGCACCGATATCGGTTGTACCCAACACCAGCGCACCGCCAGTTGTGAGATTCAACGCAGTGGATAACTGTCCAGACACCTCAAGTGCTGATCGATCCACAAGCGTCACCGTACCTGCAGAAACGATTCCCACAGCACCTAGGAAATCGTTCCCAGCAGAATCCAGCGTGACGGTATTCGTACCCGCCGTGATCGCAGTCTCCCCAGACACCGTCAATGAGCCTGTATCGGTGACTGCGGACGAGGTGGTCAGTCCGAGATCGCCCGCAACGGTAACCGTCCCTGCGATCGCAGCGCCGGCCACGTTCAAATCGAGATCATTGCCGGTAGACAGTGTATTTGCGGTCAAGACTCCACCGGTGGTCACATCCAAATCGCGGGCGACCAAACCACCGATGGTCAACTCATCTGCTGTCCTTCAATGTGACATCGCGTGCGCCAGTGACAGTGACAGTCCCGAAGTCGTTAGCGACATTTGAGAGGCTAATGTCGGCCCCGGAACCATCAGTATCGGTGGTTACTCCGGTACCAGCGGTCGTTATGGTCAAGCCCGCGGTATTAACAGTCATTGGAATCAGATCCGCGCCGGCAAGAGAGCCAAGGAACTCCACCGCATAACGACCCGCACCGGTTTGTTTGACGGAGGTCCGTGCATCGGCGACTGGATCCAAGGCTGCGTCGATCGCCCGGTTAACATCATCTCCAGAGGCATTAAAGGCAATTGCCGAGGTCGTATAGGCGATGCCAGCGACGTCCAATGTGATCGTAAATGAGCCGGCTGTGACGATGCCGATATCGAGGATTTGACGCTCATTCACCGTGGATCGTGTTGAGAGAGATGTGGTGCCAGCAACAATAACCGCACCTGAGCCCTGAATTCCAGCTTGTCCTGTTAAGACGGCATGGGCCGCACTAATCGGGTTATCTAATGTTAAGGTCGATCCAGCGCCAGCAGTTAATGTCCCAGTCGAGTTGACCTTAAGACTGAGGGCATTCGCGTCATTGATGGTGGTGTCGACTGCGGACCCGACCGTGACTAACCCAACAAAATCGTTCTCAGCATGATCAAGAATAATATTCCCTGTCGCATCCAAGTCGGTCACGCCAGAGATGGCGACCTTACCCACATCTGTAATCGATCCTGAAGCAGTAAGGTCCAGAGACGCAGCCTGCGTTGCGTCCAGCGCAACGTCGGTCGCAGTCACCGAGAGACTTCCTGTCAGCGTTCCACCGACGGTAATTCCATCAAGGTCTGTAACGGTCGCATTAACCGCTTGCAACTGAAGTTGATTGAGATTTCCCGGCTTATCGAGCGTGACATCGCCCGTCGCTTTGATTATTGCGACGCCGCTGACATTGAGCGCACCCTCATCGGTAACGTCCCCAAGAACATCGAGAATCAAAGTTGTTAGATCCCATGATTCTCCAGAGACAGCGCCACCGATCACGACGCTACCCTCTGTTTTTAGATCCAGAAGACGCGCATCAATCTCTTTGACATTGACCGGATTACGGCGCAAGTCCAGATACATGTCGGCACCAGCCGAGCTTAATAAGTCAATCGGAGAAACATCTAAATCAAGCCGATCTGAGACTTCACCGATGCCACCCGTGGCGGTGATTGAAAGTGCTCCAGAAGTCACAATATTTGCGACATCCTTGCTCGCGGAAATCTCAGTGTCCGCATCTGTGACTTGGCCAGTGACATCGATGGTGACGCTGCCAGCGCCACCACGAATGCGAGCAAGCTCGAAATCGCCGTCTGTGCCTGTCGTGGTGATAGAAATCGCGCCATCGGTGTCGATCGTTGCGCGATCGCCCATGATGATGTCGCCGCCCCCACTCGTGGAAATCGAAATATTTTCATTCGAACGAGACTCAATAGTCGAATGAGCTCCGACGTATACCCCTCCCGATTGAGCTGTCAAAGACACCGAGTTATTGGCAGAGATCAAGCCAGACGCGTTGATCTCTTTTGCCGAAACAGTGAGCGCATTCGCAACGAATAGGCCAATAATATCAACTTGGCCCGTCAATCCCGTTACGCTGACATCGCCACTGTAGTAGCCGGCAATCTCAAGATCTGTTCCTGAAGTCACCGTGAGGGCTGGGGCCCAACCAAGAGTCAAATCACTGCCAGCGGCGGCCTGAAGGTTTGTGGAAAACTCGAGCTGTGATACCGCCATAATGCTCGAGAGAGACCCGTTAGTATCAGACTTATTCCGACCAATGGCTTTGAATGTATTTGCGGTAACATCAATCGTTCTCGACCGATCAGTGTTGTTTGGGACATTGAAAAGTAGGTCTAGTGGATCATCGAGAAGCACCTGCCGAACATCACCTGATGTTCGAACAACCACATCTCCATGCGCACCCGCCTTGATTTCATCGATGAGAATGCCGCCATCGATTCCCATACCAGCCGAATTGTAGCTATCCACCTTGGTGTCAATTTGATCAGAGGTAAAGCCAAGTGTCGCAAGTCGTCGACGCAAGGCATCTTCCTCGCCAGCAAGCGCACCACTATTCCCAGCGAGCAGAGTTACTGAGTTTCCGGCGACATCATTTGTGAACTCGACGAGATCAACACGCATCGTTCCGCCTGAAGTCACTTTGAGGTCTGCCATCTTCCATGGTTGCAGTCAGAGAGAGAGCGCCATCATTCTTGAGAGAGACAGACGTTCCTTTTGCATTCAACGCGGCACTTGACACATTCGTACGTACATCAATATCTGTCGCCGAATTCAGAACAATTGCGTTCGCTGAAACGACCTTGGTTCCGGTGATCGAGCCCGCTGCGCCTGGAGAGACAAAAACGGTTGCATTCCCGCCACTCGCGCTACTTACAACAGGCTTACCCGGGGTTGCGACTGGAGCAGTCCTAAAATCAACAGTCCTCGAGGCAGTCGATGCGACACCCAAGACGTTAATTGCGCTCACAGTAAACTGAACGTCGTCTTGCGCTCCAATGAAATCGAAATCTGCTGGCTTTAGTACATACGTCCAACGACTGAAGCCATCAGTATCGTTCTGCTCATCATCGACGACAGTCGCCAAACGTGATTGCGAGCCAAATACAACCGAAACCGACGATCCGGTAGTGGCAGATCCAGAAAGCACAACATCCGTCGTATCACGATCAAAACCAGATACGACATCGTTACCAGACACAACACCGAAAGTAATCGTTGGTGCGGCAGACTTAATCTCTAATGAAATTACTGTAGAGGCTTCGCTTAAATTCCCAGCAAGATCGATTGCTTTGGCAGAGATCGTATAGATCCCATCTGCCAAAGGAGAGTTTGGCATGTAGGTCCAAGTACCTGCGGCAGAGGCCTGTGTTTCTCCAAGTAACGTACTAGCAGAGAACACCTGCACCCGCGCATTGGCTTCAGCTGTTCCGGCAATCACTGGTTGCGATGTGCCAACCACTCCTGGAGCAGTCAAAATAACTGGCGCAGCAACAACGGTATCAATGACAAGAGCATAACTGCCTGACGACTCCGAGGATCCAGATGCATTCGCGACAACTCGATACGTGCCATCTGCAATTGAGGTCAAAGAAACCGTCCAGAATCCTCCTCCATCAGCACTGATATTAGTGTGGGTTTGAACCAACGTATTGGAAGCGTTGTATATTTTGAGATCTATCGAGCCATTTGCGGCGCCAACACCCTTAACGACTGGAGTGTCGTCCTTGGTCAATCCATCCGCAGGACGCCCTGTGTCTGATTCGCCGATTCCTAAAATTTGGGGGACCGTTGCACCCGAGGCATTGACGCTAATACTCACTTCGGATGACAAAGGCCCGAGGTTTCCGAATTCATCCACACCAACTGCAATGAGGGTGTAGCTGCCGTCGGCCAAGTCGCGTGCGTATTGACTGGACTCCAGCTTCCAACTCGAGCCACTTATCACCTCAGTCACTAACGGGGCAGTGTCACCGGCCGTGAGACTCGATGCGTCAAGTGTCAGGAGAGTTTGGTCCTGGCCAACCAAAATACCGCCAAAGGTAACAATAAGATCTGCCGAGACTGAGAATTCGACACCGAGACTCGCAAGTGTCAGAACCGCCATTCGATGCACTTTCTAACGCAGTTTGTACAGTTGCCGCATTTGCGTCAAAGGCAATATTGCCAGTGGTATAGGTCTGTCCCGAGTGTTCCAAGGATAATGTATAGGACCCCGCTGAGGCCCCATTCAAAGCGATGGCCTGTTTCTCAGCGGGAGTCACCGTGCCCAGAAGGATCGCGCCTTCTTTCAGATAGACCCGCACTGCGCTGACAGGTTGATCAATAGATCCCTCAACAATTGGGCGCTTCGATGTCGCGACGATCGCCGTCGACTGCCCATCGACTTCGCCGATCGATGCAGTGGCAGCAGGTGGTATCGTTTTCAGATCAACCGTTCGGCTGAGCCTAGACTCCACTCCGTTTGTGTCGACTGCTGTCAAGTCAAAGACTCGAGATCCAGGACCAATCGTTTGTAACTCTGATGCTGACAATTGAATGGACCATGTCTGTCCCGACACACCAGGCATCAATCCGGCTGTCTTCGTCACACTATTGGGCGCTGTCAAGGTCACTGAAGTTGCCGACACATCTGTCGAACCCGTGATGATCAGACCGCGCGATGCTTCGACCGCATTGACAATCTCATCACCTGAAATCGGGCCAAATTCCAATGATGGCCCGGCCTGCAGAAACTCCACGGACTGGGATGCTTCGGTCGCAAAAGCAGCTCCGATAGATGCCCGAGACTTTGCAAATAGACGATCATTCAGAGCAATCCCATACGCCGATAAATCGGCAAACCAACGACCTGCGTCATTCGCTATCACGGTCGATCTCAAAGAGTCCACTCCACTCGTGCTCTGGTAGATCTCCACCACTGAGCCTGGTGCGGCGGTACCTGCAATCGCTGGGGGTTGGCCACTCACAGCCCGCTGTAATCGATCAATCACTGGAACAACCAGATCGGCATCTGTCAGCACAGTTGATGCATCTTGAGTCCATGCAACAGCTTGCGTGATCCCCGATACCCCTAAGCCCGAGGTCGAGCGTGTCACAGTAATAGTGGGTGTTGTGCCTGTCGCACTCGTGACATCTGTTCTAACCAATGGAAGCGCTCGATATTTGAGTGATCCTCCGAATGCAATATCGAACTTGGTATCGTCTGATCCATCAACTGTAACGGTATAAGTTGCACCTCGTAGCGTCGCCACGGTGGGATGACTCATATTGGATAAGGCATCCTCAATGGCTTGGGCGAGTGTCGCTGGGTTGCATCGTAGGCAATCGGCGCACTTTCATAGGAAGTGCCATCGAGTGTCCATTCAATGACGAATTCACCGCCGGTCACTCCGTCAAGATCCAATGTCTGAACCTCTGATTGAGTCGCATCATTCAAAATCGTGATGTAATTCGTTTGCGTAATGGATGCATTCGCAACTGCTTGGTTGGCCGCTGCAACGCTTCGCTTCAGTGATCGTAATCGCCGGCGGTTTGGTATAACCCGTCCCTGCATTTGTGATCGTAATTGCCGAGATCTGGCCGCTGGTAACAGTGGCGGTGGCCGTCGCTTGAACACCATTTGCCATGTCGGGAGGCCCAATCACGACGGTCGGATTCACGTATCCAGATCCTTCCGAGCCTAAGGCAACAGCGATTGACTCGATTCGTCCATAAGGTTTCAGATCGGGAACTGCATAGGTCCAGTTTGTCAGGCCCGTTGCAAGCGGTAAGGTGACACCGACTCCAGATGCGCTTCGTACCGGCCGGCTCCAGCGGTCCAGATGTGATGGCAGCAGGATCGTCACATAACCAAATCCAGGATCCGGGACGGTAAAGATCAGTCCGTGATCAGTTAAGGTCGTTGTAACCGAGGCTGGTCTGTTAGCCTCGATCACAGGTGGGACGCCTACGTCAACGGTACGCGTGCCAAGGTTTTGCAAGGTCAGTATTCGAAACAGCACTCGTAATGATGACCTCCAGACGTATCCACAGTCGCCTGAGCAACGACGTCTATGGTATCCGCAGTGGACCCATCATTATCGTCAACTAACGCAAGGCGAATAATTACAGGTATTGTCGACCCTATAGCGTGTTGTTGATAACCAGAGCCTCCATGACCGCCCAAGAAATCATGAACTCCAAATCCCCAGTTGAATTTAGAGAAATTGTCGCCGATGCGAGCGTGTAATCTTCGCTAGTTCGATCCGGCGCAGGTATCGTTAGCGGAGGGCGAATAGCATCCAACGCCGGTAGTGGATCGGTTTCGCGATACCTTTATTTCAGTCCACCAGCTGTATCAGGCTGAGATCTAATACACGCTTCAACATTACTCTGAACCGGCGCAATCGAGACGTTCGGCGCCGACGTGTAACCCGCTCCTGGATTCGTAATACGGATGTGGGTGACAGCTCCATTCACATCAAGAATCGCAGTTGCCAGAGCTCCCGAGCCACCACCGCCAGAAATCGTAACGACTGGTGGGACTGTATAACCGGCTCCCTGATCAGCGTCAGAGACTGCAATATCAGCACTGTCATCCAAGGATTTACCGATCGAGATCGCAGCCGCTGTTCCACCATTAACAACGGCATAGAGCGTTGCACTTTCCGTCATTCCAGACAATGTCACGCCAGCACTGCGATCAGCCCCATCTATTCGGTTGTCGCCAGTGACTGGACTGAAACTTAAGCCCTCGGTACCCGCCGCCACTGTCACAGAAGCCGCTGCACTGGCTGAGCTCAGATTTCCGGCAAGATCGCTGACTTGAGTCGTAATCGAGTGGAGTGATCCTCCTGTCCAAACCTCGCTTGGAGACCACTGCCAATTACCATTTGCATCAGGAGTCACAGTGGCGACTGGAGTATCATTGTCAAAGATGGTCACGATCGAGTTGACTTCAGTCGTTCCCTTGAAAAGTGGCTGGCCTGACGTGGCATCATCAACAGATGGTACTGAAGCAGCCGGAGCCGTTTCATCGACGACTATGTTTTGTGTCACCGTGTCGCTATCTACGCCACCCTTTGTTGCAGTCATTGAAACCGCAAACACTCCATCGCCACCAATCTTAGAAAGACGTGCCGTCCAGTTACCCGTGAGGGCATTCACCGTGAACTGGTCATCACCGTCGATCGCACTCTTTTGCGTCAGAGAGACCGTCGACAGGGCACTTCCTGCGGCTGGTGTCCACACGTAACTGAGATCAAGCGTCGAACCTGGTTCACTACTACCGTGCAATGTCCAATAGGCCTCCGATGTCTCCTGAGTGACAAGATCAGCAAGCCCAAGATCATCCGCAAGCTGGTCGATTGATGGTGCGCTCGGCTTAATCGCAGCAACACGAACAATCTGCGTGGAGATGCGCTGATTACCGGCGACATCTGTCGCACGAATCTTCAGGGTGTGATCGCCGTTACCCAGCGCTTCAACATCCGTTGGTTCCAACGAATACATCCATTGGCCATTGGCAACCGAAATGCCCTGCACGAGAGCGACACCATCCGGTCGTAAAATATCAATCGTTGATCCGTCTGATACGCCAGTCAGCATATTTCCACTCAAGGAATCCATGACAATCAGACTGTTTGTTGTTGTCGATGCCGTAATAGCATGAGCTGCGTCGACACCATCTTCGCTCAGCATGGTCCCAACTGGGATCGATGAGCCTGCCACTTGTAGCGAAAGCGTGCCACCCGCCTTCTCGAAACCTGTGATTGCGATATTGGTATTCGTAGAGCTCACAACTGTCACAACGCCTGACGCATGTGTCGCACTCACGCCGCTCACTGCATCTATTGCGCTCGCAAGAGCGGAAAGATCATCAGTGGATGCGATCGTTGCCGTGATCGCCGAGCCGTTCACACTCATCGAAATACTGCCAGCAGCTGACAATTGACTGAGCTGCATATTTGGGGTGACAGCAACTGTCGGGATAGACGTTTTTAAATTGACGGCAGCAGACGTGGTGGACACGCCACCACCGGCATTTTCTGCTCGAACCGTAAAGGCTCCATTGACACCAGCCGCCCCGAGCGCTGTTAAGTCAGAATCACTGAAGGTGTACGACCAATTCGCTCCCGTCACCCAGGCGTCTTGTGCAGTTTGGCCTGCAATTTCGACAGTGACTGCCGATCCTGCGTCGACACTTCCTGACACTGTGTAACCCGCAAATTTATCGGTCGCATTGACTGTAAACGGCGCTGGGATCGAAATCGTTGGAGCAGACACATACCCTGACCCGGCATTCGTGATTGTAAAGCTCTTGACACGGCCGTTCTCCAATACCGCAGTGGCAGTCGCTTGTGTCCCACCTGCCGGCGGTGCACCAATTGTGACAGCGGGCGCGCTGATGTAGTTGGCCCCTGAATCAACGACTGTGATATCCGTGAGCACCCCAGTGTTGTCGATCGTTGCAGTTGCGGTTGCTTTATTATTTTCTGTCAAAGTCAAGGTCGGGCCAGCGACGGCCCCTACTTGCTTCGCAAACAATGCAGATAATCCACTCACATTACCCAGAGTATCCGCAGCAGTCGCTTGGAATGAGCGCAAACCATCAACTGTCGCAGTTGGAAGAACAGCCGACCAGACCCCCGAAGCTACGGAAGCCGTGACTCCTTGATCAATTCCATCGACGTAAACGGAAACCGTCGAACCATTTTCACCCGTTCCAGAGACCGTCAAAGTATTTGGGTCATAGGCAGTCACAACGGGAGTCTGTGGCGCTTGTGTGTCAATCGTAAATCCACTCGTCGCTGATGATGGACCGACATTCCCGCTGTCATCCACATTTTTGGCATAAATCGAGTGAGCACCATCGGCCAGTACAGGTAAAACAGCCGACCAATTACCCGAACCATCGGCTCTCGTTTCTGCCAATAGCGCGTTAGTCGCCGCATCATAAACTCTGACGCGCGTCCAATCTCGAGCGCCACTGCCTGAGATAGACGCAGTCGCACTGGATTGTATTGGGATTGCCGAAATCGTTGGCGTCAAGGCACTCGGAATCGTTGCAGATGCGATACTCCCAGTGACTGTTAACTGAGTCACACCGCTTGAATACGCAATGTTTCCATCGGCATCACGCAAGACCGCGCGTAAGGAATATGTCCCGTTCGCAAGGCTAGAGAGATTCCATGTAACGCCCGATGTCGCCTGCGTTGAATCCAATACTTGATCCGCAAAGACTCGCCCTGAACCATCTTCGAGCGTCATCACCTGGCCTGCTTTCGCACCGCTGGTGGTCGTGACCGAAATCGTGCCAGACGCGTTCAATGTAATCGCATCAAGGTCGATCGTTTGACTGGCATTCAGATTAATGTTGCCAAGCGTCGTTCCATTCGGACTCAACGCGTCAATTTGAATGCGGTTATATGCTGTTTGACCCTGATTCAAGGTCACATTACTGGACTGCTCGGACACCATTTTAGGTGCCAGGGCATTTGCAACGGCAATTTGATCCTCAGCGGATAAGAGAACACTTTCACCTAACGATGGAAGGACTCTCATTGTCCCAGTATCGGCATTCGCGACGGGAACATGCTGATATCCAGTGACACGAATCGCCTCGTCATCGGTACGAGACAATACCAATGAGGATCCAGTTCCTGTGGCAGAAATACCTGTCGTCCCTGTGACTGCATTAATCGCCGCAGCCAAAGCTGCAAGCGACGCCGTTGTCACATTGGCTGAGACGATCGTCTCGGAAGCCCCCAATTTAAGGGTCACCTCTCCGTCTGATGTCAGTTGGTCTAGCGTCAATGAAGCACGCTCAAGTCCTGCAGTGGCTGTCAACGAAATCAGCGCACGGTCCATAACTTGGACGATCGCTTCTTGCGCCAGTTGCGTCTCTGAATAAGTAATTGAAGAGCCGAGACTGGTCAGCAAATCTCCATTTCTTGTTGCACCTGTCAGCGCATAAAGAGTGCCTGACCCGTCAATGTTTTCTGAAAGGACCGTTAGCCCTTGACCAGAGCGGTTGGCACGATAATCAATCGCGTCAAAAATATAATAGGTGGTGGATACAGACCCACTCGTAAATACAAGACGATCTGTGAGGTAGTCCCCTGACGGAGAATACGAGCCATCAGCTGCCTGAGTTTGTAGCGTTTGTTCGAAATAAAGACGACCTGAGGCACCTTCGATGACTCGAAGACCGCCCACTTCTGATCTCAACTGAATCGACCGTGCACTTTCACCATCGGAATACAGAACGATATCGTCAATCGCATTTCCCTGCTGATTTGAGATCGGCGCCTGCACCAAAATATCCCGCCCAGATCGCAACTCCACGCGGGTAGGCTGTCCAACTAAAGTGCCATCGCCAACCCGCAGCTGTGACTGCACCGAGATGTTCTCGGCAGAAACAACTTTCAGAATCTCTGCATCAAATGCCTGGGTTGTCGGTACAGTAAACGAGCGGCCAGCGATGAATTCAACGCGATCTGCGGCATCGATCCAAATTGAGTTATGTAGCGTTAAGTTATCGGACGTCTCAAGTCGCACCGAAGACCCAGCGTCAATCGAACGTCCTGAATTTGGCTGGGTATTTGCCAGAACCGTCAGATCTCCCGCTGATGCCTTCAGACTGAGGCTTGCACCCACAGCACTCGCCTGCGTAATTCCGACTTCCATCGCATATTCTGCGGTGATGGTCACATCACCCGAGGCGGAACGAACATCACTCACCAAGAGCTGATTACGGGAAGGATTCACCACATCTTGTGTCAACGAAATCGTGCTTCCGGCATCAACATCACGAAGCTCGATCGCATCAAATGTCAGATCAATGTGAGTCGAGGCATCCAGTGAAATCGCCCCACCGCTTTCTGCAACTGCTTGAATGTGCGTTCCGACGTTTTGACCGAGGATCGATCCACCGGTTGAGGTAATCTCAACGTCCAAGGGAAGTGCAGTTAACACAGCCTGAACACCAGCTGCCGGCTTCGGTGTCCGCTCACCGCTCCGATTCGCGACAACACCGCTTGTCACGATGGACCCACTACGGGCCACCGCTTGCAATGCAATCGACCGACTCGATTCCAAGGTGATCTGGCCATCGGTTGTCCACAAGCGTTGAACATCAATGGTCGCTGAACCCGTGGTGACTAATGAGAGATCACCTGCTCGACGAATGTAAGCATCAACAGCGCCAATATTGAGACCCGTCAGGGAGATCGCTTCGTTAGCACGCACCACAAATTGGTCTGCAACAACTACTGACGCGGGCGAATTCAGTTGATCAATTTGACTGCCCGCATCGATCACCACCGATGAGCCTGTGATTTGGCCGAGAGTCACAGACGCGAGGGCATTCAACGCACTGTCTCGCGTAAGAGTCGCATCTGGCGATGGGAGCGCTGCAGTGAGGGTGATCGACGCAGCTCCCGAGGCTGCGGTCACGCGTTGCGCGACGAGATTTCCAGAGGTTGTTGTCGCCGAGCCACCCGTGCCACTAATCGCTGCAAGGGTTGTCACAGACACGTCGCCTTGCGCCGTGGTTGCATCGAGAGTCAAGTCGCCGCGGTTTTCCACACGAATCAATCCAGACCCAGTGACGCTCGCGACTAGTGTTGAGGCCTCTAATAAAAACGCCCCTCGATTGTCTGCATCGCCAGTGATGGAATCTCGCGAGCTCAAGGTTGCCGAGCCTGCTTTCAAACCATAGCCTGAGGCGAATAAGCCACCCGATGCCGCGGTCAGTGTGAGGGCATCACTTGCCGACACGAGAGAGTTGGCAAAGGTAATATCGCCGCCAGTGACGCCTGCTGTCAGGGAGATATCACCAACACCAAGACTCCCAGCCGACATTCCAGTCACAGAAAGAGCAGTCCGAATCCCGCCTGTGATCGAACCCTGACCTCCAGTGGTCCCCGCATCAACCACCAATTGCGCCGCGGACACCTTACCAGCCATCAACGCGTCCGAACCGACCGAATAAGTCGCGGCGCCCGTAATGGCCTGCTCACCTGCCGCATTGAGCTCAGCACCGGTCACAACAGACGCATTACGGCCAACCGTTAGCAGTGATGCAACATCGAACAGCGCTTTCGGCGATCAGCAGTCGCCGAATAGTCTCCGCCTACGGTGACTTCCACAGCGTTATTTGGCGTCTCAACCCCGTTCACCACGGTCGTTTGCGCACTCGCCGTGAGAATATCGCGATCCGCGTCGATGCTCGCATTGGCGCCAACCTTCACAATCCCTGACAGGGCGACATCCCGCGTTGCGCCAAGGATCAAGGTTCCCACATCGATTGAGTCGCGGCCAAAAAGACCAAACGACTGACCCACACCACCATTGTCAAATCGAACTGAACGAGTCTCGGTCACCGTTTGATAGGTCGGTTGATCCTTGTACAGGGTGACCTTCGCAGTCTCAACGACTTTGGTCGACACATCATAGGTTCTAAATTTTGGACGGTTATCAAAGACGTCGACCTGATTGGTCACCCACTGTTGATTGAGGGCAAACCGACGGTCATACACATTCGTCCACCCAGACTTCCAGTCCTTTTTGTAGTCAATAAAAGTTTCTGTGACCGTGCGCCCCGACCAATAGCCCCCATATTCAACGATTGCGCGTAAGCGCGTATCTGGATGAATATCATTCAGAGTATCTGGCTCGCGCCGTGTCGAATGGATATCAATCGTCCATTCGCCGCCACCTGCGTTATTTGGCTCGCCACTATCCCAAGCAACGGATCCGCGTCCACCCAAATAGACACCGGTAAAATTCTTCCAGCCATACGCCTTCACGTCGTAGAAAACGGATCCGTTTAGATAAACCATTCCGACGCGATACCGCCCTCCGGTGGTAATATCATCAATCGCTCGCCGTTGTGTCCAAGAGATTGCATTCGCTAGGTTATATCGCTGAGTGGCCTCATAAAAATTTAGAGATTCGCTTGTCACGCGGTAATATTTCGGCACGTAGGTATAATACGTGCCGACATTACGAACCCCGTCGTTTAATGTCTGTTGCGTTGAAATAGAGGCTGTTGTGGGGTTATACCCGCTCTTTGATTGAATTCTGACGCCTGTCCTGTCAACCACATTCTCCCAAGTATTCGAAGACTCCCACAGTGGCAGCGCAAAGTGATCGACATCAATATTCCGATCAACGAGGTCATATAATCGCTTCCCGTTACTGTCATAGGTTACCTTCCAACGATCTTCTTGGTTATCGCTGTCAGTTGTCATCCGCGATGGAGTGTAGCTCTCATTCGGATCATGCAGTCGCTCAATGCCGCTGACACGCTGTGGACGATAGGTCGAGTAAATCTTGTCGTAGAACACACGCGCTTCATCACGATAACGTCCCACCAACTCGTCTTGTAAACGCACAGGCGTTCCCTGAGATACGGCCCTTAGCAAGTCAGCCTCGGCACCCACAGGCACATTGATCCACTTATCCTCAAGACCCGCCACATTTAGGTTGACGACTTGCATTGCCTTGGCTTTTCCAGCCGGCGGATCGAGACTCCAAACGGGATCCCACTTCACAATCGTGGTATTCCCATTGATCACTTGATGCTTTTGGAGATTGCTGTATTCGAAGTTGTAGAGCTTCTTATAGCCCAAGGTCGCAATCACCGAATCACGCTGCAAATCGTTCAATTCATTGAATGTTTTGGCCAATCCGGAGGATGACTTTAAGTCAGCATCTGCAGTTCCTAAACCAAAATCGGCCCAATCAATCACAGGTCCAGTGAAGGTTCCGCTGCGGCCACTGAAGTTCTGGTAATCCACACCCTCTACAAACCACTCGCGTTTCGTGGTGCCATTCCAATAGCCATCTTGGCGAAGGGTGACATCCATCGTGGTGAAGTAATAACCACTCTTGACAGACTCAAGACCAACCTGCTCTGTGACGGTTGTTGAGACCCACTTCACAACAGGGACATCGATCACCGCGTCCACGACCTGCGTGTAACCTGTAATCTTCTGGTATTGGACTTGCTCTGTTCCGATCACTGGCGTTGACACCAGACGACTGCCTGCTCCGGTGGCAGACGCATCTACAATGACATCAGTCCCAGCCAGTGCCTCAAACTGGCCTGTGGTTGTGACCTTCCCCGCCCCTAATAGATAGATCGACCCCGCGCCCAGCGATGACGACGTCCGCACATACGATCCACGACTTTCGCCTGAGCCTGCTCCATTTGACACACCCGATGCCAGGCCCGCCTTAAATGTCACGTTCTGTCCACCGGTGCTCAGCAAAGCACCAAACACGGTAATGTCCCGAACAGCATTCAGCCAAATCGCGTCAAAGGCCTCGACTCGTCCCGCTTGATACACTGCCGAGCCGCGTAGATGGACCCAGCCCTGCGACGCAATAATCGCATCACCTAGGCCTGTTTGATCCGATTGCACCCAGAGCTGTCCACGCGCTAATAGTTCGATCGAACTCGTGGTCGATACATGGGTTTTTAGCAAGCTACCTTCGCCAAGGGTGATTCGCTCACCAATTAATTCAATACGGTTCTGAGCATTAATATCCGCATAGATTAAAACATCCGTCGATCCCGTACTTTCAATCTCGACAGTACTTGTCCGCGTCGCATTGGTCGGTGGCTGGCCAATCAGTCCATCAAGACGCATTCCGCCACGCGCTGTGATGATGACATTTCCTGCTTGGCCTGTTTCGAGGATTGCCCCAGTCAATCGATCGAGGTTGCCGTCGTAGACCAACGTATCAGTCACAACAGACATCCCAATGGCATCCACACGACCACCATCTAGCTTGATGGTATCGTGCCCATAGAGCATGCCGCTGATACCGATCATCCGATTGGCACGGACATCAATTACACCACCGCCAGCGGTTGCATTTACAAAGCCATCAATACGCACATCGAGTGCGCTATCAAGCAGCACTGTCGACGATGCAGTGCCTGCGACATTCAGTGATTCAACGCGGGCTCGAGATTCAAGCCACAAACCAGAGCCGGCATAGCGGGTATTCGAGACACCCAGCCCACCAACTAAGGTCACATTTCGGGTTGCCTCAACAGTTCCGCCAATCAGAGTCGAATCCGAGGCCGTGCCATTCATGACCCGGATCAAATCAGTCGCCCGAATCGTCAGATCAGCCCCGTCGGCTGATTTCACGATCGCTCCAGCATCAATGGTAGCCCCTGCGCTAATCGCGCCCAGAACGTCAATGGATCCCACATCAATCTCAATGACTGAACTTGCAGCGTTTGACGTCATCAACACGCCGCGATTCACCACCATTTTGCCTAGGGCAAAGACGTCCAGAAGCGATTCGGTCTCAATGGTCGCACCCTTGTTCAGCGCGATATTGCCAAGGTCAATCTGACCTGCCTCAATCGTTAACGTCCCAGCCTTCCAAACAGCTCCCGCCATCGAGAGCGCGCCGGCGACAATCTTCGCGTCTTGATCAATCGTTGCATTGCCATTTAGTGACGCTGTCTGATCAGCGATGATCAACACTTCTGCCGTAGAGGTCCCATTGTCATAGGTACTGTTAATTGGGCCATCCAGATAGACGTTGACCGCGCCAATATTTAACTGGCCAGCCACGGTGATCCGACCACTGGTCTCATTCAAAATGACATCACCAAGATCGGAATTAATTGAGACGTCGTGATCAGCTCGGGTCGTCTCAATCTCACCGTCAATGTAGACCTGGTTGGTACCAGTCAGACGGATCCCACCATGTGCGTCCAAGGTCGTAATCTTTGCCGTGTTTTTAATATCGAGGCTTCGGTACCCAGACACACTCGAATCGGAAATATAGGTCCCGTCACCACCCGTTAAAATGATTCGGTCATTGGCTTGGATCAAGCCTTCAATGGTGAGTGACCGCTCAGAACTCAGGATCACGTCACGTCCAGCGCCTCGAGCAATCACATCGCCCTGTAAGACACCATTCTCGCCCGCGGAAAACTCGATGTTACCGTCCACGGTTTCAAGCACACCGGTCGCATCAAGATCGATATCTTTCCCGTCTGATGAAATCCCACTATTCAGGTTAATTGCACTGTGTGCGCGCACTTTGCCGGCAATATAGAGCTTGCCATTCGGACCTTCGGGGCTACCGATTGTCACTGTCGAGCCAACTGCTGCTGCATCGACCGCATAACGCCGTGCAGACTGCACCGCGACGACCGAGCCACCATCCAAAATAGCACCTGGTGCTGTGTTGATTAGCGCAATGCCAAGGTCTTCAGCGTGCGTAGTGGATGCCGGCGGCAAAGATAAGCCCGCCGTTGTGGCTAAAGCGTCCGCAGCAGCCTTAGCGGATGCGGTCGCATTCGCTCGAATCTGAATCTCATACGGGCTGGCAAACATGAGTCGACCATCACGTAACTTGGTTTTGATATCGGGACTCTGCGCACTGTAATCCGGAATATTTGGCATCGTCAGGTAGGTGGTACCGAGCGCAGGAGTGGCGATTTGATTCGGGTCATCCGTTTGCACCACAACCCAGGATGCTGCCTGCAAGACCGCATCCAAATCTGCCATCAGATGGTCAATGGTCGTGTTGTCCAAGGTATCAGCTGCGCGCACTGTGACGACCGCTTCGACCGTGAAACTCACCTTATCGATCTGGAAGACCAAGGTGACATCACGATTGAGTTTGCCGTCTGCACGATTGGCCCATCCAGCGACGTCCAACTGGTTGACATCTCCTGGTGCGAGGATATCCACGCGTCCTGGCGCATTGAGATTGATCTCGCTGTTCGCGCGGGTGGTCGTGACCGAGGCGGAACCATACAGCACCATGCCTCGACCTTCATAGGGCGATCCAGAAGACTCAGGACGACTGTCTAACCCACCAATTAAGTCGACTTGTTTTCCGGCGGTGATATCCGTGCCAATAATCAACTGGCGATCTGCTTTGACCTGAATCGTGGAGTCCACATCGTAACGGACAATGTTACGGCCAATGTATTTGCCCAACTGGTCTCGCTGCATCTCGCTACGACCACCAGAGATCAGAAGGCCCTGCATGTCCACGTCACCGACGCCAGACAGCTTAATCGAGCCATCTTTGTAGGTCCGACCAACAGTTCGCGTTAATTGAGCGCCATTGGCATCATAATCCCAGGTTCCTTCGGCAACGATTTCAGAGGCGCCGTGAACCAACAACCCAAACCCGGTGTAATCCGTTCCGCCGCGGATGTCGATCTCGCGACTCGCGTTTAAATAACCGCCGGTCTGTACCACGGAGCCTGCGGCATTCAATGTCGATCCGCCGATAAAGATCCGGCTTGACGAGTCCATCACGATGTCGGACTCACGACCAGACCACCGGACACTCTGAGACAGCATCACGGTCTCATTGGGCGTTTCTGGATTGTCATCTGTATCCACATCACCAAAGACTTGATACAGACGACCACCGGAGTTCACAGTCCCCATGATCTCTACGCGACCATCCGATTCAATGGTCACCACGCTACCCGCGCCTGCCGCACCAAGCCCTGCCGCAGTGATACCACCAGCGGTATTGATCAAGACCGAGAGGGCATTGGGATTCGACCCAGGGACAGTCGTCATCTGCCCCCAGTCCAATGATCATTGGCGCCCGGAGTACCACCAATCACAGTCACATTACCGCTGGCCAAGAGTCCAGACTCCAAATGGACTTGCTCGCCCGCTTGAACGCGGATATTTGATCCACCATCACCCGCACTATCGAGGGCAAAATTCACACCGGTCGAGGTAATCGCACCACCTGCAACGATTGCCCCGAATATATCCACGTCATCCGATCCAACCACATGGACGTCACTATGGTGGTCCGTGGTGCGAACTGTCGAGGTCGGATGGATGTAGACACTCGTGCCCCGCGTATCAGATCGGCCCGTCAGAGTATTGAAAAACTCACCCTGCAGGTTGACGCCACCATAGAGATTCAAGCGATCAGTGGCCGTGACAAACCCTTCGACAAACAACCATTCATCAGACTGCAAGGTTAACCCTGCATTCGCGCCAGTTGCGTTCAGATTCCCGCGGACAATCACATCCTGGTCTGCGCGTACAACCAGATTCTGGTTATCACCAAGACTCGTGACAGTTCCAGTCACGAGAAGGCCATAGCCTCCGGTGTGCGCGACCAAATAATGCGATGGGCTCGCGGCCGCGATGTTTTCGAAGTACGCCGTTTTATTAAAAATTGCATACCGCGGTGCGTAGGCAAGGTTGTCTACGCCGCCAGTCAGTTTCGCACGACCGTAAATCTCGTTGTCATACAATTGCGCTTTGGCTGACAAGGTCATATTTCCGGATGCTGTGACCGACCCTGCAAGCAACATTTCCCCAGACGACGTGAGGTTTAACGTTCCATTGGTCCCAGTGATCTCTGGAATGATCAGATTATCAGGTTCGTCATCAGGATCAGGGCTTACGAATTTCGCACCCGACCGAACTGCTGAGCCCGCATTCACTGCCAGCACGTCATCACTCGACACACTAATGGTGCTGTTGTCGCCCTCAGCAACAATTCGCGCCAACTCCACAAGAATCATTGGACCGTCTGCATCCATCTCGATCGACGAGCCATCCCCGTGTACTTCAATCAGACCGCGAACTTCAATACTTTCCTTGGCTGTAATCTGAATCAGACTCGCATCCGCCGAGGTTGAGATTTCTGCAATGCTGTCGACCTGAATACTGTTATGAGACAGGGGCCCTGTCGCCAAGTAGGGCGGCGTGAAATAGGCATCACTGACCCCCGCGTCACCAGGAGTGGCGACCACGTCAAAATCGATGCGATTGACCGCCTTCAACCAGCCCATCACAACTGCTTGCTCATCCACTTGAAGATTCAATGCATCCGCATAGAGCCCAGAATCGCCAGAGCCATTGGGATCATGGACATTCTGACTGTTCACTTCGAGGCGGCGGGTATACACACTGAGCGTGTCAAGCGGCGCTTCAACGTCACCAACAACATTCACCGTGTCGGAATAAATGTTGGTGTCATCACGGAACGAGGCAACCACAGAATCCGCGGCACGTGGGACCGAATTGCCATCTGAATCCAACATTTTGACATTCACGGAGTCTTTCACGTCACCTAACCAGACAACGTTACCGATATCACGGCGACCAAAATTCAGATCCGCGAACCCGTCATAGATTGCGGCAAGATCTCGATTCCCGAAATAGAATCCGTGATTTGCAATCTGACGCGGACTGCCATCGATGAATGGTTGACCCACAATGTCTTCTGCAGCCGTCCCGATGTAATACGAGGACACATTCTTATTGGTCCGCAGCGTCAAAGACGCGAGACCAACAACTCGTCCAACGCCACTCAAGAACTCCATATCATCCGCGTTCAGCGTGATATTCATGCCTGCTGTGAGCGAACGGAGATACCCTGATTGCAGGGTGAGCAGCGCCTCATCCTGCACCAAATTCAAGACAAAGTGACCGCGCCCAATCTCAATCGCCACATCTGGCCGAATCACAGTGCGATTCTTCCGAATCAAATCGCGCCAGACTGATGCACCCGCTGCAGCGTTGTTGTCCCACTCAACGGTGCTTTCCCAACGCGTCGTCCAACTCGGATGACTCTGATCCGCGTAAATGACATAGCCAGGGTTTTCTGGGCTTGTGAGCGCTCGCTCTTCAACCAAGACCAGATTGTCGTCTTCGCGGATCACCACATCCCCAGACCCATGAGTCGAGGTGGCAATGGTTAAGGTCGCAACCCGCGTCAGAATAGGTTTTAGATCGGTACCGATCGAGTTTTTCGCTTTAATCTGAACATAAGCACCTGCACCTGCGATGTAGCTGCCGTTTTCATTTAAGAGACTGCCGTCAGCAACCTGAATACGAACCCATGCAGTGTCGCCTGTTCCCAAACTGTTCGCAGTCAAGTTGTTCGAGACAAACAAATTGGCATTCAACTTCACATCTGCGCGATCGCCGTAGGTGCGAATATCGAAGTGACTGTTCTGCAAGGACACATAGTCGTGCGTGACATTGATCGTGCGCATCGCCTCAAGGATGACGCCGGTCGCCATCAATGAGGATTCTTGATGAATCTCACGACCAATAGCGCGGAAGCCGGTCTTACCAAGATTGGAGACAGCGCCCGCCGTCAGGGCATTGAATCGAACATCCCCACCGAGTGAAATAATCTCATTTTCGTTGTAACTGGCAGCTTTGCCCTTCAAGGTGAGTCGGTCAATCAGCCCATTTTGATAGGTCACGACCTCTCGACCATTGGTGACCTTATCCAGCCCAAGGCTGATCACGTCTGCGCTCCGTGACCGCGTTTGCTCGAGAATCAGCTCGTCAAAATCGGTCCCGGTTTCTATGATATTAATGGTCCCAGTCCCGCCAGACGCCGATCCACGACCCATGGTGACGCGATAGTCGTCTGCACCACCGGTATCTTCAATATCGATCGCCCACGCAGGGAAATCAGACACATACACCGTATCTGTCCAGCGGGTCAGACGCACGTCGTCCACCGTGGATCCAGAAATCCGGAGCTCTTGGCCCATCGCGTTGGTCACACTGACCACTCGCTTATTGATATTCATCACAATGCCGTCGCTTAAGGCACTAAAATCCAATGCCACGCCGTTCTGACGGTCGTTGAAGCTGACTTCCCCGATATTGTCGAGGAACTCATAGGTCTCATACCCTGCGCCACCGCGAATCTGCTGTGACCCAACCGGCGCTGTTTTTGCGGCCCCGATGATGTAAGTGTTATTACCCGCGGTCCCGGTCAGACGGTTCTGTCCGTCACCACCGACTAAGGTGTCATCCCCCAACCCACCGGTAATCTTGTCATCGCCCTCTTCACCATCGAGGCGATATCGAGCCAAAACTCCCGGTGCAACCGTGATGGTGTCATTGCCAGTCCCGCCGCGAACCGATCCGCCTTCTCGGATGCCATTCACCATGCGACCACCACCCAGCAGGATCACATCGTCACCAGCACCCCCGTCGAAATCAACGGTCACACCGCTCAAACGGGACGCATCCAAGGTGTCATTCCCGGCACCCATGTTGGCGACAACTTTATTCACACCGCGGTAGGTTTGATACCAGTTGTCAAACTCGATGGAGACTTCGCCACCCTCGCCGTACAGAATGAATTCTTCATCGCCATCGGTGACATCGAAGTATTTCCGGAGCCCTGCACGATCGCCGGCATTGAGATACAGCGTATCGCCCACCTGGGTCGCCAAATAGGGCTGTACCCGAGGCGCTTCATAGGTCAACTCAAAGAGGCTGAACTTAAACAGCGTGGCTTCGAAGAAGGTAATCGAACTAAAGAGACCCAGATCCAGCTCAACAAATACACCCAGGGAAAGCGTCGCGCCCATCCGCGCATTGAAGAGGTTTAAGAATCCACCTCCTTCATAGGCAAACATGGTCGCGATCTCGGAGCCACGAATCCGGCCATCACTGACCCATTTCACATCCGTGACGTAGCCACGGTCATCCTTGGTCAGTTCCGAACGCGCAATATCTTGCAAATCGAGACCGGCATAGAAGTTAATCTTACCAACGCCACCACCCTTCAATGGGCCCAAGGCGATTCCGAGCTTAATGCCCAAGGTAGCACTGATGTAGAACTCGTCCTTCTCCACGCCGCCGGTGCCTGGAACAATCTTTCCATCCTTAAACTCAGGCAGCGTAAAGTCAAAGACAAAGAATCCATCGAGCGCATCCAGCGGATTCCCGGTATTGATCGCCTTCCGGATCCCATAGGTATCAAATCCAAACGCCAGGTCCGCATAGATCTTCAATTCCGCGACCATGTCGATGGTCATCATGATCGGACCAATTGGCACCTTGGCAAGTGGAACCTGCTTTTTGAATCCTGCACCTAAGAGTGGCAATTCATAACTGAACAAGATGGCGTCGCCGCCCGTCATGATCGACTTCCAGTTATCAATGTCGAGCAGATACTCTTTGATCTTAAAGCCTGAACGCTTGGTGTCCTTCGACCCGCCGGTTGACTTCGCTTCTGTTTCAGCAAGTTTCTTCAGTAATGCCGGGTCGAAGGCGACAGACTCTTGCTTGGCCACCACTTCACCAGTGCCAAAACCAGCCAGGTCACCCAGGACAATTTCACCGGTCACACCCCAGGCACGGAGCTGAGACGGCAGGTTGTAGATAAATTGCGCAGCCTTGAAAAACGCCGCCGGGATCTCGGGTTTTCCTTTCATCTTCAAGAGCGCATTCAATAGACCCAATGGTGAGTTCTCGATCCCGATCGCATTCAAGAATGACAAACCACCAATCGGCGTCACCATGAAATTCACCACAGGCATAATCGGACTCAGGATGCCGGCGATCTGCTGAGAAATTGGCAGCAGGAAGTCCGTGATCATGGTGCCGACGTCGAGCCGCAAGCGATCCATCTTGATATCTGGGGCGCGCAGCTTCTGCCCCATCTGCCAATCCCAGTCGACCACCAAGTTGGCCTTCAGCTTCGGCATGATGGAGACACCATCCATCTCAAGCGTCGTCAACAGATTCAGGTCGGCATCGACCTTAAAGGCGACCCCAAAGGACTTGCTCGGTGATTGCGTAAAGAGCTTCGTCAGCGGTAAGCGGCCGAGTGAATCACCCTTAATGTCAATACCCAAGACCGCGTCTGCGCCACTCGCGCGGCCCCCTGAACGCGGCTGCGTATCGACGACAGTTGCCTTAAAGAATAAAAGCTTTCCAGTCGCTTGGAACGGCTGCCCATTCTGGCCCTGCAAGTAGGCTTCGGCATAGACACGGATTTCAGGGGTGTCATCTTCATTCGTGGCGAGATAAAAACCATTCGAGACACTCAGCCCAAAGCCAAAGTCAAAGGCCCAGCCCAGATCAAAGGCAAACCCACCATCGATATCTAAAGCAAAGCCAGGCACGTTAATATCGAGCGGAATATCAATATCGAGGCCAACCAACTGCTGACCCAGCTTCATATCGACCTGAATCGAATCCGCTGCCGAGGGCGGCATATCTCCGGCGATCCAGTCCGATAAGCGGACGCCAGCCGCGTCATACCAAGCGACGTCGATATCGTTGATATCTACCCCGTTATTATTTGAATCAAGGATGATGTTGGCACCACCCGTGCCAAACAAATCCCACAAGGAATTCCTGACGATCCCAATCGCACCACCCTCAGCCGAGAGCTTCCGGCGCAGATCAGCGAGTAACCCGGTGCGGACGTCCCGAACAAAGTTTCCAGTCTCAGCCATCTTGGTCCCAATGATCGGGATGTCGCGCGAGAACTCAGACGTCAGCATGTCTTGGACTTCGCCCAAGGCGATGTCGATACCGTCGAGTATCCGGGTCGGATCTGCGAGCATGCCAAGCAGACTGAACTCGCTCAAATACTGATCCATGATGGACTGCACGTCAGGGACTGAGATGTTGAGCGTCGGCTCACCTGTCCCGACGCCTGCAGCGCTATCAAAGAAGGCAGCAATCCCACCCGAGCCCGTGGCAATGGTCAGTGCATCCAGTGGCAAGGTGGCACCAAACAGATCCAGCGCAATCGGCAAATCGACACCAATGTGGCCCTGGATCTCGTAGCTAAAATTGTCTGAGATCCGCTCACGGGTGAAGTCAAAGCGACCGTCATCTTCAACATCACCCGCTTTCTGATCCAACATGATGGTGAAGGTGGCATAGTCTTTGGTGCTGGCAATGCCATCGGCATCAATCGCCGCCGAGCCATTGACAACACCCAACTTGGCCGGGCCCGCCTCAAGACTCAATTCTAAATCTTGGCCAGCAATGCGCAGACCCACTGTCGCATACGTTCCGCGCGCTTTGTCTGCAGAGACCGCCACACGTTTGGTGACTTCAACATCAGTAAACAGATTGACATCGGTGGCATCCGCCACTTCACGCTGCTCACCGGCGAATAGCTGCACCGTGATCCCAAGCTCCGTCGACAGCCAATCCGCTAATTCGATCAGCGTCGTTTGACGTTGCCCTGACAGTTGACCCGCACCATGATCATCATCGGTATTGCCGGCCTCAAGGCCCGTCACCCAGTAGCTCTCAACCACCGCGGAAACCGCTGTAACATCGTCGCCCTGCTCAGCCAAGACCGCTTGGAACGCGGCTTTAATGTCATTTTTTTGAGCCGTTGACAAGCTGCTGGATCGCGCGGTGAAGTTGGCCGCACCAAAGGCTGCCAGTGCAACCGTTTCGTCACGGGTGGGATCGTAGTCATAGAGGAAGAACACTGGCGAGTCGCCACTGAAATCAATCCCCGCCTGAATCTGTAGCTTCAGCAGTGCACCGACATCAATCTGACCGCCTGCGCCAGGGTTCAGAACGTCGGCAATATGGCCCACGAAGTCCATCCCGGCCATAGCACCTGGGCCCGCTGCGGACGTCAACTGCTGCAGATCTAAACTAAATCCAAAATTCTGCTCAAAGACCTTATCCAATTTCAGGTGGATATTGAGCACTTCGCCATTCAGATCGAGACCAAAGATTTGATCCACGGTCGGGAGAGTATTGTCGTCTTGAATACCAAGCGCATCCTCAAAAATCTTCTCGACCTGGTCGATGGCACCCGCTGGATTCTCAGCCGCCTCTTCCAACTGCTCCAAGAAGCCGTCGACGAAGGGGAACATGTCTGCAAGGGATTGTCCGATGATGGGCAGTTCTGTGGTGTAGAACGGCTGATCGGCGATCGCTTCATTAATAAACTCAAGCCCTGTCCGGGTGGCATCAATAATGTCGGCGAAAGACAGGTTCTTGAAATCAAACGCAGAGCCCAGGTCTGGCAGGACGATGATCAAGTCATTGGCCGCAACCGTCCTGCCAGAGATCATGGCGTTGATATCCACCGGCAAGGATGGATTTTGATTGATGACCTTGGTCTCGCCGATGTTGAATGCATCCAGTGCGCGGATCGAGATTTCCATGTTCGGTGCCAATGGAATATCCGAGCCGACCCCTGCATTCACAGACAATCCACGCAGCACCGCTTCTGCCTGACCGGTTAACCGGAAATTAAAGGCATCGCTATCCAATTCGGTGAACTTAAAGCGCCGCGATTCTTCGGTGGAATTTGTGGGGTCTCGATCAAGACTGACTTCCGCCTCAGCGGCCAATCGCACTTTTGATCCGGTTCCGACACCACCGGCTTTGGCGCCCAAGAATCCGAGTGATAAGCCGACTTCAAGATCATCGACCGCCATCTCCAAGCCACCTTTGACTCCCACATCTTGGAGGCCAAAGGTCAATTGATCTTCGCGGAGGGTGAAGCTCAAATCAGTCACATCTGCGGCAAACGCACGATCCAAAATCAGCGTGTCAGATCCCTGGACTCCAGTGACTTCATAGCGCTCACCGGCCACCTCAAGGAGATAACCGACCATGGTTGAGTCCACCGCAAAGGTGTCGTCGGTAAAGAGATTTGAGCCCTCTTCGGCACTACCAGATTGACCAAAGCGTGTGACGCCATCAAAGTCGACAAAGAGGGACACAGACCCTTCCACATAGGCACTGATCGACCCGCGGGCGCTGGTCGAGAATTCGGCAACTCCGCCCATGTCGAAGGAGAAGTCCAAGGGTGCATCAATGGGCACAAACTCTTGACGGAACGTCAAAGGCACCGCAAAGACCCGCGTCACCGGATCAAACTCCAGTGACACACCTGGCGGCAACACACCGGAGCGGTTGACCGCGTCAATGAACTCTTCCAGGGTGGTGATAAACGCACGCTCTTCGTGGACCACGGCACGCACAAGCGGCGCGGTGAAGGCGGCCCCGGTCAATACCAGACGGTCATCATCGAGCACCTGATCGACCCCGAAGGTGCCGATTTCAGATTCAACGCCATTGACCATCTGATAGAGCGTGACTTGAAGGGCATCACCGGTGGAAGAGACGAGGCCGTCGCCGAAGCCGCCGAATGGGTTATACAAGACCGCCTTGCTTTGGCCATCGATGGTCTCAGGACGGACCTGCCCGCCGCGATAATCGACCAAGTCCACCCGCGGCTTGTAGAAATCGATCTTGTCGTAGACATCACGTTCGAAGGCTTCACCAAACTGCAGAACGGTATCCAAACTCTGATCCACAAACGGAATACTCTGCAGGAAGGTGGCATCGTCACGAATGGAGTTCAGGGTATCGATGAAGTCTGGGAACATCAGGATCAAATCGATCACTGACAGCCGCGAGAAGTCCCCAATGGCGTCAAAATCCTTGGTCTCGAAATTGATCTCACCGGTAATCGGCGCACCACTGATCTCAATGTACGGGATCTTACCCACCGCTAAGTCGATGCTACCAATGCTCGCGTAGATGGGTAGGTACACATCCAGCTCATCACGCGTGGTGGTAAACGACAGACCGTCGCTGCCCTGCGTCACCTTGCCAGCAAAGGCCATGGTGGCACGACCGAGACCACGCTCCGGATCGCCAATCGACCCACTCAGAGGCCCAATCGAGGCGCCAACCATCAACTCTGGAATCCCGCCTTCCGCTTCAATCTCGAGTTTTCTCAGATTGAAGTTGGAGTTGCCCGTTGCCCAGTTAATCGAGAGATCAAACCCGACATCGAGTGCTGCTTTCAGTGCAAAGGTGAGATCGGCGTCAAGCTCAAGGCCGATCGCCTCGGCATCCGCACCCAAATCAAGCGCGGTTTCCGTGTCAACGGTGAAGGTGTCATCGAAACTGATATCGATGCCGCTGTCTGTCATTGTGAACTGCAGTGCATCTGCGCTCACGCCAATGGTGGGCAACCAATTGACACGCAGGTAGTCCATTAAACCCAGGACTGTTGGGCCACCCAGATCGCCGTACACAGGCGCGGGGAGACCTGAGAAGGATGTATTCCCGATGTATCGCTGAACGTATTCACCCATACCCAACAGACGATCCAGTCCCACCATCTGCGAGACAGAACTGTTGACGAAAGGCAGGGTTGTCCCGAGCGGATGGCTGTTGGTATTTTCGCCGCCAGAATCGTACTGCGGCGTAATGTCCGCCTTGATATCGACCATGCCCGTCGAGACCGCGTCGACTGCGACTTCTAACAGATCAGAAATCAACGCATCCAAATTACTGGTGTCGACCTTGGTCTCGACGATCGCACTATCCGCGTACTCAAGCGTGACATTCGTTCCAGCCACGTTGACCGTCTTGCTGACGGCACGACCCAGCGTGTTGCCCTGCACCCGCACGGTGCCACCCATATCCAACACCGGTGTGTCGACAATGGCGATGGCCGTCCCATCGATTGCGTAGGCGGATTCACCGGCGGCATTGGTCCCCAACAGCGCCACAATCCGGCCATTTCGAAGACTTGCGCCGATACCACCCGTCCCAACAAAGGCCTCGACGTTGGCTGCGGCAATTTGAATCTGACTCTGGTTGTCCACCACTGTCCGACTGATCGCAAAATCGCCATCGAGGCTCGCCACTCCAGCCACATTGAGCGATGCCGATCCAAGCAAGGTCAGTTCGCCATTGGCACCGAAGGTGGCATCCAAGGCTCCGGTCATCGACAACACGTCAATCCCGGTCAGCGCGACCGCACCATTTACGGTCCCTGAACGCGACCCATCGGCGCCCAAATAGAGCGTGCCATCCACATCTGTGAGACTCAGTGCAACCGGCCCAACCCCAAGCCCTAACGCAGCATCCGTCGCATCCACGCGCCAGCGCGCACCGGATTCAGGGGCTTCATAGGCGACTGCAAAGGTCCCCGATAAGGTGGCTTCACCAAGCTTCAGGGCCGCATTTGCATCAATCCGGATGGTCTTCTCGGCATCATTGAGGGAGAGGAACTGGCCATCATCCAACTCAATCTCGAGCGCCTCGCCGGTCCAATCAATGACGGCTGCATCGGACGCGGGCTCCACATCATCCAGTGTCGACAAGGCAATGTTGAGCTCGCTCGATGCGTTGGTAATCTCGCCAAGCGCATACGATCCGATCCGCGCACTACCCAGTCGACTATCCATACTGAGCCAACGACGTCCGGTTGACGCCTCAGTCGAAATCGCAGCCAACACATTCAGATCACCCAGGGAAGCCTCAAAACCGCCCCCAAGGTTGATCCCACCTGCTGCATCAGTTCCGCTGATGACCAGTTGATCGACAGTCGCCTCGGTCCCGTCAGTCAAACGGACCGTGGCATCCTCGACTAATTCAATCGACAAGGATCCAGACGCAGTCAGTACATCACTGACATTGATTGCCATGTCTCCGCGGATGCGGCTTTCATTGTCTTTCAGGACAACATCGTACAGACCCGCTGGTGTCGCAACCGACTCCTCAAGATCATCACCCCACCGGTTCAGGGTCACAATCAAGTTATCTGCCGTGATATTCACAGCACCGGCTGCGTCAAACGCGAGGTCCCCCTCGGCCTGCACCGCGTACACCGAGCCAATACCGGCCTGCGCACGTAATAAGACCGCGCCACCACCATTGGTGAGGCTGGCACTTAAGCCACCGGCATCCACAACCCCAGTGACATTGCTCAATCCAATCCGCATGTCCGTGGTTTCGATACCATCCACGACATGCTCAACGGTTCGGAAGACCAATCCACCTTCCAGGGTGCCCAGACCATCAATCGCGAGGCGACCCGTCTCAACCACCACTTCCTGTAAACGGGATCCATCCTCAAAAGTAACAGCCGTTGTCGCACCGGAAATCCCTGCAGGCACATCGATATCGATCGCACGACCGAGGGTGTTAATCGACACCGAGCCTTCCGCACTGAGCTCAACTGCCCCACCAAAGCCCTGCAAATTGACGGCACCCGCAGCATAGAGGGCATAGCCTGCCGCACCCAAGCCGGCATCGGACTGTGATAACACCAAGCCCAGCTGCCCATCAGCCAACGCCAGACCCGCGGCTTCACCACCAATCACACCGTCAACGTTATTCGCACCAATCAACAAATAGGACGGTGCTTCAGCTACCGCACGGGTGAGTCCCGCCACAATCCGCGGCGCCTCTGTTGCGGTCGTCACGACATAGTAGACACCTGAGTCAGCAGCCGTCCGGACCTGAACCGGAGCGTCCCCAAAGACCGTGTCGGACTCGCCAGACCGCTGCAAGGTCGACAGTTGGGTTTCAAGCCACACACGCCGTTCAACACCGGTGAGATCAGCGATGGATGTCGACGTCCATGATCCATTGCGAGTCCCCACTGGTGCGGAAGCTCACCGCATCCGCCAATCCATCGGGGAGGCGTAAATCGACCGTTTGTACATTCGCGACACCCAAGGTCGGAATATTTTGCGCCGCGCGCTGACCGGTAAAGGTGATATCAAACCCGCGATCCACCCCAGCGACCGCGGTGACTGTGACATTTCCAGCGCCAATCCCCGCCATCGCAGCCAGCGCAGACTGCACCTCAGACGCCGTCGCTGATCCCATCAAGACAGACGACCACGCATCCCCGAGCGTCAAGACGGTCGCGGACTCTGCCAAGACCACGCGTTGCGTCTCCGAGGTTGTTGACCCCTCCACAGTCCGCGCCAGCGACACGGTTGGTGCCGTCTCCAAACGCGTCACTGTGCCCGTCATCACCGGCACATGACGACCCAAGGTGGCGCCACCAAAGGTCACTTCCCAACGATGATTACCGGCTGAGCCAATCAGACGAACCGACACATCGCCCCCATCGTTGGCAAACGACCCACTCGTCCGTGTAGCACCTAAAATCGCCGTGCGAACAGCGTCTGCGTCGGCCGCGAAATCAATGGCAGCGGTCGTATAGGCGTGCCCAAGTGCCGAGAACGCGAGGGTGTACTCACCGCGCACATCGTCATCGTAAAGATCCACCACCTGCACCGTCCCGGTGGCATCCGCACCCGTGCTCAGCGCCGTCGATGACGCAGCAACTCGAATGGTGTTGGGAATGAGCGTGCCGTTTAACTCCGTGGTGAAAGCCGTGACCGACAAGGTCGGTGTGACAACACGATCTGACAAGGTGACGAAGAATCCTTGGCGAGTCACCCCTGGCGACTCCGTATCAAAGCTCACCTGAGCGCGGCCACGACCCAAGAGGGTATCCAAGGCTGTCTGGATCGCGGCGGTCTGGCGCGTCGGGTCAGCAATATACCGAATCGCTTGGGTGGTCTGTCCACCCACGGTCAGGGTGAACTTTGCCCCTGAGATATTCGAGCCTTTCGGTGCCAGCGAGAGATAATGACGGGTTTGCGAGGCAGCCCGCGCCGGCGCAATGACGGTAATGGAGCCCCAATCTGTCTTCTCAGACGGATCTTGCGGTGGCGTCACGGTCAACCCATCGACCAAACGGCCGGCAAGCGCTCCAACCAACTGAATCACAAACCCTGCTTCGCGACTGCCGGTAACGTCCACATTGCCTGAGCCAAAGAGCAGCGACAGGCCAGTGCTCAACCGCGTCGCCAGCAGGGCATCAGAGACCGGCACACCCCCGGCGGTGGTATCGATCGTGGCGGTCCCAGAGCCGTATTGGAAGGTATAGATCCCGTCACGATCCAATCGATCACCACGAGAATCCAATCCACTCATCACCAACCGATAGGCGGTCGCGGTGGTCTGGCCACCTTCAACACGGGTGGTAACAGTGGCCTCATCCGCAAACTCGCCGCGCGCTAAGACCGTCTCAGGCGTCACCGTCGGCGGCGCTTGTTTCGTGACGGCAAACTCTCCCGAGACAGCCGCAAAGCCAGCAATGCCTAACTCAAGATCGCCCAATAATTGGAAGTTACCGACTGGATCGAAGGAGGCGGCTAAATTTCCGGTGAAAGTCAGTCCTTCCACGCCTGTCACGGAGGCGGTCCCGAGCACGGTACCTGTCTTCCCGCCGTCCGCTGCAATAAAGAGGGTTCCTGCGCCATTGGAGAGCGCGACCTGCGCACCGTTTGCCGACAACCCAGCAAACACGTTACTCGCCACAATCTCCCAGGACGACCCACCCACTTCCGTGACAACTTCCAGACCAAACTGGCCCGACAAGCGGGCAGGCCCAAACACCAAGGAGCCAGTCAGATCCAGCGCTAAACGCTCCCGATCACTGGCAAGGGTCAATGTCCGTGTCTCGGTGACATCGATATCAAGCCCACCACCGGCAAGGGCTGAGAAGTCAAGGACAGGGGCACCATCGCCCATGAGCGAGCCATCACTCGCCAACTGGCGGTTAATCTCAAGCGACGCCGTGGTGACCTCGAGCTCAACCCCTGCTGCAATCGAGGCCCCACCCACTGCTGCGGTACCGGCGATCCAACGACGCTCTAGGCCTGCGTCTTCGGAGGCGATGATCAGCGCCACGTCGGTCTCGCGTAAGGTCGCCTCGACCGGACCCGCTCCCAGCCCAGCTGCCAGATCCACCCCGCCAATCAGCAGTTGATCGACAGTCACCGAGGATCCATCGGTCAGCGTCATCGACTGATCTTCGGTCATTTCCAAGGACAGATTGCCCGATGCAGACACCACGCCCGCGATATCGAGGGCCATCTGACCACGCAAGCGCGTTTCATTGTCTTTCAAATCGAGCGAGTACGCGCCTTGGCCTGTCTCAACATCCTGAGCCAGGTCGTCACCCCAACGGTTGTACGCAACCGTCAGTGCGGTCGCATCCAAGGTGAGGCCAGGTACACCCACCACAGACACAGAACCGGTCGCTTCAAACCCGTACTGCGTGGTCGAGGTCTGCGTAATATTGTTGCCAACCGTGGTGGTCCGCATCACCAAGGCACCGGCTCCATCGGCAAGCGTCACGCCCACCCCACCAGGCGTCAGCGCGCCTGATGCCGAGGCCAAACCAATCGACAGATCATCCACGGTCGTTGTCACACGATCCACTGTGGTTTCGGTGCGCGTCTTCGTGACCTTAAAGTCCGCAGAGAGTGTTCCCAAGCCATCGACGGTGAGATTTCCGTCGGCGATGGTCACCTCTTGGCGCAACAGCCCGTCCGTAAATGCAACCTGTCGGTCTGGCGTGGTCAAGCCGGTCTTCACGGTCCGATCCACGGCACGGCCTAAGGTATTGACCTCCACGGTTGCGGTCGCGGACATGGACAGTCCAGCAAACCCACGGATCGCCGCCGTCCCCGTGGCATAGAGCGCATAACCTGGCTCGGGCGCAATCACGCCCGGCTCAGAAGACACTGCATCGGAAATCAATAAGCCAAAGCCTGCGTCTTCAATGATCAAGCCCGCATTCGCTTGCCCGATCACTGCGTCAATATTGGCGGCCCCAATCTCAAGATACGATTCTGGAAGTTCGACCGCAGCCGCGACACGCACCGTCAGACCTGGCAAGGTCTTTCCAGCAAGCGCCTCGGTACCGACCAAGGCATAACGTCCATCACCTAAGTGTGTGACGGACAGGTTCCCAGACCCAATGCCAGGCAAGCGCTGCAGACTGGACTGCAAGGTGGCCGCAAAGGCGGCCGCAGTCTGCCCGTCGCGCGTGATCGTCACTTGCCGCGTGGTCTCCGCAGTCAGCGTCACCTCAACAAGGTCAGCCAGCGCCTCATCTGCCAATCCAATATCCAGCACAGGGACAGACACGACCGTGATCGCATCCACATTCCGGTTTGCGAGATCGTCCACAAAGGCCACACGGAAGACCCCGTCGACCTCAGTCACTGCAACATTGTCAGCCCCAATCGAGGACAGACCTTCCAAGGCCGCTTCGATCGCTGTGGCAGTCAACCCATCGCGCGCAAGTGGCGCGGTTAAGACGCCACCCAGCCCGAGTTGCACCACACCGGATGCCGGCAGATCGAGGGTCTGCACCTCTTGTGTGGTCGCACCTGTCGCCGTTTGCGTCAACACCACACTCGGTGCCGCGAGCGGATCAACAAGACCACGCATCACATCGATGGTTTGCCCTACGGCAGATCCACCAAAGGTTGCCACCCACTGCTGTGCCGCACTGTCATAGGTGACGCTGACGGTCGCCCCAGTTGATGCAAAGGTCTGCCCTGTCGCTGTTTCCGAGGCCTCGAGCCAAGCGGCAATCGCCGAAGGAGCGGTGGTTGTATTGAAGTCAGAAAAATCAATCGCATCCGTGGTATAGCGGCCCGCCGCACCGGTCAACCCAGAGGTCACCGCAGTCAGCGTCGCGGTCGGCGCAGTAACTGTCGTAACAGTCCTGACCAAAGGATCCATGGCCACGCCGTCCGCGGCGCCACCAAAGGTGATTTCGTACTGCGTCCCCACCAAGGACACGCCAACCGTGACACCTGCGCCCGCGAGGGTCGTTGTTCCATTGGACGCCGCCAACAAGGCCGCCTCAAGGACGCCGTGATTGGCAGAAAACGCGATGTTACTCGCGGTATAGGTGGTTCCACCCAACTCGACCGACAGCGCAAACGAACCGGTCGCGGTGGTGGTGATCCGATCCAAGCGATGCACCGCACCGGTGGCCGCACTGACCGAGACACCTGTTCCCGTCGTGACACCGCTTAATCCATAGGTCATGGCCACTGTTTGGCCACTATTCGCGACCGTTAAGGCGCCAAGGGCTGCGACATCCCCCTTGAACTTAATTCGATATTCCTGCGCGTTGGTCGGCGACGTCCGCTGCTCAACCCGAATCGCACTGGATTCCACAACCTTCACGATTGAGCCGGTACCAAACACCTTGGTGGTACTGGCCCCAGTGGAGACTAACTTAGCCAGTGCATCATGAATCTGGCGTGCCTGGGTGTCCTGGGCGTTGGTGAATTTCGCGACAGCAGTTTTCACCCCATTGGCGAAACTGAACGTCATTTGGTCACTGTTACGGGTCGCACCTGCAGCCACGTTGATCAACAGGTCATAGGTATTGGTGACCGAGGCTTGGGTCGCTTGCGCCGTCACATTCGATTGATCACGCGCCGCTAAGGTGGAGGCCGGATCAATCGGCGGCACCATGGAGAGACCCGGCGTCGAGTCAGTCGCAATCGGCACAGCGCGACCTGCCCACTGCCCCACAAAGGTGGCACTAAACCCGGCGCTTCGACTTCCAGAGACCTCGACATTCCCACGACCGAAGAGCGTCTCAAGTCCAGTGGTCAGATTCGCGAGCACACCCGCATCTGAGAGATGCACGCCCTGCAATGTCTGGGTCGCGACCGCCACTTCGCGACCGTCATAGGCAAAGGTGTAGACCCCTTCCCGGAAGCGGCTCTGCGTACTATCCCAAGCCGTTAACTTCACGGTGGCATTGGTGACTGCCTGATAGTCAAAGCTGACTTGGTAACTGCCATCGACACCTGCTGGCATTAGATCCAAACGGTGGACAGCCCCGGTGCTTGAGGTGGCCTGGCTTGCCACATAGGTACTGCCAAAATCTGCGGTGATCGATGGATCGGCAGGCGGCGTCACGGTCAGACCAGTGACTGCGACACCGGCCTGAGACCCACCCAGGGTGACCGCAAATCCAGCGGTGCGATCCCCTGTGACGGTGACTGTGCCAAACCCAAAGAGTGCATTGAGTGCCGTCGTCAATCGACTCCGCCAAACGGCATCATCTGTGCCATCCAAGGTGACGCGCGCAGTCGAATTATTGTAGGCAAAGACATAGGCACCGGTCCGAACTCGGTTGTCTTCAGACACGGCCAGGGTAAAGACACTGCCTGTCTTCAGACCGCCACGGGTCACCTCAGTCACTGTCGCTGCCGAGGTGTCAACCAGCGGCTGATTCACCCAAGTCGGCGAGGCAGAGGCTGCGGCCGTCTTCTTCACCGCAAATTCGCCGGACACATCCACAAAGCCGCCGACCGAGAGGTCGACTGCACCGGCTAATTCAAGGTTGCCATCACTGTCAAACCGGGCCGCAAAGTCACCGTCCAGGGAGATCGCATCGACCCCAGTAATTTCCGCAGAGCCTGAGATCTCGCCACTGCGTTCATTCGCTCCATAGACCCCGGTGTCTGCATTTTTCCCAATCCACAGGGTGCCCTCACCCTCGAACAAACGTGCCTTCGCATCACCGGCCGTGACACCCACCTCAACGTCAGTCGCAACCACCTTCCAAGCGGTACTGGTGCCGCTTTGATCCAATGAGACAGTAAAGTCGCCCGCCATCTTGGCCGGCCCAAACTCCAATCCGCCATCCACTGCGACCACAAATTGCAACGAGTCCGGGGCGAGTGTTAATGACTGGCTCGGCGACAACGCCACAGGCAGGTTTTGACTGGTGCTGGTGGTCCCGCCCCACTTGATGACAGGATCGGATGGATCCAGTGACAAGCCATCCTCTGTTAACGCACCGTTAATTGCCAAGGATGCGGACTGTATGTCAGCGGTGGCATAGCCCTGGAAGGCGGCGTCACCCACATCGGCGACTGTCGTCAACCACTGTCCGGGAACCATCCGACTTCACTGCTGATCACGACTGCAAAGTCGGTGTCATACAACTCAGCACCAACAGTCCCAGTGCCAATCCGGGCACTGATGTTCTCACCGCCGATGATCAGCTGATCCAGACTCACAGACGAACCATCCGTCAAGGTTCGGCTAATGCTTTGCGCTCCTGTCCGGCTCTCAATGAACAAATTTCCGGAAACGTCGAGAACACCAGCGATCGAGAGATCCATCTCGCCAGAGATACGGGTCTCATTATCGACAAGATTTAAGACGTAGTCCTCACCACCGGTGGGCACCACCAGATTGGAGATATTTCGGCCCAATCGGTTATACGAGACATTCAGCGCATTCGCGGTCAGGGTGACGTTCGGGATTCCGGCAAGTGCGACGTTGCCATTCATTTGCAGACCATAGCCACGGGTTGTCACCCCAGCTTCGGTTTCGGTCTCCAAATAAATCGCACCACGACCGGCTGTCAGCGTCGCGCCCACACCACCTGGCGTGAGGTTGCCATTGACACCGGTCAAACCAATTCGGGTCCGCTCAATGGTTGTCGTCCCGACAGTCTCAGATTCCGAGATGATCGCAAGCGCGCCAGACACAGATCCCAGCTCAGCGATCGTGACCGTGCCAGAGCTTATTTCGAGCGCGCGATAGGGGTTCGCACTGTCAAACTCCACGGCAATGGTCTGGCCACCCACCACGACGTCCTCATCCACCGCTTTGCCCATGGCATTAATCGCCACGCGTGCAGTGGCATTGAGACTGACACCTGCAAATCCAGCATTCAGTCCAGCGGTCCCCGAGCCAACCAAGGCATAGACGGATTCCCCGAAACTATTTTGTTCGGCGACCAATCCAAGCCGGCCACTGGCCAAGGTGACGCCGCCGAAGTCAGCCGACACATTGTTCAGGCCGACTTTGAGTTTCTCAGTCGCACCCGTCCCAGTCTTCTCGACCGAAAAATCTCCGCTGACAGAGCCAAATCCATCCACATTGATGGCGACGCCGGTGCCACTGAGGGTCAGATCATTCCCACTGAAACTCGCGCTCAGGGTGCCCCCTAACGACAACCCACCTAGACCACTGATCTCAGCCACACCCGAGAGCGAACCACGCTTGCCCTGTGGACCGACATACAGATTTCCGGACCCACTGGTCAGCGCGACCCGGGCACCGGCTGCTTCCACGGCGACCTCAACGCTGGTTGCGCTGAGATTCCATTCTGGGTCTGTGCCATTGGTGGTCTTCAATAAATTAAAGGCGCCGGCGACGCGCGCAGGACCAAAATCGAGCCCCCCATCGATGGCGATTTGATAGCGCGCATCGGCGAGATTGAGGGTGCCGGTCAGCGATGGATCACGGGCAGACAAGGCGACGGTCTTCGCATTCGCACCAGACCAATCGATGGCAGGCCCCGATCCGGACAAGACCTCATTGATCGACAAGGTCGCGGAATTGACATACGCCAGCGATCCGCCCGCAATCGTCAACCCATCAATCGAGGCTGTTGCGGATAACCATTGGTTCGCTGGCGTGGTTTCATCCTCAGACAACACCAAGAGCAGGTCACCACCCGTCAAGGTGGCAAGTGACTGACCGCTTGCCTCAATGGCCAGACTGAGCCCCGATCCACCGACAATGGTTTGCTTCAAGGTCGTCCCAGACACCAGCCCAGATACGCCAGTGACCGCCTCAACAAAGAGCTCACCCTCGACCGTCAACCCACCAATGCTGGCTTCCGCCACACCGCTGACCCGGGTCTCGTTATTGACCAAGTTCATGGTGTAACTGCCGCCACCCGTGGAGACTGTGACATCTTCCACTGCGGCACCCATCCGATTGACAGCCACTCGCATGTTGGTGGCTGTTAGAGCGACGCCAGAGCCCGTGACACCGACTGAGCCTTCAAGCTCCAACGCATACGTGCCTGCCTGGGTACCCGTCTTGTGCAATAAGATCGCACCCTGACCGTTCGTCAGTGAGGCTGTGAGTGCGCCTAGATTGAGTGAGGCCGACACATCACCCAAACCAATCTGTAGATCGGTCACTTGGGCACCAGACACCGTCTTAGTCTCAGATCGAACCGCCAGATCTGCTGTGACAGATCCCACGCCGGCCACAGTCAAGGTGCCATTGTCGATGGCCAACTCTTGGACGAGATTTGGGGAATCGAACTTAACCGCCACCCCATTGATGGTCTTATCAATCGAGCGACCTAAGGTATTGATCCGCACACCTGCTGATGCAGCAAGCGTAATGCCTGTAAATCCATTGAGCGCCGCAGATCCATTGGCAACCAAGGCATATCCGCCTGCCGTCTCAGTCACGCCGGACACATACAGCCCCAGACTCGCGCCACTGACAGAGATCCCAGCACCCGATACACCGACGGTGGCGGACACCGCAGTCGCACCGACTAAAATATTCCCATCGCTGTCTTTTTCGACGCTGATATTACCGGTCAGCGAACCAAACTCGCCCACATTAAGCTGAATACCCGTCCCCGCAAAGGTGAGCGCCGAACCAGAGAAGCTGGTACTGAGATTCCCGCTAAACGACAGATCGCCCAGTCCCTCGACGATCGCGGTTCCGCTCAAACTGCCCGATGGACTGGCCCCAGTCGCGAACACCACAGAGCCCGTCACTGACTCAAGTCCGACATAGGCTCCACCTGCCCGGAATCCGAGAGACACCCCTTGGCTGGATCTGTCACTACCGACCAGGCATCGGCAGTCGCGTCGTAAGACACCGTAAAGGCACCAGACAGCCGTGCACCACCCACCTCCAAGACCGCATCAATCGGCATCACGAAGGTGTGATCATCCATCGCAAAGGTGGTGATCTCGGTCGGCGTCAACGCAATCGCTAAGGGGGCAGCATCCCAGTCAATGACCGTATCGGTCGCCGCCGCAAAGGTGCCCCCACTGAGCGCCCGGTTGATCTGAATTTCAGCGGAGTTGATCCGTGCAAGCTGATTCCCAGCGATCGAGGCACCACCCAGACTGCCCTGCAAGGTGAGCCATTGTTTGGTGTTATCGGCGCGACTGGTTGCCAAGACCATCGCCACATCGACATCGGTTAAGCTCAGTGCTGCGCCATCGGGTCCCATCTCAATCGAGATATCTTGTCCACCCAGAATCAACTGATCGGTCGCGACTGTGGTGCCGTCTTCTAACACCACCGTTTGATCTTCGCGATTCTCAATAAAGAGTTGGCCCGAGATCTCAAGCGCGCCCGCTACCGTGGCCGTCATCTGACCCGACAATCGGGTTTCGTTATCAATCAGATCGAGTTGGAACACATCCGATGGCGTCTCGACGTCCATCGCAAGATCAGCACCCCAACGGTTGTAGCCAACCCGAAGATCCGTCGCCGTTAACGCGATGCCAGTGCCACTGGCCCCGGCCGTAATGCTGATATTGCCGCCGGCTTCCACTGCATAACGCGTGGTGACCGCCCCCGCTGCGGTCTGCTCATGGCGCAAGACGATGCCTGCCGTGCCCGCTGATAACTCTGCCTCGGCACCACCGAGCGTCAGTTCCCCCTCTGCATTGATTACACCAATGCGCACATCGGTTGTCGTGATCCCAGAGGCCTCGGACTGCGTGGTAATCAGCTTGAGATCACCCCCCAAGGTCCCCAAGCCTGCCACTGTGAGGTTGCCATTGGTGATGGTGAGTTCAGACCGCGCGAGACCATCTGCAAAGGTCACCGTCTTGGACGTCGAGACACCAGTCGGTACGGTCACCGAGATTGCCTGACCCATGGCGTTTACTGCGAGCGAAGCTGACGCACTTAAGCTCACATCCCCGCCAAAGCCCGTCAATCCAGCGGTCCCTGAGGCATTGAGTGCATAGGCAATGTCGCCGTCTTCCGTCTCTGTGACCACCATGGCCAACTCGCCGCTGGCAAGGGTTGCGCCCGCGGCCGCACTGCCGATCGACGCAGACACATTGGTCGCCCCAATCAGGAGTTCTGACGCTTTGACCTGATCTTGTCGTGACAGTAAGAGTTCAAAAGACGGAATGGTCGCACCCGCCAGCGCACCGAGGACGGTCACATCCAAGCGATGCGTCGCCGCATTACGCCAACTCACCGCAATCGTCTCGGGCGCGACATCATTTGCGGTGGCTAACAAGGCCTGCACTGCATCAAGGACCGCATCATCGGTCAACACAGACAGATCAATATCCGCACTGAAATCATCATCGCCAGCGATGCGATAGGCCAAGGCATCGGCGCGCGTACCGGCCAGCGACAAATCAAAACTCTGGACTTGATGCACCCGTAACTCAGGCACTGCACGATCCGCCCACACACCGGCGTAGTCGATCACATAGGTATTGGCCGCATCGCCAGCACGGACCGTGATTGCATCAGCACCGCCGATCCGATCCAAACTCACCAATGCAGCCTTCAGGGTCGCCGCATCCAGGCTTGCCGTCTCAACCAGCGCACTCACCTGATCCGACCCAGCAACGGACAACCGAACAACGGGACCCGCATCCGAGAAGTCCAACACCTGCCGGGCCTGCGTGGTGGTACCAAGGGCTTCAAGAACCAATTGTGCGTCCGGCGCCGACACCACCGAGGTGATCAATCCTTGCATCGTTGGCACATCTGTATTCAGAAGTGCACCGCCAAAGGTCACCTGCCACGCGGCATCAGCCGTGCCTGTATCAATCAGCGCAACAGCCAGTGACGCGCCGGTCGAGAGCAAGCTCTCACCCGCGTCATTGGTCGATGCCAAGAGGGCTTCGCGGACCGTTGCCGCCGAGGCGTCAAAGGCTAACTGACGCGTGGTGTATTCCTGTCCACCAACTTGCACATACAACTCAAAGGTGCCGGTTGCGGTGCCGTCATACAACCGAATTGCCTGCACCGAGCCCTGCGCCTGAGCGCCAGTCACGAGCGCACGTTGGGTGACCGCCACATCCGCGCTCGATGCCACGGCAGTCAATACCGACTGTGGCTGACCGCCCGCAGGACCCGTCCAAGTAATGTCAAAAACGCGCCGCGCGCCGGTTGCCTCAGTTGCTAAATCGACGCGCGCTGCGCCGGCGCCAAAGCTGGCATTTAAGGCATCTTCAATTTGCTGCGCTTGATAGGCCAAGGACACACTGGATTGCCCTTGACGGACGGTTTGCGTCGCAACCTGAATCCCCGGACTGGTGCTGTGTCCCACCAAGGTGGAAACCGACTGTCCTGCCAGCGCCCCCGGAAATCAATCACATAATCAATGCTGTTGTGGCCGGTGTAGCCGGTCTGATAGCTGACGTTGACGTTCCCGACGCCCACCACTGCCTCAAGCGCAGATTTGAGCTGCGCGGTGTGATAGGTGGGGTCCGCGGAATACCGAATTTTCTGAGTCGCGACCCCGTCGAGCGTGACCCAGAATTGGCCAGACGCCCGTGATGCCGCAGACAACGTCAGAACCTGACGGGCATTCACGGCAGGCTGCGCATTCTCCAGGGTGATCGGATCCGTGCTGATGTCGCCACGGGAGAGCGTTAAGGTGCCTGCATAGGCGCTGGATTCGAGGATCAACTGCTCTTTGGCGTTCACCGGGGCAGACGGTCTGGCGAGCGTCTCGATCACACCCCAGTCTTCACGATCTGCCTGATCCGCAGGCTGCTCTACCCAAAGACCCGCCCCGCCCGCAACGGTCGCAACCGAAATCGCCCGTCCGTTTAAGACGTTCGCCAGCTGGATCACGAACCCAGAGGCACGATCACCGGTGACCACGACATTGCCCACACCGAGTCCAGAGAGGCGCTCGAGCGCCGTCTGAATGGCAGCGGCAAAGGCGGCATCTGAGATCGGACGACCGTTTGCATCCAGCGAGGAGGCCACCTGGGTTTCACCCGCATACTGGAATCGATAGGCACCCTCGCGGGCAAGCCCGGTCGTTGCATCCGCCACCGTCAGGCGGAATCGAGACGCGGTCTTCTCGCCGCCGACAATCTGATCGTCTGAGACCGAGGCCGTGCCTGTGGTCGCGGTGGCAATGCTCGCCACTGGCACCGCCATCAAGGCATCTTGCTTCACGACCGAGAAGGATCCGGCAAGATTGCCCACCCCACTTAAGCCAAGTTCAATGTCACCGGCCAGGGATACACTGTCAGTCGTGACGGTCGCGGTCATCGCACCGGTTGCGGTCACACCATCCACCCCAGTGATCGCGGCAACCCCAGCAATCGTGCCGGTCACAGCCGAGTCAGTGACCGTGATCTCGCCGGTCAGGCTCGATAAGCTGGCTTCAGCGTCTCCCGCTTTGAGACGCAGCGCTGCCTCCATCGGGGCGATTTCCCAGCCACCAGTGACTGCACTGACATGCACCAGACCGGACAAACTTGCACCAGAGACTTGCACGTCACCCTGTAATGCAAAGGTGAGAATCGGCCGCGATGACTCAAAGACAATTTGCTTCTCTTCACCCAAGACCTTGGCATAGGGTGTTTGCGACCAGTCAATGACCGCATCCGAGGGCGTCCCAAGACTACCGTCACTGTTGAGTGTCCGGTTAATCTCCAGCATCGCATAGTCAATATCCGCGGTAATTCCGGCTGCAAGGCTGGCCTCTTCCACAGTCGCCGACGCCGTCAACCAACGCCGCGGCGTAGTCCCTGAGGTTTCGACCGAGTAGGCGACCGCAACATCTACACCCGACATGGCCAGATCTGCGCCAGCGGACACCGTCGCCGCCATATCCAAGCCACTGATGACCAGAGTGTCAACGACGGCCGGTGTGCTGACCGACACCACCTCATTGTCACTATTTAAACCGTACTGGATGGTGGAGACCGACTGGTTTCGGAGCGACTCGACCACCAGGGTCCCTTCCATCGCAAACACATCACCAATCGCAAGCGCACCCTGCCCAGTGAAGGCGGTGTAATCCTTACTTTGGTTGATCTCGACAAACCCAGCACCGGTGGAGACCAACGTATTGACGGCAACACCAGCACGGTTGACCGAGACCGCCACATCCGACACCGAGAGGGACACACCGGAGAGCCCAGACAGACTGGCTGAACCACCTGCTTGCAGCGCATACCGCGTGGTCGGCGTGCCACCCACTGTCTGACTGAAGACCATCAGGCCGGCGTAACCATCCGTAATCGCGAGCGTCGCTGGACCGACCGACAGGGATGCATTCGCCTGACTGATCCCGATGTTCAGTTGCTCGCGGGTTTTGACCCCCACTTTTTCGGTGACCTGGGTGATTTCCAGGTTTCCGCTGACAGATCCGATGTCGGCCACCGACAGGCTGGCACCCAGTAACCGCAATCTCTGAACTGCCCGCTCTTCATCCAACCGCATGGCAAAGGGGGTAGTGCCACCCACATCAATGTCTTCAGAGATCGCGCGGCCCAGCGTGTTGATTTCGATCATCGCATCTGTCGCGGTGGCGGTAATTGCGTCGCCCAAGTTCAGCGCGGCACGCCCTTCGGCGACCAATGCATAGCCTGCCTCACCCGCTGCATCACGCGACAACACCAAGCCAAGGTCAAGCGCACTGACCGTCACTTGCGCGCCCGCCGGACCGATCACCGCAGACGCATCCTGCGCACCGATCAGTAGCCGCTCACCAAAGGCATCAAACTGTCGAGAGACACCGAACTCACCGTCAATGGTCGCAAAACCATCGATCGCCAAGGATCCATCGAGCGTGACGGCGATCCCACCACTGATATCATTGAAGGCGACCGTTGCGGTGGCATCCATGGCCAAGGGACCAATGCCACCAATCTCGACCGCACCGGTGAGTGTTCCGACACGCCGACGCTCCGCATCAATCCGCATCGTCCCGGACGCCTGGTTCACGCGGACAAACGCACCCCCAGCCGCCATCGCCCAACTGGCATCGGAAAATGCGAGATCAAAGAGATCATTGGTCCGGTCATAGGTCAGCGCAAAATGACCTGACAAATGCCCTTCACCCAGATCCAATTGCCCGTCCACAGACACGGCGAACACATCACCCGACTGATCCATTAACAGGCTCGTCCCCGAGTCCAGAGTCAGTCGACGCGGCTCCGTCCAATCCAGCGTCGCAGCAGCGGGCGTTGCATCCGCACCACCCACAGTCACCGCACGATTAATTGACCACTGGGCGTCCTGAATGGAATCGAACAGATAGCTGCCAACGGTGAGCTGGCCAATCGTCCCGCGCGAGGACAGCCAGCTATTCCCAGCCCCGTCCTTGCCGTAAATCAGCCCGACTTCAGCATTCTGAATCCCAAGCCCTGCGGAGTCGCCACCCAAGCGCGCGGCGATTTGTGACCCCATCAAGGCATATTCTGTGAACTGGACGACCGATCCATTGGACAGCAGTCGGGTCGCCTCAGACACCTCGAGTACAAATTCCCCGGAAAGCGCGCCCACACCAGACACCGCGACATCAAAGTATCCAGCGACGGTCGTCGATCCCGGCGTGAGATCCATCCAAACGAGTTGTTGCTCCGGCAAGGCAATGGAACGGGCGATCGCCGTCTCACCAGTCATGGTGGCGACACGGACGCCGCGGCCGCTTAAGGTCACGACATCGTCTAGCGCAATCACAGCATCCAGCTCACCGACCACACCGAACTGTGACACGGCAGGAGTCAATCCATCGTTGGCGCGCTCCGTTGTCCACAACAGACCCAGCGCACCATCGGACACCGCCATGCGGATATCCCCCAAGGCCAGGGTGGCGCTCTCCACCAAGGCACCAATCGAGAGCTCTTGACGGGTGGTCGTTGCCGTCGTGGTGGTCGCGACCGCAATGGCTAAATCCCCACGGACGACGCCGAGATCCGCCACTGACAAGGCCACATCGGTTGCTGTGAATCCAGTCAATCCTGCCGCCGGATCGGCAACGAAGGCTAAATTCCCCGTGAATCCAAGTCCCGCCAACCCCTGCACACTGGCCGCCCCAGAGGCCGCCAACCGGTACTGATCACCGGCAGACTCAAATGCAAGCACGCCCTGGGTAAAACCAATCGAACCGCCCCCGTTTGGATCCCCCAAACGCACTGCAACACCGGTTGCCGCCGCAGTGAGCTTCGAGGCCGCAGCGTCATAGGCGAGCCGGAAATTCCCGGACAATTGTTGATGACCAGCCACCGCGACAAAGCCGTCGCCTGACAGATCAAAGACCGTGTTTCCGCCAAACTGCGCGTAGCCGGTGAGATTCTCAATCCCGCCACTGAACCCAGGTAAGCTCCAGTCCGCCCGCACGCTGGAGGCGGTCCATTTCAGATGGGTGACCCCAGCAGTGCCAGCCACCGTGGCAACCGTCCAACCACCGCTGACTTTGACACCGGGTAAATCGAGTGCCGCATTGATCGAAACCGAAACATCCACTTGCCCGGTGACCCAAGCCGAGAGCACTTGATCGAGGGCCGCTTCGGCCTCGGCAGGCAGGGTGATTTGATCCAATCCCGGAATCGCAGTGGCGACCAAACTGAGACGATCGGCACGATAGTCCGGCTTTAAGTAGATTCCGCCGCCGGCATAGAGCCCGCGGAATGCCGAGAATTCGCCAGACCGCGTGGAAGACCACCTCAAGACATCAAAGACTTGTCCAGCAGTCGGCCGGAAGCCCTCCAGGTAATCGATCTCCATCACCCCAGCAAGCGTCACGCCGGTGCTTGACACCACCTGATCGTAGCCATCGTTCGGATTGGCATCACTTGCGCCTGGATTCCCGCCACCGATCTCGATCAGCAGTCGACCACTGGCGTTTTGGGTGTATTGATCCACCGCCAAAATACCGGGCGATGCACCAGGGGCAATCACCCCGGAATTCACGATCGATCCGTCCAGTGCACCTGAGCCTTCCAGACGCTGGGTCGCACTCAGCGTCACATCAATCGCAGTCCCTGTGGTCAGGGTTTGCACAGTCCCAGTGGCGGAATGTAGCGTTAGCGGGTCCGGAATCCGTGGCTCGGGCGCAGGGCTCGCGGTGTCCGTGGCGGTGGTCGTTGGGGTCGTTTCAACGTGACTGGAGAGGTCGTCACCGGAGCTTGTGGTATCGAGCACACCAATGTCGGCCGACAACAGAATTCGTTGCTCGAGGGTCTCCAGTGCCGCAGGCACAATGGCCTGAGAGGGACGACGGCGACTCATCGCATCCCTCGCTGATCATGCGAGCCATGGATTTGCAGCACGACAGAGGGCGCGGCACACAAGGTGTCCCGTCCAGCGTCTACTCCACACACATCCTGATTGGCCATCGAATCCCGTACACAGATATGACAAATTTACCCATGCAGAATAGTCGGTGGGCTGTCATGAACCTTTCACAACCTTTCAGCGAACATCCCAATGAGGTCAATGGATGCGAGTCACCTGAAACTCAGGTAGCCTGCGGCCTATTGAGGATCTGATGAAGACTGACCCACACCACGAACCACAGCCTGTCGCGCTCGATCGTCCAACCCGGGAGGCGTCTTTGGACCATCCATGGCCGTGGCGAACCTGGCTAGCCCGCTGTATGTGCGCGTTACTGATGCTCGTCAACAGCAGTGTGTTTGCCGATGCGACCCTTCGCATCGATGTCGCCAATGATCCCTCCGGCACGGCGACACTGGCTGACATTTTGACCCGCGACGACCCTTGGCGTCCGGTCACAGGACTCTACTCCGGAGGTTACACCCGTGCGTCTGTGTGGTTTCGTCTACAATTTGCACCAGACCATGACAACGCAGCCAACATCCTCTGGATCCAGCCCACCCCCTTAGACCAATTGACGCTCTATGGATTGTCGCCAGAAGGCACCTTGGCGGCGCTCGATCAGACCGGAGATCAAACACCCTTGGCGGAGCGCACCCTGCAAACCACCGCCATGGGATTTGTCCTCGACCAGCCGGCAGGGAAGACCTACTTCATTCAGCTACAGACCACGAGCTCGGCATTGTTTCGTGCCAATGCCTACACGGCTGCCGAGTTTCGGCAGATTGAACAGCAACGGATCGCCGCCTTCATCACCTTTACTACGGTGATTTTTGCGTTCTTTTTCTGGACGTTGTTCGAACTCATCAGAACCCGGGAACTCGTGATTGGCTTATTTGGGATCTCACAATTGATTGGGATCGGCTACACCGCGGTGATTTTTGGATTTGCAGTCGTACTCTGGCCCGAGATTGCCTGGACAGATGTGGCGACCAGCCTTCTCGCGGGAGGCATTGGCCTTTTTAACTTGTTACTGCAAGGTAGCCTGGCGCGCCTGTTTCGGCCAGCGCAATGGATTCGGTGGCTCTACGGTATCTTGATGGTGGCGTCAGTGGCTGTGTTTGTCTTGATCGGCCTGCAGATGATCCGAGAGGCGATGACGGTATTGGCACTGTATTCGCTTGGGGTCACCGCGCTGTATCTCGCCTGGGCCTTGACGATTGACACCCGCCAACCCGGCGGTCGACTTTACCGCGTCATCATGGTGTTGCAATCGATGTCCCTCTTGCCTGCCTTATTGCTCTTGGTGGGGATCCCGATTTCCGATCAAATTCTGTTTTACCTGATTCCATTGCAACAAGTCTGGGGCACGGTCTTAATTGGCATCTTGCTAATTCGTCGCGCCCAATATCACACGGAAGAAGCCCGGTCGGCGCAAATCGCAATCCGGGTCATGGAAGCCGAGCTTCTGCTCGAGCAAGCAAAACGCGCTGATCAAAGCCGCTTTATGGACATGCTGGTGCATGAACTGAAGACCCCGATTGCGGTGATTCGGATAAGTCTGGACACCCTTGCCGAGAACACTCGCCCCATTCAACGCAGTCTGCGAGCGTTGGAGAATATGACGCAAATCTTGGATCGCTCGCAATCCTCACTGTCGATTGAACACGGGGCGTTTCAGCCAATGCCGGAGACCTTCACACTGAATACACTCATCCGTGAACTGCTGGCCAGTACACCGGATGCAGAACGGGTCGATTATCAGGTCTCGCAATCCGATCGGGTGATGACAGACCGCATCTTATTGCGCACCGTGCTCAGTAATCTCGTGGAAAATGCCCTGAAATACTCGCCACCGCAGTCGCCAGTGACGCTGTCACAACGCCAGCACACCCCACAACGCCAAGGTGGTGTCCTGATCACGGTGCGCAATCAATCTAAGGATCTGGGTGGCCTGGATCCTCAGACGGTTTTCGAGAAATTCTATCGAGGGCCTGCCGCGCGCGGTCGCAGTGGCTCGGGTCTCGGGTTGTATATTTGCCAGGAGATTGTGCGTATTTTAGGGGGCACAATTCAGTGTCATATTGAACAGGATACGATTCGGATCGATTTATGGATTCCACGCTCCATCTCGTCATAATCGAGGATAACGATGATCTTCGGGACGCAATGCTGGACGCATTGAGCCAAAACAACATCCATGTGGTGGCGCTCGACAGCGCCGAAGCCTTCACCGAGAGCCCCGACCTACCTCAGCTGGACATTGCCATCATTGACCTCAATCTACCGGGTGAGGATGGTCTGGCTTTAACCCGACGGCTCCGCGCTACGCATCCCAATCTGGGAATCATCCTCGCCACGGCGCGCTCGACCCTTGGGGATAAAACCGACGGCTATGCCGCAGGGGCCGATTTATATCTCACCAAGCCCATCGCGCTTGACGAATTACGTGCAGCAATCTACGCGTTACAACGCCGCCTCACGGCTGGCCAAGCGATGAGCCATGTGCCCAAGTTTGATCCACGCCGGATGCTCATTACACGGCCAGATGGTGCCGTCATCCAGCTCAATGCGCGTGAAACAGCCTTGCTCATGGCATTCGTCCGCGCGCCCCACCATCGCTTGGAGACCTGGCAGATCGCTGAAGTCTTGTATCCCACTGAAGATTTCAGCAAATCTGCCTTGGAGTTGCACATTACCCGAACACGAAAAAAAATCGCCTCGCTTGCAGACGAGGATTCTACAATCAAGGCGATCCGGAATTACGGCTATCAACTGTGTATTGAGCTACACATCCACTGACCACTGACGACCAACTGATGACAGCAGTTGGTCGTCCCCTGGGTATTAGTGCGTTGTTGCAGGCTCGTCGAGGACTGGCTCCTCACCCGCTGTCAGCTTCGCCACATTGTTGAGTGAGGCAAGGTGCACGTAACACAACTCGAGTTCGTCGGTGCGGAACATCGCTTTCAAATCCTCATCCGAAATCTGACGCAACTTATCGCGATTGACGGCAAAGAATCCGGTCATTGCGCGCGCGGTCCCATCGGCTTGCATGATCCGAGCTTGCGCTGGCTCAAGCAGTTTGAGGGTCACCAAGCGATCACAGAAGGCCTTGGTGCGGACAAACTGTGATTGATACTCCGACAAGAAGTTCAGCATGGTGGCTAAATACTGAGTGCGATTGCCCTCCGCATCAAACAACCGCTCACCCTTTCCATCACGGTTCAGGCCCGGATACTCCTGATCAACACAAAGCGTCAAGGTCCCGTCTTCTGCTTCTGCAAAGACAAAGGGATACCGGCGGAAAAAGGCAGGTACATAGCTTGCCGTCCACTGTCCCTCGTCCCCCACAAACTGGTTGGCGTTTTCGCGACCACCCAAGATGACCACAGGGACGACATTGTCGTCAGTGCCGGCAAACACAATCGCAAAATCCCGCGCCGCCGCGGTGAACTCAGCTGCCACGATTGGCGCAGAGTTGACCTCACGCGCGAACTCGAATTGGCCTTTGGCCTGCACACAGAGATCCTTGTGTGCTTCGCTGTTGATTGGCTCGACCTGACCGTAAATCAGTAGTTGTTTCATTCCGTTACCCTTTGTTGAGACCCTGTGAAAACTACCGGATAGCCACAAAAAGGCAAGCCGGGCGGTGGGACTGGCCACACAAATCGGCTAGGATCCCCCCAAATCTAGGGGGTCATCATGCATCGTTTTCTTCTCGCAACCTGTCTAATGCTTTCAATAGCGCCGACATTTGCCAACACCACCTTGATCGAGCGAGGTCTCGATGCCTATCGCACTGGAAGCGCCGATCGCGCCATGCAAATTTGGCTCGCAGGCTCCATCCTGCAGCGTGCCGGGCGCACCGACAGCATCACCCAACAACTGGTCTCATTTCGGCAACTGTGCGGTCGACTGGAAGGCTGGAGCCCCCTGAAAAGCGCCTCCTACGGGCCCCAAGTGACAGAGACCTTCTATGTCTTACACTTCGAGCAATGCCCAGTCTTTGCGCGCTTTATGACCTACCGTCGGAACGGCGTCGACACCTTAGTACGCTTTAATGTGAATTCCTCTCCAGAGGCCATTCTCGAGCCATAGGCTTGCGCGACGTCAAGTCCAGGGTGCCTTCCGGGTGCAATCTGCTGGGAATGCCCTAGACTGACCCCAGGCAAAGGAGTCCGCAATGCACGATTTACACCATCACAGCTTGGCGCTGGAGTTCCCCGAACACAAAGACACCATTCACACCCTAAAAATGAATGATGCACACTTCAAGAAGTTACTGGGCGACTACGAAACCCTATCCAAAACGATCGAAAACATTGAGACCGAAATCACGCCCGCAGACGCCAGCCATGAGGCGGCCCTGAAAATGCAGCGTGTGCACTTAAAAGACACCTTATACAAGTTGCTTGTCGCAGCCTGACAAGACCCCAAGATACTCCACCGAAAACACAGGCATGGACCCTTGCCCGCATGGCAGGGGATCATCGCTTTCGCCAGACAGACCTTCTATCATGGACGGTCAATCGAGGTCGAACCCAATGCAGCAGATTCAGCTTCCCATCACTGGTATGACCTGCGGAGGATGTGCCAGTCGACTGACCCGCGAGCTCAGCGCAGTGCCTGGGGTGGCCGACGCTCAGGCCAACTTTGCCACCGAAACAGCCGCCGTGTCCTTTGATGCCGCACGCGTGTCACCTGCTGATCTTGTTCAAGCCATTACCGCCAGCGGCTTTGGTTGCCGATTACAGCACCACAGCCTGACCATCACTGGCATGCATTGCAGCAGTTGTGCGACGCGGATCCGGGATGCACTGCTGGCGAGTCCGGGCGTGATCGATGCCGAGGTCAACGTCGCCCTGGATCAGGCCAATGTCACCACACTGCCTGAGGTATCCGACCTGGCCCTCACCCAGGTCATTGAAGCAGCCGGCTATCAGGTGGCCACGGCGCAACAGCAGGAGGCGCCAAACGCCCGAGGGCTCAGTGACGCACAGTGGTTGGTGATCAGCGCCCTCTGTACCGCACCACTTGCTCTACAAATGATCGGCATGTGGCTGGGGGTCGGGCTGCACTTACCACCTTGGGCAGAGTGGGCACTGGCCACTCCGGTGCAATGGATCGTGGGCTGGCGCTTTTATCGCGGCGCTTGGATCAGTCTGACCCATCGTGCAGCCAACATGGACACCCTGGTTGCGCTCGGCACCACCGCGGCCTATGGGTTTAGTCTGTGGCAATGGTGGCAGCTGGGTGACGCAGCCACTGGAGCGCTGTATTTTGAAGCATCCGCGGTGATCATCACGCTCATCTTGGGTGGCAAGACCCTGGAATCCCGCGCCAAACAGTCGGCGAGTCGTGCCTTACGGCAATTACTGGGTTTACGCCCAGACACCGCACGGGTCTTACGAGCCGGCCAAGAGGTCGAGGTTCCCATCGAGTCCGTCAGCCTCGGTGACATGGTCATCGGCAAGCCCGGCGAACGCATTCCTGTGGATGGCGTCATCGTCAAAGGCGCCAGCGAGATCGATGAGAGCCTCCTGACCGGTGAACCCATCCCGGTGGCCAAGCAAGCGGGCGATCCAGTGATTGCCGGGTCCTTGGTCTGTGATGGCCTGATCCGCATCCGAACCGAGCGGATTGGTGCCTCGACCGTGCTTGCACGCATTGGCGCCATGGTCGAGGCCGCCCAAAGTGGGCGTGCACCGATTCAGGCGGTGGTTGATCGCGTCAGCCGTATTTTTGTCCCGGTGGTGATTGGAATCGCACTGCTCACCTTCATTGGCTGGAGTCTCAGCGGTGCACCGATCGCCAGTGCCTGGGTCGCGACCATCAGCGTGTTGGTGATTGCCTGCCCCTGCGCGCTTGGACTGGCCACACCCACGGCCCTGGTGGCAGGTACCGGCACCGCCGCACGGTATGGGATTTTGATCAAAGACATCGACAGCTTGGAGCGGCTGTCACAACTCACTGATGTGGTCTTTGATAAGACCGGTACCCTCACCCAAGGGCATCCCGAGTTAACCCGCATCGTCCCCGTGCGCGGGACTGCCGAGTCGCTGTTGGCCATCGCCGCAAGTGTCCAGCAAGGATCCGAGCATCCGCTGGGTCAAGCCTTGGTTCGGACGGCAACCGCACAGGGCGCGACCTTGGCTGCAATTGACGACTTCAGTGCCACCATTGGTGCGGGTGTGAGTGCCACCGTCCAGGGCGCGCGTATCCGGGTTGGCAAGGCCAGCTATGTGGCTGTCACAGGGGCCGACCTCGCCACACCTGACGCCGGCGAAACCCCAATCTATGTCGCAGACGCAGAGGGGCTGATTGGGACCCTCTTTGTGGCCGATCAGGCGCGCCCGGAGGCTGCCCAGGTGATTGCTGAGTTACACGCGCATGGCCTGCACACCCATCTGTTCAGTGGCGATGGCGAGGCTGCCGTGCATGCCGTGGGTACCGCACTGGGGATTCAAGAGGTCAAGGCCAATCTGCAACCCGAGGATAAGGTCTCGCACCTCAAGTCCCTGATCGATGCTGGACGCCGTCCCGCGATGGTCGGTGACGGCATCAATGATGCACCAGCGCTGGCTGCGGCCCATGTGGGCATTGCCATGGGCTCAGGCACGGATGTCGCTCTAGAGACTGCGTCGGTCGCGCTGATGCGACCGCAACTTGGACTGATCCTGGACGCCCTGACGATTGCCGAGAGGACCCGGCAGACCATCCGTCAAAATCTCTTCTGGGCATTCGCCTACAACGTCATCTTGATTCCGGTGGCGATGGCCGGACTCTTAAACCCAGCCATCGCCGGCGCAGCCATGGCCGCCTCATCCATCACCGTGGTGGGCAATGCGCTACGACTGACACGCTGGCACCCGCGCACCGCGCGTTGACATCAAGCTGTAACACTTTCGGCGCCAGGAATCGGTAGTCTGCCGCCCATGGCAAGGGAATGGACATGGACGTTCGGGTCTTAACAGCAACCGACTATCTCGGATGGCGATCCCTGTGGGACGGCTACTTGGATTTTTATGGGGTGGAGATTCCCGAGGAGGTCACCGCAAAAACCTTTGCGCGACTCACCGCCGAAGGGGCTGGGATGCAAGGATTGCTTGCCGTCGAGGACGGCCAAGCAGTCGGCTTTGCGCACCTGATTTTACACCTCTGCACCTGGGATATTCGACCCAGTTGTTACTTGGAAGATCTGTTTGTGGTCGCGCCCAAGCGGGGATGTGGCATTGGCCGCGCGCTGTTAGACCGGGTGGTCAGTTTTGCAAGCGATGCCTCGATCGGTCGCCTGTCTTGGCACACAGCGGCCGACAACGTCCAAGCCCGGCGGCTCTATGACCGGTACGTGGCGGCTGACCAATTCGTCCGCTACCGGATGCCAATCGTCTAGATCGCGCGCCCCCAGATACAGCCATCGCCGAGATATGCATCAACTTTTCTGGTCAGTTGTCGATACAATAGTCGCCAGAGAGACAACCATCGGACACCGCATGACATTTCGCGTAAATTCAATGCTTCGACTGTGCCTGCTCACTGCCGGACTGAGCCTCTGGGCCGGGAACGCACAGGCCTATAGCGGCACCTTGTGGCTCAACCAAGCCAACCAAAAATTTGCAGAGCCAGGACACATGCTGGCACTCGGATTTGTCGTGGGGGTGGTGTACAGCTGGAATCAGCGGCGCGAAACGCGCCAGCCCGAGTTTTGTTTTTCGGTACCAGCAGACCAGATGCAGAGCCGGAACCTGTTGGCCATTGTCAAAGACTACATCAACCAAGAACAACCCAATTTAGAGGCACCCGCTGCAGCTGTGGTGCGCGTCGCGCTGATGGCCCGGTTTCCGTGCCGAGAGGCGGTCACTCCCGCACCTTAGAGTTGCTTCTCCGCCACCCGGACATCGCGCTGGTAATCGTGATGTGCCCGCATCACCTCGGCGGGAACCCGGGCACAAGCAAGCGTCTGCCCGTCTGAGAGGGTCATCTGCAGTTGGCCCCGATCCAGTTGCGCGAACGGTTGACTGAACCGATTCACCCACACATAACTCGACAGATTCACCTCTGAGGTCACGGCAACCGGATACCGACGTGCTGTCTCAGGATCCACGCGCCATAACGAAAACTCCATATTAGGATGTGCAATCCGCATCAGGTATTGATGCATCGACGGTCCCAGTAGGTGCGTTGGCACTGCGTTCGGCGCACATTCCAGGCCTGTAAAGTCGTTTAACGCGGGGGCATCGGCCCACAGATGATCCCAGTGACCCTCGGTATCCAAGAGCTGCATCACAAACTGCAGTAGCTGATCGGTGCGGATCGGTGTCTTGGGCGCCAGGCTCTCGACGAAGCGAACCACCGCCGTCTGCACCTCAGGGGTCGTAAAACCCAATTTCGCCAGTCCCACCAAGGGGTCGCGACTGGCGTCATCGATGAGGGCGCGCGCGAGCTCGAGCTGCCGAACCACAGCGGCTGGATTGGACAGCGCGAACTGAGCGATGCCGATCGGCTCGCTGACCGTGGTGATGGCAGACAGCTCGGCTGCCAAGGCCTCACGCTCGAGCGCCGGGAGATAGGTGATGTCATCGCGATACAGATCCGCCACCGCTGTGCATGACAGCGACGCGAAGACAGTCACGACTGTGAGGATGTGCCACATATGCCCAAAATCCGACAGGTGTATTTGCAAACTACGATACAGCAATTTGCATGCCCACTAACCACCTGTGTCGATGCCCGCCAAGCGTCTGCGGGCGATGCCATGGCTGCGTCGACTGCGATCTGCACGACTTTCGCCCAAAACGGTCTTGGCAAAGCCCAGGTTTCTCCGTAGACTCGCGCGCCCAATTGAGGAAACCGACATGCTAACCAATGAACGGAAAAAACAAATGCGTGCGATTGGGCACCACTTGAAGCCGGTCGTCCTGGTGGGCGATCAAGGTCTTTCCCCAGGGCTCTTGGATGAGTTAAACCGTGCCTTAAATGATCATGAATTGATCAAGGTGAAAGTGCGTGCCGAGCGCGACACCCGGAAGGTGTTGGTGGACAACTTGTGCCAAGAAACGGGGGCCACCTGCGTGCAAACCACCGGGGCCATGGCACTGCTATTTCCGGGCCGCAGAGCGACCCAATCCACGCCTTTCCAATCTGATTCGGCCGCTGTAAGCGCCTAGAGATGCTCGACCGTGGTGATCTCATAGGTCACCACACCACCTGGCGTGGTAATCGAGACCTCATCCCCTTCTTCTTTCCCAATCAGCGCACGCGCAATGGGACTGGTCACCGAAAGTCGGCCCTGCTTCACGTCCGCTTCGTCTTCACCCACGATGCGATAGGTCACCGCTTGATCGGTATCGACATTCAAGAGTGTCACGGTGGTACCAAAAATCACCTTACCGGTCGGTTCAATTTGGCTGATATCAATCACCTGTGCCAAAGACAGCTTCGCCTCGATGTCTTTAATACGGCCTTCACAGAACCCTTGTTGTTCACGCGCCGCATGATATTCCGCGTTCTCTTTGAGATCGCCGTGCTCGCGCGCCTCAGCAATCGCCTGAATAATCCGTGGACGATCCACGGATTTGAGACGGGTCAATTCTTCGCGCAGGGCTTTCTCGCCCGCGACGGTCATCGGGATTTTTGTCATACACCACCTGTTATCGCGACCCGGGCATGCAAGTCTTGCAACCGGCGGACATCGCGTTCATCCCCGAACTTTAACGCGCGAACGATGGATTCGCCACCGGCAAGTGTGGTGGTGTAGCAGACCTTATGTTGTAACGCCGATCGCCGAATAATCGCGGAATCGGCGATCGCTTGCCGGCCTTCGGTGGTATTGACGATAAAGGCGATGGCGTCGTTCTTGATCATATCGACAATATTCGGACGTCCTTCCAACACCTTATTGACCCGTTCACAGGCCAATCCTTGGGCGGTTAAATAGGCACAGGTGCCTGCTGTGGCAACCAAGGTAAAGCCAAGATCCAACAGTGACTGCGCAATGGCAACCACCCGCGGCTTGTCCGCTTCACGCACGGAGATAAAGGCAGCACCCGGTGCCGGCAAGCGATCCCCTGCGGCCGCATGGGCTTTGGCAAAGGCTTCATCGAAGGTGTCCCCAGTGCCCATGACTTCCCCGGTGGATTTCATTTCAGGGCCCAAAATCGGATCCACCCCAGGGAACTTGGCAAAGGGGAAGACACTTTCTTTGACGGCAAAAAATGGCGGAATCCGCTCCACGGTGAACTGCTGCGCAGCCAAGGAGGTGCCCGCCATACAACGTGCCGCCACTTTCGCCAAGGACACGCCAATACACTTCGACACAAAGGGCACGGTTCTAGACGCCCGTGGGTTGACCTCAATCACAAAGATCTCGTCCCCTGGACCGCCATTTGCACATTCATCAAACCAATCACGTTCAGTTCACGGGCCATCCGAATGACCTGCTCACGGATCGCATCCTGAATCGGCTTTGGCAGACTGTAGGGCGGCAAGGAACAGGCGGAGTCTCCGGAGTGCACGCCGGCTTGTTCGATGTGCTCCATGATCGCGCCAATCACCACATGCTCACCATCGGAGACGGCATCCACATCCACTTCAATGGCAGGATCTAAAAAACGGTCCAACAGCACTGGCGAGTCGTCACTGGCAATCACCGCTTCTTCCAGATAGCGCTTGAGCTCTGAGAGGTTCGAGACGATCTCCATGGCACGCCCACCCAACACATAGGAGGGACGGACCACCAGTGGAAAACCGATCCGTTCGGCAAGCGCCATGCCTTCGTCGAGGCTCCGCGCGGTGGCGTTGGCCGGTTGCTTCAAGCCCAGTCGGGTCACCATCTGTTGGAACCGCTCACGGTCCTCAGCGCGATCAATGGCCTCTGGTGAGGTGCCAATGATCGGTACACCGGCCGCTTCCAGTTCACGGGCCAGTTTTAATGGGGTTTGCCCACCAAACTGGACAATCACCCCTTTGGGTTTTTCCAGCTCGACAATCGACAACACATCCTCAAGGGTCACCGGCTCAAAGAACAATCGATCCGAGGTGTCATAGTCGGTTGAGACAGTTTCTGGGTTGCAGTTGACCATGATGGTTTCATAGCCGTCTTCACGCATCGCGAAGGCAGCATGCACGCAACAATAGTCAAACTCGATCCCCTGGCCGATTCGGTTCGGGCCACCGCCCAACACCATAATTTTATCCCGTGTGGACGGATTGGCTTCACAGGTCTCTTCGTAGGTGGAGTACAAATACGCCGTCGGCGTGGCAAATTCGCCCGCACAGGTATCCACCCGCTTATAGACGGGCCGAATGCCCAGTTTTAAGCGACGCTCACGCAGCTCTTTTTCCGTCACACCCAACAACACCGACAAGCGCTTGTCAGAAAATCCTTTGCGCTTTAGAGCGCCACAGCGCATCCCGATCCAGATCGGACAAGGCCATTTCACCAAGCCGTGTTTCGTCCCAAATCAAATCTTCAATCTGGGCTAAGAACCACGGATCGATCTTCGAGATCTGATACAGCTCATCCAGCGCCATGCCGCTACGAATCGCATCAGCCACGCACCACAACCGTCCTGGACCTGGATTGGCGAGCTCATGACGCATCACTTGGATGCTTTCATCGTCGTCCCAGGCAAAGCGAGGGTCCAAGCCACTGACGCCAATCTCCAAGCCACGCAAAGCTTTCTGCAAGGACTCTTGGAAAGTCCGGCCAATGGCCATCACTTCACCGACCGACTTCATTTGCGTGGTGAGCCGACTGTTGGCCTGCGGAAACTTTTCAAAGGTAAAACGCGGGACCTTGGTCACCACATAGTCAATCGAGGGCTCAAAGGAGGCAGGGGTGGCGCCACCGGTGATTTCGTTCGCGAGCTCATCCAAGGTGTAGCCGACAGCCAACTTCGCTGCGACCTTGGCGATCGGGAAGCCGGTGGCTTTTGACGCGAGCGCCGAGGAGCGTGACACCCGAGGATTCATCTCAATCACCACCAGGCGACCGGTCTGTGGTTCCACCGCAAACTGCACATTGGATCCGCCGGTTTCGACCCCGATCTCGCGCAGCACCGCAATGGATGCGTTCCGCATGATCTGATATTCCTTATCCGTCAGGGTTTGCGCCGGGGCCACGGTGATGGAATCCCCGGTATGCACACCCATCGGATCGAAGTTCTCGATGGAACAGACGATGATGCAGTTGTCTTTGGAGTCGCGCACCACCTCCATCTCGTATTCCTTCCAACCCAGCAAGGACTCGTCAATTAACAACTCCTTGGTTGGGGAAAGATCGAGTCCACGCTCACAGATCTCGTCAAACTCTTCGCGGTTGTAGGCGACGCCGCCGCCGGAGCCACCCATGGTAAAGCTCGGCCGAATAATGCAGGGGTAGCCTAGATCGGCTGCCGCTGCGCGGGCTTCATCCAGGTTATGGGCAATGTGGCTTTTCGGGGTATTCAGGCCGATCGCCTTCATCGCCTTGTCAAACCGATTGCGATCCTCGGCCTTATCAATGGCGTCGGCATTGGCACCAATCAGTTGCACGCCAAATTTTGCAAGGACACCTTCACGGTCCAGATCCAAGGCACAGTTCAACGCAGTCTGGCCACCCATGGTTGGGAGCAGAGCACTCGGGCGCTCCTTTTCGATCACTTTCGCCACGGTCTGCCAGCGGATTGGCTCGATGTAGGTGGCATCCGCCATGGCCGGATCCGTCATGATGGTGGCAGGGTTCGAGTTCACCAAAATGACCCGATACCCCTCTTCTTTGAGCGCCTTACAGGCTTGAGCACCGGAATAATCAAATTCACATGCCTGACCGATCACAATCGGACCCGCACCAATGATCAGGATCGATTCGAGATCAGAACGTCTGGGCATTAGTGCGCCTCCATTAGGGCAATAAAGTGGTCGAACAAGGGCGCGACGTCATGGGGTCCGGGACTTGCCTCGGGGTGCCCCTGAAAACTAAAGGCAGGCACATCGGTTCGAGCGATCCCTTGTAAGGAGCCATCAAATAACGAGCGATGCGTCGGTAACAGGGTGGCCGGCAGACTCGCTTCGTCAATGGCAAACCCATGGTTTTGGCTGGTAATCATGACAAGCCCTGTCGCCAAGTCTTGCACTGGGTGGTTTGCGCCGTGATGGCCAAACTTCATCTTGACCGTCTTAGCGCCACTGGCGAGGCCCAATAACTGGTGACCCAAGCAGATCCCAAACACCGGAATCTGTGCCGCCAACACCGCTTGAATCGCGTCGATCGCATAGGTACAGGGCTCTGGATCGCCAGGCCCGTTTGATAAAAAGACCCCATCCGGTTGCAGCGCCAGGACCTCGGCAGCCGGGGTCGTCGCGGGCACCACCGTGAGGCGACAACCGCGATCCGCCAACATCCGCAAAATGTTGTGCTTGACCCCAAAATCATAGGCCACCACATGAAAGCGTCCAGTCTCAGGCGCGGCATAGCCGTCACCGAGCACCCAAGATCCCTCGGTCCAGGGATAGGCGTGGGCGGTCGTCACGGTTTTGGCGAGATCCATGCCGGCCAATCCCGGAAAGCCATGCAGGGCTGCAAGCGCGTCGGCTTGCATGGTCTCATCCAAGGCGGCATCACCGGCAATGATGACCCCTGCCTGCGCCCCAGAATCTCGCAGAATCCGGGTCAACTGTCGGGTATCAATGTCGGCAATCCCCACGACATCTGAGGCCACCAAATACTCACTGAGTGAGCGGGTTGCCCGAAAATTACTGTAGGCCATCGGCACATCACGGACGATCAATCCGCCCGCGTGGATAGACGTCGATTCCATATCCTCCGGGTTGATCCCGACATTGCCAATGTGCGGATAGGTGAGCGTCACCAACTGGCGCGCATAGGATGGATCCGTCAGGATTTCTTGGTAACCGGTCATCGCGGTATTGAAGACGACTTCGCCGACGGAAAATCCGTCCGCACCAATCGAGCGCCCAAGAAATCGCGTGCCGTCAGAGAGCAAAAGTAACGCAGGAGAATTCAACCGAAGGTCCTCTAGGTGGACGGACTTGGCTAGCGCCAAGATGTTGAAGCGGCATTATAGGGACCCGCACCAAAATGTCCATGGCAAGTGGAACTCGGCCACCCATGGATCAGCCATCGACCCTCACCGCGCTGAGACATCCGAGCACCTCAAAAATGACTAAAATATAAGACAAAATCAGTATTTCGAGCTATTTTGTCTCACATATGAGTCATCGAAACCCCTGATGAGAGACGCCAATGGACTACGAGGAACTCGGTAAGCGGATCGCACAGCTCCGCAAACAGGCGGGTTACAGTCAAACCACGCTAGCCCAATACAGCGGGATTTCACGCGCAACCATTGCTGGTTTTGAAACTGGGCGGGCGACCGACCTGGGCACTCGAAAATTGATCAAACTGCTCGGCATCCTAGGCCACGAGTTAAGCATCCGCGAGGCCTCCCCACTACCGACCTTCGAGGAGATTATCAGTGCGCAATCCGATTGATGTGTGGGTGCACGGTCAGCATGTTGGCATCCTTCAAGACGACCCAACCGGCTATTTATTGACCTATGACAGCGATGCCAATCCAGAGGATCTCGTCTCGCTCACCATGCCGGTCAGACGGCGGCAGTATGTGCACACGAAACTCTTTCCGATTTTTTCGATGCATCTCCCAGAAGGATATTTGCGGGCCATGCTGACCACCCATTTCGCAAAGATCACTGATCTAGATGACTATGGATTACTTCAGCTTCTCAGCGGATCCCATGTGGGACGCCTGCAGTATGGTGCAACCACAGAGGCTGCACCTACCCCAGTGACACTCCAGGCACTGATCTCTCCATCCTCCGAGCAGCTCTTTCAAGAGTTACTCACACGGTTTGCATTGCACTCACCCATCAGTGGTGTCCAACCCAAGGTGCTCGCTGCAGTCAGGGACAAAACCACATGGATGCTGAACCCCTTCATTGTGAAAGCATGGGGACCTGAGTATCCACAGCTTGCACTCAATGAGTTCTATTGTATGTCGGTGGCGAAGGCGGCCGGGATTGTGGTCCCTGAGTTCCATCTCTCGCGTGACGATGCGCTCTTCATCATGAAACGTTTTGATCTGCCAGATCATGCTAAGCCGCTTGGCTTTGAGGATTTTGGGGTGCTGCATGGGCGATCCAATGAGGACAAATACAAAGGCAGTTATGAAGCGATTGCCAAAACAATTGGCCGATACGTGAGTCAAGCGAATCAAGCACAGGCATTTCTGCAGTATTTCCGGATGATTGTCGTCAACCAGCTGGTGCAAAATGGTGATGCCCATTTGAAAAATTTTGGCATCCTGTATCGCGATCCATCCGATGTCTGGCTCGCGCCAGCCTACGACATCATTAATACAACCAGTTACATTCGACACGATGTCCCCGCGCTGACGCTCGGTGGAAAAAAACACTGGGTTTCGGCGCAGAAGTTGATTGAGTTTGGGGTGGTCGCGTGCGGGCTCTCAAGGTCAGTTGCGCGCGATGTCTATGATCAGTGCCGCGATGCCGCCGCTGTCACAGTGACTGCGATCCAGGATCGACTCAATCGTGAGTCTGACCCGACAACAATACCCTTCTTAACGCAGCTCGCAGCCAGGCTCGCAGACGCGTCCGCCTAATCTGAGACCCGAAGACCCAGCACATCCACCATGGAGTAGAGCCCAGGGCGCTGAGAAAATGCCCAGATGGCAGCACGAACGGCGCCATCGGCGAAGGTTTTCCGGGACGAGGCTTTGTGGGTAATCTCCACCCGTTCCCCCTCGGCCGCAAACAGGACGGTGTGATCACCGACAATGTCACCCCCCCGAATTGTCGAAAACCCAATTTGCGAGCGGGGTCTGGCGCCGGTGCGTCCTTCCCGACCGTAGACAGCATCTGCCTCCAAGGTCCGCCCCAGGCTGTCGGCGATGACCCGGCCCATGGCCAATGCAGTCCCTGAGGGTGCGTCGACCTTGTGCCGATGATGGGCCTCGATGACTTCGATATCGACCGTGTCGCCAAGCACCTTGGCGGTGGTTTTTAAGAGCTCCAAAACAAGATTGACGCCCACGCTGAAGTTCGGGGCGTAAACAATTGGGATGTGGCGTGCCGACTCCGCCATGAAGGCTTCGTCCTCGGCAGACAATCCAGTCGTCCCAATCACCATGGCCATGTCATGCTCGCGACAGAAACCAAGCAGCGCGCGGGTGGACTCAGGGGTGGTGAAATCAATCACCACCGGACGCTCCAGGACAAACTCGGCAATCGAATCGACGATCGGTGAATCCACCGCATCCGGCCCCACCAGGGACGCACAGGAATGCCCTGCCCAGGCCGACCCAGGACGCACCGTGGCACCTAATAAGTTGCAATCAGGATGTGCCAGGGTGGATTCCAAGAGCACCCGGCCCATCCGACCGGTGGCTCCGGCAATCACAATGGGCAACATTAGAATTTCATCTCATCGAAGAAGGATTTGACGCTATCAAACCACCCTTCGCGTTTTGGCGCATGGGTTTTGTGATTCATGGTCTCATGCAATTCCGCCAACAGCGTTCGCTGGCGATCGGTCAGATTGATTGGGGTTTCGATCACCACTCGGCACAGCAAGTCCCCTTGGACCCCGCCACGCACCGGCTTCACACCCTTTGAGCGGACCCGAAATAACTTCCCGGTTTGCGTCCCTTCAGGCACCTTGACCTTGACCCGACCATCGAGGGTCGGCACTTCCAGCTCGCCGCCCAAGGCAGCATCCGTAAACGAAATGGGCACCTCACAGTACAGATCTTTGCCATCGCGCTGGAAAATTTTGTGGGGCTTGACGTTCACTTGGACGTACAAATCGCCGGCAGGACCGCCATTACCTCCCGCCTCGCCTTCCCCAGACAGTCGGATCCGATCGCCGGTATCCACTCCGGCTGGGATCTTCACAGACAGTGTCTTGGTCTCTTCGACGCGGCCTTGACCACGACAATCCCCACAGGGATCCGTGATGACCTTGCCCGATCCATGGCACCGTGGACAGGTTTGCTGGATCGCAAAGAATCCCTGCTGCATCCGGACTTGTCCTTGCCCGTTACAGGTTGGACAGGCCTTGGGGCTTGAGCCAGGCTTGGCGCCAGAGCCACGACAAGGCTTGCACTCAGCAAGCCTTGGTACCCGAATGGTGGTTTCGGTCCCGAACACCGCATCTTCAAGAGAGAGATCCAAGGTGTAGCGCAGATCATTGCCGCGCTGTACGGACGACCGTCCACCGCCTCCGCCACCCCCGAAGATGTCGCCAAACACGTCGCCGAAGATATCGCTAAAGCTCGCACCTTGGGCATGGAAACCGCCGGCACCGCCACCGCCTTCAAACGCGCTGTGGCCATGCCGATCATAGGCGGCCCGCTTATCCGCATCAGAGAGTACTTCGTAGGCCTCGCTCAACTCCTTGAACTTCGCCTCCGCCTCACTATCGCCTGGATTACGATCCGGGTGGAACTTCATGGCCAGTCGCCGATACGCCTTTTTCAGCTCTGCGTCACTGACATCTCGGCTGACCCCAAGGGTCTCGTAATAATCACGCTTGGCCACTTATGGGCACCCTCCCTGGTGTCGAGACTTAGGACTTCTTCTCGTCATCCTTCACTTCTTCAAATTCGGCATCGACCACGTCATCGTCCGCTGATCGCGATTGACCACCGGCATCTGTCGCTTGTGCGCCCGCATCGGCGGAGGCATAGAGCTTTTCCGCGATCTTGGCAGAGGCATCGGTCAAGGCCTTGGTCTTCGCCTCGATCTCCTCTTGATCGTCCGAGCCAAGCACGCTCTCCAACGCGGCGATCGCATCCAACACCGGCTGCTTCTCGTCATCGGTCAACTTATCCCCTGCTTCCGCCATCGACTTTTTGGTGGCATGCATCATCGAGTCCGCCATATTCCGGGCGCCGATGAGGGATTCGAACTTCCGATCCGCTTCAGCATTGGCCTCAGCGTCCTTGACCATCTTTTCAATTTCTTCGTCGGATAACCCGGACGAAGCTTTGATCACAATGGACTGTTCTTTTCCAGTGGCCTTGTCTTTCGCGGAGACATTCAAAATCCCGTTCGCATCGATGTCAAAAGCCACCTCAATCTGCGGCAGTCCCCGTGGAGCGGGTGGAATGTCAGCCAAATCAAACCGTCCCAGCGACTTATTCTGACTCGCTTGCTTCCGCTCGCCTTGCAGCACGTGAATGGTCACAGCTGTTTGGTTGTCATCGGCTGTCGAGAACACTTGCGTCTTCTTGGTCGGAATCGTGGTGTTCTTCTCGATCAAGGCAGTCATCACACCACCCATGGTCTCAATCCCCAAAGACAGCGGTGTCACGTCTAACAGCAACACGTCTTTGACGTCACCAGACAAGACCGCCCCTTGAATGGCCGCGCCAATGGCGACTGCTTCATCAGGGTTCACATCGCGGCGTGGATCCTTGCCAAAGAACGCTTTGACTTTCGCTTGCACCAAGGGCATCCGCGTCTGACCACCGACCAAGATCACATCGCTGATCTCTTTGGTGCTGTGACCTGCATCTTCTAGCGCTTGCTTCAAAGGTGCCAGGGTCCGATCCACCAACTCCTCCACCAAGCTTTCCAGCTTTGCGCGCGTGAGTTTGACGTTTAAGTGCTTTGGACCACTCGCATCGGCAGTGATGTAGGGCAGATTGACGTCTGTTTGCTGGCTGGATGACAGCTCGATCTTGGCTTTTTCCGCGGCTTCTTTGAGACGCTGCATGGCCAGAGGATCACCCTTTAAGTTCATGCCTTGCTCTTTCTGGAACACCTCAGCCAAGTGATCAATGATCCGCATGTCGAAGTCTTCGCCACCCAAGAAGGTGTCTCCGTTGGTCGAGAGCACTTCAAACTGGTGCTCGCCATCCACCTCGGCAATCTCAATGATGGAAATATCAAAGGTCCCACCACCGAGATCGTAGACCGCGATGACAGAGTCCCCACGCTTTTGATCCATCCCATAGGCCAGGGCGGCCGCGGTGGGCTCGTTGATGATGCGTTTGACATCGAGTCCAGCAATCTTGCCAGCATCTTTGGTTGCCTGGCGCTGCGAGTCATTGAAGTATGCAGGGACCGTGATCACTGCCTCAGTGACCGGCTCCCCCAAATAATCTTCCGCAGTCTTCTTCATCTTCTTTAAGACTTCTGCAGAGATCTGTGGAGGCGCAAGCTTCTTCCCACGTACAGCAATCCAGGCGTCGCCGTTGTCCGCGCCAATGATCTTGTATGGCACCATTTTGATGTCTTTTTGCACAACATCATCTTTGAACTTGCGACCAATGAGTCGCTTCACCGCAAATAACGTGTTTTCCGGATTGGTGACCGATTGCCGTTTTGCCGACTGGCCGACCAAGATCTCGTCATCCGTGTAGGCGATGATCGAGGGTGTTGTGCGATCCCCTTCCGCATTCTCGATCACGCGCGGCTTGTCTCCTTCCAACACCGCCACACATGAGTTTGTGGTTCCAAGATCGATTCCGATGATCTTACCCATTTCCAATACCTCGTTTGTTCATCCATGTCCGGTCAAGCCGGCGTATTTCTCTGCCACCCATCATTTGGGCCAACTCACTAAACTCAAGGTCCGAGACACCCTAAGGTGACTTCGTCACCACCACCATGGCCGCGCGCACCAGCCGATCATGGAGCTGGTAGCCCTTCTGCATGACGCGCATCACCGTATTCGGTGCATGCTCTGCAGACGGCACCATGGTCATGGCTTGGTGCATTTGCGGATCAAAGGGTTCCCCCACTGGATCGACGCGCACCACGCCAAACTTCGCGACCGCATCCAGCAACAACTTGTGGGTCATCTGGGTTCCCTCGAGTGCGGCGGCATCAAATCCATCGATGGTTTCGGCCAGCTCTAATGCACGATCCATCGAATCCAAGACCGGCAACAATTCTTTGACGAATCGCTCGATGGCATATTTATGGGCATTCTCGACATCACGCTCAGCGCGACGCTGAATATTTTGTGCGTCCGCCTTGGCACGCAGTACCGCTTCCCGCAGCTCCTCAAGTTGGGTATCGACACTGGCACTGTCTTCTGAGTCGGAAACGGGCTGCGATGGGCCTTCCGACGCATCTGTGACCTCAGACTGCTGTGCTGATTCGGTCTCTGGGATGCCGACCTGCTCGGGCGTCTCAGGGGGAGTTCCCGAGTCATTGACTGCATCCGTGTCCTTGGGTGTGGATTCATCCACCATCCGTGCCTCCTTGTTTTGCTCAGGCCTTGCTACACTTCTCGAAGCTCCCTGTATTGGGTCAGGGAGAACAGGTTTCAATTGTCCAATGCTCGAAGCACTGACCATCCAAAATCTCGCGACCTTGTCTCAGGTGGATCTGGAGATCACCCCGGGATTCACCGCCATCACTGGGGAGACGGGTGCGGGGAAATCGCTGCTGCTCGATGCCCTCGAGTTGGCGCTTGGCGAACGCGCGGATGCCAGCTTGGTCCGCACCGGAGCGGAGCGGGCGCAGGTCTCTGCGGTGTTTCGGGTCGGACAGCTCAGCGACACCCAGAACTGGCTCGCCGACAATGACTTTGACGCGACCGACGAGCTCATTGTGCGCCGATCTGTGACCGCCGAGGGGCGCTCAAAGGCCCTGGTCAACGGGATCCCGATTACTGCAGGGCAACTCAAGACGCTCGCAGCCACGCTCGTGCATCTCCACGGGCAACAAGCCCACCAACAGTTACTGGAACCGCGCGAGCAAACGCGGATGATTGATGCGTATGCGGATGGTGGCCGCGCGTACGCCCACTACAGTGTGGCCTATCGCGCTTGGAAGGCGGCCGAAGCGTCTCTGGCGCACTATCAAGACGAGATCGCCGAGGCAAGCCGTGAGCAGGCACTGCTGACCTTCCAGGTGGAGGAACTCAACGCGTTTCAGCCAGCGGACGATGAATATGCCGCGTTAGATCAAATGCAACGACAGCTCGCCGGCGCCGACCATTTTCTTGCGGTCACCGCCAGCGCATTGGCGCAACTCGGATGGCCATGAGGATGGGGGGCTGGTCGATCAGGTCAGTCGCCTGCGGGCAGCGATGAGTGATCTTGTCGAGGATCATCCGACCCTTGCCGAGGCCGATGCACTGTTGGACCAAGCCGCCATCAGCCTCGATGAATCCGCTCGCGTCATTCGGCATGCACATGCACACCTGGACGTTGATCCCGAACGCCTGGCACAGGTCGAAGCACGGCTGTCTGAATGGCTGCAATTGGCACGCAAACATCGGGTGGAACCGGATGCGTTAGCGGCCCATTGGCAGCAACTTAAAGCACGGCTTGATCGCTTACAAACTTCGCAAGAGGCCCTTCCCGCCCTTGAAGCGCATGTCCGCGAGACCGCCGCGCAGGCGGAGCAGGCCGCAGAGGCCCTCTCTGAGGTGCGTGCACGCTGTGGAATTGAATTAGCGACCGAGGTCACCCGTAACCTACAGGCCTTACACATGCGCGATGCACAGTTCGATGTCACTTGGCGCCGCAGCGACGAGTTAGGTGTCATGGGCCGCGAGACAGCGTTGTTTCTATTCACGCCAAATGCCGGCCAAGCTGGCGGGTCGCTGTCCAAAATTGCCTCAGGCGGCGAGCTCTCCCGCGTCAGCTTGGCCATTGAAGTGATCACGGCAGCCAAGCGCGCGTCACCGACATTGGTCTTTGACGAGGTCGATGTCGGGATCGGGGGGACGACCGCAGCCGTGGTGGGACGCATGTTGGCGCAATTAGCGACCCATACCCAACTCTTGGTCGTCACTCACCAACCACAGGTCGCGGCAGCTGCACAGGTACACATCCATGTGGCGAAGCAGACACACGCGGGGTCGACCGAGAGCCAAGCGCTGGTGTTATCGGATGCAGAACGCGTCGAAGAAATTGCTCGGATGCTGGGTGGTGACCACGCTGACAGAGACCACCTATGCCATGGCAAAGGAGCTGTTGGCCAACGCCTGATCCCGCGTCCGCGACATGGTAAGACCACACCATCAATTGACGTCGAATCGATCGGGCCTATGATAAGCCATGAGCGTGTTCATCAGGGGAGGCCTGTCCCATGACAGTTGTCAAGAGATTGAAGAACGGCCAGAACCAGGCGATTCAGTCTCCCAAAGAGATCGAATTTGACTTGGGCGAGATCGATGCGCTGCCTATCGACAACATTGGCGACACCATCACGCTGAGACCACACCGCCCCGATTGGCTCGACTTTGCGGCGCTTCCTCCCATTGAAGAGGATTTCTTGGGCACTCGTCCTGGCGTCTTTCCAGATGAGGGCAGAATGTGACGGTGAGATCGAGCACAAAACCCCATCTGGCCTGACAGCGCATAGTGAGATCTAGCGCGCTTTGTTCATCACCCTCATTCAAATTCCATTGAAGGAATATTCCGTTGAGGCTATATTTTGCTCATGAATTGGGAAGTCGAATACACAGACGAGTTTGGCGATTGGTGGACGGAGTTGTCCCAAGAGGAGCAGGTTTCGGTGGCTGCGTCGGTGATCTTGCTTGAAGAGCGTGGACCGAACTTGGGCTTTCCTCACAGCAGTTCGATCAACGGTTCAGTGCATTCGCACATGCGAGAGCTGCGCACCCAGCACCAGGGTCGCCCATTTCGAACTCTGTATGCCTTTGATCCGCGAAGACATGCGATTTTGCTGATCGGGGGAGACAAGACGGGCAACGATCGGTGGTACGAAGTGCATGTCCCACTGGCCGACCGTCTCTATGAGGATCACCTGAGACAACTTCGAGAGGAAGGGTTGAGCGATGACTAAGAAATTCTCAGAATTGCGCGCCAAGATGTCCCCCGATGCGATGGGACGTGCGCAGGCGAAGGCGAAGGCGATGTTGGATGAGATGCCGCTCAATGAGCTACGCCAAGCGCGTGGCCTGTCTCAAAAGATGCTGGCCGACGTGTTGCGCGTTCAGCAACCGTCCATTGCCAAGCTCGAAAAGCGCACCGACATGTACATCTCCACACTGCGCAGCCACATTGAGGCCATGGGAGGTGAGCTAGAAGTTGTCGCCCGCTTCCCCGAGGGCACTGTCAAAATCAGTAATTTCGCGGATCTTGCAAGTCCAACCTCTTCCTGAAGACCGGCACACCCTGAGACCCATTCGGCTTAACAATGAAACTCCCCTGCGAGCCCCGCAGGGGTGTGACGCGACACAAGGAATCTGATGCGGTTCGAACGACACTGGGTGCTGATCCTAAGAACTAGCGCGCGTTGTGTGTTTCGTGGGTGACTCCTTGCTCTGAACGGAAATGCAGGGCAGACTTGTACAATAAACTGTCCAACTAGGGATTTCTTGTCATGCGAGTCATCAACTTTTCTGAAGCGAGAAGAGGTCTTAAAAGCGTGATCGACCAGGTCACAGCAGATGCCGACTACACGGTCATCTCGCGCCGAGATGCGCCGGATGCGGTTCTGATGTCGCTCGATACCTTCAACGCTCTGCTGGAGACGGTGCACCTGTTGAAGTCGCCCGCGAACGCAGCGCATTTGGCCCGCTCGATTGAGCAGTACCGCAGGGGTGAGGTGAGGCAGCAGGGTTTGGTTGATGTCGACTGACAGCGTCCACAAGCTAACCTGGACCACAGCTGCTTGGGATGACTACACCGACTGGCAGGCGCAAGATAAAAAGACCCTCAAGCGCATCAATGCATTGATCAAAGACGCGCTTCGTCAGCCGTTTGACGGTATCGGTAAGCCTGAGCCGTTGAAAGAAAACCTCTCAGGCTTCTGGTCGCGGCGCATCGATGACACGCATCGGTTGGTCTATTGCGTGGAAAACGAGTCTCTTGTGGTCATTGCATGCAGGTACCACTATTAATGCCTTCCGGTGTTTTTGACCGACTGGTTTAGATCGCGCATTGATCGACAGGCAGATCCGATACTGATGCATTGATCACGCATCTGGATGACATCTACCCAATCTCTCGATTGGTGATCGAGAAACCATGCGTAGTCGTCATGCCTTAGCCATCGCGGGCTCCCCAATTGGCCCCAATGACAGCCTCATTGCGGCACATGCACGCGTGTTAGGCTGCTGTTTGGTGACCAACAACGTTCGCGAATTTGAGCGGGTTCCAGGCTTAACATTCGAGAATTGGGCTGTGCTGACGGACGGCCCGGAGATATCTGACTTTCACGCCTAGCGCTTTCGACAGTCGGCGCACTCGACATAGATGATGTGTTTGTGGTCGACAATGGTGCAGTCGTAATGCCGGGCCACCTCCTCTTGAAGGGCCTCAATTTTTGGCTCCACATACTCAATGACTTTGTGGCACTTCACACAAATGATGTGGTCATGGTGATCATCCTGAGCCAACTCAAACACACTGGTTGTCGCATCAAATTGATGACGCTCTACCAAACCTGCTTCCTCAAACTGAGTCAGGACGCGGTAAATGGTGGCGAGATTGACGTCTACTCCGGAATCATGCAGTTTTCGGTAGACCTCTTCCGCAGAAAAATGCCCTTCCGCATGATTTAACAGCAACTGAAGAATATGAATACGCGGAAGTGTGGCTTTCAGTCCCGCTTTCTTCAGTTCGTCGGTTTCATATTGCATGGCGCATAGACTCAGTCCCAGATGAACTCTATTATTCGGGGGTTTACCGCGTATTGGAACCTTTCTATGCGAATTCTGGCGCCTTTGCTCATCCTCTCCCTCACCTTGGCGGGCTGCGGCTTTCCGGGCGTGCACAAAAACCCGGTGATTCAAGGCAACCAGTTCAAGGAAACCGCCATGAATCGCGTCGAAATCGGGATGACGGAGGCACAGGTCCAATTTCTGCTTGGCAATCCAATCACCACAAACAGCTTTAACCCAGATCGTTGGATCTACTTAGAGCGCGTGGATCTGGATGGCGAGATTCAGACCAACCAATACCTTATCGTCCAGTTTGAGGGCGGCCGCGTGGCTTCGCTTGCGCGCGACGCCGGCGGTTCTCCTTCGGATCCGCTTGCAACGATCGATACAACTCCACCCGATCCCCAGCCGACACCACGGTGGTGGTGGCCGTTTTAATTTCCACGCCGAAAATCCCCATCGGAATGGTGGCCAGATCAATCTCCGGAAACATCTCGACAATCCCCGATAAGGCGGCTGCTTCTGCCAGCGTCGTGCCTTCAGGAACGCTGACGGCGATAATCGCTTGGCGCTCTGGACGCGCGTAAGCCACCTCAATCGGAATCATCGTGGGATGGGAGGATGGCAGCGCAGTCACTGCGCAGCACCATAGAGTGCATCGGCGCGATCACAGAAGGCGTCAACCAGATTCCCGGCGATTTGCGAGAACAGTCCACCAATCGCCATGGCGATCAAACGACTGGAGAACTCGAACTCGAGGTTCAAACTCACGCGACACGCACCCCCTGGCAGGGATTCAAAGGTCCAGGCACCGGAGAGCGACTTAAATGGGCCAGATACCAGTGAAAGCGCAATCCGTTCGGGTCGCGTCAAGGTATTTCGGGTCGAAAATGTATGTCGTAGTGCACCTTTTTGCAGCGTCAGTTCACCAATGATTTCGCTTGAATCAGCTGAAATCACGCGCCCTGCAGCGCACCAAGGAAGGAATTCAGGGTAGCGACTGAAGTCGTTAACCAAATCAAACATGTGTTCTGGTGAGTGCGAAACCACCGCGGAGCGCGTAACCTTGGGCATTCTGTCCTCGTTCGTCATTTGACGGTGGGCGAAATATACGTAAAGTCGCGCGCCATGGCCAAAAAAGCAAAATCAAACTCCAATCAGATCGCCGCGAACAAACGCGCACGATTCGATTACCAAATCGACCAGACCTTTGAAGCGGGGCTGCAGTTGCTCGGCTGGGAGGTCAAATCCATTCGCGCCGGGAAAGCCAACCTCACCGACACCTATGTCGTGATTCGACGCGGCGAAGCCTACCTGTTGAACGCACTGATTACACCGCTTGATTCTGCGTCGACCCATGTCATCGCCGATCCGACCCGCTCCCGTAAGCTCCTACTGCATCGCAAAGAGCTCGCGGTCATCCACGGCATGCTGGCGCAAAAAGGGCACGCCTGCATCCCGCTTGAGATGTATTGGAAAGGGCCGTTGGTGAAACTCAATATTGGCTTGGCACGCGGGAAGAAACAACACGACAAGCGCGAGACCATCCGCGATCGCGAATGGGCGATTGAAAAGCAACGGGCGGTTCGCCACCGAGCGCGATAATGACCGAGGCTGATTGGATCAACCTGATCGTCTTGTGCCTGGCCGGCGCCCTATCCCCCGGAATTTCCTGGCTGATGATTCTGTCCATGACCGCCACGCGGGGTCTTGGAGTCGGTGTTGCAGGTGCCCTCGGTCATGGGCTTGGGATCACTTGCTTCGCGCTCGCCACTGTCTTCGGCTTATCTGCGCTACTCATGGCAGCACCGGCCGCATCCGGTGTACTGACCTGGCTTGGCCTTGCATTGTTGGTGTATTTTGGCTGGACTCTGGTGCGTCGTGGAACCACTCCGCTCCCTGAACGACTCTCGACCCAGGGTGGATTTGTCGCTGGCTTTTTCATTGCCATCGTCAATCCAAAAGTGCTGATCTTCTTCCTCGCCATCTTTGGCCCCTTTGTGGACCCAAATCATCGCTTGCTGGATCAAGTCGTGATGGGGGCGCTCGCCGGATTCATCGATGCCGTTGTCTATACCGGGGTCGCCCTGTTTGCGGGGTCTGCAAAGGCACTTTTGACCGAGACCTCCCTCCCAACAATCAACCGCACTCTGGGCATCCTCTTGATCGGATCCGCAGTTTGGCTTGCGTTCTCGGCGATCTAAGGACAACGCGCATTGCACTGACTGCACTTCAAGGGGATACTAACCCATCGGGGACGATATGGATTCGACGCCGGTCACAAAACCAAATGTGCATGCCGAGTAGTTCTGCAGTGCTCGTTAACCCAACTGTAGACTCGTTAGCCATAACTGCCAACGACGACAACTACGCTCTAGCTGCTTAATGCTAGACCTTGGGTCGGAATCGTCTCTGGTTCTGACTAACAAGGTTCGCAACAGAGACTCGTCTTGAGACTGCGTTCAGGGTCAACGGACTAAACTTTCACTGAACTCGGAATGGGGATCCCTGTGCGTTGGGAGATCCGGACTTAAATCCAAAAACGCGACTAAGCATGTAGAGCGTTTGGCGGAGGGCTGACGGACGCGGGTTCAAATCCCGCCGTCTCCACCAATATTGAAACCCCAACCGTTCTCGGTTGGGGTTTTTTCGGCTCTTCCCCATTAATGGGGGATGACGAATATTCACTAGACACGATTGATCACTCCGTCCCAGCCACAATGGGCAAGGACCCTGAGTCGGTAATTATTAAAGTTTCTAAATCCAAATGCACGTCGAGACATCATTTCCATCTTGGTGTGAAAGCCCTCAGTCATGCCATTGGAGTATCGATATCGCCACATTCGTACAATCGGCTCAAGCCAGCTTGTGAGCGTTCTGGCAAGGCTCGCCGCAGGACTGTCTGCAAACTGATCGATCAAACGACGCAGTTGTGGCAAATAGCGCCTCACATGCGCCACCTTAAGTGTCTTGAGCAACAGTAAGCGCATCAACTGATGCTTCGCGTGGTACAGCGCCTTCAGGACAGGATGTTGATCCAAGTAGGCCTGGAGTCTTTGCTGTTGTGCTGTACTGAGGTTCCACTGATGACGTCGCATTAAGCTCAGTAGTCCACGGTTCTTACGTCCCTCTGGATCCTGTTGTTGCCACACCTTCAACACATGATGATTCACTAATCGAACCACATGGAAGCGATCGGCAACAATCTGTGCATTGGGAAAGTATCGACGCACAATCCGCCGATAGGTCTCAGACAAGTCCATCACCACGATCTTCACCTGTTCTCGACCAGGGAGCGCGCGTAAATACTCGCCCAGACTGGCCTCTGTTCGACCCAGGACCACATCAAAGACCTTGTGGTTCTTCAGATCCACCAAGGTGGTGGCATAGCCGCGTTGACGGCTAAAGAAGTGCTCATCGATCCCCAACACCTGAGGGCACGGACGGTCACGCATCTCCGAGATCCGTTGTGCGATGTGGTATTGATACCACCGCTCTACAGTTGCAGCACTGATCCCGTGTGTGCGCGAGAGCATGTGCTGTGTCACACCGCCATGATGTGCTTCATAGACTTCCAGTCGATAGCCTTCAGTGGCGCGAAGCCGTGGACGGATGCCGGCAAAGCGATGCCGAAAGTAGCGCCCACAGGTCATGCAGTGATACTTCGGAACACGCAGGTGTAACACCATGATCCGATTGCCCTGTCTGGTGTGCTTCAGTGTGCGTTCACCGGTCGATTTGATCCGGAGCGAGGTGGACTCACAGTACAGACAAACAGGCCGAAACTTTGGCTTTGCCCAAATGTGAATCTGCTGATTGCGATCCACCCGTTCAATCTCAAGTCCGGGTATGCCTACAATGGTACTTGCGTGGGACATCGGTCATTCTCCATTAGCTGTTTGTTCGCAAAACTCAGTCTAATGAATGATCGGTGTCCCCCGTTAATGATGAAGAGCCGACCCCGCGAACACGCGCGGAACGCTGAGTAGGTTTGCGGACTTCGGCAGGCTGCCTACCTCTGGCCACATGGCGCTCTCTCCGGGCCATTCCTCTCTCCTTTCTGTCCGGCTCAAAACTGCCCGAAGTCCGCAGGCGTCACGCCTTCGGCCTATGTAAATCAACAGCTTGCGCGTTGATTGATCAAACGGTTGTTTTTTGGCATCGGTAAGCAATCAGTGATTTCGTCCTTGGCCAGCACCGCCATGCACTCACCTGTTGTTTGCAGTTTGTCAGAAATAGATATAGACTTCTGACAAACGGAGTCTGACCATGAGCCATCTTGCTGAAACCATCTTGTCTGTTGCACAAGCCTTGCCCGAAGGCGGCTTGCTGTCGGCCAAAGAGTTCCTTCATCTGGCCTCTAGGGCTGCGGTAGATCAAACCCTTACCCGCCTGACGCGCGAAGGCAAGCTGATGCGCATTGGGCGAGGCGCCTACGCCGCACCGGTGATCAGCCGTTTTGGTGCGCGCCCCCCGTCGACCGAAGCCGTGATCAAGGCCATCGAATTCGGCCAGCGGCGAGGTGATCGTTGCCAACGGAGCCACCGAAGCCAACGCACTGGGTTGACCACCCAGGTGCCCATCCGTGAGGTATTCCTGACCTCGGGGCGCTCGCGCAAATTGCAGCTCGGCAACCGAACCGTTGAACTCAAGCATGGCAATCGTTGGCAGCTGGTTCTGGGTACTCGTCCGGCCGGCATGGCCATCCGTGCCCTTTCATGGCTGGGGCCGGAGCAAGCATCCTCGGCACTGAAAATGCTTTACACCAAACTACCACCGGCAGAGTGGGCAGCGATGCGCTCTGCCCGAGCTGTCCTGCCCAGTTGGATGGCGCGCGCGGTGAGCGAGGTGAGCGAACATGCCTGAATCTTGGTTTGACCTCAGTTCCTCTGACCAGTCCGAAGCCCTTGAGGTGGCAGCAGGTCGGAGTGGTAGGCCAGCACACCTGCTTGAAAAAGACATCTGGGTCGTCTGGGCTTTGTCTGCAATTTACGACTCGCCGCTGGGCGATAGCATGACCTTCAAGGGTGGCACGTCACTGTCCAAGGTGTACAAGGTCATTGACCGATTCTCTGAAGATATCGATCTGACTTACGACATCCGCGAGCTGGTGCCGGATCTTTTGCGCGATGGCAATCCCATCCCGGCGTCAGCAAGCCAGGAGAAAAAGATCACCAGTGCGGTGCGCAGCCGCTTGCCGCAATGGATCGAACAAACTGTTCAACCCGTCATTAAGCAGGAGTTGGTGGCCAGCGGGCTGCGAGCCGAGCTGAGCTTGGCTGGTAAAGACAGTGACAAGCTCATCATCACTTATCCGGCGACCAAGAAGGGAACAGGTTACGCCGCAGCCACGATCCAGTTGGAGTTTGGTGCGCGAGCCACCGGCGAACCCCATCAGCGACATCACGTGGCCTGCGACATCGCCCCGCTCATTGACGGGGTGACCTTTCCGACAGCGCAGCCCTTGGTAATGGCGGCAGAGCGTACCTTTTGGGAGAAGGCGACGGCGGCTCACGTGTACTGCCTGCAAGGGCGGCTGCGAGGAGATCGCTATTCACGCCACTGGCATGACCTCGCTGCTTTGGCCAAAACAACGCACTTCGCTTCAGCAGCCAGCAATCACGAGTTAGCACGGCAGGTGGCTGAACATAAATCCATGTTCTTTGCTGAGAAAGATGTCCACGGCGGCAAGGTCGATTATTTCCAGGCGACCTCGGGGGATCTCCGGTTGATCCCGGAGGGGCCGTCACTGGACACGCTGGAGAAGGACTACGCAGCCATGCTGGAAGATGGACTACTGGCTTTTGAACAGCCAACCTTTGAAACAGTCATGGCGAGCTGCGCGGCGATTCAAGACGAGATTAATCGTCTGGCTCGGCGAGACTGACAACGCGGCACACAGACTAAATTTGCGACGACTGACCTGCGAGCCGATAAATTCAGCGCAGGCCATAAACTGAGCGCTGACCGAATCAATTGGGTCACGATTGTCCTTTTCCACGGATGACCGGGAATAGATGGTGCAGCGCTTTATAGGTGGTTGATCGGGCATAAATCTGCAAACATTGATAATCCTTGTAGGTCAATCTAGCATGAACCAATCAAGTGTCTGCGCGGTGAGGCCGCCATGCCTGTATCACTAACGCCTGAGATGGAAGCTCGCATCAAAGCGAAGGTAGAAGGTGGCCAGTACAACAACGCGAGCGAAGTGATCCGGGAAGCGCTGAGTTTTATGGATGCGCATGAGGAATGGGTGAAGGAAATTAAAACCGCACTTTTGCACAAGCAACTCAAGACCGGCATCGATCAGAGAGATGATGGCGAAGGTGTCGCGATTCGATCGAAAAACGCACTCGATTCATTGTTCGACGTTCTGAGCCAGCAGACTAAAGACTAAGTTCTTGTCACCCACGCCAGCCTAAACTATATTCATATTTGTGAATTTTGAATACTTGAGGTGTGTTATGGCCACAACCAGCCTAAGCCTGGGTGAGCACTGGGAGGTGTTCATCAAAAATGAAATTTCTAGCGGCCGCTACGGCTCCGCCAGTGAAGTGGTGCGGGACGCACTGCGTGCGATGGAAGAACGCAAAAGCAAACTCGAGGCCTTACGCGCCCACCTGTCAGAGGGTGCAATCCAAGCCAAGAATGGTGAATTTGTAGATGATTTCTCCATGGACTCGCTCATCAATGATCTGGATGCCGAGTCCTGATACCGCCTACCCGAAAAGTCAGGATTACCCCGCGCGCCCTTGACGACCCTAAAAATATTGGCGGCTACACCGAGCGTACTTGGGGCAAAACCCAGCGAAACCGATACTTGAAGAGCATCGAAGCCCGTTTTCGATGGAATTGCCCGATCCCGCTGAAGCCATCAAGTTCAAAATGGAGCGCAAAGGTCTAACGGTAAAAGATCTTGTATCCATAATTGGTAAGAGCAATCGTGTGTATGAGGATCTCAACCATAAAAGCTCGCTCACACTAAAAATAATTTGGAAGCTGCATGATGGTTTCGGCATCCCAGCTGAATCTTTCATCAAGCCTCCTCAAGCGCATGCTGATAAGTAAAAGCTGATAAAACACAATCGAGATTGATGCGCAGCTAATAGAGGTTCTTCGCAAGAAC